>JBPBPU010000047.1:0-53246 GCA_050954465.1 Janthinobacterium lividum
CAGGTAGCACCAGCGCCCACCTAGCAGCGGCAGGTAGGTGATGTCCCCGACCCAGACCTGGTTGAGGCGCGTGGGCGCGGGCTGGCCCAGCAGCCGGTTCTCAGCCACCACGGCAGCCGGGTCGGCCTGGGTGGTGCGCGGGCGTTGCGGGCGGGTACTCAGCGCCCGTTGGCCACTGGCCCTGAGCCAGCTGCGCAGGGCGTAGCGGCCCACCTGGTAGCCCTCGGCCCGCAGTTCGGCCCGCAAGCGGCGGGTGCCGTAGCGGCGGGCATGGCGGGTAAAGGCCTGCTGAGCGGCGGGCTGCCAGCTGGGAACTGGCGGCGCTGGGGCCGCCCGCCACTGGTAGTAGCCGCTGCGGCTCACCCCCAGTACCCGGCACAGGTCGGCAATCGTCCAAGTACCTGCCTGGGCACTGATAAACAGGTATTTGCTCACGACTGCGGCTGTGAAAAGATGGTCACCGCTTTTTTTAAACTGTCGCGCTCGATTTCTACGCGCTTCAACTCGGCGCGCAGGCGCTTAATTTCTTCGCGCTCGGCGCTGCTGGGCACGGCCTGCTCCAACGCCACACGCTGCCAACGACCAAGCAGGGCGGGGGAGATACCTTGGGCACGGGCTACGTCGCTTTGGCGGGCACCAGCTGCCACTTGGCGCACACACTCGGCTTTAAAAGCGGGCGTATATTTCTTGCGGGTGACGGGCTGGCCGTCAACTGGTTTCTTTTCGGTCATAGACAGGGAAAGTTAAGACTTCTCTCTGTCCGTTTCTGCTAGACCACCTCAGCTGACCGCGGGGCCGACATCTACGAGCACTTGCAGCAGTGCCAAGCGCAAGGCCTGGGCTTCGTGGTGCGCGCTGCCCAGGACCGGGCCCTGGTCACGGGACCCGAAAAAACGGCAGCGGGCCGCCTCTTCGAGGTAGCGCGAGCCCAGCCGGCAGCCGGGCAGTTTGCGCTGGCCCTGCGTGGGCGGCCGGGTCAGGCGGCGCGCGAGGTGGTCTTGCAGGTGAACGCTTGTGCGGGGCTGGCCCTGCGGGCCCCGCAACGGCCGGGCGGCGCTACGGGCAAGGGCACCCCGGTGCCCTGCAGCGTGGTGCGGGTGTGGGAAGAAGTGGCAGCGGGGGCGGCTCCCGGGCTGGAATGGCTGCTGCTCTGCGACCAGCCGGTGCGCGACTTCGCCCAGGCGCTGGCCTGCGCCCGCCAGTATGCCAGCCGCTGGCTTATCGAAGACTTCCACAAGGCCCTGAAGACGGGCATGGGCGTGGAAAAGCTGCAGTTGCAAACGGCGGCCCGCCTATTTGCGGCCGTGGCGGTACTAAGCGTCGTGGCGCTGGCCCTGGTAGACATGCGCGAGAAAAGCCGGTTCGAGCCGGACTTACCGGCTGAAGCGGCTGGGCTGACCCCAACCGAATTACGGGTGCTACGGGCTCAGCTTCGCCGCCCGCTGGGCACGGTACGCGAGGTCTGCCTGGCCCTGGCCGCGCTCGGTGGGCACTTGGGGCGCACGGGTGATGGCCCGCCGGGCTGGCAGACGCTCTGGCGCGGACGCCGCAGCTTGCGTCTGCTCGTAGAAGGCGTCCAGCTGGCGGCACAACTAGCTGACTGGTAACGCCAAAAAAAGCGCCGACCTGCTGGCCGACGCTTTTCGAAATTTGGGTAAGGACAAGCCTCCCGGCCGGGGCTGCTCTGTGTTTACTCCACCACCACCTTTTGCCCCCCGCTCAGCCGCTTACCATCCTCCCCGATACCTACCAAGTAGTAGAGCCCCGGCACCAGCCCGCTTAGCGACACTTGCGCCTGCTGGCGGGCAGTTACTTGCCGCACCACCCGGCCCAGGTTGTCGAGTAGGCGCAGGGTTACGTTTTGCTCGGGGCCGGTTAGCTGCATGCGTAGCTCGTCGTGGGCGGGCTGCGGCGCTATGGGCAGCAGCGTGGTGGCAGTGGCGGCATCGCTGCTTACCACGGCTACCGGCGTGTAGAGCGCCTTGCCATCCTGGTCGAGTTGGCGCAGGCGGTAGTAGGAAATGGCCGCCAGCGGCTGAGTATCGCGCCAGGTGTAGTCGGTGGGTAGCAGGGTAGTGCCCTGGCCCGCCACGAAGCCGATGGTAGCGAAGCCAGGGCTGGCATCGGCCCGGCGCTGCACCTCGAAGCCCTGGTTTTGCTGCTCCGAGGCCGTGTGCCAGCGCAGCAATACGCTGGGGCCGGTGCGCTGCCCCGTGAAGCTGGTGAGCAACACCGGCAGCGGGGCTACGTTGAGGGCGGCTACGCTGGTTGGCGCAGTTTGCACCACGAAGCTACCGGCCGCTTGCAGCACCACCTGGAGCTGCTGGGTGGCGGCATCATAGACGTAGCTGGCTACGGCCGGGCCACTCACGCTGGCCGGGGCCTGGGGTAGCGCCAGCGTGAGCGTGGTGGTGCGGCTGGCGTAGCCCTCGTAGCGCTGGGCGCTGGTGCGCTGCCAGCTCAGGTCAACCCGGCTCGACGACTGGGCCACGAACGCCGCGCCCACTTTCAGCACCGTGCCGGCCTGCCAGAACAGCTGGGCGAAGTCGCCGCTGGCCTGGGCCGAGTAGAAGTTGAGCAGGCCATCGGCGCTCACGGGCTGAGGCAACAGGCCGCTGGCATCGGCCGTGAGTATGGATTCGGCCTGGGCAAAGGCTATATCAACAAAACCAGCGTTGGTGGCGGCCAGGGCAGCCGTGGTGGGCTGGCTGGTGGTGGCTACGCTGGGGCGCTGGGTGGTGTAGGGGTAAAGGGCGGCCAGAAACTGTGTTTGCGGGGTGCTGGCCGACTGCACCAGCAGAGTGGTGTGGTTTTCGGCCGTGTTGTAGGTGGTTTCGTGGGGGTTGGTGGCGGTGCTGTAGGTGGCGGTGCCGCCCGTGGCCGTGACGTGCGCCAGCAGCCCCACCCCATTTTTCACCCAGGTGCCCTCGTGGGCGGGCAGGCTACCGGCGAAGATGCCTGTGGTGGCCGTGCCGCCGTCGAGGCCGTAGCCGTGCAGCTGCCAGGTGTAAGCGTGCGCGGCGGCAGCCGTCAGGGCATCGGCCACCAGGAAGTAGCTGTTGCGCACAAATAGGGTTTTGCGCGTGATGCTGGCGTTGCGGTAGGCAGTGGTGGCCTCGCCATACGTGAGCTGCGGCGTAGTAAAGGTGTTCTGAATGGCGGCCTGGGCCGGGCTGGGCGTCCCCGGCGAGCCGATGGCGGGGCCGGCCCCGTCCACGAGCACTAGGTTGTGGTTGGTGGCCTGGCCTACCTCGGCGCGGCGGCCGTAGCTAAGGTAGCCGGGGTCGAGGGCCAGCAGCTGGCCCTGCGCTTCGAGCACGAAGGAGCCGGCATCGCCCTGGCTGTGGCCGCCCGAGCTGGCCTGCGCAATGCCGCCCCGGCCATATACGTGCAGGTAGGTAGCCAGTGAGTCGTTGCCCGACCGGAACACGAGGCTACCCGCCCCCGGCAGGGCCGTGAGGGTGGGGTTGCTTTGGGCGGTGGGCGCTACGGCGGCGGCCAGCCAGGCGGCGCGCATGTCCACCGTGAGGTCGCGCAGCTGGGCCAGGGCCGAGTTCATGCCGGTGCCGGTGAGCCTGCTGGCGGCCATCGTTTTGGTGTACTGTGGGTTGCCGGTGAGGGCCAGCTCGGGCATGGCCATGTCCACGTAGGAGTCGGCCAGGGCGGGCATGCGGCCATCGGGCAGGAGCAGGGCCGTGAGCCAGCCGTAGAGCAGCTGGTACTTGGGGTCGTAATACGGGTTGCGGATGCTGCGCGTGCTGCCCTCGAAAGTGTAGGGCAGGCGGCCATCGGGCAGGAAGTTGCCCATGGCCCGGAAGTAGGGCAGGCAGTTGAGCATCCCGTACTTGAAGTAGTACGGCCCCTCGGCATAGCCCGCCACCTGCGTCGAGTCGGACTGCCGCTGGGCATCGCGCCACAGGATGTTGTCAATCTGGTAGAGCCCCGCGCCCACCCATTTGGCGGGCTGCCGGGTAGCATCGGCGCTGGTGGCGTCGTTGAGCACCACGGCGGCCATGCCCAGCGCGGCCGAGGTCATCAGGGCGTGGTTGTTTTTGATGTAGCCATAGTAGGTATATATCGAGTACGGCGTCATGGCCTGCTGGTAGAGGTTGCCCGCAAACTCCTGCAAGCGAGTCTGGCCGACGGCCAGGGAGGCGGGCGTTTCGCCGGCTCCGCGCAGCAGGTCGTAGGCCACGAGGTAATCGATTAGCTCTTTCGAGCGCCATTGCCACTCGTTATAGTCGGGGCCGCCGCTGGGGTTGATGAACACCTCCACGTTGGTATTGATGCTTTCGAGCAGCGCCCGAACGCTGGCCACCAGGGCGGCCCGCTGCGGAGCCGTGAGGGCCGCCAGCCCGTTGCCCTGCCGGTTGACCAACACCACGAAGGCCGCATTTTTGGCCCACGTAGCCCGCGCCCGCCGCCCACTCGCCGAGGTATTGTCGCCGGTGGGGCTGCCTTGTCCGTCATTCCAGAGCGTGGCATAAATAGCCAGCCGGGCCGGCTCGGCCAGCGACGCCTGCACGGTGGGCAGAGCCTGGGTTTTGAGCAGGGTGCGCGGGTAGGCAAGGTCGGCCCCGGCCGGGGTCCAGGCCCCGGTTTGGGCATGCGCGGCGCTGGTGGCGGCCAGCAGCAGCAGCAACACAGGCAGCCAGTGCCGCAGCCCACGCTTACTACCAACTGCCTGCGTCAGATGAGAGCAAAATGTGCTTAAAAAGCGCGCTTTATAATCACCTAATAATAGTACTCTCATTTGGTAATAATTCATCATCGTACATTGCTAATAGGTTGACGTTTTACCTATCTCAGTACAATTTAGCAAATGATTATCCGAAAACCTCACAAAAGCTCTTTTCCTACAAAAGTTATAAAATCTTAACAAAAACTCACCAATTATATTGCCTTTTGGCTCTCAAAAGCTTTTCTAGCGCATAATGAGTGCAACTATCAACATTCCGTTTAGGGGTAGGATACAGCTCACTATAACCAGGCAAAACAACAATGTCACCACCGATAGCAAAGACCTCATTGGCCTTCTCCACGGTAGTGACATTGTTGTTTTGCCTGGTTTAGGGATTACGCATAATGGACGTTCATCAGCGCCAGCGGAGCGGCTAATTGGCAATGATTTATTGCTTACTGCTGTTACGCCGGTCTGCGAACCCCAACGGGGTTCCATAGGCTAGCCCAGGGTTGGCGAAGCCTACCCTGGGTTCCAGTAGCAGGCGGTTCCCGAACCCCAACGGGGTTCCGTAGCTCGTCGGGTGAGAAGCTACGGAACCCCGTTGGGGTTTGGTCGATGACCATTGTTGCAACCCAGGGTAGGATTCGCCAATCCTGGGCTAGCCTACGGAACCCCGTTGGGGTTCGCAGACCAGTAACAGCAGTTGCTTATAGGACTTACGCAAAAATCGTTGTCATTGCGAGCGAAGCGCGGCAATTGTACCAGAACGATACCCGAACGACTCGTTCTGGTGCGATTGCCGCGCTTCGCTCGCAATGACAACGATTTTTGCGTAAGTCCTAGCTTACTAAAACCAAAGCCCCAGCAGAACGACCCAAGCAGAGTCGCCCCGTTGGGGCTTTAGTATTCATTTGCGACTTGTTATCACCGACGGGCTGCCCCGCTGGGGCTAGCAAACACTCATTTTGCGCAGGGCCTGTTAGTGGCTGCTATTACGCTGGTGCGTGAACCCCAACGGGGTTCTGTAGCCTAGCTCAGGGGGTTATCCTGTTGGCAGAGCACAGGCTAAGTAGCGCCCGCAAAACGGCTGTTACCGGCCGGTACGCTGCCGCAGCCTGGCACCTGTTAACTGCTGTTACGCAGTGGGGGAAGTAGCGCTCAGCTTTAGCTTGGTGCATCGCCGCGGAGCGGCGAATCCGGGACCGCGCCACTTGGTGCAACGACTACCAACGCGAGCTTCGCCGCAGGCGGCGATGCGCCAAGCTAAAGCTGAGCGCTACTTCCCCCACTGCGTAACGTCAGCTAGTAACTTCTCTCTACCGCCCCAGCCACTTCGCCAGTAGGCGCTGCTGCTGCTCGGTGGCCCCCGGCGCGGGCTGAATCTGGTAGGTGCGGTCGGCGTCGGCTTGCAGGGTCAGGCTCAGGTCGCGGGGCTGGCCGCCGCGGCGTACTTGCAGCTTGAGCACGGCACCGGGGGCGCTGGCAAAAAGCGCCTGCTTGATGGCATCGTCGGTGGGGGCCGCGCCGTTGAGCTGGATTATTTCGTCGTTGGCACTGAGGCCGCCGGTCCAGGCGGTGCCGTCGCGCTTCACGGACGTGACGACGTAGTGCCCGGCGCGGTTGGCCACCGCGGCCCCGAGGGCCCCGTTGGGGCCGGTGGGAGTGTTGATGACGCTCAGGCCCACGTAGCCTAGGGCAGTGCCGTAGTCGAGGGTGCGGGTGCCATACACGCAGTTCTGGAAGAAGTCATCGAAGCGCTGGCCCGCCACTTCGGCCACGGCATCCTGGTACTCCTGGTCGGTGAAGCCGCGCTTGAGGCCCAGGTAGTATTTGGTGTAGAGCAGGCGAAATACGTCGTCGAGGTGCTTTTGGCCGTTGGTGGCTTGCACCAGCATCAAGTCCAGCACCAAGCCCACCATTTCGCCTTTGTCGTAGTAGCTGATTTCCGAGTTTTTAGAGTTTTCGTCGGGGCGGTAGGCCCGAATCCAGGCGTCGAAGCTGGCCATAGCTACGGGTTGCAGGCGGTTGCCGGGCTGGTTTTCTACGGCCGTCATCTGGCTGGCGAGGTGGTCGTAGTACTGCTGGGCGGTGTAGAAGCCGGCCCGCTCGGTTAGCTGGTTGGCCATGTACTCGGTCTGGCCCTCGCTCACCCACAGCATATGGGTGTAGTTTTCGTGGTCGTAGTCGAACGGCCCCAGCGCCACGGGCCGGATGCGCTTCACGTTCCAGAGGTGGAAATACTCGTGGGCCACCAGCCGCAGAAAGTTCTTGTAGCCCGTTTCGGTGCCGTAGGTGCCCGGCCGCGCTCCCAGCGTAGTCGAGTACAGGTGTTCCAGGCCCCCGCCGCCCGCCTCCGTATTATGCACGATGAAAAGGTAGTGGTCGAGGGGGTTCTGGCCCACCACGCGGTGCGCTTCCTCGGTCACGCGCTTCATGTCGGCCAGAAACTTCGCTTCGTCGGGCAGGGTGTAATTCCCAAACATGGCCATTTGGTGCGGGGTGCCGTTGGCCGTGAAATTGAGTACCTTCTGAGTACCGATTTCCAGCGGGGAGTCGGCCAGCTCGTCGTAGCTCGCCGACTGGTACACGTATTTCTGCATACCCGGCGCAGGCCGCAGGGCCGTGCTCACGGTGGTGAAGCCGGGGCCAGGCTGCACCGTTACCTGGCTGCTGAGGCCCTTATTGGCGGCCGGATACATAAATACGCTGCTGCCCAAGGCAAAGCCGTGGTCGGCGTCGAGGTAGCTCGTGCGCACGCTCAGCTCGAAGGCATACACGCCGTAGCTGACGCGGAAATTGCGTTGCTTGGGGTGGCGTACACGCCAGGTGTTTTTGTCGAGCTTCTCCACCGTCAGTGGTTGGCCGCCCGCCGTAGCGCTCAGGCGCTCGACGTGCCGCGCAAACTCGCGCACCAAGTACGAGCCGGGCGCCCACACCGGCATTTTGAGGTCGGTGTAGTCCTGCGAGAAATCGCGCAGCTCCATCGTCACCTCAAAATAATGGGTTTGGGGCGCGGGCATGGCCAGCGTGTAGCGCAGGCTGGGCGAGCCAGTTGGGGCGGCCACTACTGGTTTGGCGGCAGGTTTGACCGGGGTTTGGGCCGCAGCGGGCAGGGCTGCCGCAAGGGCTGCCACCAGCGCGGCGCGGCCCATCAGAGAAACGGTTGAAAGCATAGCCGCAAAGAAACAACCGACGTTTTCATTTGACCGTTAACATTTACCATTTAACAGTCGTTTGGAACACCACTGGCGTAAACTCGCGCCGCTAGTGTTACACTGATTCCATGCGCATTATCTGGTTGGTTTTCGGGGTCCTGCTTAGTGCGCTGCTGGTTACCAAGTGGTTTGGCAGCCGCCCGGCAACTACGCCGCAGCCGCAGCTGAGGCCGGTAGTCGTGCCGGTGGCCGAGCGTCCTCCCCAGCCGGCGAGTTCCCGCGCCGACAGCATCGTGCAGTTTGCGTTGGCGCAACGGGGCACGCCCTACGTGTACGCGGGCACGCAGCCCGCCACGGGCTTCGACTGCTCGGGCTTTATCCGGTACGTGTTCGGGCATTTTCACCTCGATATCCCCCACTCCACGGCCCTGCTCATCGACGTGGGCCAGCCGGTGCCCCGCGCCCAGGCCCGCCCCGGCGACATCGTGGTTTTTACGGGTACGGCGGCTGCCAGCACTACACCCGGCCACGCGGGCATCATTATTTCGGCACCGGGCGAGGTGCCGCTACGCTTCGTCCACGCCTCCTCGGCCCGGCGCGAGTCGGGGGTGAAAGTGAGCCAGGTAGAGGACACCGACTACGAGCGGCGCTTTATGCAGGTGCGCCGCGTGCTCGGGCCGGGCGGTAGTGGCCAGGCAATGGCAGCAGCCAGGCCGCAGCCCGCCCCGGCCCGCCCGGTTGCAGCAGTGCCCACGCTGCCGCCCGTTGCTACCGAAACTGTGCTGCCCCTACCTCCACCTATGCGAGTGGTGCCGCTACGTGCGGCCCGGCGGCCAGTGGTGGCGCACGCAATCAAGCCTACTCCTCCGAAAAAATCAACCAAGTCGAAAAGGCCGTTTAAACCTGCTACTCATAAAGCAGTGCCCGGCCATCGCCCTGGCGCCAAAGCCAAGCATAAGGCCAAAGCGCCGCGCCCGACAGCTCGCAAGCCCACCGGTAAGCGTAGGCGGAAATAGCCAGTAGCTTAAACGCAACGATGCCCGGCTGGCCCCGGCCTTCTTGCGAGGGCCGATGGGCTAACCGGGCATCTAATCCTTCAAATCTTACCGAGCGGCTGCGCTGGGGTACAGCGCCGACGTCTCACAGTAAGACCTGTCCAACGAAAGGGGGCTACGATACCGCAGCACCCTCCGCCGAGCTGTGTGTTTAGGCGAGTACGGCGGTGAGGCGTACTACATTGGACAGGCTCGGCAGGATTTGTTTGGGACTACTAGACATTTTGTACCTCCTTTCTTTATGGTTCGACATAACCCGGCTCGCGTTTCCCAGCAGTTTAGGGCTCCTTGAGCGGGGGTGTAGCACTCGCTACTGAGAGGTAAAGGTACTTGCCAGGGCGAAGGTTCAAAATTTTCGGAGGCAATTCTGGGTTCCGGTGCCAGTAGGGCTAGCATATTCTTGAAAATCAACGCTATTATTTTTAGAGAAAAACGCTTTTTCAGCGACTGATGCGGCTTGTTCAGTTGGGCAGGGTCTGCAAATTTGCTGGTGCGCTTGGGAGCATTGGCAGCGGCCGGCGCGGCGGCCAGGGGTTGCTTTCAAAAGCTGGCCGTAAAATTGCCTTTCCAGGTAGGGAGGAAAATTTCTTTGTAGCTTTCTTTGCAGTTCCACCTTTAGTACTCCTCCTTCTTACGCCATGTACAAATCCTTCCTCCTGCTGCTCACCCTTTGGCTGGGTGCGGCCCACTTCCAGGCTCAGGCCCAAACCCTTTCGCCGCTGGGCGTGTGGACCAACGCCGAGAAAAAAGCCACCTTTGAAATCTACAAGACTGGCGACAAATTCTACGGCAAAATCGTGACCCTAACCGTGCCCAACGACGCCGCCGGCAAGCCCAAAACCGACACCCAAAACCCCGACCCCAAGCTGCGCACCCGCCCCCGCCTGGGCCTCGTGTTCATGCAGGGATTCGCCTACGACAGCGATAACAAGTGGGATGGCGGCAAAATATATGACCCCGAAAGCGGCAAAACCTACTCGTGTTACATGAAAATGGAAAGCGCCAACACCATGGAAGTCAAAGGCTACATCGGCTTTTCGCTCATCGGCAAGTCGCAGACCTGGACGCGGGTGAAATAAACCTTCCTTAGTAGCCGCCCACCAAAAAAACGCCTTTCTCACGCCGGGAAAGGCGTTTTTTTTGCCCCGCCCGTACTGGTGCCGCTTAAACTATTTGGCCAGGGTGGTGTTTCTGAGGAAACCTGGACAGCCCCGGCCCCGCGCATCTGGCGCGGACTTTGCAGCCTGCCACGCCAGATGCCAGGGTGATGCCAGTAGTTTACCAGCCTTCTCTTTTCCGGTGCTCCAGTTTCTCCAACAGCTTTTTCAGCGGCGCAGCCGGGCGGCGGCCACCTGGCAGCCAGCCCCGGAGCCCACGCCCCGGCAGGCCGGTGAGCACCAGGCTTGGGTGCAGGAGCGCGTGTACCGCAACTGGCTCGGTCCGTACTTCAAAGCTTACCACCTGCGCAAAGGCGGCGCGGCGGGCCGGCGCGGCCTGCGCGTAGAGTTGCTACACGAAGAAGGCCGCCAGGGTGGGCTTTTTTTCTACGATGCCAGCATTGGGCTGGGCAATTTTCAGCACCTGTTTCAGCTGCTCGGCGAGCGTATTGAGGCCCTGGGCTACCACCGGGCCTGCCACGACCAGCGCCAGCGCCGCTGCGAGCAGCACCGCGAAAAGGCCATAAAGCAGCTCTACAAGCCCAACCCCACCGACTGCGCCCTGAGTGGCCGCTGTAACCAGCGCTACGGCCTCATCCTCCTCGACCTGGTAGCTGTGAACGGCCAGCCTTTTTTTATTCGCCTCGCCACCAACCCCGTGCAGGAAAACTACTTTACGCTGCCCCGCCCGTTTGAGGCGCTGCTAGGCGAAGTATTCGACGAGCCAGCGGCCGACGCTGCCACGCGCAAGCAGGCTAAGGCGTATTAGCAGCGAATCTCAAGTCAGGGTGCAGGCGGATGTAGAGACGCAAAGATGCGTCTCTACATCCGCCTGCACCCTGACTTGAGATTCGCTCTGATAGCGGAGCTTTGTACACGAGTAACTTAGTAGCAGCAGCCAAGCTCAGCTCTCAACCGTTATCCACCTGATTTGCAGGTCCGGGCCGAGGTTTACTACCAGTAATTCATCGGTTAATTCGGGGCCGATGGTGTAATCAACTACGACAAATGTTGGGTTGTTTTCTTCCAGATAAAACCCGACTCTGGTTACATAAAGCTGCGCCAGCAGTTGGGTGCCGGGGTCGGCTGAACGAAGCAAACCAGTTGTTTTGCCCAGCAGCTGCTCGATTGCTGCCGCTGAAAGTATTTCGTTGAGCAGGACTTCCGCGTAATACTTCGCCTCGCCCCCAGCCGCAAAATCCTGCCCGATTGCCTGGCGTAAGCGCGCCTCTTCGGCCGGCAGATTGGCCAGGAAGGCATCGATGGTGGCAAGGCTGGCAGCTTCGCTGGTAGCGGTGGCACCGAAGTTTATGTCCAGCTTCACAGGCCGGCCGTGTAGCACGGTTTCGGCGCTGTAGTAGTCTGCCAGCGCAGCAAGGTTGAGCGCACCGAAATATGTGGATGAGTAGACGCTCATAAGTAGGTGCCTTGCTGGCAAATAGCCTTTCTATTCCTTCACAAACCGGCCCTTCCCCAGTATCTCGCCCTCGGCCCCGGTTAGGCGCATCAGGTAGAGGCCGGGTGCCAGGCTCTGCACGTCGAGTTGCGGCTGGGCAGGCGCTATATCGCGGGCCAGCACCCGGCGGCCGAGGGCATCGAGCACTTCGGCGCGGGCTCCGGCTACGGCCATATTGTTGATAAGCAGCTGGGTGTGAGCCGGATTGGGGTACAGCTCCAACGCCAGGCTTTGGGCAATAATGGTGGATAAAGACAGGGAATTGTCGCGCTGCACGGTGCTGTTGACGTCGGGCAGCCAGCCATCAGGGTCGAGGTCGATGCTGGCGATGGTGCCGCTCACGGGCAGCGTGAAGGTTTGGTTGGCCAGCGTCTGGTTTACGCGAATGGTGCTGGTACTGCCGTTCTGGAAGGTGAGCAGGTAGTCGACTTCGGTTTGGAAAAACGGCGTGCTGGCAGGCTGCGTGGCCGTTTCGCCTACTTGCAGCACTAGGCTGCTGCCCACCTGGTTCCAGCGGGCGGCAAAAGTGGGGTAGCCCTCGCCCCGGTACCACTGGTCGAAGAAATACGTGAGTGGCTTGCTCAGCTCGGCCTCAAACAGGTGCTGCATGTCGGCGGTGCGGGCGGTGCGGCCGCTGTACTGGCTCTGGTAGGTGCGCAGGACGCGGTAAAATTTGGTGTCGTCGTGGCAGAGGTAGCGCAACATGTGCACCACCGACGCGCCCTTTTTGTAGGTCAGGTTGAAGTTGAAAATCCGGCCCACGTTGGTGGTATCGGGTACGCGCACGCTGCCACTATTGCTATAATGGGCGTAATCCTGGGCATTGTCCATCCAGGCGCGGGCGCTGGTGGGCGTCGAGAAGGCTTGCAGCGACATGTACTCGCCATAGGAGGCGAAGGCTTCGTTAAGCCAGACATCCTCCCAGGAAGCGCACGTCACATTGTCGCCAAACCACTGGTGGAACAGCTCGTGCGCCGTGAGCGTGAAGGTGAGGCCATCCTGAGTGGTCATGGTCTGGTGCTCCATGCCGCCCCCGATGGGAGCCAGCGAGAGGCCGTACTTCTCATTGGCAAAATAATACGTCCCAAACAGATTGGAGTAGTTTTCGATAAAGCCCGGAATCCGGTCGAACTCCTGCTGGTAGTACGCCAGCGTCTGCTGGTCGTAGGCGTAGTTGAGGATGGGAATGGTGGGGCCGCCCGCCGGGTGGGCGTAGTTAGTATAGGCCACGTAGGGCGCCACGGCCACCGAAATTAGGTAGTAGTCGATGGGGTAGCGGCTGCTCCACTCGTAGCGCACCTTGTTATTGGGCAGCAGCACGGTATGGCGCAGCAAGCCATTGGAGCCCGCTTTATTGGGCAGCGTCGTTGTCACCGACACGGCCGACGAATCGGCCTTATCGGTGAGCACTTGCTTGCAGGGAAACCACTCGTGGGCCGAAAACGGCTCCGACAAGCTCCAGGTCACGTTGTAGGGGTACGAGACACCGCCCAGCGAGTACGAGGTAGCCGTGTTAAAGGCATTGCCGATGGCCGACGACGACCCATTGGGAGCCGTGCCGTGGTAGTAGATGCGCACGTCGAGCAGCGAGTTGGCAGGAGCCAGTTGCGGCAGCGCGGCGGTAGCATCGTTGCCTTGCCGCAGCCAGCCCACCGAGCGTTTGCCCCCCGCCACCACCGAGTCGATGATAAAAGTGGCCGCGCCCGCCGCCGCGCCAGCCGGAGCTTTATATAGCTCAAACGCCAGCGAGTCGAGCGCCTGCGCCCCCACCCGCACCCGCATCAGGCTGGAGCCGGCAATGTTGCGCGAGTTGTTTTCGAGGGCCAGGTCGAGCTTATACCATTTCACGTCGTAGCGGTCCATTTTGAGGCGGTGCCGCACCGAGGCTGTAGCCACGGCCGCCGCGCCCTGGCCCTGCCGGAGGCGGGCCTGCTGGCAGGCGCGGGCAGCATCGGGAAGGCTGGGGCCGGGCAGCGCCTGCGCCAGCGCCAGAGTGGGCAGCAATAAAAAAGCGGGGATATATTTTTTCATAACTACTGGGCTACTACGCAAAGACACTGGGCAAACCGGGGCTATATACACTGCTACACCCCAAAAGTAACGGGCCAACTGCCCGGCTCAACGGCAGGCAGCCGCTTACCTTCGGGAACAAAAAGGGGCGCAATCAGGCTTTTCAAACCTATTCGCTCAACTCCAACTTCCGGCAGTAAATTCCTTACGGCTGGTATGGCTGCGACGAATGTAACCGGCGAGGCCGGGCTACCGGCGTGAGTTGGTAAAAGCCCGCGCCACCCTTGCCCCTTGTCCCACCCAGAACTCTTCGCTATGCTGCGCTTTTACCCTGTTTTTTTAGTTGCCCGCCGGGCTGCCCGGCTTACCCAGGCGCGGTGCGGGTGGCTGGCGGCTCTCTTGCTCTGGGTGCTGGCTGCGCCGGCCGCCCAGGCCACGCACATTGTGGGCGGCGAAATGGACTTGCAATACGTGCGGGGCAATACTTACCAGCTTACCCTCAACCTGTATTTTGATGCCGTCAACGGCAGCCCCGGCGCACTTGACACCGACCTCACGGCGGGCATTTTCGACAAAAGCACCAACCAGCGCATGGCTTCGGTGCTGCTGCCGCTGGTCAGCAACACGTTTGTTAACTACACCAACCCTACGTGCGCCATCGGTAGCCTCAGCACCCGGCAGCTGATTTACCGCGCTAATATTGAGCTACCAGGCGATAAATACAACGGGCCCCAGGGCTACTACGCGGCCGTAGAGCGGTGCTGCCGCAACATTATTATCAAGAATATTACTGCGCCCCAAAACGCGGCTCAGACCTTCTACATGGAGTTTCCGGCGGTGGTGCGCAACAACGAGCCGTTCCGCGACTCGACGCCCCACATCTTCCCGGCCCTGGCCGACTACGCCTGCCTGGGCGAGCTGTTTTACTACGACTTTGCCGGCCAGGACCCCGATGGCGACTCGCTGGTGTACGACCTCGTGACGCCCCTCAACGGCCACGCTACCCCCGCCGACCCCAAGCCCACCACGGCGGCGGCCAGCCCCTACTCGCTGGTAAACTGGGCCTTCGACCCCATCGCCAATAAGCCGTATAGCACAGCTTACCAGATTCCGGGCACCCCTACCCTGACCATTGATGCGCACACGGGCCGGCTTACGGTACGGCCTACCCAGCAGGATTTGTTTGTGTTCGGGGTGCGCTGCCAGGAATTCCGCAAGGGCGAAAAAATCGGGGAAACCCGCCGCGACTTCCAGCTGCTGGTGGTGGCCTGCGCCAAAAACCAGGCCCCCAGCGCCCAACTGCTGCCCGCTGCCACTACCCGCCCGGTGTACCGGCCCGGCCGCGACACGCTGCGCCTGGCCCCCGGCAAGCCCAGCTGCGTGCGCGTGCGCTACACCGACGTGGAGGCCAACTCGCAGCTCTCGCTCAGTTTGCTGCCCGTGCGCTATACGGGCACGCTGCCCACCTTCACCACGGCTACCAGCGGCACGGTACACGCCGCCGGCCAGCCCGATACACTCACCGCTACCCTCTGCTTCCCCAACTGCCTCGACACTAAAGGCAAAGTGGCCCAGCTCGATATTATCGTGGCCGACCGGGGCTGCCCGCTGCCCAAGCACGATACCATCCATGTGCTGCTGACGGCCATACCCGTTCCCAATGGCCTGCCCACCCTTACCAGCACAGCCGGCCCCACCTTCCCGCTGCACGTGAAACCCGGCCAGACGCTGACTTTCGACTTACTGGCCACCGACCCCGACGCCGACCCGCTCACTATTGTTCTGAGCGGCAACAACGGCTTTTCGCCTGCCAGCCTGGGGGCCACCCTCACCCTGCAGCCCCAAAGTGGCACCCAGCGCCCAGGCCGCTTCAACTGGGTGGTGCCGTGCGCGGCCATTACTACGCCCCCCGGCCAGATGCGCGAAATTGTGCTCACGGCTTCGGCTACCACGCCCTGCGGCCTCGTGCAGGTGGCCCCGCCCGTGGTGGTGCCGGTGGTAGTGGACTATAGCAACCAGCCGCCCGTACTCACCTCTACCCTGCCGCCCGACGTGAACGGCCAGCCACCCATCATCCGCCTGCCGCTGGGCGTGCCCTACTCGGCCACCCTCGCCGGCACCGATGCCGACCCCGACGTGCTCACGCTCACTGCCACGGGCGACAACTTCAGCCTGCCCGCTGTAGGCATGACGTTCACGGCCACGGCTCCCGCCGCCGGGCGGGCCGACGGCACCTTCACCTGGCTGCCCACCTGCGAAGGGGCCAGCGTGGTAGGCGGCAATCCGCGCCAGCTAAAAGTGACGTTCCTGCTCCAGGAAAATACCTGCCAGCCCCAGCCCCAAGCCAGAACCGTCATCTTCGAGGTGCTGAAGCCCCCCGCCCCCGACTTCACGCCGCCTAACATCATTACCCCCAACGGCGACGACAAAAACCAGTACTTCGCCCTCGAAAAGCTCCCCCCCGACTTCTGCGACCTGCGCTTCGCGGGCGTAAAAATATTCTCCCGCTGGGGCCGCGAAGTCTACTCCTCCCCCGACCGCACCTTCCGCTGGTCCGGCGAGGGCCTCGCGGGCCTCTACTACTACCTGGTCACCTACACCACCGGCCAGCGCTACAAAGGCTGGATAGAAGTGCAACCCTAAAGACCACGGATTTTTCCGGATTTACCGAATTTCACGGATTTTGTGGACAGTGCAAACAGACCACAGGTATGGCTAATGCACGCCGGCCACAAAATCCGTGAAATTCGGTAAATCCGGAAAAATCCGTGGTCTAGAAGAGGAATACCACAAACAGCAGCACCCACAGCGCATCGATGAAGTGCCAGTAGATGCCCAGAGCCTGCAACTGGCGGCGGTGGTAGGGATTGCGGATGAACACGAGCGTGCGCACGCCGTCGCGGGCGGCGTGCAGCACCCGCAACAAGTTAGCCAGCAGCAGGCCCAGGCCGACTACGATATGGGCCACGTGCAGGGCCGTGATCAGATAAACGAAAGTGCCGGTGGGCGTACCGTAGGGGAGCAGGCCGTGGTGGTATAACTCGCGCCAGCCCAGCACTTGCAGGCCGCTGAAGATGCTGCCTAGCAGCAACGTAGCCCCCAGGCAGCGGACCAGGGCGGGCAGGTCGTCGGCGCGGTAGAGGCGCGGCGCCTGCCCCAGCGTGTACGACGACACCAGCAGCACAATGGTACTCAGCGAGAAGTAGCGCGGAAACGGCTGCAAACCCAGCGGCAGCCCATTGCGCAAGCGCGTGACTACATAGACTGCCAGTAGCGTGGCAAACAGCGCCCCAATGCCCACCAGCGCAACATAAACCAGCAGCAGCGATGTGGGCAGCCGCTCCAAGCGGCTAAACGCGGAGCCTGAGGCCGAACGCCGGCCCGCACCCGCTGGTTTTTGGGGAATATCGCCTGAAGAAGCCACGAACGAACCGAAAGAAAACCTGATAAAATACTCTTTGCTAACAACCAAACCCTTGCTGCTGGTTTATCCCAGCGCGCTTTTATTTACTGACATTACGCAGGGGGTGCGCTTGGCGCGGGCCTCTGGCCCGTGCCGACTACCCGCAGGCCTCTGGCCTGCACCCTAGAACAAGTCGTTCGGGTATCGCCCTCCCCGTGCAGACCAGAGGCCTGCGGGTAGTCGGCACGGGCCAGAGGCCCGCGCCAGGCGCACCCCCTGCGTAACGTCAATTATCCAGCCTACCCAACGCCTGCTTAGTAGCACGGGCCAGAGGCCATACTACCAGGCAGCTGCCTACTTAAAAAACGACCCAATCTTGCCCAGCACGGCATTGAGCGTGATTTTGGGGCCGTTGCGGTCAGAGAGGCCGAAGGTGACGTAGGTTTTGCCGCCCACGCGCAAGTCCAGCACCAGCCCAAGGGTGCGCATCAGGTCGTGGAGTTGCTGCAACGGGTCGGGGCCGGGGGGTTTGGGGGGCTTAGGGGTGCCGGGCGGCTGCGGCGGGCCGCTGGTGATAAGGTCGAGGACCTGCTGGCTGGGCACGTTAACAATGAGGTAGGAGCCCGCCCCGGCCACCTGAATTTCGTGCCCGCCCGGCCAGGTAATTACCAGCCGGGCTTCTATGTCGAGGGCCCTAGCCACGCGGCTGGCTGGCATCGGGGGCAGTTGGCAGGGCCGGCGCAGCCTCGCCCCTGGTGCGGATGCGCAGGGCTCCATTGAGCTTCCAGGTGGCGGGCACACCGGCCGGGTTCTGCTGATTAGGTACTTGCAGCTCTACTTGGTCGAAGGCCAGGTTCAGCTCGACACCACCCGAGAGTTTAGATAAAAGCGAAGCGGCCGTATCGGCCCAGGAAGATGGTTGGTCAGGCATTTTGGAGGTGATAAGGTGATGGGGTGATGGAGTGAGGAGGTTTTTGGTAATGAGGTAAGAAGTTGATAAAGTAAGCACCTATTACCTCTAGGACTTACGCAAAAATCGTTGTCATTGCGAGCGAAGCGCGGCAATCGCCCCAAAACGAGTCGTTCGGATATCGTTCTGGGGCGATTGCCGCGCTTCGCTCGCAATGACAACGATTTTTGCGTAAGTCCTAACCTCATCACCTCATTACCAAAAACCTCTTCACTCCATTACCGAGAAGAACCGTTTAGGGTTGCCCGGCGTACTTTCGCACACCCATTTAGGTCTATTCTACCTCCTGCCATGAAATTCTTCGCCTGGTTCGCTGTCGCCACCATCCTGTTTGTGCTCATTGCCCGCTTCAAGCCCCAGGCTCCGGCCGAGCCGATTATTCCTGCCGGTTCGAAAGAAGCCCAGGGCGACCCCGAGCGCGACAAAAATGCGCCCCCGGCCCGCACCGAGGAGCAAGGCGAGCAAGACGCCAAAGCCAAGCAAGGCGGCGGCAACACCTACGTGCTGCCGGGGCGCCCGGCCGCAACGCGGGCGTAAGCCGCTGCTGCCAGCTGCCTGATGCCGAAACGCCTGTCCTTACGTTTGTAAGGGCAGGCGTTTTTGCGTTAGCCAATTGCTCACTACATTAGCAGCCGGAAGCTAAAAAAACCAGCACTCACCCAATGGAACCTCAAACCCGCATCCAGGAGCTGACCCGGCGCCTGCACCACCTCAACACCCAGTACTACCAACACGATAGCTCGGAGGTGTCCGACCAGGAATTTGATGCGCTGCTGGCCGAGCTAAACCAGCTGGAAAAAGCGCATCCCGGCCTGGCGCTGCCCAATTCGCCTACCCAGCGGGTAGGTGGCACCATCACCAAACAGTTTGCCACGGCCCAGCATCGTTACCCCATGCTGAGCTTGGGTAACACGTACTCCGAAGACGACTTGCGCGAGTTCGATGAGCGCGTGCAGCGCGGCCTGGAGGGTGCCCCCTACCGCTACGTGTGCGAGCAAAAGTTCGACGGCGTGGCCATGAGCCTAAGCTACGAAAACGGCGAGCTGAGCCAGGGCGTGACGCGGGGCGACGGCACCCGTGGCGATGTGGTAACGGCCAACGTGCGCACCATCCGCCCGCTGCCGCTGCACCTGCACGCTGGCTTCCCGGCCGATGTGGAAGTGCGTGGCGAGGTATTTATGCCCAACCAGGTGTTCGACGACCTCAACCAAGAGCGTGAGCAAAACGGCGAGGCCCTACTCGCCAACCCCCGCAACGCCGCCAGCGGCGCGCTCAAGCTCCAGGACTCGGCCGCCGTGGCAGCGCGGCGGCTCAATTTCTACGCCTACTCGGTGCTCACGCCGGGCCGACACTTCAGCAGCCACAGCGAAGCCCTCGAAGCCGCCGCCGCCTGGGGCCTGCCCGTGTCGCCCACCTGGCAGCGCTGCCAGGGCATTGAGGAGGTGCTGGCCTACATTCACGAGTGGGCGCAAAAGCGCTTCACGCTGCCCGTGAACACCGACGGCATCGTGATAAAAGTAGATGACCTGCGCCAGCAGGACCAACTCGGCCTCACCGCCAAAAGCCCGCGCTGGGCCATCGCCTACAAGTTTCCGGCCGCTGCCGCCCGCACCCGCCTGCGTGAAATCATCTACAACGTGGGCCGCACCGGGGCCGTAACGCCCGTGGCCCTGCTCGACCCCACGCCCCTGGCCGGCACTATCGTCAAGCGCGCCAGCGTGCACAATGCCAACCAGATAGCCCTGCTCGACCTGCGCCTGGGCGATATGGTATTTGTGGAAAAAGGCGGCGAAATCATTCCCAAAATAACCGGCGTCGACCTGGCCGCCCGCCCCGAAGGGGCCGAGCCGGTGCGCTTCCCACAAGAATGCCCCGCCTGCGGCACCCCGCTGGTGCGGCCCGAGGGCGAAGCCCACTACCGCTGCCCCAACGAGCGCGCCTGCCCGCCCCAGCTCAAGGCCCGGCTTGAGCACTACGTATCGCGCAAGGCGCTGAATATCGACGGCTTAGGGGCCGAAACCGTGGGCCGCTTCTTCGACCTGGGCCTGGTAGCCACGGCCGCCGACATCTACGACCTGCCCCAGCGCCGCGCCGAGCTGATTGTATTGGAGCGCATGGGCGAACGGTCTATCGACAACCTGCTGGCCGGTATCGAAAAAAGCAAAACTGTGTCTTTCGAGCGGGTGCTCTTTGGCCTGGGCATCCGCTACGTAGGCGAGGGCGGGGCGCAGCGCTTGGCCCAGCACTACCGCAACATGGACGCCATTCTGGTGGCCCCCGCCGCCGAACTGGCCGCCGTGCCCGACGTAGGCAGCGTCACGGCCGATGCCGTGGCCCTGTGGTGCCAGCAGCCCGAAAACCAAGAGCAGCTGGCGCGCCTGCAAGCCGCCGGGGTGCAGCTCGAAGCCAGCGGCGAGCCACCCCAGGCCGTGAGCGACCGCCTGGCGGGCCTCACTTTCGTGCTCTCCGGCGTGTTTGAAAACTACAGCCGCGAGCAGTTGCAAGAGCTTATTCAGCAGCACGGCGGCAAAATCACCGGCTCTATCTCCAAAAAGCTGAGCTACCTGGTAGCCGGGGAAAACATGGGACCGGCCAAGCGGGAAAAAGCCGTGGGCTTCAAGGTGCCCATTATTTCGGAAGGCGAGCTGCTGGCCCTGTTGCCAACGGAGTAATGTAGGGTAAGCTTTAACGCTTGGTGTGAGTTACTAATGTGTTGATTATCAATGTTTATTTGGTTCTGACGTTGCGCCTCACCCCCCAGCCCCCTCTCCGAAAAGGAGAGGGGGAGCCACGGCGGCACTTTCAAATGCGTTCGTTCGGCTCCCCCTCTCCTTTTCGGAGAGGGGGCTGGGGGGGGAGGCGCAACGTCAGAACGTTAAGGTATTATTTTGCAATGAGTTAACAACTCACACCAAGCGTTTTAGCTTGCCGCCACTCAGCATCATTTCAATTGGTCGATGGCAAACGGGTGGCAAGCTAAAACTCACCCTACTTCGTGAAATCCGGCACCACCGCCACAAACATCGGTGAGGGCAACGACACCGACTTGCCCGTGGCCGTGAGCTTACCGCTTTGTTTATCGACCAGGTAAGTGAATACGTTGCCAGAATTCTGATTGGCCACCAGCAGCACCCGCCCGGTAGGGTCGAGGGCGAAGTTGCGCGGCGTTTTGCCCTGGGTGCTGATGTGCTGCACCAGCGAGAGCCGGCCGCTACCGGCGTCGATGGCGAATACGGCCAGGCTGTTGTCGCCCCGGTTGGAGGTGTAGAGGAAGCGCCCGTTAGGCGAGACATGCACGTCGGCCCCGGAGTTTTCACCGGTGAAGCCAGCGGGCAGCGTGGTTTGAGTTTCTATTTCCTGGAACGTGCCGGCCGTCGCGTTGTACGTCAGGGCGGTGACAGTGGAATTTAACTCGTTTTCGAGGTAGGCCCAGCGGCCGTTGGGGTGAAAGGTGAGGTGGCGCGGCCCCGCGCCGGGCTTGGCTACGAAGGCCGGTGCGGGCAGCGAGCGGATGACCCGAACCGGCGTGGTGTCAAACTGATAGGCGTACACTTTATCGGTGCCCAAGTCCACGGCGAAGGCGTAGCGGTTGTCGGGGGCTGGGATAAAGCAGTGGGCGTGCGGGCTGCCTTGGTTTTTGTGGGGGCCAGTGGGCGGCTGGTGCTGGTCAAGGATGGCGGGTGAGTTTAGTTGGCCATCAGAGCGCACGGACAACACGGTTACATTGCCACTCACGTAGTTGGCTACCAGCGCGTTTTTGCCCGTGCCATCGAGGCTGATGTAGCACGGCGACGCCCCCAGCGCTGGCTGCTGATTAAGCATGGTTAGCGTAGCGTTGCGCGAGTCGATGGCCAGGGCGCTCACCGCGCCTTCTGTCGTGCCGAGGTAATGGTTGTCTTCGCTCACCGCGTAGAGGTAGTGGCGCTGGGCATCGAGCGTGAGGTAGGTGGGGCTGGCTCCGCCCTTCATCTCAGCCAGTAGCCCTAGCTCGCCGGTGGCTGGCGTGAGGTGGTAGAGGTAAATGGTGCTAGCGGCCGGGTCGCTCACGTTGGTGCCGATGTACACCAGCTCGCCCCGGCTGGCGCTGGTGCCGGGCGGGCGGGTGCAGGTGGTGAGCGTGGCGGCGGCCAGCAGGGCAAGGGCGGGGAGGCGAAGCAAAGAAGTCATAGGGTAGCAAAGATGCTACTTCGATGCCCGCGCTGCGAAAATAACCAGCGCCCCTAACAGCCAAATGCCGCCCAGTAGCCCCAAAACCAGGTTGGCTGCCCGGTTATGCCATAGCCCCTGTAGCACCCGAATGTATGTTATCAGGGGCGCAACTATCAGAAACAGCAGCGTTGCCAGTAACCAGATAGGCAGAATCCAGTAGGTGTTGTGCATTTGAATATCCAGCGTTCCGGTGTAGTGGCCAGTCAGCCAACCGATTAGGCCGAATGAAAAAGCCCAGCAGCCAAGCAGCCAGGCCAATTCACTGAGTGCTGGTTTTACCCAGTTATTTCTCATGTTTAAAAACTCTGCACCATATTATTATGCAGGGTGCGCGGCGTCCAATAGCCGCTGGCGATGATGCGGCGGATGGTAAACAACGGGTCGGTTTGGTCGCGCTTTTCGGCCAGCGAGAAAGCGGCTACGAAGCCGCGCTGCTTTAGCTCGGGAAAGGCCTGGGTGTTCCAGAGGCCGAAGGGGTAGGCGAAGTACTTGATTTTCTTGCCGGTGATGTCTTCCAGGGTTTTGGTGGGCTTGTCGATTTGCGTTACCCAGTCCTTACCCTGGTATTTTTTCACGTTGTGGTGGTCCCAGGTGTGCGAGCCGATTTGGTTGCCCTCATCGGAAAGTTGCTTCACCATGTCTTTGGTCATGTAGTGGGGGCGGCCCAGGCTCACGGTCATCACGAAGTACACGCCCTTGTAGCCGTACTGCTGCAGCGTGGGGCGGGCAATGGTGAACTGGTCGAGGTCGGTATCGTCGAAGGTGAGCATCACCGGCTTGGTGGGCAGCTTGGCACCGGTGGTGAGGTAAGCGTAGAGCTGGTCGGGCTGGATGGAGTGGTAGCCGCTGTCGGCCAGCATCTTCATCTGGGCCTTAAACTGCGCAATCGGAATAATATAGTCCTTCGCGCCTTTCGAGTCGCGGGCCGTCCAGTCGCGTATCTGGTGGTAGCAGAGAATCGGGATTTGCGGCCGGGCATGAATAGCTGCGCCGTCGCTGGCTTTGGCGGCCGGGATGGTGCTGGGGTCGGGGCCGGGGGTGGCGTTGGTTTCGTCGGTAGCCACGGCGGCCGCGCCCGAGGTGGGGGCCGTGGTCGGGTCGTCTACTTTATCGGACTTGCCGGAAGCCTCGGCAGTAGTGGCCGTTTTGGCTTCGCCGGTGGTGGCGGTTTTAGAGTCACAGGCCGCTAAGGCCAAGGTGGCGGCCAGCAGACTGGCAGCGGGTACGAGGTGTTTCAAGGCGAGGGAAAAAGAAACGGGCGGGGGTGCCCGTGCGCAAAATGCTATTTTTGCTACAAAACAACAACCCCCACCCCGCATGAACAAACTACACGGCACCGGCGTCGCCCTTATTACTCCATTTACGGCCGCTGGCGCAGTCGATTATGCCGCCTGGCAGCGCCTGCTGGACTTTACTATCGCGGGCGGCGTGGAATATTTAGTCGTCAACGGCACCACCGGCGAGTCGCCCACCACCACGGCCGCCGAAAAAGCTGAGCTGCTGCACACGGCCGTGGCACACGTGGCTGGCCGCGTGCCGCTGGTGTACGGCATCGGTAGCAACAACACGGCCACCGCCGAAGAGCAGTTGCGCAGCACCGACCTCACCGGCATTACGGCCATTCTCTCGGCCAGCCCCGCCTACAACAAGCCCAGCCAGGCGGGCCTCGTGGCCCACTACCAGCGCCTGGCCGATGCCGCGCCCCTGCCCCTGCTGCTCTACAACGTGCCCGGTCGCACGGCTTCCAACCTCACCGCCGACACCACCCTGCGCCTGGCTCAGCACCCTAACATCATCGGCATCAAGGAAGCCAGCGGCAACGTGGAGCAGTGCCTCGCCATCCTGGCCCAGCAGCCCCCGGAGTTTCTCTTTATCAGCGGCGACGATATGCTCACCGTGCCGCTCATTGCCTGCGGAGCCGTAGGCGTTATTTCAGTGCTGGGCAACGCCTTTCCGCAGGATTTCAGTGACCTGACCCGCGCCGCCCGCGCCGGCGACTTCGCCCGCGCCCGCCAGCTGCTCTACCGCTTCGTGCCGCTCAACCCGCTCATGTACGAGGAAAGCAACCCCGTGGGCGTGAAGGCCGTTCTCTCGCTACAAGGCATCTGCGAGACCACCGTGCGCCTGCCGCTGCTCGAAGCCAGCGCGGGGCTGCGCGAGCGGATTGGGAAGCTGCTGTAGCGGGGTTGCGCCTCGCGTCCTGGGCCTTAGGCCATACCGGAAAGTTGGTGTCAGTAATCAGGCAAGCTCCCTCTTCCGGCGCGAATAAAATCTGTTTTATCGAAGTAGAAGCCCGATACGGCGAAAAATTATTGCGCAGTATTTTTTTTATTTAATCTTTACCGTTACCCATCCAATTATTGCACTGCTGAAATAGCTATGGCGCCAACCAAGCTGCACTGGCTTCCCCTTGGTATTTGGACTTCTTCGTAGCAATGGCCTCACAATTCCAGAGTTTGGCAGAACACTTTATCCATACTTCTTATTCTTTTTAAATGCACCAGTCAATTGTATCTTCTGCATTCCTGCTAGTTTGGTCAACACTATACTATCCTTCTAGGCGGTGGTCTAATCTAAGGTGAAAGCCGTATACTGGCTATGATTATTACGACGCATCTTTGTGGCAGTTGTAGCAGCGACCAGCTGCGGCGCAATGGCAGTAGCCAGGGCCACGCTAAATATCAGTGTAAAGCCTGCGGCCACCAAGCCCGTCTGGTGCCTGCTGCGGTAGCCAAAGCGGCGCAGTATGCCCAAGTCGATAAGCTGTTGGAAGAGCGTAATTCGCAACGTAGTATCGTGCGTTTGACCGGTGTTTCGCGCGTGAGCATTGCCAAACGACTAAAAAAAAGCGGCGCTAGCGGCACCCGTTTTGCCGCGGCTACGACCCAAAAAGGCGCAAAAAAAGCAGTGGGAAGCACTGGCATTAGACGAGATGTGGACATTTGTGGGGCGAAAAAAGCGTAAAATCTAGCTCTGGTTGGCCGTCGAACGGGCCAGCCGCCGTATCGTGGCCTGGGTGGTGGGTACACGCGGAGCTGCTACCGCACGGCGCTTGTGGCAGGCGTTGCCTCGGCGCTATCGTCGCCACTGCTGGTACTTCACCGACCGCTGGGAAGCTTATGTGGGGGTCTTCCCCATTCACCAGCACCGACGCTGCCTGAAAGGCGATGGCGGGACCAGTATTGTCGAAGCCATTACTTGTTCTTTGCGCCAGCGATGTGGCGTACTCGTGCGTAAATCCTGTTCATTTAGCAAAGATTTAGCCATGCATGAAGCCCGAATTAAAATTGTAATCGATAATTATAACATCACCTTAAATTAGACCACCGCCCGAAATACTTCGTGACTTCTTCGTCAAACAGTTCGCAAAGCGCATCTTTTTTTTGGCAGCCATACAGCTAATAAGCAAGCGGTTAGCCAATAACAAACGCGGTTGCCAAAAAATTTAAATCACCTCAATAAATGGCAACTAAAATGTTCAATGCTTGCTGAAGCGGGGTGCGTATCACCCTACCCCATACCGCCCGATACCCCCGCACAAAATCCAGCTGCTCCCGCGTCTGCGGCGACTTCGGAAACCGGTCGAATTTGGTGACCGTTTGCCACTCGGCGGCGATGCGGGTCAGGGTATGTTGCACTACTTTCAGAAGCGCCGCAGCATGGCGCACCCCGCCACCGAAGCCACCGGGAATGCTACTGGTAAGCGGGCCGGCTTAGTGTATAAATTACAAAAGTCTTCTTCCAGACTTTTGTAGTCTGTCGTCGTTCTGCCTGCGCCCATTCGCTGCTCTGTGGGCCGAGTTATTCAGCGATAGACTACAAAAGTCTGGAAGAAGACTTTTGTAGTCGCGCTTGTCACCACACACTATGGCGGAAGTCGCTTTAGTCTGCCCTATTGCTACGGGTCGGCTTATTGCGGTGGTATAATCCTGACAGCAGTGTGCTAAAAGTGAAAGGCACGAGCAGTAACGGGGCAAATAAGCAGCGGTAATCTCTTTGAATACCAGCTACTTATTTAAAAGCATGCACCTGAACGGGGTTGTGTAGTAAAACTTAACAGGAAGGCAGGAGGGGGTACCGATATTTGTTGGGGAAATTCGGCGCCGTGCGGCCCAAACTTCTCTTTTACTTTCCCATCCTACTACCCCAGAATTCCCTATGCTTAAAAACTTACTTGCTAACTACCAGCGCGGCGTACTGCTAGCCCTGCTGCTATTGCTCACTGCCCCAGCTTGGGCGCAGCTCAGCGGCACGTACTATGTGGGTACCGGCACCTCACCGACTCCTACCCGCACCTACGCCTCGCTGCCCGATGCCATCGCGGCCCTCGCTACCAGCGGGGTAGCGGCCAGCACCACTGTTACGTTTGTGCTGCTTGATGCCACCTACACGCTCACGGCCTCGCTCACCCTGTCGGCCCCGGCTGGCAACGTCATTATCCGGCCCAATACGGGGATGAGTTCGGTGATTACCAGTACCACCACCACCGGGGCCATTATCCTCGATGGCACGGACAACCTCACCCTTACGGGCGACAACGGCAGCGGCGGCCGCACCCTTACCATCCGTAATGCCGGGACCGGGGCGGCCATCGTGCTGCAAAATGAGGCCACCAACAACGCCCTGCGCTACCTCGTGCTGGAAAGCGGCAACACCACGACTGCCGCCGCCACGGCGGGCACCGTGCTATTTGGCCCGGCCACTACCGGCACCACCGGCAACAGCAACAACACGGTGGCCAACTGCGAGGTGCGCGACCTGAGCGTGAGCCCCAACACGGTGCCCGCTTACGCCATTTACTCGTCGGGCACGGCCGCCGCCCCCAATGCCACCAATACGGTGCAAAACTGCCTGGTTCATGACTACACGGCCGGCGGCGTGTACCACGACAATACCGGCAACGGCAACAACTGGGTGGTCGATGGCAATAGCATTTACCAAACTGCCTCGCGCACTAATTCGGGCGGGTTCCGGGCCATCCGTATCGCCACGGGCAGCGGCAGCATGATAACCAACAACAACGTGTACCAGACTACGGGCACGCTGAACGGCACCTTCTACGGCATCGCCGCTGCCAATGGGGCCAATGGGCTCACCATCAGCGGCAACACGATAGGCGGAGCCACTGCCGGAGCCACGGGCAGCGCCATGGCGTTTGCCGGCACGGGGGCGGTATATGGCATTTATATGTCGATAGGCACCACTACTCCCGGCAGCGTGCAGGGCAATATCGTGCGCAACATCAGCTCGGCCTCGACCGGCACGCTCTACAGTATGAACCTGCAGAACGGGGTGGCCAACATCGGGACGGTAACGGCGAATACGGTGGGCGGCACCACCACCGGGCAGGGCCTGAGCAATGCCGGGCCAGCGTATGGCCTGCTGGTAGAAAATGCCTCCGTAGGCACTATTCAGGGCAATACTTTTGCCCGGCTGAGCAGCACGGGCGGCACCGTGGCGGGCGTGTACCTGAGCGGTACCGGGGCCTCTATCATCAGCGGCAACACCATCAGCACCCTAACCAGCGCGGCTAGTACCGGCACGGTAGCGGGCGTGTACAGCACCAGTACGGCGGCCGCGCCGGTGAGCAACAACCAGATTACGGGGATTTCGGCCACGGGCGGGGCCTCGGTAGCAGGGGTGAGCCTGACGGGCGCGGCAGCTACCACCATCAGCGGCAACACCATCAGCGTTCTGAGCAGCAGCCTGCTAACGGCCGCGTCGCTAGCAGGCATCAGCGCGGGCACCGGGGCCGTCGTCATCAGCGGCAACACCCTCAACGACCTGAGCCAGAACGGGCTGACCGGCAACCTCTACGGCATCCAGAGCAATTTCACTACCGGCTCCAACGTGATGGGCAACACCCTGACCAACGTCGTTTACTACGGCACCTCGACGGGGCAGACGGTGTACGGCATCTACGCCGGGGGCAACAACACGGTGAGTGGCAACTCGGTGACCAATACCGTGAATACCGCTAGCGGCAACCAGCTACGCGGCATCTATGTGGGCGGCGCAGCCGGGGCCACGCCCATCGTGACGGGCAACACCGTAACCACGGTTCAGAGCGGGGCCACGGGTGCGGCCAATATGGCGGGCATCTACGTGGGCTCAGCTACGGCCAGTGCGGTGCTGGGCACAGTCACGGTTAGTACCAACTCTATCAGCAACGTGGGCAGCACCAGCACAGCATCCAATATAGGGGCGCTGACCATTGTGGGCTTGCAGCTAGGCGCGAGCACCAGCGGCGCGGCCAGCACCTCCCTGGTAGAGCGCAACCGCATCTGGAATGTGTACGGCAGCTCGGTGAGCACCGGCACCAACGTAGACCAGGTAAATGGAATACTCGTGCAGGGTAGTTTCGCGGCCACTTTCGCCAACAACCAGGTGAGCCTGGCCGCCGGCAGCGCCTCGCAGCTCACCTATGGCATCCAGGACGCCAGCAGCGGCACTGGCAGCACCAACAACTATTACTATAATTCAGTGTATCTGGCTCCTGCGCCAGCCGGGGGCGGGGCTGCCAGCTACGCCTTTTGGCTGAGCGCCGCCACCGCGCCCACCACCGTGAACCTGCGTAATAACCTGCTCTACAACGGCCGCACAGCTGCTACCGGGGCCAGTGCCTACGCCATCGGCGTGGTCAGCGCCACCGGCTTCACGGCCACTACCAGCAATTATAACCTGTTCATTGTGCCCGCTGCGGCGGCCGTGGGCAGCTTCGGCGGCACGGGCTACACCTTCGCGGGCTTCAAAACGGCCACCGGCGGCGACGCCAGCAGCCTGAGCGAAACCAGCGCCACCGTGGCCGCCGCCAACCTGTTTATGGCCCCCACCACCGGCAACCTCAACCTGAACCCCGCCAACCCTGAAGCCTGGTACGCCAACGGCAACGGCCAGCAGATTGCGGGCCAGACCGCCGACTATACCAGCGCCACCGCCGGCCGCTCCACCACCGTGCCCACCGGCGCCCCCGACATTGGCTCGACGGAAGTAACCCCTACCAGCACGCCGCCCGCCCTCACGGCTTCGGCTGCGCCCAGCCTGGGCAGCACCCAGACCTTCGCGCTAGGCGGGCGCACGCTGGCCAGCCTCACGTATGGCAGCACCGGCACAGTGCCCACCAGCGTAGTAGCCCGCTACTACTCCGGCACCAACCCACCTACTCCCTTCTCCACCGGTGCCCGCTACGCCAACGCGTACTTCACCTTCACCGATGCTAACGCCAACGGCACGGGCTATACCTACACGCCCACGCTCACCTACGACCCTGCCCTGCTGGGCACCATTGCCAGCGAATCGGCGCAGCAAATCAGCCAGCGCCTGGCCAGCAACCTGGGCTACCAAGCCGTAGCCACCACGGTTAGCACCACCGGCCGCACGCTCACCGCTACCACGCCGCTCACGCGCCTGGGCATCCTGGCCATCAGCGACCAAGCTGCCCAGCTGCCCGTACTGGCCGCCACCGCAGCAACGGCCCTGACGGCTGCGCCTAACCCCTTCGCAGGCGGCGAACTGGCACTACACCTGACGGCGGCCCAGTCCGAAAAAGCGCAGCTCAACGTAACGGATGTCACCGGCCGCTCTGTACTGACGCGCTCGCTGGACCTGCCAGCCGGAGCCAACCGCTTGCTACTACCCGAGCTGGCGGGCCTGCCCGCCGGGCTCTACCTGGTGCAGCTGACCACCGTCAGCAGCACGTTGTGCGTGAAGGCGGTAAAGCAATAGGGTTTTTACGAAGCTATATCCAACGCGGTAGGTATCGCCCTCCTCAAGTCCCGTGAGGTGACTCGGGAGGGCGACCTAATTCCCCTTAGCAGTGCCCAGCCCCTGCTGCTCCGCCCTGAAACCACCAGGTACTTAACTGCTGTTACGCAGGCGGGGGAAATAGCGCGAACCGAAGGACAGCGAAGCTAAGCTTTCGCTTCGCGCATCGACGCAGAGCAGCGAAGCTCGCGTCTGCGCCGTACTTGTTTCCTGCGCCAAGCGGCGCGGTGCCGGGTTCGCCGCGTGGCAGTGATGCGCGAAGCGAAAGTTTAGCTTCGCTGTCCTTCGGTTCGCGCTATTTCCCCCGCCTGCGTAACAGCAGTTACTTAAGCTTCGCCTGGATGGCCTGCGCCACTGCTGCGCCGTTTTGCTGCCCAACCAGGATAAGCTCTTTCTTTTGTCCGGCTTTCGTGGTCACGTAGACTTTGCCGTCGTGCGGGTAGGGGCCCATGCCCCACTTCTTGCGCGGGTCGTGCTGCACGTTGGTGATGTCAGCGTAAGCGAGGCGGAAGTTGCCGCTGCTTTTCTGGATAATTTCCTCGCTGGCCAAATCCAGTTCGGCCACTTCGTTGAGGTATTTTCCGCGGCCGTAGGCATAGGGGTTGTTCACGTCCTGCACGGCCATAGCGCGGGTAATAGCCCTGGTTATGGGGTCTTTGCCGCCTTCTACACTAAGCATCCCATTCACTTTCACCCCCAGCAGGTGCGTAGGCGTCAGCAGCACTATTAAGGTGCGGTTTAGCATGAGGGCGTAGTATTCTACGGCCATGAAGTGGTTTCCTTCTTGTAACTCGAACTCGCGAAATTTCATACTTTCAGGTAATTTTTTTTACAGCAAAACGGGCGCACAGCTACTACCAAGGCCGCAGGCAGCCCCGTCCCGCGTGGTTTGTGCAGGCAATGCTAAGCCTGAACAGTTCGCTGATACCCCCGCACAAGATCCAGCTGCTCCCGCGTTTGCGGCGAGGTGGGAAACCGGTCGAATTTGGCGACCGTTCGCCACTCGGCGGCGATGCGGGCCAGGGCTTCTTCACCGTTGAGGCCCTCGTGCTGCACGTAGTGGCAGCCCACTACCGTGCCCGTGCGGCCGATGCCGCCCCAGCAATGCACGGCGGCCCGGCGGCCCGAGGCGGCGCTGTCTTCGAGGGCAGCCAGCACTTCGGCCAGGCGCTTGGGGGTGGGCAGGCCCATATCGAGCACCGGAAAGCGGCGGTAGCGCAGGCTTTCGGGCGCGATGCCAGCGTGGGCGGCGCGCTCGCGCAGCAGGCTTTCGTAGGGCACCAGCTCGCCGGGCTCGGTGAGGTCGTAGAAGTCGCGGATACCGGCGGCCAGCAGGGCATCGAGCTTCACAGTAGCAGCGGCAGGGTTGCGGTCGCCGGGGTACTCGCAGGCCAGCAGCAGCGGCGTGGCCCAGTAGGAGTTGGGGTACGGGCGGGGAAGTGGGGTAGTATTCATACTTGGGGGTGGGGTTTTTAGTTTAGCAGGGTAAGGGGATAGGAGTTGAGGAGTTGTTAGTGGGAGGATGTCAGCAAACTAATACCTCCTCAACTCCTACCCCTTTACCCTCCTACCCTCTGAATAAGCCGCCCGGCCAGGTCCTCGATATCTGCGCGGCGGGCCAGCACGGCCAGCCACTCGGCAGGGATAGCTCCCTCACCATACGCCAAGCCGGCCAGGCCGCCGGCTACCGCACCGGTAGTGTCGGTGTCGTCGCCGAGGTTGACGGCGGCCAGCACGGTTTCGGGGTAGCTGGAGTAGCGCAGCAGGCACCACAGGGCCGCTTCGAGGGTGTGGACGACGTAGCCGGAGCTGCTGATTTTATCTTCGAGGCAGTCGGCCAGCGGCTGCCCGTCGTAGGGCTCGCGCCGCAGCTGTAGAATGCGATGGAACTGCAGCAACTCGGCTTCTTCAACGAGGGTGCCCGGCACCAGGAACTCGTTTACTGTTTGCTGCATGGCTTGGTAGGCGTCTAGGATATCGAGGCCCAGCAGTAGCTGCCGCGCCATTTCTACGTAGATAAAGCAGGCCACCACCGAGCGAATGTGCGCGTGCGTGACGCACGAAACTTCCTGTACGGCCCGAAACCGCTCCGTAATAGGCCAGTCTTTTACGGTGAATGCCAGCGGCAGAATCCGCATGAGCGAGCCGTTGCCGTTGCTGTACTCATCCGTGCCGCCCGACAGTAGCGGCGACTTGCCGTTGCGCAGCTGCCGGAGCGCATCAGCAGTAGCAATGCCCACGTCAAACACGTTGTGGTGGGCGGTCCAGTAAGCATTATCGAGCCAGTTGAGGGCGCGGCGGCCGAAATCGTCCAGGTCCGGCTCGCCGGGGCGGGCCAGGGTTTCGGCCAGGCAGAAGGTTAAGGACGAGTCGTCGGACCAGGTGCCGGCGGGCTGGTGGTGGGTGCCGTAGGCGCGCATATCCGTCACGGGGTCGCGGCGGCGGGCCTCACGGTCCATAAACTCGACGGGTACGCCCAGGGCGTCGCCTACGGCCAAGCCCAGCAGGGCGGCACGGGCGGCGGCAATTTGGGGAAAAGCGGAGGCTGGAAGAGGCATAGACTGAACGCAGCTGGTTGGGGCGCTAAAAGTAAGGAGCGCTGGGCAAGCGGGCGACGGCTTTGGTTTTCGGCGGGCCAGCTTGGGTAGGCGCCTGATTGAGGCCATGTTTTATCAACGGCGTACGCTCGTTTCGGTGGCGTGGCTCTGAGTAGCGTAGCGCGGGCGGGCAGCGTGAAACCAACCGGCTACCGTTCCCGAACAACCTGCTACTCGAAGCTGCGTCTATGCGGTGCCAACCGGGCCGGACGGGGTTAAAAGAATATCCGTTCGCCCGGCTTTATCCCGGCACTATTCGCAGCCTGGTCGATGTTTTTACCGTACACAGCGGGTGGCCGGCTGGTTTGCTGGTACTTGCCCCTACATTTGATTTCTTCTTAAATTTTTCGTAGAATGTCCTCCTCCCGCCTCAAAATCGGCACCTACGCTGGCCTCGTTACGGCTGTGTTCGGGCTGGCCTCTTACCGCTTCTATGAGCACAGCAGTTCGGCGGCCGTGCCCGGCAAAGAGCAAATACTGGTTTCGGCCATTACGCAGCTCCTTAAGCGGGCGCACTACCAGCCCGAAGCCCTCGACGATGCCTTCAGTAAGCGCGTGTTTGAGCTAGACATCAAGCGTATCGACTACCGCAAGAAATTCCTCTTGCAGTCCGATATCGCGCAGCTCACGAAGTACCAGACCGATATCGACAACGAGATTCAGAGCGGCACCAGCGAGTTTCTGGATTTGAGCACCAAGCTCGTAGCCGAGCGCACCAAGCAGATGCAGACGCTCACGCACGAGATTCTGGCCCAGCCCTTTACGTTCGATAAAGAGGAAACTTACCAGGAAGACCCCGACAAGTCAACCTTCCCGGTGAATGCGGCCGACCAGCGTGAGCAGTGGCGCAAGATGCTGAAATATGAAACCCTGCGGCACGTAGCCGAGATGATGGATGAGCAGGACAAGCGCCATAACCGCGCTAAAACGGCCTCCCTCGCCAAAGAGCCCGCCACCGCCGAGCCAGACCGCACCCCCGCCCAAATGGAGACCGAGGCCCGTAAGCGGGTGCTCAAGTTCTACGACGAGCAGTTTGGCGACCAGCCCGACGCCAACGAAGTGCTTACCTCCTTCGCCAAAGTCATTGCCAATACCTACGACCCGCACACCGAGTACTTCGCGCCCAAAGACAAAGAGGAGTTCGATGCGCAGCTCACGGGCCAGTTCGAGGGTATCGGCGCTCAACTAATAGAAAAAGACGGCCTTATCTACATTGACGACATTATTCCTGGCTCGGCATCGTTTCGGCAGGGCGAGTTGAAAAAGGGCGATGCCATCCTGCGCGTGGCCCAGGGCGCGGCCGAGCCGGTGAGCGTAGAGAAATGGCATACAGCTAAAGCGGTGCCGCTCATTAAAGGCAAAAAAGGCTCGGAAGTACGCCTGACGGTGAAAAAGCCCGATGGCTCGACTCATGTTGTATCCATCATCCGCGATGTGGTAGTCATGGAAGACACCTTCGCCCAATCGGCCGTGATTAACGACCCGAGCGGCGTAAAAATCGGCTATCTGCGCCTGCCGGCGTTCTACGCCGACTTCAACGACAACGGGGGCCGCTCGTCGGCCGCCGATGTGAAGAAGGAGTTGCAGAAGCTGAACGCCGAAGGCGTGAAAGGCATCGTGTTTGACTTGCGCAACAACGGCGGCGGCTCACTCACCGATGCCGTGGAGATGGCCGGTTTGTTTATGCCCAGCGGCCCGATGGTGCAGGTACGCAGCAGCCAGGGCATGACGCAGGTGCTCAACGACAAAGACCCCCGCGTAGAATACAGCGGCCCGCTCGTGGTGCTCGTGAATAAGTACAGCGCCTCGGCGTCGGAGATTCTGGCCGCCGCCATCCAAGACTACAAGCGCGGCCTCATTATGGGCACGGCCAGCACCTACGGCAAGGGCACCGTACAGCGCATTGTGGACCTCGATGACAACATGCCGCCCGAACTAGCTGCGCTAAAGCCCTTCGGCTCGCTCAAATTCACGATGCAGAAGTTTTACCGCGTCACGGGAGGCTCTACCCAGTTTAAGGGTGTGGCCTCCGATATTGTACTGCCTGACTTCTTCTCCTACGCCGACCAAGGCGAAAAGGAATCGGACTTCCCGCTGAAGTGGGACGAAATCAAGCCTGCCGCCTACCGCCCCTGGGACGACCAGCCTAACTACGCCAAGCTCCAGGCGGCCAGCAAGGCTCGCGTAGCCGCCAGCCCCAGCTTCCAGCAGATGTCGGAAATCGTGCAAACCCTGCGCAAGCGCAAAAACGAAACCAACATGCCGCTCAAGCTTACGGCCTACCGCACGATGCTGCACACGCTCATAACAGAGTCGGACAAGTACGAGACCATCCAGAAAACCGCGAAACCCCTGGCCCTTGCTCCCCTCGCGTCTACCCGCCAAGCCTTCGGCGGCGACTCCACCAAGGTAAACCGTTCGATGCGCTTTACCCGCGGCCTCAACAAAGATATCACCCTCGGCGAGGCCGTGAACGTGATTAAGGACGAGCAATAATTGCAGATGGCGCTGATTTCGCAGATGTGAGGCGGCGCTGATTGTTGAGTTTCTGAAAAGCTCCTGAGCCGGTTGGTTCAGGAGCTTTTTTTATGGGGTTTAAGCCGAGAAAATTTCTCATTGCGAGCAGCGCGAAGCAACCACATCAGAACGACTCGTTCGGGTGCGATTGCTTCGCGCTGTTTGCAATGACAACTGGTTTGCGTATAGCTTTGGCAGCAAAAGTACTCGCTAATTTTATTAGTAAATCAACTAAAAAAACTTTAGTAAATCGCAACTAAAATTCTTCGCAAGTAGTTTATACGGTATGACTATGAAACAGGAAACCCGCATTATTCCGCTCATCCCTACTGAGGGCTACTCGGCCCCGATGAGCGTATCCCCGGCCGAAGCTTTGCTCACGCCTGACGAGCAAGAGCAGCAGCGCCTGGCCGATGAAACCTGGCGCCGTTCCATCCCGGCCCAGGTGTTTCTTAACTACTTTTTTGCCATCAATTACCACCTGCAGGAGGGTGAGGTACCGCTCGGTGGCTTGCAGCACCTACCCTACTTCCGGCAGCATCAGGCCGAGTTGGGCGAGGCCGATTTGGCCGCGCTCACCAAGCTGCTGCACACCTGCTGGAGCACTGAGTACGCCCTGCGCGCTACGGCCGAGCTAGGCGACGAGAACTTCCTACGTAATGCCCTGCATTGGACTTTCCCGCAGGCCTACCACACCATTTTGTCGGGGCTGCAGGCATTCCTTTACACCACAGGCGTGCGCAGCAATAACGGGCAGGTTATCCGCCGCGAGGTGGGCCGGCTGGTAGTAAAGAATGCGTATCCGCGCCCAGTGTCGTTCTACGCGGCCGGGGCTTACGGCGACTTCAGCATTCATCGGCTGCCGCTGGCGGGCTACAAGGCCGGCTTGCACATTGCCAGCAAGGAAATTGATGCGCAGGCTCAGATTGGGCAGTTTTTGCGCACCACGCGCAAGCAGAAGGCGGTAGCAGTGCGCCAGCAGGTGCAGTCCAACCCCAATACGGCCATTCGCAGCCAGAAAACCGGCCGCCCGCTTGACAAGTGGACCGCCGCCCACTGGCAGCAGATTACCTGGCGCCTGGGCTACACCACTATCTTCGACTTGCTGGGCCGCCTGCGCATCTCGCAAAACAGTCGCGAAATCGAGCGCTATGTGGAGGCCGACATCGATTTCAGCCTCTTCCACAGTTCGCTGCTCAACATTGTGAGCTACCTCAACGGCGTGCACGAAACCTACGTGGCTAAGGCCCTGGGCCTGGAGCGCTACGAGCAGCTGGTGCGCGAACTGCCAGCCCACTTGCAGCATGGCTTCGTGCAGGAGCGCCTGCGTACACGGGTGCAGCCCACCCTGCTAGGTGCCGAACCGCTACCCGAAATGAAGATGGCCGCCTAAATCGCAGATTTAACGGATTCAACGGATTTCACGGATACGCCTGCTGCGCAGGCTGACTTTGGTGGGACGTTAGCAAGTAATTGAGGCCGCCCCTATTCGGGGCGGCTTTTTTTGGGCCGTACTTTCGTGGCTCCTTTTCATTCAGACTACTCACTACTTACTGCCGCATCAATTTATTCGGATAGGAAAAACCACATTAAGGTAGTCGGCCTCAAAATCCGATTTATCCGAAAAATCCGACTAATCCGCGGCTCAGACAACTTTATGACGCACTTATCGGAGCAGGAGCAGCTACGCCGCCAAAAGCTGGTGCAACTGCAGGAAATTGGTATTGAGCCGTATCCGTCGGAGTTGTTCGATGTGAATTTTTCGGCCCAGGAAATTCAGGACAACTACCACCCGGAGCTGAACAATTTTCAGGAGGTTTCACTGGCTGGCCGGCTCATGTCGGTGCGGGTGATGGGCAAAGCCTCGTTTGCCGAACTGATGGACTCGTCGGGCCGCATTCAGCTGTATGTAAACCGCGACGAGATTTGCCCCGGCGAGGACAAGACGCTCTATAACGTGCTGTTCAAGAAGCTGCTTGACCTGGGCGACTTTATCGGCGTACGCGGTCACGTATTCAAAACGCAGGTGGGCGAAACGTCCATTCACGTAACCGAGCTGAAGCTGCTGGCCAAGGCGCTGCGCCCGCTGCCCGTGGTGAAGGAGAAAGTGGACGAAGCAACGGGCGAGAAAGTCGTGTACGACGCCTTCACCGACCCCGAGCAGCGCTACCGGCAGCGCTACGTGGATATGGTGGTGAACCCGCAAGTGCGCGAGACGTTCATCAAGCGCACGCAACTGGTGCAGGCCATGCGCAACTACTTGAACGACAAAGGCTACCTGGAAGTAGAAACCCCGATTCTGCAGCCCCTCTACGGCGGCGCGGCGGCGCGGCCCTTCACCACCCACCACAACACGCTGGACATGACGCTTTACCTGCGCATTGCCAACGAACTGTACCTCAAGCGCCTCATCGTAGGTGGCTTCGACGGGGTGTACGAGTTCTCCAAGGACTTCCGCAACGAGGGCATGTCGCGGTTTCACAACCCCGAATTCACCCAGATGGAGCTGTACGTGGCCTACAAGGACTACGCCTGGATGATGGACCTGGTGGAGGAAATGGTGGAGCGCGTGGCCCTGGCCCTGCACGGCAAAACCGAAGTGCAGGTGGGCGACAACGTCATCAACTTCCAGCGACCCTGGCAGCGCTACACCATGTTCGAGGCCATTGAGAAGTACACCGGCGCAGCCATCGGCGAGCTGGACGAGGCCCAGCTACGCGAAACCGCCGGCAAGCTGAATGTGCATCTAGACCCGAGCATGGGCAAATCTAAAATAATCGACGAGATTTTTGGCGAGTACGTCGAGCCCAAACTCATTCAGCCCACTTTCATCACTGACTACCCAGTGGAAATGTCGCCGCTGGCCAAGAAGCACCGCGACAAGCCCGGCCTGGTCGAGCGCTTCGAGGCCGTGTGCAACGGCAAGGAAATCTGCAACGCCTTCTCCGAGCTCAACGACCCCATCGACCAGCGCCAGCGCTTCGAGGACCAGCTGGAGTTGGGCAAGCGCGGCGACGTAGAAGCGATGGTACTGGACGAGGACTTCCTGCGCGCCCTCGAATACGGCATGCCGCCCACAGCGGGCCTGGGCATCGGCATCGACCGCCTGAGCATGATTATGACCAACTCCCACTCCATCCAGGACGTGCTCTTCTTCCCGCAGATGCGGCCGGAAGCGCTGTAGTTGCGGTAGCGCGGACTCTGCGAGTCAGCGAATGGCGTGGTTGTTCTAACACATTATTCGCGGACTCTGTGAGTCCGCGCTACACGCAAAAAGCCCGCTACCGTGATGGTAGCGGGCTTTTTTCTGCAGTTTTTTGCTTACATCGCCGAGGTGCGTCCGTCGCCGCTGCCATCATCGTGGCCCTGGTTGGCTTCCACGTCGCTGTCGCCCGCGATGGTGCGGCCGTTGCCAGTGGCAGGAGTGCTGAGGTCGCCGGGCTCGCTCATGGAGTTGAAGAGGGCATCGGCGGCGGTGCGGTCTTCACTCACGGCCGCGTCGGGGTTTGTGTGGGGGTCGCCTTGCAGCTTGGCCAGGGTCCCTTTGAGCAGGCTGCCGAGGCTGCTGCCCCATTTAGTGGCCGAGTCGCGGACGCCGTTGCGGGTTTCTTCGCCGGTTTCGGGGGCCAGCAGCAAGCCGGCCACAATGCCAGCGGTAGCACCCACGAGCAGAGATACGATTACTTTTCCATTGTCTTTTGGCATGGTAAGGAGGGAGTTGTAGAACGGAGTGGTACTCCGTTCATCGTTGAATAAGGTGTTTAAGCGGAGTACCTCTCCGGCTTACTAAAAAAGCCCCATGCCGGGTGGCATAGGGCTTTTAGAAACTAGTGCCAAGTTGGCGCAGGCTTATTTGGCGGCGTCTTTGGCGGTATCGGCGCCTTTGTCAACAGCATCTTTAGCCGCGTCAGCACCTTTATCGGCGAGGTCCTTGCCTTTGCCAGCGAGGTCGTTCACGATTTTGGTTACTTCAGCTTTGCCTTTGCCCAGCTTATCTTGCAGCTTGCCGAGCAACTCGTCGCCTTTGCCTTCGGCGTAGGTCAGGTCCTCATCGGTAAGCTGCGCGTATTGCTGCTTCAGCTTGCCTTTGATTTCGTCCCAGTTGCCTTTGATGTTGAGGCTACCGCCCGAGGTGATGCCCATTTCTTCGAGCTTGTCGGTGAGGCCCTTTACTTTGGTTTCGAGGTCGGCGCTGTATTTCTTGTATTGGTCGCCCAGTTGGGTGCCGTAGTCTTTGGCGGCGCCTTTCCAGTTGTCGAGCGTCACCGACCCTTTGTCGGGAGCCAGCAGAATACCAGCGATGATGCCAGCGCCAGCGCCAGCAAGGGCGGCGAGGAGAATTTTACCTGAGTTATCTTCTTCGCGGTAAGCCATGAGAAGTAAAAGTGAATGGTGGTGAGTTGGTGCCGGGCCGGGCAGTAGTGCCAGCCCATGTGGGGTAGCTATACGGGCCGGTGGGCAGCGGGTTGGGGCAGCGGTATAATTTATTGTCGAGCCAAATTCCGGCTGCCGCCGCTACCTTGGCCGCATACTTGCTTCTTGCTTCGCTATGCACTTTCTTGCCTCCCTCCTACTCGCAGCTACCGTTCTGACCACCGCCTCCGGCCAGCACCACCCCGCCCGGCGCGCCACCCCAGCCGCTAGCGGCATCACCAAAATTGCCTATGAAACGGCCAGCGGCGGCCGCCTGGGTGGGTATTCCAGCCTGGTTATTACCCCAGATTCTACTGTGTACATCGAAGGCACGCGCAGCAGCCGCAAGGCTTTCCGCGCCAAAACTGCCCCCAGCGCCTGGGCTTCGCTTGCCAAATCGTTCAACCTCAGCAGTTTCCGCCAGCTGAAAAGCACTCCTGGCCACCAAGCGTATGATGGCACCGACGTAACCCTATCCATTACGCAGGGCCAGGAAACGGTTTCGCGCGTGAATGGCGAAGATGATGCACTGCATTATAAAGCCTTGCAGCCCTTTACGCAGCAGCTCGATGCCCAACTGGCTCACTGCCGGGAGCAGGTGGCTAAGTAACCATATTACGCAGTCATCGGGGGTCGTAATCCGGTCTGACCGCCGTAGGCAGTCTAAACGGCTGCCGCTAGCACGACCACACTGGAATCACCCAGCCGACACCCGTTCAGACCGCCTACGGCGGCCTGAACGGGTGACGACCCCGATGACTGCGTAACAGCAAGTAGTAAGCTACCCGTGAGCACCACCGACCAGACCCAGCTTGCCGCCCTGCGCCAACGCGTACCCGTGGGCCTGCGCCACGGCCAGGCTTTGCTGGCCCGCACCCACGGCAACGTGCCGACCGCCGAGGCGTTGTTTCGGGCTGAAACGCAGGCGCTGGTGGTGGCCAAAACCGGGGTGGATGCGGCCGTGGCTGAGCGGCACTTGGGGCAGCATGGCTACGACATCAATCTGACGCTCAAGAGCATTGATGAGGAGCGATATACGCTGACGGAGCGCATACTGCGGCGCTACAAGCACGACCGGGAAGAAGCGCTGGAGAAGGTGGCCTATGCGCTCGAAACAGCCCACCAGCTGCCGCGCAATTATTGGTTGCAATTCGAGGCTTTTCCGAAGCTGCCGCCGCCCCTGTTTTGCGTGGCAGTCGTGCTGGAATGGCTGGCCTATGACAACTGGGAGGGATTGACTGGTGCCCTTTACTTTCACTTGGACCTAGTAACTTACCAGCTTGACAACCAGCTTTATCTTCCCGAAATAGCCCAGACCCTACGCACGGCCCATACGCTGGACGAACAAGCCAGCCCCGAACGCCGACAGCAGCTTGCTGCACTGGGCTACTGGTCGCCCGGCCCGGCATTTCAGCAGCAGGATGCCCGGTTTCAGGAATTGCGGCCGCAGCTTATCGCAACGCTTTACCAACTGGTGCAGGATAACATTCGGCTATTTCCGTAGCGCCTACGGCCTCTGCGCTAGGCGTAGCTTTGCGCCGGGCGCTTACTCCCCCGTCCTGCTTCCTTATGGCTATTGAGAAGAATTATTTCCGCAACGCCCAGCCATTTCGGGTGCCCACTACCGATGGCAAGCTCATTGAGGAGCACATTGGGCTGGCTAGTACCGGCACCGGGCTCTATAGCGTGGCCCACATGGTAGCTCCACCGCAGTGGAGCGAGCCGCACCAGCGCCCCGAATTCGACGAAATTACCATCGTGGTACGCGGCCGCAAGCGCTTCGAAATCGACGGCGACGTAGTGGAGCTGGGGGCTGGCGAGTCGCTGCTCATCCGGGCCGGGGCGCGGGTGCGCTACGCCAACCCGTTTGAGGAAGAATGCGAATACTGGTCGGTGTGCGTACCGGCATTTAGCCCGGCCACAGTGCATCGGGAAGAATAGCAGCTACTGGGCGGCAGCAGGCTCGGCCAGCAGGTGTTCGCGCACATAGCGCTGGATGCTGTCCTGAAGCAGTTGTTTGTAATAGCGCTTGCGAACCGTGCGCGAACGGTGGTTAGCCTTCACGGCTTCCAGCGGCTTTACCACGGGCGAGAGCGGCAAGTTGAACAAGCCGTTTACTGCTGGGCCAGCTCCCAGCTGCTGCCAGAAGCCATCGTAGTCGAAGTGATACGCCACTTTGGTACTGCAGAGCTGCTGCTCATTACTGACCCCCGCTACTGCCTGAATATCAAATGCCTGGGCCAAGCCATAGAGCGCCTGCATGAGAAGGGCCGACGGCGCAATGTCGTGCAGCAGCTTGGTAGCTTGCTTAATCAGAGCAAAATTGCGGGTGCCCTGCACCCGGCTCACCAGCGCAGCCGACAGGCAGGGCGACTGCACCACCCAGCCCGGCACCAGCGTAAACGTTATGGTATAGAGCAGGGTAGTATTTAGCCGAAACTGCACCGACAGCTCACCCTCAAAATCAGTATCGAAGGGATAAGCCAGGTTTATGCTGAAGACCTGGCCCGCACGCTCTTCCTGCCACAGTTGCTGCTCCCGCAGCACCTGGTTGAAGAAAGCGGGGCGGGCCTGGGCAAGCAGGTAGTCGTAGTGATGCAACACACTGGCCAACCGGTTTTTACGGGTTAAATCCGTCGCCAGGCATTCTCCAAGATATTTATATCCTAGCCGGGGATGGCGTTGTGCCAGTTCGTGCAGGGCCGGGCTACCCAGCAAACCTTTAAGGGCTTGCGACTCCTGGTAATCGAGCCAGGTTTGGGCGGCCCGGAACCCGGTACGCAAGACATTGCCACCCGGTAGAGCAGCTAATTGCTGCGCCAAGCGTGTAATAGCTACCATAAATTTAACGTAACAGGCGGTCGATAGGGTAGGATAGAGCAGACCATATACGAAACACAAGCGGCTTCGGTAAGTTCATAGCAACTTCACGGGTCAACAAGTTTACAGATTTTTAGCTAAAATAACACTAATCCGTAATCGAGGAAACTGATAAACGGCAGCCACCTAGTCGCTTACTTTTGGCTATTTCCTACTTTGCTACTATACCCGATGTTCCATTTTGAGAATCTGGATGGCCTTACGCGCGTCTACCTGCTACACGAAGTGAACGAGGCCATCAAAACCAGCCGGCTCAATTTCAGCAAGCGCTTCAACGACCACGGCCACCACCACTACCCGCACCTGCTGCGCGAAGCCGCTGCCCACGGCACTGCCCAAACCCTGGCCGACGCCCTTACGGCCCACCGCTGCTTCATCACCCACGAGCGCCGTGCCGATGCCATGCGCCCCGTGCCCGCCAACGCCGCCCTGCTTTTCGCCGAGCGTGAGTTCAACGCCTTTTACATGCGGGGCCTCTGCCAGCGCGCCATCGGGGCGGGCTGCCAGGTGCAGGTGTACCGGGGCAAAGCCTCGGCCGCCCCGCGCCCCGAGTCGGTGGCCCTCGAAGGCACCCTGCACGACCCTAAGCGCCTACTGCTTTTCCTACGCCACAGCATCGACGGTACGCTCACGGGGCTGGGGCTGGCAGGGGTGAGCAGTGGGCTGAGCATCAGGCTGCCCTATAGACCGGAAGCCGGGCTGGATGAGGGAGTAGGGTAGATGAAGTAATGCTGGATTTTTATTCCTTTAAGGGCCACTGCTAAGCTTGACTTTAGCTTTTGGGGCCAGGGTTTGGCGCCAAAAAGAAACCCGCCGGATGGGCAGGCTTAACTTTGGGTAACCACACCGTAAAGCTATGCCGACCTTCCCCAGCGAGTTTCAGGCTGTAATATACCCCTACGCCCGCCTATTTTGCCGCCGCGTCTTCGCTCACGTCCAGCTCTTGCTGCTCGGCGCTATCCTGGCCCCCGGTAAACGCACGGTGACGTCCGTGCTGCGCATCATAAGCTTGGGCCAGCAGCCGGCCTGGCACAAGTACCACCGGGTGCTGAGTCGGGCCAGGTGGAGCGCCCGCGCCGCCAGCCGCGTGTTGCTGGCCCAACTCGTGGCCGCTTTTTTGCCCGCTGGCCCGCTCATCTTCGGCCTGGACGAAACCCTCGAGCGCCGCTGGGGGCCGCGCATCGCCGCCCGCGGCATTTACCGCGATGCCGTGCTCAATAGTAAGGCGCAGTTGGTCAAGGGCAGCGGCTTGCGCTGGCTCAGCGTCTGCCTGCTCACGCCCCTACCTTGGGCCACCCGCATCTGGGCCTTGCCCGTGCTCACGGTGCTGGCCCCCTCGGCCAAGTGGACCACGGGGCAGGGCCGCCGCCACAAAAAAGTCACGGATTGGGCCTGGCAAATCGTCAAGCAACTCGCTCGGTGGCTACCAGGACGCCCCTTTATCTGCCTGGGTGACAGCGGCTACGCGGTGCTGAGCCTGTTGGCCGCGAGCCGGGCGCAGACCACTTGGCTCACGCGCCTGCGCCTGGACGCGGCGGCGACTACCACCCGCTGGCAGTCCCTGACGCTACCGGCCGATGCGCGGGGGCAGGCGCGGCCCGTGGAGGTAGCCACGAGCACAGCCCTGTGGTATTCGGCTGGCAGTGGGGTGCCCATCCGCTGGGTGCTGGTGCGGGCGGTGGGCATCCCAGCGGCCCCGCTGAGTGCCTTTTTAAGCACGGACCTAACCTTGGATGCCACCTTTATCGGGACGACCTATGCCCAGCGCTGGGCCCTGGAAGCGACCTTCGCCCAGGTGCAGGCGCACCTGGGGGTGGAAAGCCAGCGCCAGTGGACGGACCTGGCCATCGCACGCACCACGCCCAGGCTATTGAGCCTGTTTTCGCTCGTCCCCCTACTGGCTGCTCGCCTGCATACGCGGGGCTTGTTGCGCGCGCAGACCTGCGCCTGGTACCAGAAGGCGGCCCCCACCTTTAGGGACGCGCTGGCCGCCGTACGCCACTATTTGTGGACCGAAACTACTTTTGACAACTCGTCCAGCGATACCGTCCTGCTTAAAATCCCGCGCCACTAACTCCATATCTGGCAGGAGGCATTAGCGTGGGCGGCTTAGGGCTAAAGTCAAGTTAAGCTAAGCCCTACTTACAGAAGGCCTGGCGCGGTGCTACCAGACACTAGGGCAGCACTGACCGACGACGTGGAGCGCCTAGCTGGCAGCACCGCGCTGTTGGGCGAGGCGGGTAGTGAGCAGTAGCTCGTCGCCGCGCAGGAGTTGGCCGTCGGCATCGGTATAGGTGCCGCAGTGGCCGCAGCGATAAAGCGGGCGGTGGTCGTCAATGAGGGGGCCGTAGCGTAGGGTCAGAGCCAGGCGGTGGGGGGCGCTCGTCGTGGAGCAGGGCCCTGATGTAGTGCCGGGCCACCGGATATTCGGGAGTAGTGGCCGCTTCGACATAGATGTCGAGCAGAAAATAGGGACTGGGCAAAGCTTCGCGGTACGTCTGCTGGTATTCGCGGGCCAGGGTTTCGTAGTCGGCCGGATGCAGCAGTAGGGTATAGGAGGTAGTTAGGTGCTGGTCAAGCAGGTAGAAGCGCACGACCTGAATGGTGATGCTGGGGCCGACGTAGTGAGGAGTGAGCGGAGACTACTCTACCCTACTAAAAACAGGGGCATGAAAACGGGGCAGTCCGACCTTTGGGGTTCCTACGCCACCAATGTTCGTTCTGCCCCGTGAAGCACTGCCTCATCGCCAAAATTACGACTGTTTTGCACCACGCACCGATTGTGCGCCATCTGGCTCGCCAAAAGTTTGTCGCTCAGTTTATTATCGCGCTGCTCAAGAGCCGCAACGTGCAGTTTGGCGAAGTGGCGCATCACCTCAACGATGCGGTAAAAGTGGCTTCGAATGAAACCCGGATTCAAGATTTCTTTCGCGAAACCGACCTCAACTACCTGGTCGTGGCCCAGGTGCTGTTAAGCCTGTTACCAGCCCAGGGCAAGCTACGCCTGTGCCTGGACCGCACCGAATGGGACTTCGGCCACTGCCAAGTCACTATCCTGCTCGTGACCGTGGGCCGAGGCACGTTTCAGGTGCCCCTCTATTGGGAACTGCTCGACAATCGCCGCGGCAATTCCAACGCCGCCGACCGCATCGCCCTGCTCCAGGTCTGCGTGAAACTGCTGGGCCGCGCGTATCGGGCTGGTGCTGGGCGACCGCGAATTTGTGGGGCAGCAGTGGGTGAAGTGGCTCAAAGACACCGGCTTGAACTTTGTCATGCGCCTGCCCCGGCATCACCTGCTTACCTTGCCCAATGGCCAGCAGCGGGCCATCGCCGAGTTGGGGCTGGCCCAGGGGCAGGTCCGCCGCTTTGCCCACTGCCAGGTCGATGGGGTCTGGGGCCAGGTGTGGGTCAAAGCCCTGGCTGACAACGACTTTTTGTTTCTCTTCGCCACCGCCGGGCTGGGCTGGCTCGACCAGCTCTATGCCAAGCGCTGGACGATTGAGCAGTGTTTTCAGAACCTGAAGGGGCGCGGCTTCCACCTGGAAGTCAGTCATTTGCGCTGCCACCACAAGCTGCGCAAGCTCGTGGCCCTGGTGAGCCTGGCCTACGCTTGGTGCCTGAGCGTGGGCATCCAAGCCGACCAGAAATGCCAACCCATTGCGCGCAAAAACCATGGCTATCGAGCCACCAGTCTTAGTCGCCACGGCCTCAATATCCTGCGCCAACTCACTCGGCCGGGTGCTTGCCCGCACCAGCCGCTGGCGCGGCTCGTGGAAGCGCTGGCGGACTGGCTTATTCGACAACTACTTAACTTTCAGCTGCCTAAAATAGTAGGGTAGAGTAAGCGGAGACATAGGAAAGTAGGTTAAGGCAGGTTGGCGAAAGTGCCGCGGCGCATGGTGCAGGCGGTGATGACCTCATCGGTGGCCCCGTTGCGGTGCTTGGCTACGTCGAACAAAATCGTGTCGGCAGTGGGGCTGCCGTCCTCGTACTGGCAGATGCCGTAGTACTCGCCGCGCCAGAGGAAGATGATGCAGTCGGCGTCCTGCTCCAGGGAGCCGGACTCACGCAGGTCGCTGAGCAAGGGGCGCTTGTCCCCTCCCCCTCTTTTCCACGTCGCGGGAGAGCTGGCTGAGGGCGATAACGGGGGCGTTGAGTTCCTCAGCCAACTCCTTGAGGCTGCGGCTGATGCTGCCTACTTCCTGCTCGCGGTTGCCTTTCTGGTCGCCGCGCATGAGCTGGATGTAGTCGACCAGCACCAGGCCCAAGGGGTGCTGGGCGTGGAGGCGGGCGCACTTGGCGCGCAGCTGCTGGATGCTGAGGCCGGGCGTGTCGTCGAGGTGCAGGTGGTGGCCGTGGGTGGCGAGGCGCTGGGCCTGGGCGCGGATGTGGGCCACTTGTTCAAGGCCGCCGGGCAGGTTGCCCCGGCGCAGGTCGGAGTTGGAGTAGCCGGGAACCTCGCTGGCCACTAGGCGCTGCATGAGCTGCAGGGTGGGCATTTTGAGGGAGAAAATGGCCGTGTGGTGGTTGTGGTCAAGGGCGGCGGGGCGGGCGAAGTGGAGCAGGGCGGCGATTTTGCCCATTGCGGGCCTCGCGGCTAGGATGACGAGGTCGCCGGGCTGCCAGCCACCGGTGAGGCCGTCGAGCTGGGTGAGGCCGTTGGGGATACCGGTGAGGCCCTGGCGGCCGATGGCACGGGTGAGATGGTCGAAGGTAGCGGCGAAGGCCGCGGCGGCGGTTTGGCCGGGGCGGATTTCGAGGGTGCGGTTGAGGCCGGTGAGTTGGGTTTGGGCGTCGGCTAGTAGCTCCAGGGGGTCGCGGGTGTCGTCGTAGCCCTGGGCCACGAGTTGGGAGCCGGTGCGGATGATGACGCGGCGGGCGTGCTGCTCCTGCAGGATGCGGCAGTGGGTTTCGAGGTGGGCGGCGGCGGAGTGGACGGCGTGGGTGAGGCCAGCCACGAAGGCCGCGCCGCCGGTGCGCTGCAGCGTGCCGCGGTGGCGTAGCTGGGCGATGACCGTGAGCAGGTCGGCGTGCTGGCCGGCCAACACTAGGTCGCGGATGGTCAGGTACGCTTGCTGGTGGGCGGGCAGGTAGAACACCTGCTCGTCGGGCAGGGTGGCCAGCAGCGTGCGCTGGGCGTCGGCTTCGATAAGGGCCGCGCCGAGCACGGAGCTTCGAGGTCGAGGGCCTGGGGCGGTTGGTGGGCGGGGCGCGGCGTGGTGGCGGCGCGACGGTTGGTGGTGGTGAGGTGCATGGGAAGTTAGCTCCAGCGGGTGGGGTCGTTTGGTTTGGGGGCGGTGCGGGCGCGGGCCCTCGGCGCGGTTGGTGGTGGGGTTTTGGAATTGGGGGCTGCGGCGCATCCAGTTGCGGAAAGCGGCGCGCCAACTGACCATTGGGGTTTTGCCGCCGACCAGCCAGCCGTTGCTCTCGAAGTGGTCGTGGAAGTGGCCAGCCTCCTGCTGGGCAGCGGGGCTGGGGTACTGGTCGGTGGCGTAGGTCTGCACCTCGGCCAGGGTGGGCGGCGCGGGGGCCTGCTTGCGGTTGGCGGCCGGCTTGCCGACTACTTTTTCAGACCTGGGGGCGGGCGAACGGGCCCCACTCTCTGAACGTAGTGAAGAGAGTGTAGAAATAGACAATGAAAGGTTGCCCTTCTGTTGACCTTTTTCCCAACGGGTGTTGGGCGGCGGGGCAACAGGTGTTGAATTTTGGGCAACAGGTGTTAAAGTGCTTTTGGAAAGTGGTGCGGATGGCGTGTTTTCGGGCAACACGTGTTGAACAGGTGTTGGATTTTGGGCAACAGGTGTTGACGTAGTGGCGCGCTTGGCGGCGGATGCCTGGCCGGCTTTGGCCTTTTGCTCACGGTGCTGCTGCTGGCGACTGGCCTTGGCGGCCAAGCGCGGGTTGTAGCGGAGGGTGGGCTCGTCGGGGCGGTGGGAAACTTGCGGAGCAGCAGCTGGCGGCTGCTGGCCCACTGCTCGGCGGTGAGGCGGGCAATGCGGCGCAGGCGGTCTTCGTCGTTAGGCAGGAAGCCGGGGCGGTCGGACTGACAGGAATTGAACAGCAGCAGGCAGTACGCTCCTACCTCGTGGGCCTCCATAAGCTGCACGTCGAGCGAGCTGAGGAAGTCGCCCGTGTAAAGCAGGAACGCGGGGGACTTCATGCGGCGGCGCGGGCGGGAATAACCAATATAGGACTTACGCAAAAGCCAAGGTAGGCTGGGTCATTTCGCGGCGCAGATAGGCATCGAGCAAGCCTTGCTTAAGTTGGTAAACGGTCTGCTTGGTTTGGTAAGCGAAGCGTTTGAGGCAGGTCCAGGTGCGCACGGCCAGGGCAATGTGGTTGCGCTGGCTGCGTGCGAGCCGACACTGGCAGGCTTCGAGGCCGGTGAGTTGTTTGACTTCGCGGTGAAACTGCTCAATCGTCCAGCGCACCCTGCTTTCTTGCTCGGCAGTTTGCGTGTCGTTTTGCGCTAGCTCGTTGGTAACGAAGTAGGCCGTCCGGTGGGTAGACACCAGTACGCGGAAAAGCTTCAGCTTCGACTCCTTGGGCATGCTCTTGACTTTGACCAGTTTGCCGTGTGCCACGTCGGTCGCTGACCACGTGAGCAAGGCCACCGACTGATAGGGCGTTTGCCCGCCGGAGTCGTCGACGAGGCGGTTGCTTTTCAAGGGGCAATAGTAAATTTTGCCCGCTGTCTGCAGCCACTTGAACACCGCCGTGGTGGGCATACCACGTGTCCAGCAATACGGTCCGATAGGGCACCTGACGCGGGGTCAGTTGGCCGAGCATGTCGAAGACGTGGTCGAGTTTGGTTTTGCCCTCGTGTTCGGGGGCAAAGAGGCGGTAGTCAAGCAGCCAGAACTGGTCGGTTTCCGGGTTGGCGTACACGCAGGTGACCAGTCCGATACCTTTAAGCAGCCCGTGCGCATTGCCACTGTACTGCCGCCGAACCAGTTCAATGCGGTGGCTGTGGTGTTTATCGAGCACGGTATCATCAAAGAGTACGTAGCCACGTTCACTCGGTACGAAGTCTTTTTTGACCTGTTGCCAGAGCTGCCTCGGCGTAAAGTGACTGGTTTTGAGGAAGTACTGCACGTTGTCATGCCGGAGCCCTTCCAAATGGTCAGCCAGGTAGATGCCCGTATAATTGACCTGGCTGCTGAGCAAAAATTGCCCGTAAACTTGTGCCGTTACTTTCATCGCTTTTTTGCTCAAGTTAACCCGTTTTGCGTAAGTCCTATGACTATTTCAGCAACTGCGTGTGGTGGCGTATAAGGGAAGAAGTGGGGGTTACGTTAGTAATTGAACAAAGAATTATGGCAAGGCAGTAAACGGGGAAACACGGACTTCGAACTAAAGTACCGGAAGCTCAACTTGAGCGGGATAATTCGTCAAGAGTAGCTCAGCAGGCCACGGGTAGTAGACTCGGTTCAGGGTGCCAGAAAGCCATAAAAAGTGCTTAATGGGTACTTTAGTTGCCACTATGGGTTTTGGCTACTAGGTTTTGCCGAGCTCACAGCTCTGCAGCGGCAGGAAATAGCTGGTACCGGAAATCTCTCCTTTTCGTGTTCCCTATCCGGTGTGCAACGCGCGGCCAGGCGAACCTATTGACCAGGGCAAAAAACAGAATCCCCAAGCTGAGCATTGTCAAAAACTCTTGTTAATCAGGACACTAGCTGCTTGCCGTAATTCTTTGCCTACTTACTAACACAGCTCCTTTATGACTGCTCTACCAGGGCGGCGTGGAGGGCTTCTAAACGCTGCTGGTGCTGGATGCCCCACGCCTTCAACACCTCAATTACGGGGTCGAGCGAGCGCGCGTACGGCAGCACGTGGTAGTCCACGACCACAGGCGGGCCAGGGTACACCGTGCGGGCGATGAACTGATGGGCCTCCAGCTCCTTCAACTCCTTGGCCAGCACTTTGGTGGAGATGCCGGGCACGCTGCGCTCCAAGCCGCGAAAATGCCGGGTGCCCTTGTTCAGGGCCACGATGATGGGCAGCTTCCACTTGCTGTTGACGACCAGAAAAGCATTGCGCAGGGCCTGCATCGTCACGGCGCAGGGAGGGGTATCGGGGCTACTCATAGCGTGGAGATAAGGCAAGGTGGAACGGCTGGATTACGTGGTTACCGGTTGGTAATCAGGCTACCACTCAGTAATCTGAACTTGGCGAAAAGGACGAACAACTCGCTAGCTGATTGCTTGAGGTAATCAGAATACCCAACCGCCTAGGCCACCGCTTAGTTGGTGGGCAGCGGTTGTGGGCCGGCGTATCCAGCACCGGAAGTTCGTCTTTCACCCCTCTATTTCCCCCTTACGCATGCAGATTCTGCAAATCATTTCCAGCGCCCGTGGCGCTGAATCGTTCAGCACCAGGCTCAGCCAGGGCATCATTGACAAGCTGCTGGTGGCACATCCAGCTAGCACGGTGGTCGTGCGTGACCTGGCGAAGCACCCATTCCCGCACCTCGAAGAAGCGCACCTGCAAGCCTACTTCACGCCGACCGAGGGCCGCTCGCCGGAGCAGCAGCAAGCCGTGCGCCACTCCGATGAAGCAATTGCCGAAGTGCTGGCGGCGGACGTGCTCGTGATTGGGTCCCCGCTCTACAATTTCATGATTACGTCCTCACTCAAGGCGTGGCTCGACCACCTCACGCGGGCCAACATCACGTTTCGCTACACCCCGGCCGGTCCCGAGGGGCTGATTACGGGCAAAAAGGTGTACGTCGCCTTAGCGAGTGGGGGCATCTACTCGGAGGGGCCGACGCAGCCGTACGACTTCGCTTCTCCCTACCTGCGCTGGATGCTCGGCTTTCTGGGGATGCGGGATGTGACGGTGGCGCGGGCCGAAGGGGTCCGGCTGCCAGCACTTCAGGCGACTGCCTTACAGCAGGGCCTCGATAGCGTTACGGTGTAGGCGCACCGGGCCTGTTTTCGGCAAGTAGCTCCCCGCCGGTGCTCCTTCCACCGGGAGCACCGGCCAGGCGGCTGTTCTTCCCCTCCCTACTGCTCATCTTTATGCAACGCCGCGTGCGCTTGAAAGCTTTTGCGCGCGCGCCCCGTTTGCCCGCTGTTATGAATCTAAAATCCTTAGTGGCCGCCGCCGCCAGCTATCCCACTACCCCGGCCATGCCCGTGCTGTTCATCGGCCACGGCTCACCCATGAATGCGCTCTACGATAATGCCTTCACGCGCAGCCTGCGCCAGTTGGGGACCCGCCTCACCCCGCCGAAGGCCATTGTAGTCATTTCGGCCCACTGGCTCACTACTGGCACGCAGGTAACAACCAATCAGCGCCCCCCCACCGTCCACGACTTCGGCGGCTTCCCGCCCGCACTCCACGCGCTGGAGTACCCCGCGCCCGGGGCCCCCGCCCTGGCCCAGGCCATTATCGACCATGTGCACGAGGTGCACGGAGCGGCCGACTGGGGCCTGGACCACGGCACCTGGACCGTGCTGCATCACCTCTACCCGAAAGCCGATGTCCCGGTTTTGCAGCTCAGTCTCGACTATACCAAGCCCCTGGCCTGGCACTTCGCCTTTGCCCGGCAGCTGCGCTTCCTGCGCGAGCGGGGCGTGCTGCTCATCGGCAGCGGCAACATCGTGCACAACACGCGCCTGAGCGTACCCAAGCTACGGGCCGGCGATACCAGCCCCTTCGAGTGGGCCACCGAATTTGACGAGTGGGTAAAGCGGAAGCTCGACCAGCGCGATTTCCAGAGCCTGGTGGCGTACCAGCAGGCGGGCGTCAGCGGGCTACTGGCCGTGCCGACCCCCGACCACTACCTGCCGCTGCTCTACAGCGCCGGCCTGGCGCAGCCAGACGAGGCCATTAGCTACGCCCACGAGGAGGTGTCATTTGGGGGGCTCAGCATGCGGACGTTCCAGGTAGGATAGTCCCGTCCGGCGCTGGGTGGACACGGTAGGCTAACGTCGTCAGCGAAGTAGCGGAAGAGAAAGGCCTTAGATGTAGCCAGTGCTATGTGGGGTAGTCTAGCTGGAGCAGACAGCGAGCCAAGGTAGGTAAGTAGTCGTGCAAAAGTAATCGTATCCCGGTCCGACGGCTTTTTCAGCCGTCCGACCGGCTGCCGTTAGCGCCATTTGCGCGACTAGTTTGTTCTGCCGGCAGCCGGTCGGACGGCTGAAAAAGCCGTCGGACCGGGATACGATTACTTTTGCACAGGTGCTTAATGCAGCAGGTCGGCCTCTACTGGAGGAGGGGAGCGGTAGCCCAGGGCAGCGTGGCGGCGGCCAAGCTTGAAGTAGGTGCCGAGGTAGTAGACCACTTCGAGCCGGGGTTTCTTCCAAACTGGCAAACGCGCCGCCGTGGGGTAGCAGCTCTCTAAAAATCTATTTGCAAACTGCGTATGGCCAGTAGCCAATGTAGCCTGGCGTAAAAGGGTAGGTTGACAGGCTCCGTTGCCCTGGCCGGTGGCCGACTGGTAGCGGCGGGCGCGGGCTACGCCGTATTTTTGCCCCGTTCCCGTTGCTGCCCCGCGCTCCGCCGGCTCACTGCCCGGCAGTAGCTTGCTGGCCGGGCCCGTTGCCGATGCATGACTCGCTGCTAGCCGCCATTCGCCACTTTATTGCCCTGGCCCCGGCCGAGGAAGACCTGCTTCGGCAGTGGTTCGTGCCCGAAGCCGTGCCTAAGGGCGGCTACTTCCTGCGGCCCGGCGAGGTGAGCCGCAAAATCGGCTTCGTGCGCCAAGGCGTGTTGCACTACTTCCAGGGCGGCGACGGCCAGGAGCTGACCTATTACTTCGGCCGCGAGCAGGAGTTCATCGGCGACTACGCTAGCTTTCTGGCGGCCCAGCCGGCCACCCACGGCATCCAGGCCCTGGAGGAAGCCCACCTGCTGACCATCTCCCACGACAATCTCCAGCGGCTCTACCGCGAGGTGCGGGAAGGCGAGCGCTTCGGCCGCCTCGTGGCCGAGGCCCTGTTCGTGGACGTGCTGCGCCAGCTCACCTCGTT
>JBPBPU010000048.1:0-52986 GCA_050954465.1 Janthinobacterium lividum
CCTTTTCGGAGAGGGGGCCGGGGGGTGAGGCGCCCACGGAGGGCGATACGCTTACTTATGCGCGACTACTTAAATGCGCCTACGACGCAGGGCTGACCACACCCGTGACCGGGGCGGCGTGAGCGCGGTGCGGAGGGTGCAGCCAGCTGTTGACGCGCATCTGCACCACGCCAAAAAAGGCTTCCTTAAAGATGCCTTTCGACATTTTCGACTGCCCCCTGGTACGGTCGGTGAAAATAATCGGCACCTCCTTGATGCGGAAACCCAGGCAGTACGTCAGCCATTTCATCTCAATCTGAAAGGCATAGCCTACGAAATGAATTTTGCTCAGGTCGAGAGCCCGCAGCACTTTCGCACTGTAGCACTTGAAGCCCGCCGTGGCATCGTGAATGGGCATGCCGGTGATAATGCGCACGTATTTCGAGGCGAAATACGACATCAGCACCCGGCTCATGGGCCAGTTTACCACGTTCACGCCGTCGCTGTAGCGTGAGCCGATGGCTAGGTCGTAGCCCTGCACGGCGCAGGCCTCATGCAGGCGCGTCAAATCCTGCGGGTTGTGCGAGAAATCAGCATCCATCTCAAACACGTAGTCGTAGCCCTGCGCCAGCGCCCACCGAAACCCGAAAATGTAAGCCGTGCCCAGGCCCTGCTTGCCCGCCCGCTCTTCCAGAAACAAACGCCCGGCAAATTCCGGCAGCAAGCCGCGCACAATAGCCCCCGTGCCATCGGGCGAGCCGTCGTCAATTATCAGGACGTGAAACTGCTTCGGTAGCCCCAAAACGGCCCGAATGATAAGCTCCGCGTTGTCCCGCTCATTGTACGTCGGAATTATGACTAGTCCGGCGACCGTAGTACTCATTGCGGCAAAGATAAGCGCAGTTGGAAAAGGGTTGCGCGGGGCATCAGTTAAGAGTTAAGAATTAAGAGTGAAGAGTTGGGGCAGTTGGCGAGGGAGTAACGTACATCCCGCATGTGCGAATGACAACGGCAAGCCAAGCGGCGCAAACGATTTTGTTTGAATACACCTATTTTGCATCGCTCACCAGGACTGCAACTCTTAACTCTTCACTCACCTTCCTGGCATACTTTACGCAGTCCGGCACGCTCACGCCGGCCATCCAGTTGGCTACGGCCACAATGCCTTCGGCTGCGAGTGGGACCACGGCCGCCCGGGCCGCCGCCAGGTGTGCATCAAACTGCGGAATGCTGCGCGGCCAGTAATAGCGCCCCTGCCAGCGCGGGGCCGCCGTGATGTCGTAGAGCCGCCGCAACTCGGCATCGACGGCCGCTAGCTGCGCGGCCGCTGGCTCCTGGGCCTGCCGGGCAAACTGGGTGCCGCCCACAAAGCTCGTAAACAACACCTGCCCCGCCGGCACCCGGTCGGGAAAAATGGCGCTGGTCCAGATGCTGCCCGCCGAGTACGTGCCCTCCGCTTGCGGGTGCAGCGCCCCAAAACCCGCTAACGGATGCCCCACGGCGGCCCGGTCGTAGGCCGAATACACGAGGGCCATAGGCGGGTAGCGCACCGCCGCCAGGGCATCGGCCGCAGCCGGGTGGAGCGGACGCAGCAGCTCGGCAGCGGCATAAGCTGGCAAGGCCAGGGCAACGTGGGTATAGGTTTTCGGTGTTTGGTTTTCGATGTTGGGTAGAACTTGTTTATCGATTTCCAACTGGTAATTACCACCTGATAATTGATAATTGATAATTGATAATTGACTAACCCGCTGCCCAGGGTGGTAGCAACTGAGATGAGCCGCCAGCGCCTCGGTGAGCGTCTGCACGCCGCCGCGCAGCGTGATGGTGCGCCGCCGCCCCGCGCTGCCCCCGGCCTTGCGGCTGGCTGCGAAGCCGCGCAGCACCGAGCCGTGCTGCTGCTCAAGCGCCGCTAGCTGCGGAAACGTGAGCGAGAGCAACAATTCCTGCGGGTCGCCGGCGTAGATGCCCGCTAGGAAGGGATTAACGGCATAGGCCACTACTTCCGGCCCGAAATGCCGCCCGAAAAAGGCCCCTACGGTTTCGTTGGGCACGGGTGGGGCAGGGCGGTGGCGCAACTCCCGTAGCAGCCGCAGCTTGGTTTTCAGGCTGAAAAAACCGCTGGTCAGCAGCTTGGGGGGCGAGGCGGGTAGCGCCTGGTAGCGGCCCCGGCGCAGCACGTAGCGGTGCTGGCTCACCGGGGCCGCCTCCTGAATGTGGTTGGTGAGGCCCAGCTCGGCTAGTAGCTCTTCCAACTCGGGACTGAGTAGCAAGGAGTTAGGCCCGGCTTCGAGCTGGTAGCCGGCCGCGTCGAGCGGTGAGAGCAGGTTGCCGCCCGCCTGCTCGCTGGCCTCGAATACGTCGTAGGCTACGCCGGCTTTTTGCAGGTAGTAAGCCAGCGTGAGGCCCGTGAGGCCCCCGCCAATAATAGCAATGCGCATTCTATAGCTGTCGGTTGTTAGTTGTCGGTTGTCAGTAAAAGAACGTCATGCTGAGCGAAGTGAAGCATCTTGCTCGCTAACTAATTCAACCGTTGAACCAAAACGGCGCTATAGATTGAGTTAGTTGGCGAGCAAGATGCTTCACTTCGCTCAGCATGATGTTCTTTTACTGACAACCGACAACTAACAACCGACAACTAACTTGAACCAAGCTATTTTTCTGGACCGCGACGGCGTACTCAACGACGAGCTGGGCGACTACGTCTGGACGCCCGAGCGCTTCTGTATTTCGGCAGGGGTGCCCGAAAGCCTGGCCCGGCTCAAAGCCGCTGGCTACCACCTTATTGTGGTAACTAATCAGGCCGGTATTGCCAAAGGGCTTTACACCCGCGCCGACGTGCTGGCCTGCCACGAACTGTTGCAGCAAGCCTGCGGCCACTGCCTTGATGCGCTTTATTTTTCTGAAAACCACCCCTCGGTCAGCGAGTCTATTTTTCGCAAGCCCGATTCCGGGATGCTCGAAAAAGCCATCGCCCGCTTTCAGCTAACCCCCGCCCGCTGCTGGATAGTGGGCGACCGCGCCCGCGACCTGGAAGCAGGTGCTAAAGTAGGCGTGCGCGGCATCTTGGTCGGCCATACAGAAGTAGTGGAAAATGCGCCCTGCGTAGCGAATCTGGTGGAAGCTACGAGGCTGATTTTGGGTCAGCGCAGCTAAAGTCCACGCTACTTCTCATAGAACGATTCCAGCGCCTCGCGTAGTGTGGGGTACTCAAACGTGAAGCCCTGGCTCAGCACTTTGTCGGCGCTTACGCGTTGCGAGCCGAGGACGATTTCGCTCATCTCGCCCATGGCCAGCTTCAGGCCGAAGGCGGGCACTTTGGGCAGTAGCAGCGGGCGGTGCATCACCTGGGCCAGCGTTTCGGTAAATTCCTGGTTGTTGACGGGGTGCGGGGCCACCGTGTTATAGGCTCCTTGCCAGGTTTCAGCTTCCAGCATCTGCATAAGCAGGCGGCAGGCATCATCGAGGTGAATCCAGCTCATGTACTGCTGGCCCGAGCCCAGGGGCGCCCCGGCCCCGTAGCGCACCGTACGGGCAATGGGTACCAGCGCCCCACCCTCGGGGCTGAGCACGATGCCCAGGCGCGGCAGCACCACCCGCAAACCCGAGGCTTCGATGGGGCGGGCGGCGGCCTCCCAATTCAGCACTACTTCGGCCAGAAAATCGTCGGCGGGGGCAGCCGTGGGGGAGTCTTCGTAGAGGAGTTCCGCGCCCCGGTCGCCATAAATACCAATGGCCGAGGCCGATAGCAGCGTGTGTACGTGGTGGCCCGGCCTAGTCAGCTCGCGGTGCAACAGCTCCAGCCCATCGAGGCGCGAGCGCATGATTTCGTGCTTGCGCTCGGGCGTCCATTTGCCTTCGGCCACGCTGCTGCCCGCCAGGTTCACGATGGCATCGGCGTAGAGCACGGCGGCGGGGTCGATAGTGCCCGCCTGCGGGTCCCAGCCGAAGAGGCGAAAGTGACTGGCTTTCTGCGGGTCGCGGGTGAGCAGGCCTACCTCGTGGCCCCCATCAATGAGCAGCTCGGCCAGCCGGGTCCCGATGAGGCCCGTGCCCCCAGTAATGAGAATTTTCATATAAGCGGTAGCGATACGCCCGCAAGATTAAGCAGAGATGACGTAACTAACCGGGTGCCCAGGGTAGGCGGCTATCTTCGCAGCCCGCCGCTTTTCCCGCAACTGATAGACTCAAAGCCCGCTTGGATGACCGAGTACCTCGCCAATATGCTAGCCGAATACGGCGACGTACCGCCGCCCATGCGCCAGCAGATGCTGTATCCCACTGCGCACCGCTACAGCATCTGCTGGCGCATGGGCGGCGGCGAAACCCACCTGATGGCGTGGTGGCCGTGGTGGCAGCAGCAAGGCTGGGACGTAGCGCAGCGCCTAGCCTACTTCCAGAAATGGCCGCCGCCGCCCATGTGGCTCACCTGGGTAGCCGATGCCGTGTGGGACCTGGATGTTGACCTGGACGAAAACGAAGAGCAAGCGGCTTACGCGCCTTATTTCGCCGAGTTGGAGCGCCGGGGCTAGGCTCATGGGCTGCGTATGAGCGCGATATGGACGACCCGAAGTGGGAGTAGCGCTCAGCTTTAGCTTGGCGCATCGCCGCAGCGCGGCGAATTTGGAACCGCGCCGTGCAGGTCAACGACAGCAAACGCGAGCTTCGCCGTGCGGTGGCGATGCGCCAAGCTAAAGCTGAGCGCTACTTCCCAATCTGGCGCAAAAACTCGGTGCGCAGGTTATTGTCTTCCAGGAACTTGCCTCCATACTCGCTGGTAATGGTGCTGCTGCTGGTGTCGTTCACGCCGCGACTCATCACGCAGAGGTGGTCGGCTTCGATGAGTACGGCCACATCGGAGGTGCCGAGGCTTTGGCGCAGGTGCTCGGCCACCTGGCGCGTGAGGCGCTCCTGCACCTGAGGGCGGCGGGCGTAGTACTGCACCACCCGGTTGAGCTTGCTGAGGCCCACCACGTGCTGGCCCGGCAGGTACGCCACATAGGCTTTACCCACGATGGGCACAAAATGGTGTTCGCAGCAGGAAAATACCGTGATGTCGCGCTCTACCAGCAGCTGCTGGTACTGGTAGCGGTTCTCAAACAGGCGCACCTCGGGGCGGTGGGCGGGGTTGAGGCCCTTAAACCACTCTTGCACAAACATTTTGGCCACGCGCTGCGGCGTGCCGGCCAGGCTGTCGTCGCTGAGGTCGAGGCCCAGCTCCTGCATGATGGCGCGGAAGTGGCCGCTGATAGCGGCTATTTTTTCGTCGTCGGGGCGGGCAAAAGCGTCGGGGCGCAGGGGGGTGCGCAGGCCGTCCGGCAGGTGGGCATCGGGGTGAGCGGCTGGCGCGGGGGGGTTATTCTCCATAGTATTCCACAAAATTACGGTCGGTTTCGTGCAGCGTCACCGCCAGCGTGAGGGTGGGAGGCAGGGCGGCCCGCAGGCGCTGCCACACTACCACAGCAATGTTTTCGGCCGTGGGGTTCAGCGCCCGAAATTCCTCGGTGTCGAGGTTGAGGTTGCGGTGGTCGAAGCGGCTGAGCACCTCGCGCTTGATGACGTCGCTCAGCTGCTTGAGGTCGAACACGTAGCCCGTGTCGGGGTCGGGCTCGCCGGTGAGGCGCACGGTCAGGTTGTAGTTGTGGCCGTGGTAGTTAGGGTTGTTGCACTTGCCAAAGACGAGCTGGTTGTGGGCGTCGTCCCAGGCCGGGTTGTGCAGGCGGTGGGCCGCATTGAAATGCTCGGAGCGGCAAACGGTGAGTTGGGGCATACTGCTTATGGCTGTCAGCTACTAGCCATTAGCGGGCAGCTTTTGTTTAGAAAATCCGCTTACGCCTGCCAAAAGCCGCCCGCCGAAAACATAACCCCAGCGCCGGGCCTTGCGTTGGGGAAAAGCAAGAAGCCCCATTGGCTACCCCACCCATTCCCTTTCCCGAACTCATGGAGAAGACCGCAGTCCAGAACCAGGTACACCTCGAAGGTGCCATCAAACTCCTCACCGGCGACCTGGCCGAAGAAGCCGGCCGCGCTGGCATCGACAACCAACTGCAGCGCTGGATTGAAGACCTCAAAGAGGGTCACAACCCCGAGTTTCACAAACTGGTAGTCGACCTGCAGGCCCTGAAAGCCCTGCTGCACAGCGGCACCTACGATGGCGACCAAGTGGGCCGCCTGGTGCATCACTTGGGCACCGAAACCACCCGTGTGGCGCACCTGGCAACCGGCAACACCCGCACCCACGTCGAGAAGCTGGGCGCAGCCCTGCTAACGGCCGCTGGCCAGCTGCAAGGCGGCAGCACCAGCCCCGAGGAGGACTTGAAAAGCAACAACCGGGGCGACGATACAGTGTAAGAGCGGTAGGGTGCGGGGCTTGCCCCCGCCCGTGGTTGAACGATTGACGTAATACTATCAATCGTTCAACCACGGGCGGGGGCAAGCCCCGCATTCTACTTATATGCGCCTCTTCGTCTATACCACTTTACCCGCCGAGGCCCGCGCCCAGTTGCACCAAGGCTTGCCCGCCAACACGGCCGTTACCTACGCTCACGACCTGTCCGCCGACCAGCAAGCGGCAGCTTTTCAACTAGCCGAGGTGCTCTTGGGCAACCCGCCCCTGGCGTGGCTGGCGGCCGGTGCCCCGCCCGCCCTGCGTTTCTGGCAGCTCGATTCGGCGGGCTTCGACCGCTATCAGGGCTTGAAAACCGCGGCATTGGTAGCCAACATGGGCGATTTTTTCGCCTGGCCCTGCGCCGAAACCATGGTGGCGGGCCTGCTCGCCCTCTGCCGCCAACTACCGGAGCTGATGCGGCTGCAAGCGGCCCAGCAGTGGCAAGGCCCCTCCATGCGCGAGCGCTTAGGGCTGTTGCGCGGCAAGCGCGTAATTATCCTGGGTGCCGGGGCCATTGGGCAGGCGGTGAGGCAGCAGCTGAGCGGCTTCGGCTGCGCGGTGCAGCTACTGGCGCGCACCGACCCGCAGGCCCAGCTGCACACCCGTGCGGAGCTGGCCGCCGCCCTGCCGCATACTGATATCGTAGTCAACTGCCTGCCCGGCAGTGCCGATAAATTTTTTGGAGCCGACCTCCTTGCGCTGCTGCCGCCTGGCAGCCTCTACGCCAGCGTGGGCCGGGGCAACACCACCGATGAGCCTGCCCTGCTAGCGGCACTCCAAGCTGGCCACCTCGGTGGGGCCGTGCTCGACGTAACTGAAACCGAGCCCCTGCCGCCCGGCCATCCGCTCTGGACCCTGCCGGGTGTGCTGCTAACCCAGCACACGGGCGGTGGCCAACCCGGTGAGGCTGAGGGCCGCGTAGCCCAGCTGCTGCGCAACCTGCAGCACTGGCAGGCAGGCCAGCCGCTGGAAAATCTGGTGCAGCTGGGGCGCGGGTATTAGTTAGGCTCATTAAGCTACCGAGCCTGCTTGGGATTACAAACGAGTACTGATTTTGGTGCAAGATTGTGCTGGCCAGACGGGTGTAGAGACGCATCTGTACGTCTCGGCGTTGTTTACTTGTTCTATAGCCAGTCGTTCAACCCCGAGACGCAAAGATGCGTCTCTACATCTACCTGGCTACTCCTACGTAGGCTCATTTATTTTAATTCATGGCTAAGAAAAAAATCGCCACGCCCCAGCCGATGCTGGTGCATATTCAATCGCCGGGTACGGATAATTCGGCGCATTCCAAGGCGCAAAAAGAGTTTAACCGCCTCACTAAGCGCATTGCCAAGCTCGAAAAAGACGTGGCTACCTTTCGCGAAGCGGCCAGTAAGCTGCGCCAGCGGGTGCAAACCGAGTACCGCCCACTGCAAGCCGAGCACAACAACCAGCGGGCTGCCCTTGTGCGCATCCTCGACCATGCTTACGGACACTACAAGCTTACCAAAGGCGAGAAAAACAAGATTGAGAGCTTGCTGCTCGATGGCTGCTACGACCTGCTGGAACGCGGCCACGCCGACTTGCAGCCTATCTTCGACAAGTATGAAGACCCAATGTCGGAGGAAGAAGAAAAACAGGCCGACCAGGAGGTAGCCGAAATGATGAAGGCCATGTTCAGCCAGCAGTTCGGCATTAAGTTCGACCCCGATGTGGATGTGAGCAGCCCCGAAAAAATGCAGGCGTACATGGACCAGAAAATGGCCGAGCAGGAGGCCGAATACGAGGCTGAAGAGCAGCGCCGCGAGGAAGCCCGCGCCAAGCGCAAAAAAAGCCCGAAGCAACAAGCGGCTGAAGAGAAAAAACAGGCCGAAGAAAAAAGTATCACCAAAGCTGTGCGCGCTCTTTACCTCGACCTGGTGAAGGCCCTGCACCCCGACCGCGAGCCCAACGAAGCCGAAAAAGCCCGCAAAACCGAGCTGATGCAGCGCGTAACCACCGCCTACGAAGCCGGCGAGCTGCTCACCCTGCTGCGCCTGCAGCTAGAGCTAAACCACATCGACCAAACCCACCTCGAAAACTTGGCCGAAGACCAACTGCGCTACTATAACAAGCTGCTCAAAGAGCAGGCGCAGGAGCTGGACCAGGCCATGCTCGATGAACAGTTGGATTTGTCAGATTTCACCGGCAAGCCCTACTACTACACGCCTACCCCCGCCGCAATGGAAATCGACTACCAGTATATGAAAGCCAACCTGGAACAGAAAATCAAGCAGTTGGCCGCCGAAGTGCTCGCCTTTGAGTACGACCCGCTGGCCGTGAAGGCGTTTTTGAAAACCTACAAGGTGCCGAAGGCCGGTCCGGGGCCGATGTTCATGCAATTTTAACGATGTAGCGCGGACTCTGCGAGTCCGCGAATAGTGTAGTTGTTCAACGGCACCCTTCGCGGACTCGCAGAGTCCGCGCTACACGCTAACCAACCGCAGAAATTCCCCGGCTCCCGCGAAATCAAAATACCGTTCTTTCATAACCTGGCACTGGTAAAAAGCAGGTAATTCGCGGCCCCATTTGGCAAAATCTATTAGGCCGGTGTTTTCAGTTAGCGCACGCAGCAGATGAAAATCGGCGTCTTCGGCAAACAGGCGTAATTGCTCAAATAAATCGGGCAACAAGCGCGCCGCGATGGAAAGCGCGAAGCTGCTGTCGCTTTCGTCGAAGAGAAAGGTCACGTCCAAGGCTTTGAGCAAAAAGGCCAGGGTGCGGTTGATGCGGGTGCCAGTAAACGTATAGAGCACCAGCCCCTTATCCTTCACCACCACGGGGCGGGCGTGGGGTGGGGGCGCGAGCGCGGCAAAAAACGCGAACTGCTGGCGCAGGCTGTGCAGCGCCAGCCGGCTTAGCTCATCCAGCTCGTCATAGTCGTCGGCGGCCAGGAGTATTTCCAGCATTTTCTCGCGGATGCGCGGGTGTACGGCGCCGCTGCCGCCAAAAAACAGGGGCCGCTTGCCGTCGTTGGCCGGAATTACTTCGATGCGCTTGCTGGCCTGGTCGATAAGCTTGATTTTCCAGGTGCGGGCGGCCAGAAATATATTCTCTTCCTCCTGTAATTGGGGCGAATAAGGAATTTCGCCCACCGTTTTGCCGGCGTGGACTACCTTAAATGCTGGCTCTGATTTAAATACGCTATAAAATTCGCGAGAATTAATCGTGAACTCGCCCTCGACGCCAATAATTACCTCACCCCGTAGAGCTTCGAGCCAGTTTATGGCCACTAAATGCGTCAGTATTTCGTCAATTTCGGCGGGCGCTATTTCAGCGAAAGCCGCATTATCGTGTAATTCATTTGCCAGCTTTTTGCGGCTGATACCGCCACGCTCTTTCGTAATGGAAAGCGCCTGGTGCAGCAGCAAGTCGTAGGGGTGGCGGGCCAGGGGCAGCGGCTCCACGAAGCCTTCCTGGTAAAGCAGCCACGAAGCCAGCGATTGCAGCAAGCTCCAGGGGTTGGTAGCGTAGAGCAGGAGTTGGCTGGGCGCGCCGTCGCGCCGGCCGCTGCGGCCCACCCGCTGAATGAGCGAGGCCACCGACTGTGTGGTATCAATCTGCACCACTTTGTCTACCGAGCCAATGTCGATGCCCAGTTCCAGAGTGGAGGTGCAGGCAATGCAAAACGGCTGGCGCTGTTTGTTTTTGGCGAAATGCTCCACGTATTCGCGCACCTCTTTATTTACCGACGAATGGTGCGAAAAATAATTGGCGTGGCCGTTTACGCGGTCGGCAATCAGGCGCAATTTCACGGCCACCACTTCGGCCAGGCCCCGGCTGTTGGGGAAAATAAGGGCTTTGCTGGTGCTGGTTTGCTTGTACAAATCCTTGAGTAAATCGAGCGGCAGGTCGGCCCCGGTGCGGTCGGCAGGGAAGTACCGAAACTGCGTGTGCATGGGCTTGCCGGCGCGGTCGAGCAGCACTTTGGTGCGGGCCGCCTCGCCGGTAAAGCGCTTGGCCTCGGCATAGTCGCCGATGGTGGCCGAGAGCCCCACCACCGCAAACCGCCCCTGGCTGACGCCCCGCAGCCGCGCCAGCAGCGAGAGCAGCTGCAAGCCCCGGTCGGTGCCCAAAAAGGCGTGTACTTCGTCGATAACCACGTACTTCAACCCGGCAAACAGCGTTTTGATGCTGTAAGGGGCATGTACGAACATGGCTTCCAGCGACTCAGGCGTGATGAGCACGATGCCCTCGGGGTGCTGTACGAGCTTCTTTTTGTCGGCGCGGCTGGCTTCGCCGTGCCACTTGGTTACCGGCACGTCGAGGTAGCGGCACAGCGCCTCCACCCGTTCAAACTGGTCGTTGATGAGGGCGATGAGCGGCGACACGTAGAGCACCTGCACGCCCGGCTGCCGAAAATCGACCTTCGACAAAATCGGCAAAAATGCCGCCTCCGTCTTGCCCGAGGCCGTGCGCGAGACCAGAATAAAATTGTCGTCGGAAGCCAGAATGTGCTCGATGGCTGCCGCCTGAATGGGCCGCAACTCTTCCCAGCCTTGGTCGCGCACGTAGCGCCGAATGGGTTCGGCCAGCAAGTGGAAGGACATAAGCAGTAGCGCGGACTCTGTGAGTCCGCGAAGTGAGCCGTTGAACAACTACGCTATTCGCGGACTCACAGAATCCGCGCTATAACAATTACAACACCTCAATGGCATCCACGGCCGCGTTGTCATTAGGGCGCTCATCCTGAATTTGGATGTCGCTGAATAATTTTCGCTTGTCGAGCTTGGGGTTTTGGCGCAGCAAGCTCAGGATATTAAGGAAGTCGCGGATAACCTCGCGGGGCGTCAGAAATTCACTGGCGCCGGGCTTGTTAAACATTTCCTCCATGAAGGCGTGAATATCGGCGTCGGAAATAGCGAGTTGGGTTTTATAATTAAAATCAAAAATTTCCTTGAGCTTTTGCAGCAGCACGAATACCTCGTTGTGGGTAAGCGGAAACAAGCGAATAACGGGCTGCGCAAAGTCACGCAACTCGCTGGTTTCAAATTTGTTGGTAGTCAGGCGCGATTTCAGGGCCTGGTAGCTGAAGAGGCCGCGCCGCTCGTTTTCGAGCACCTCGCGGGTACCCGCAAAATTGATGAATAAATTAGCGATTTTACCCTGAAAGCAGTCGTTATAAATGGTGAGAATTTTCTCGTAATTTTTCTCCCGCGTCACCGACGACGATATTTTATACAAGTTAATGGCTTCATCGAGGTTAATCATAAACCCGCTGTAGCCCAAGCTCACGAACAACCGACAGAAGTTCTTGAGCATGTCGTAATAATTCGTGTCGTTGATAATTTCGCGCACGCCCAGGTCGTGCCGGGCCTCGGTTTTGGTGCGGTACTCGCCCTTGAGCCACTTCAGGGCGTGGCGGCGCAGCAGGTCGTCGTCGGCCACGTAGCCCTCGTAGTACTTGAGCACCACTGTGCCGAAATCGAAGCCGCCGGTGTCGGTTAGCTCCTGGATGGTGGCCATGATGGCGGCCTGCACGCGGGGGCGGTGCTTGGCTAAGCGAATGTCGGTGAGCGGGATACCGCGTTCCAGGGCCACGTTGCTCATCACCTGCTCTATCCACTTTTCAAGCAGCGTAGCCAGTGCCCCGCCCTCGGGCTTGGTTTGGATGGCGATATTGTCCATGATGGCCGCGTAGAGCGCCGCGCCCTTGCCATCGGTGGAGTAAAGGCGGTTGTCGGGGGTGAAGTCGGCGTTGGCGACCACGAATTTCTGCTTCAGGGCCACCGTGTTGAGCAGGTGCAGCATAAATGACTTGCCCGAGCCGAAGTCGCCAATCCAGAACTTGACCAGGCTGTGGCCGTTTTTCACCTCGTCGAGGGCCTGCACCACGGCCGCAATTTCGGCCGAGCGGCCTACTGTAATGTGCTGCACGCCCAGCTTAGGTACCACGCCGCCCAACAGCGAGTTGACAATGGCAGTGGCTTCCTTGGGTTTAACGTTGTCTAGCATCAAGCAGTAATTTTCTGAAAATAAGGCTCATACATAGTATAGCCGTCGGTAGTTTCCTCCACCAGCACATCGTCGAGCAACTCATAACAGGCATTGTCGAGACTGTCGAGTAGCTGGTGGCGCAGCACGCCGTGCTGCTGGGCTAGGGCTTCTACCTGGGTTTGGCTCAGGCTCAGCCGGTGGGCTGCAAACAGCTGCACCAACGCCTGTTGCGCGGCACTCAGGGCCAGGCCAGCGGCAAAGGTACTGGTGGCTGGGGCGGTTTCAGGTGCTTTCGGCGCAGCGACTTTGGCCGGAGCCAGCTTAGCGGCTTTAGCAGCTTTAGGCTTGGCCGCCGCTGCCTTGGCCGGAGCCGACGCGGGTTCGGCTGTATCCTGCAGGTACTCGTTGAGCAGCTCCACGGTACCGCTGTGCAGGGCGCGGGCCGCCTGCACGGCAGCCGGGTCAAGCTGGATTTTCTTGCGTTCCTGGTAGTAGATGGCGGGTATCTGGTCAATGGCGCTGGGTAGGTCGTGCTTACGCAGCAGCTCCTGGCTGATGGCTTCGAAGCGCGCCAAGTGCTCGGGCAGCGGGAAGAGTTTCTTCACTACGCGCTTCAGGAACGTTTTGGGCTTGAAGGGGTAGCGCCGGGTGCCGTAGTAAAGGTAGTGAAAGTAGAGGCCGATGGTTTGCTCGCGGTGCAGCTCGCCCACCAGCCGGGCGGCTTCCAGGTAGATGGTAGGCAGCAGCGGGTTGCGCTCGTTGTGACGGCCCAACTCGTACACCCCAACCGCAAACTGGTCGACCTGCGCGGGTAGCAGCGGCCGCAGCTGTTCGAAGCGCGGTTTCCAGCGGGCAGTATCCTGCTGGTTGATGGCAATTTCCAGGTCTTCGTCTGGTTCCGGGGCCAGGGTAGCCAGCAGGGGAGGCAGCAGGGCCGCTACGGCATCACCAAAAAAATACCCGAAGGGCCGGTCCGTCTCGGCGATGGCAGTGAAGTAAATGTCTTGGTCGAGCAGCTTGGTGTCGTAGTGCGTCCGCAGGGCGTTTTCGCAGCGCCGGAAGATGGTGAGGTACACCGGCGCGCCCTCCTTATTGCCGGCCGAAGTGCGGCTGACGTACCCGTAGCTGAGGTAGTTGCGGTGCCGGTAGCCGGCAAATTCCTGCTGCCGGGTGTATTCCTCCAACTCCCGCACATCTTTGGGCAGCGTCGAGCCAGCTTTTTTGCTGCGCTGCTCCAGCTCGTGCATTACGGCCAGGTAGATGCGCACGGTGGCCTCACGGATTTCGACTATTTGCAAAAACGGGTTGGCCGGATTGGTGAATTTGTTGAGCCAGGTTTTCTCCTTCCGCGCCAGCTGTAGCTGGCCCTCGTATAAGTCGCCCAGCGGCGTGGAATAGTAGCGGGTACGGTAGCTGTTGTAATAGGCCACGGGCTGGTTGCTGGTTAGTACGCGCGCAGAAGAATATGTTTCCTGGCTGTGCTCGGAGCGGCGATTCAGGAATTCGCCAGGCGGATGTAGAGACGCACCTTTGCGTCTCGGCGTCCATGTCGTAACAACGATTTTGTTCAACCGGAGGCCAGCGGAGCTAACGCCGAGACGCAAAGATGCGTCGCTACATCCGCCTGGCGGCTTCTTTAAAAACCGAGCCAGCAGCTACCCTTCGGTCAGTTTCTGGAAATACGGCGCATAAATGGCGTAGCCCTCGCCGGTTTCCTCTACCAATACGTCGTCCAGCAACTCGTAGCAGGCATCGTTGAGGCCATCGAGGAGCTGGTTGCGTAGCACGCCGTGGCTTTGGGCGAATTCCTCCACCTGGGTTTGCGACAGCGCCAGGCCGTGCGCTACGAAAAGCCGCAGCAGCGCCTGCTGCGTCGCATGCAGCCCCAGGTTGCCAGCAAATTCGGGGGCCGTAGCTGCTGGTTTGGGCGCGGCTTTGGCAGTTTTTTTGGAGGGGCTTGCCTTCGCCGGTTTGGTGGCTTGGGGAGGCGTTACTTTATTGGCTGCTGCCGGGGCTTCGGGCTCGTCGCGCAGGTATTCGTTTAGCAGCTCCACGGTGCCAGCGTGCTGGTGGCGGGCGGCGTCCACGCTGGCCCGGTCCAGCTCGATTTTCTTGCGCTTAACTTCGTAGAAGCCAGCGAGCTTGGCCAGGGCGCTGGGCAGGTGCTTGTGCAAGGCCATCTGGTCGACAATCACCTGAAACTGCCTGGCCTGCTCTGGCAGCGGAAACAGCTGCTGCCGCGTGGCTTTGGCCAGCGGCTTGGGCTGCCGGTACAGCGCCTGCACACTACGAATGTGGCGCAGGTAGTACCCCAGCGCTGCCTCGCGGTGCTGCAGAGCCAGCACCTTGGCGGCTTCACGGTACAACTCACTCAACTGCGAGCTACGGGCGTTGCGGGCCAGCAGCGCCTCCAGGTCGGCGGGGGTGGGGGGCGGCTGCCGGGCGGCCAGGCGGGCCAGCTCGGCTTTCCAGCGGCTGGAATTCAGGCCATTGAGCACCAGCTCCGTTTCGGTATCGAGCGGGGGCAGCTGGGGTAGCAGCGTCGGCAGCAGGGCCAGCACCCGCCGGCCCAGCAGGCGCTGGAAATCTCTTTCTAGTTCGGCCAGCGTACCGCCGAAGAGGCTGCTCATCTTGCGCTTGTGGCCGAAAAGCTCGCGCACCGCATTCTCGCACTGCCGGAAAATGGCCAGGTAGGTATCGGCCCCGGCTTTGGGCGGGGTGTAGTACCACGAGTTGTTGGCGTAGTAGCGCAGCGACTTGGCGTGGCTGTCGAGGCTTTTCACTTCCTGCGGAAGCGTGGTGCCCTCGGCCTTGAACTGCTGCTCCAGGGCAGGCAGCACGGCTAGGTAGAGCCGTACCGTGGCCTCGCGCCCCGCCTCAATTTCCAGAAACGAGTTGGCGGGCAGCGGAAAGCGGTTGAGCCAGCTAATCTGCCGGGGCGTGAGGCTCAGCTTTTTCTGGTACATGCTGCCCAGGTTCGGCGGCTCGTAATTATAGAAGCTCACGACGTTGCTGGGGCGCGCCGGGGGTGGCCCGGCTGGCGGCGGGGCAGCCATTTCTTTTTCAATGGCTTGCTTCAGCTTGAGAAACAAGCCCGTCACGTCAATAACGGAGCCGTCGGGGTTGGTAGGCATCAGGGGGCTCGTGAGGTGAATGCAGCGGGCGACAACCAGTACCCACTTGCTACAAATTTAGCACGGGGCCCAAGCCAGCCAAACGCAAATAAGTCTCCAAAATAATTTTCCCCTAACTCTTGCGCATTCCAATTACGCTGTTACCTTTGTGGTGTACTAGTAAAATAATACACTAAAGCACCACACTCATGGTACGTATTCGCAACCTGCATTTTGGCTATTCGCGCCGGGTGCTGCAGCTGGAAAACCTCAACCTCGACCTGCAACGGGGCCACATCTACGGCCTGCTGGGCAAGAACGGCGCGGGCAAGTCCACGCTGCTCAAAAACCTGGTGGGGCTGGCCTTCCCGGTGTCCGGCACCTGCGAGGTCGACGGCCACGCCGCTGCCCTGCGCCGCCCCGACACCCTGCAGGACTTGTTTTTTCTGCCCGAGGAGGTCCAGGCCCCGCCCATTACGGCCCCGCAACTGGCCGCCGACACGGGGGTATTTTACCCGAAGTTTAGCGAAAGCGCCTTCTTCGACTACCTGCGCGAGTTCGACGTCTCGACGCACGCCAAGCTCACGACCATGTCGTTTGGGCAGCAGAAAAAGACCATGATAGCCTTTGCCCTGGCTACCAATACGGGCCTGCTGGTGCTCGACGAGCCCACCAACGGCCTCGATATTCCTTCCAAGGCGCAGTTTCGCAAGCTAGTGGCAGGGGCTTTGAGTGAGGAGCGCTGCGTCATCATCTCCACTCACCAGGTGCGCGACCTCGACAGCCTCATCGATACCGTGCTGGTGCTGCACCAGCGCCGCGTGGTGCTCAATGCGAGCATTGACCAACTGGCCGAGCAACTCACCTTCGGCACGGCCCCGGCCGGCAGCGAGCCCGCCGACGCCCTGTATGCCGAAACCACTTTCCGGGGCCAGCAACTCATTCGGCCCAACCACGGCGGAGCCTACAGCAAAGTCGATTTGGAGTTGCTCTTCAATGCCTTAGTAGCTCCTGACTCGCCCCTCACCACCTACTTAACCCAAGCTCGCCATGAACCAGTCGTTTAATTTCACCCGCTTCGGGCGCCTGCTGCGCAAGCATACGACTGAGCACCTGCTCTCCTACCTGCTCCAAACGGCCGCACTCTTTGGCGGTCTGGCCTTGCTCATGGGTGGCCTGAGCTACCTGATGAGTGCTCCCTTAAGTGATGGTGCGCAGACGGTATTATTTATCTTCACGCTGCTAGGGGGCGGGTTTCTCTTCGCCAGCGCGGCCTTCAGGGAGTATGGCGCGGGGCGGCAGGCTGCTACGGCCCTGACACTGCCCGCCTCGCAATTTGAAAAATACCTAGTGGCCTGGCTCTATTCCCTGCCCGTATTTCTGATGGTGTTTACGGCCGCTTTCTACGCCGCCGACTGGCTGGTGATGCAGATTAATGCGCTGCGCGGACCGGTGCCGCCACTGATAAATATATTCGAGGATAATAAAGGCTGGGGGGTGTTGATACTGGCCTTGCTGCTGCACGCGGTGGCTTTCTGGGGCAGCATCTACTTCAAGAAGCTACAGCTGGTAAAAACCGGCTGCGTAGCGCTGGGGGCCTTTGTGGTGCTGCTACTAGTAAACTACCAACTGGTGCGGGTGCTGCTGGGTACTAAAATTCAACTGGCACTGCCGTTTGGGGCCGTGATGCTGCCCAGCGGCCCACCGCTGCACCTGCCCACTGCGCACCTACCCTGGCAGGCACTGGTAGAGCTGGTGCTGGCCGCGCTACTGTGGGCGGCGGCCTACGCTCGCCTCACCGAAAAGCAACTCTAACTTTATGGAATTCAACGATAACGAAGCCATTTACCTGCAAATAGCCGGGTACGTGAGCGAGCAGGTGCTGCGCCAGAAGTGGCAGCCCGAAGAAAAAATACCCTCGGTGCGCGACCTTGCCGCCGAGCTGCAAGTCAACCCCAATACTGTGATGCGCACCTACGAGTTTCTGCAAAACCAGGGCGTGGTCTACAACAAGCGCGGCCTCGGCTTTTTTGTGGCCCCCGACGCCGTGCAGAAGGTGCAGAACTACCGCCGCGAGCGGTTTTTGCAGCACGAGCTGCCCGCATTTTTCAACACCATTTCCTTACTCGGTATCGGCCTGCCCGAGCTAGCCCAGCGCTACGAGCAGTTCAAAACCGCCCAAGCCACTCCTTCGCTTTCCTCTCATGAAAACTAGCACGAAATACCTGCTGGCTGCCCTGCTGGTGCTGCTGGCCTCGCTCACGGCCTACAACATGGCCCTGCGCACTGAGTATCACAAAGGCACTTATAAAGACCCGCTACGCGACTATGCCACCCTCACTTTTAAGGACTTCGACGCAATCGAAATTCCGGCAGCTAGTCTGCTACAAGTGAAAATCGTGGCCGGCCCCTACGCCGTGCGCCTCAACCCCAAGGCCAAGGAGTACGTCCACCTCACTCAGCAGGGCCGCCGCCTGATTATTACCGCCGCTTTCCCCGAGAAGCGCGAGTACCTGGGCTGGGGCGAAACGGTGGTCGTGAGCTGCCCGCGCCTCACCGAGCTGCACACCGACGGCACCTACCAGCTCAAGGGCAAAGCGCAATTCGATAAAGCGGATACCCGGGGCAATATTCAGGTGCAAGGCTTCCGGCAAGACAGCCTGGCGCTGCAAGCCAACCGCGCTACCAGCATCGGGCTGACGGGTAACAAGCTGGGCTACCTGCGCGCCACCCTAGGCACCACGCCCGGCAGCCAGACCAGTTTAGCCCTAGAAGTTGACAACCACATTGCCGCCGCCACCCTGGCCATGCAGCACCAAAGCAAGCTCACAGTCAACAACCTGGCTATTGCGGACATACACTGGCAGTTTGCCGATAGCGCCAAAGCCGAGCTGACTGGCGCGGCACTGCGCATGATGCAGAAATAGCCGACGCAGCCACTCTTTCTGGTAACACTTATGACTACAGCGGCAACTGCCAGGGCGCAATTATGGGACTACGCCCTGCTGGCGGCGCGGGTGCTGCTGGCGGGCACCTTCATCAGCTACGGGTACGGAAAGCTCACCGGCGGACAGTTCGGCCTCCCGGCCGCCGAGTTGGCCCGGCCGGTGGGCGAGCTGAGCCTGTTTCGGCTCTCGTGGTATTTGTTTGACCAGGAGCCGTTCAAGTCGTTTGTGGGCCTCTCGCAGGTGCTGGTCGGCTTGCTGCTGCTCTGGAACCGCACCGCGCTGCTGGGGGCGCTGCTACTGCTGCCCATCGCGGCCAACGTGCTGGTGGTGGACATTACTTACCTCAAAATGCCGGGCTTCTACTGGCGCCTCTCGTACTACCTGGGCCTGCTATTGCTGCTGTTCTGGCACTACCGCGCTCGGATGCACGCTGCCTGGGTGGCCCTCACGCGTGGCCTTACCACCCACTTCAGCTACCCCTGGTGGGCCTATTTGCTGTTGCCAGTAGCCGCAGTCGGCTTGGAAATTGTCGGAGCGCTGCCGCAAGCACTTTATCTTTTCGCTACCGCGCCCGGCAAGACGTGGCACAGTATAGGAGCGCTGCTACGTACGCTGTGGGCGCACCTGAGTAGCTAGGCCCGGCACGGCCTTCCGCGCCCAAAACGGCAAGCGACCTTAAAAGACCCGGCAGGAATTTGCCGGGTCTTTTTATTTTCCCGTATTACCTGCGTAGTTAGCGGCCGTGGCACTACCCAGCGCTCAGGTGTGTTGTTAAGAACTATTCGGACGCTGGCGGTTTACCTAAACGGCCCTGGCTCAAAGCCCGCCAGCCATACCCGGCGGCCCCGTTCGCGCCGCCGGGCATCCGCGCTATCTGTGTAAATCTGCGATTGAATGACTACAAACGAAATAAAAGCCCTTATCTCGCTGCTCGACGACCCCGAAATTGCGCCTCAGATTCAGGGCGAAATCCAGAGCTTGGGCGAGGCCATTATCCCGTTCCTGGAAGAATCCTGGGAAGAAACCCTCGACCCTCAGCAGCAGCAGCGCCTCGAAGACCTCATTCACCAGCTTCAGTTTGAGGGCTTGCAGCAGCGCCTGCGCGTGTGGCGCGACGCCAGTGCCCAGGACCTGCTCGAAGGCATGTGGCTGCTTAACTCCTACCAGTATCCCGACGCCGACCTGCAAGCCCTGAACCGCGCTATTGAGCAGCTACGCTTCGAAGCCTGGACGCTGTTGCGCTCCGAAATGCACCCCGGCGACCAGATTCAGGTGCTCAACCACGTCATTTTCCGCAACCACAAGTTCTCGGCCAACACCCAGCACTTTCACTCGCCGGCCAACTCCATGCTGCAGCGCGTGCTCGAAACCAAGCGCGGCAACCCGCTCACGCTCTGCGTTATCTACCTGCTCGTGGCCCAGCGCCTCGACTTACCGGTATTCGGCGTGAACCTGCCCAACCTCTTCGTGCTCACCTACCAGCCCGAGGAAGTCAAAACGCCCGCCTTCTACATCAACTGCTACAACCGGGGCGTCATTCTGTCGCGGGCCGATATGGAGCATTACGTGGGCCAGCTCGGCATTACCTCGCAGGAAAGCTTCTACCAGCCCTGCTCGTACCTCGACATCGTGCGCCGCGCCCTGCGCAACCTGCAAGTGAGCTTCGAGAAGCTGCAGGAGCCAGGCAAAGCCGAGGAAGTAGGCCAGCTACTGGCCATTCTGGTACAGGAACCTGGGAGTGAATAAGCAAAAAAGAACGTCATTCCGAGCTTGCCGAGGAATCTCGCTCGCCAAGTAATCCAATTGATAGCGCCGTCCCGGTTCTACGATTGAGTTAGTCGGCGAGCGAGATTCCTCGGCAAGCTCGGAATGACGTTCTTTTTCATTCCTTCTATAGCATACTCATTTCTTGATGAGGCACCCGGCGGCGCGCTTATCGGCTACGCCGGCGGGTCGGCCGGCCAGAATATTATCCAGCACCTGCTGCAAGTAGCGCTGCTGTGCCCCGCTGGCCACCTGGGGGTTGTCGTCGATGGCCCCGCGGTAGCGCACCGCAAAGGCCCCGCTGGCGGGCTGGAGTACCACAGCTTCGGTGGTTTTAGTTACGCCCAAGGCCGAGCTGGCGGCTCCGGTGTCGGTGTAGGTAGCTAGTGAGCCGCCGCCGTCGCCCTCAGCCGCGTCGAGGTTGATGGGCACTTCTACAAACATAAAAGTTACGCCCCGGCCACTATAGGCGCTATTCAGGGCCGCGAGGCGCTCCTGGTAGAGGCGTGAGTAGGCGCAGGCCGGGTTCAAAAACACGACTACCACTGCTTTCTGCCCGGCGTAGCTACTGAGCGAGGCACTGCCGCCCGCGCTTTTCTGCACGGTGAAGTCGCTGACCGGGCCACCCTGGGCACGAACACTGCTGACCGTGGCAATAGCCAGCAGCAAAGTGGCAGCTACGAATAAAGAAATCTTGCGGAGTGACATGACCAGGGTAGAGCTAAACAAAACCGAGCAAATAGGTAACTAAATGAAAGCGACGCAGTACGTGAGCACGTAGCCCGCTGCGGGTGTTAGATAACAAATCTGGTGCCGAGAGTTGCAGCCCGGCAAATTAAGGCGGGCGGGCAGGGTGCCAGCGGCCGGACACGGGCCCGTCGGCAGGTCGAGCAGCAGGTTTTCGCGGAAGATAACGCCGCGCTGACCTGCCAGCTTGTACAGCGTTTCCTTGGCGCTCCACAGCAGGCTGAACAGTTCGAGAGGGCCAGGAAAGCCAGCTGCAGAAGTGCTAATAGCTTTGGCGGCTGCCAGTTCCGGGTCGTTCAAAAACTTGCGGGCCAGGCGCTGGGCTTTGTCGCGCACCACTTCTATATCAACACCCACGGCCGCGCCGGCCGGAGCCAGCAGCGCCGCTACCCACTCGCCGGAGTGCGAGAGCGAGAGAGCCGGCTGCGGGCCGGGGCCAACCAAGCAAGGCCGGCCGGAGTCCTCGTTTTGCAGCAGTGGCAGGATAGCGCCGGGGGCCGCAGTCCGTAGCAGGTACTGCACTAGCAGCCGGCTGGCCAGCCACTGCGCCTGGCGCGGGCCATCGGCGCGGGCGGGCAGCAGCGGGGCGTAGGCAGCCGGGTTGGCTAGCTGCGGCCACAGGTCGGCGGGCGTTTCGGTGAGGTGCCAGAGAGAGAGCGTAGCGCCATCGGGCAGGAGCTGAAAGGAATGGAAAGGCATAAAAACCGAAGCTAGGGCGAAGGTAGTGCCCCGCGCAGCCCGACCTTTGGCACGAGTTTCTTTTCTGGTCCATTTCAATGCACTCTGCTATCCCGCCGCCCCGCCCCACGGCGCACCGCCTCGGCACCCTAGCCGGGCACCGCGACGCGGTGTATGCGCTGGCCGGCCGGCCGGGCTCCGACCAAGTGTTTTCGAGCGGTGCCGATGGCCTGGTAGTGGCCTGGAACGCCGCCGACCCTACCCAGGATGGGGAGGTACTGGCGCGGGTAGCGCACTCGGTGTACGCCCTGCGCGAACTGCCCGAGCAGGGCCTGCTGCTGCTGGGAAATAATTTTGAGGGCGTGCAAGCCATTGACTTACAAACCAAAACCCTGGCCTGGGCCACCGCCCTGCCGCCCGTCGCCATCTTCGACCTGGCCTGGAGCCCGAGCCGGCAGCGCCTGTACTGCGCCCTGGCCGATGGCACGCTGGCCGTGCTGCGCAGCCCCGATTTTCGGCTGGAACACCTGCTGCGCCTAAGCCAGAAAAGCCTACGCTGCCTGGCCCTGCACGAAGGCCGGGGCGAGTTGGCCGTGGGCAGCTCCGACTGGAAAACCTACGTGCTGGACCTGGATTCGCTGGCCCTTAAAACGACGCTGGCCGAAGCCACGAACTCGGTTTTTGCCCTCGTGTACTCGCCCGACGGCCGTCACCTGCTGGCGGCGGGCCGCGATGCTCACCTGCGCCGCTACGAGGCAGCCATTGGTTACGCCCTCACCGACAGCGTGGTGGCGCACCTATATGCCATCAATCACCTGGCCTTTGATGGGGCTGGCAAGTACCTGGCCAGCTGCTCGTTGGACAAAAGCATCAAGCTCTGGGATGCCGATTCCCTGGCTTTGCTGCGGGTGCTGGACCGGGCGCGGGCCGCCGGGCACGGCACGTCGGTAAACAAGGTAGTTTGGCCGGGCGAACGGCAGCGGTTAGTTTCGTGCAGCGATGACCGTACGCTGGCCGTGTGGGAAATTGCCAGCGGCGCTAGCCACTCGTAGCGACCAGGTAAAAGTACCATTCAGTAGTAGCGGCGATGAACGTTTTTCAACACCTGGCCCGGGCCATTATCAAGCAGTCGTTTCAGGTGTCGGTCTGGACTATAGAACAGTTTTATGACATTGCGCTCTACGAGCAAAAGGCCCGCGAATTGCAGGAGCTGCCTGCCGGAACGTTGGGGAAAGACATCGCCGACTGCCTGGAAAAAAATGGGCTCCGCCTGGTGCCAGGTTACGAAAGCCACGACCTGAAGCACGTATTGCTCGATTTCAAGATGACGCCGGTTGACGAAATCCGGCTCCAGGCTTTTATGCTGGGCAACGGTAATTACTCGCCGGTGAGCCTGGTGATTTTTATATTTGGTGCCCTGTTTCTGCCCGACTTGTGGGGTACGTTTTACCAGGATTTCACCAACGGCCGCCGCGCAGCTCCCCTCAGCACCTGGACTATTGAAGACTATGCCCGGTGCCGCACCACCACGCTACGGGAAGCAGTAGCCAATTATTCACCGGCCCCGCCGTATATTTTCGAGATGAGAGCCGTAGTAAAATTGGGGGCCTTTGCGGCGATACTGGCGGGGGTAGCCGGCATGGTTTTTTGTTTGCCCTTCCTGTTCTCCGCCGTCTTGGTTGACGTAGTGGGCGCGGGCTTTCCCTTTGTGGCGGGTGCTATCCTGGCGAGTGCCGGGCTGCTAGCTCTTACCAACCTGGCAAAATCCGGCGGTGCAGTAACAAATAGCGCCGCTGCCTGACCACATCTGTCCCTTTTTTACCTCAAAAACCGCCACCTGCGGTGGCCTGAAGCTGCCACCAAGTGCTAGTAGCTAGTAGCCAATACCATGAAATTAACCGCCCTCGACATCCGGCAGAAAACGTTCGAAAAGTCCTTTCGGGGCGTGGATAAAGACGAAGTACAAGCCTTTCTGACCACTATCTCGCAGCAGTGGGAGCGCATGGGCGAAGAAAACCGCGAACTGCGCCTCAAGCTTGAGCACGCCCAACAGGACGTGCAAAAGATGCGCGAAGTAGAATCCTCCCTCTACCGCACCCTCAAAACGGCCGAAGACACCGGCAACTCCATCACCGAGCAAGCCCAGCGCGACGCTGACCTGCGCCGCCGCGAAGCCCAGCTCCAAGCCGAGCAGGTGCTCACCGAGGCCCGCCAGCGCGCCCGCACCATTGTGGACGAAGCCTACCAGACGGCCACCGCCACCGTGGCCAGTATGCAAAAGGAAGTAACCGGCCTTGGCCAGGAATGCCAGCACTTGGAGCAGCAGCTCGAAACCCTGGTGCACGACCTGCACCATCTGGCCACCGAGGCTCTTGAGCGGGCGCAACGGGCCAACGCCCGTCCCAAAAACGGCGCGGCTGCCATCCTTTCCCGGGCTGCGAGCGTACAGGTAGAGCGGCCCAAAGAACCCGCCGCCCCCGAACCAACTCCCGCTCCCGCTATGGTTACTTCGCCCACCGTCGGTTTTCCGGCTGCCGCCTCTGCCTCATCCATTGCCGCCGCTCCGGCCGCCTTTAGCTCGCCCCTCTCGGGTACACAGCCAACTCGGGATGCCGGGCTGACTACGCCTGAGGCCTATAACCCCAAGCCCGGCCAACAGCCCGACCCGCGCAACCCCGACCAGGCCCCCGGCCCCGATATTGAGCGCCCCTATGCCCCGGCCGAAAACCCCGGCATCGCGCCCGCGCCGCACATCGACCAGCCCGGCCCCGAAACGGTGCCCAACCCGCCTGCGCCCTACGTGGAGCCCGCCCGCCCCGAAATTCAGCCCATTGGTCCCAGCCGCCCCGAGATTCAGCAGCCCGAGCCCATGACGCACCCTGGCATGCAAGCCGAAGCAGTGGGGGAGAAGTCGTTTTTTGACGAACTGTAGGCTTTTGTCTGCTCGCCTAAAAGCTGCCAGGCATTATCAGAACGTCATTCCGAGCTTGCCGAGGAATCTCGCTCGCCAACTAACCCAATCGCTAGCGCCGCACTGGTTCTACGATTGAGATAGTTGGCGAGCGAGATTCCTCGGCAAGCTCGGAATGACGTTCTTTTTTACTCACCACTTCACCACTCCCCAATGGGCCAGATTGCACTCGAAGGACTAGAGTTTTTTGCCTTCCACGGCTACTACGACGAGGAACAGAAGATTGGTAACAAGTACGGCGTAGACCTGCACCTCAAAACCGACCTGCACGCGGCAGGCACCTCCGACAAGCTGGCCGAAACCGTTAATTACGAAGTGCTCTACCGCCTGGTACTGGCCGAAATGCAGCTGCCCGCCCGCCTGCTGGAGCACCTGGCCCACCGCATCCTTGACCGCGTGATGCAGGAGTTTCCGCAGGTGCGGCGGGCGCAGGTAAGCGTGTCAAAATTCAACCCGCCACTGGGCGGCATCTGCCACCGGGCGCGGGTAACACTGGTGCGCAAGAGCAAGTAGGGTGCAGGGCTTGCCTCTGCCCATCGTTGGACGATTAATGTAGCAACGACGGGCGGGGGCAAGCCCCGCACCCTACTTGTGCTGACTTACCCTAATGGAAACTCCCGCAACAGGGCCGCATCCAGCTTCGTGAGTAATAACTGCTGGGCCTTGCGGTAGTCGGCCGGCCGCTTATCGGTGGTAAGCAGCCCGAACAGTTCGTCAGCCCGAAGGTCTTCGGTGCTTTGGGGTTGGCGCTGGGTGGCGGCTGTTTGCAGGCCGTAGAGGCGGCGCAGGGTTGAGAGGGCGTGGTAGCGCGCCAGATACTCGGGATGAACCAACAGGACGAAGATGCGGGCGGCAATGCCCGCCCCCAACTGCGGCAGCGTGAAGTATTCGCGCAAGCCGGTTAGCACGTCAATGAGTTGCGTCCAGTCAACTTTGGGCGACAGCGCTTTTACTACCAGCGGCTTATACAGGCCAGCAGGGCTTATTTGGGCAATGGCTTCGAGCGTATACATGCTGTAAGCGCTTCGGCGCAGGTAGTCGTGCAGCAGGGGCAGGGCTTCGGCGTAGCGCAGATAACCCAGGCCCATGATAGCGCGGGCATCGGCAGTGCCAGCGCGCAACGCCGCCAGCAATTCGGCAGCCGCCTCGGCTTGCCCGGTAGGAGTGAGGGCCGCGAGGCAGGCGAAGTCGGCTTCGTAGCCGTCGTGCCAGGCCAGGTACTGGTCGATAGGCGCGAAATAGGCGTGGCGGAAAACGGCAAGCGGGCTTTCGGTAGCAGGCATAGCAAAGGATGGTAAAAATAATTTCGCTGTAAATCAACTGGTTGGCTTTGGTTACGACAAGTTTCGTACATTGCGTTTGCAACTACGAAGCTTGTCGTACAATCTTTGACTTACGAAATAGTTCGTATGAAACTTTTTTGCCTTTTGTTATGCCCAAGCCTCCCCCCAAACCTACGGATTCTGAGTTGGAAATTTTGCACGTACTCTGGCAGCTCGGCCCGGCCACCGTGCGCACCGTGAACGAGCAGCTCGGCCAGCGCCGTGAAATCGGCTACACCACGACCCTGAAAATTATGCAGCTCATGCTGGATAAAGGCTTGGTGCAGCGTGACGATGAAGGCCGCAGCCACGTGTACCGGGCAGCAGTGCGCGAGCAGGATACCCAGGGGCTGCTGCTCGATAAGTTCGTGGAAGCCACTTTCGGCGGCTCGGCCCTGAAGCTGGTGCTGCAAGCTCTGGGCCACCGCCGCACCTCGGCCGACGAGCTAGCCCAGATTCGGCGCCTGCTCAATGACATTGAGATTCAAAACGCTAACCATTCCTCAACCCCCACTTCCGATGACGACGCTCCCGCTGCTTAAAGAAGTATTATCGCCCGCTGTGGTGCGGGCTTTGGGCTATGCGCTGCTGCACTCGCTGTGGCAGGGGGCCGTGCTGGCGCTGGTACTGGCCGGGGTGCTGCCGCTGCTACGCCAGCGCCGGGCCGAGCTGCGCTACGCCGTGGCCGCCGCTGCCCTGGCCGCGCTAGTGCTGGCTGTGGGCGGCACGTTTGGCTACTACTACCAGGCAGCGCCCCAGGCTACCACCGCGCCGCTGGCGGTGGAGTTGCCCACGCAGCTGCTGGCATCGGCTGGTGCTGCCGTAACTGCGCCGGCCAGCATACCGGCCCGGCCGCTGGACTGGCTGCAAGCGGCCAGCCACCGCTGCGAGCCCTATTTGCCGCTGCTGGTGGGGGCCTGGCTGCTTGGGGCCTTGCTCATGGGCGGGCGTCTGGCGGGTGGGTTGCTTTACGCAGGCCGCCTGCGCCGCACCCAAACCCAGGCCCTGGGTGCCGAATGGCAGCAGCGCCTGGCAGCCCTGGCGCAGCGGGCGGGCCTGCGCCGGCCAGTAGCTCTGCTCGAATCGGCTCGCGTGGCGGGGCCGCTGGTGCTGGGCCACCTGCGCCCCGTGATTCTGCTGCCGCTGGGGGCGGTGGCGGGCTTGAGCCCAGCGCTGCTAGAGGCTTTGCTGGCCCACGAGGTAGCCCACATTGCCCGCCGCGACTACCTGCTCAACCTGGGCTTGGCCGTGGCCGAAGTAGTGTTTTTTTACCACCCTGCCGTATGGTTTATGGCTAATTGCCTGCGGGCCGAGCGCGAAAACTGCTGCGACGACCAAGCCGCTGCCCTCTGCGGGGGCGATGGCCTGCGCGTAGCCCGCGCCCTGGCCGCCCTGGCCGAACTAGAGGCCGCTACCCCCACGCCGCGCCTGGCTCTGGCGGCGGCTGGCGCAGGCGGGCGCGGCTCCTTGCTGGCGCGGGTGCGGCGGCTGGCCCTGGGCCGCCCCAGCGCCCCCACCCTGGCCGAAGGTGTGCTGGCCAGCCTGCTCACCCTGCTGGGTTTGCTGGGGCTGGGCACGGGCGTAGTACTGGCTGCTACGCCGGGCCGCCCGGCCAGTCTGGCTCGGGTGCCAGTTCGCTCCTCAGCCAGCCCGGCTCCGGCCGATACCGTGCGGCGGCCGACGGCGAAAAAGGCGGGCGAAACCATGCCGGTGCCCCCAACTCCGCCTGCGCCGCCCACACCACCGACTGTAGTGAAAATTGCAATTGACTCGGCTCAGTTTCACGGGGAGGTGCAGATGGAAATAGACGAGCCCGCGCTACGCCGCCGAGGCCGGGCCCGCCAGCAGCCTCAGACCGTAGTGGTGGAGAAAGACAAGAAAGGCCGCTTAACCAAGCTCACCGTCAATGGCCAGGAAGTAAACGTGCCCGGCAAAAAAAGCAAGCGTAAGAAGTCGAACAGCCAGGTGGAGATAATTCAGATGCCGTCGTCCTCCACGTTTGGCCGGGTACAGCAGTTTCACTTCGAAATGCCTGAGCGCCCCGAGCAGCCCGAGCGCACCGAGCAACCGGAAGCACCTGAAGGCCCGCCCTATACCTTTCGGGTGCTGCCCGACGACGCTGCCAGCCAGGCACTGGCTGCTGCCCGGCAGAGCCTAGCGCAGGAACTACGCCACACTGACTTAAATGCTAAGCAGCGCCAGGAACTGGAACGCCAGATGCAGCACCTGCGCAACCAGATGCGCGACTACAGCCGCCAGTTTAATCTAAAGCAAAACGGTAACCGCCGCTTCCGGCTGGAATTCGACTCGCGAAGTTCCGCTGGTGCCAACGCCCGCCAGATGGAAGCCGATACTCGCCAGATGGAAGCCGATGCCCGCCAGGCCGATGCCGATGCCCGCCAAGCCGATGCCGACGCCCGCCAGGCTGATGCTGATGCCCGTGAGGCTGGGCGTGGTACCACCCGCAATGCTGCCGAACTAGCTGCCCGCCGCGCCGCGTTGCGCGCCCGCATTGCCGCCGAACAAGCCGAGCTACGCGCCCTGGGCGGTAACCCTGGTTTGCGAACCTACACGCTGCGCGGTAGGGCGAGCCAGCCGCTGAGCTTACGCGTGCTGCCCCCGCCGCCCATGCCGCCGCAAACCACGCCCCCGCCGCCCCCACCTGCGCCGCCGATTGGCACCGGCGAACTACGCGATGCCTTGCGTCAGGACGGCCTCATTGGCAAAACGGACCGCAAGTTCTCTTTTGAGTTGAATGACAAGGGTGGCAAAGTGAACGGCAAAGACCTGACGCCCGGCCAGCTAGCCCGCTACCGCCAGCTGCTACACCAGCCAGTGAGCGGTAAGGGCAAGTCGTCGAGCTTTAATATAACGATTAACGAGAATTAACCTGTTGAACAAGAGTGGGGTCGGCTGCCTGGGAAACCAGGTAGCCGACCCTTTTTTGTGCCCGTACCGCACCTTTATGCCTGCTTTGAAAAAAATATCCAGCCTGTTTGTAACGAATGGCCGCCCGCTTGGTACTCGCTACCAGACCACCTTTCTGCTCTTCACCACCACCCTGCCTTTATGCCCGTAGCGACGACGCGCCTGAGCGATGAAGCCCTGATGGAGCAGGTGCAGGCCGGCGACCTCGACCAGCTGACCGGGCTGTTTGAGCGCTACCACGGCCCGCTGTTTGGCTTCCTGGCGCGGCTGGGCAATGGCGACCGCGAGGTAGCCCAGGACCTGACCCAGAACGTGTTTGTGCGGGTGCTGCGCTACCGCGCCAGCTACCAGCCGGGCCAGCCGTTTCGGGCCTGGGTGTACCAGCTGGCCCGCCACGTGTGGGCCGACCACTACCAGCGCCAGCGCCCCACCACTGACCTGGCCGAGGTAGAAAAAACCGCCGCCCACGGCCGCGCCGCTCACGCCCAGCGCGCCACCAACGACCAGCACCAGGCCCTGCACGAAGCCCTGGCCCTGCTGCCCGCCGCCCAGCGCGAAATCCTGGTGCTGCACCGCTTCCAGGGCTTCGACTACGCCGAGATAGGCGAGCAGTTGGGCTGCACCGCCGGCGCCGCCCGCGTAAAAGCTCACCGCGCCCTGGATGCGTTGCGCAAAGTTTATTTAAGCTAAAAATCACAACCGCTACTAATTTATAACTACCCTGAATGGCTATCGACCCGCACTTTACCGACCCAGCTTGCGCCGAACTGCGACTCTGGCTGCCGGACCTGGCCGACGGCCAGCCGCTGCCGCCCGAGGCCGCCTACCTGGCCGCGCACCTGGGCACCTGCCCCGCCTGCCAGGCCGAGCTAACCGAGCTGCGCCAACTCTTCAACGACCTCGACGCTCTGCCCCCCGAACTGCCCCCGCTGACGATGCGCGACGACTTTCTGGCCCTATTAGAAGAAGAAAAGGCGAAGCTGGCCGCGGCTTCGCCCGTCGGCCTGAGTGCCCGGCGCGGCGGCCAGCCTTTGGTCAATTATCAATCACCAGGTATCAATTATCAGCCGTGGCTGCGCGTGGCGGCCAGTGTGGCGCTGGTGGTGCTGGGCACGCTACTGGGGCTACTGCTGCACCGGGGCGAGCCGGCCAGCCAACTGGCAGCTACCGCTCCAGCGCTGCCCTCACTGTCGGTGCAGCTGGCGGCGGCCCGGCAGCAGCCGGCTACGGCCAGCCAGCGCTTGCAGCTGGTGAGCCAGGCTCCCGCCCTGGTGGTGGAAGCCAACGACCCGGCCGTGCTTACGCTCATTCATACCCTCGACACCGACCCCAACCCCAACGTGCGCCTGGCCGCCTGCGAGGCCCTGGTGCGCCTGCGCCGCGACCCCCGCGTAGGCCCGGCCCTGGTGGAAGCCCTGCCCCTGCAAACCGACCCCAACGTGCAGATTACGCTCATTGATGCGCTGGTGACGCTGCACGAAAGAACGGCTGTGCCCCAGCTCGAAAAGCTAGCTCGGCAACCCGAGGCGTTGCCCGCCGTGCGCCAACAGGCGGAAAGCGGCTTGGGCCAATTGATTTAAGGATTTCAAACCAGGAACCAGCTTCCTTTTTAAGTAGTAAGACATAAGTAATAAGTAGTAAGAGCAGATTTATACGGCTGTTTCTCAACTAATTGACATCTTACTGTTTGCTACTTATTACTTGCTACTTAATTCTGATTACTTACGCATGAAAAACTACACCGCTCTCCCCCTGCTGGCCCTGCTGCTGGCGCTGCCAACGCAGCTGTGGGCCCAGGAGTACAAGCAGAAATTTGCCAGTGCGCAGGACCGTAAAGTGGTGCTGGATATGCGTGGCAGCAACGTGACGGTCGAAGGCTACGATGGCGACGAGCTACTCATCCGTGGCAGTGGGCACTACGAAGCGCCGCCCGCCCTGGCTAGTGGCCTGCGCCCCATCTACAGCGGCGGGGGCGATAATACCCGCCTGGGGCTGACGGTAAGCCAGCTGGCCGATAATACCATTCGGGTGGCCCATACAGCGCGCAGCGATGGCCATTACACCGTGAGCGTACCCCGCAGTACCGACGTGCTCTTTGCCCAGGACAGCTGGGGCGGCTTCGGCTCCAACGACCTGACTATGCGCGACCTGGCCGGGCGCATCGAAGTCAGCCTGAAATCGGGCAATATCCGGCTGCTGAACGTGGGCGGCCCGGTGGTAGCCAATACCATCAGCGGCAATATCCAAGTCAGATTCAACGCGACGCCTACCCAGCCCAGCGCCGTGTCGTCGGTGAGCGGCAACGTGGACGTGACGCTGCCTACGAGTGCCAAAATAAGCCTATCCATGCGCTCGATTTCAGGCGAAATCTACACCGATTTCGACCTCAACCTGGGCAATAGTGGCCTGCAACACGTGGGCGGGCAGACTATTGAGGGCCGCGCCAACGGGGGTGGGGCTACGCTCTCCCTCAAGACTATCAGCGGCGACATTTTCGTGCGCAAAGGAAAATGAGGTGTCTGGGTGATAAAGAACGTCATCACCCAGATACCTCATTACCTCATCACTCTATCACTTCATCACCAAACAACTTATGCAACGCCTCCTATTCCTATCGCTGTTGCTCAGCAGCTTGCTGCCCGCCGTGGCCCAACGCCTGGTTTCCCAACCCGTACCGCTGGCGGCGGGGCAGGGGATATTCCTGAATGTAAGATTTGCTCGCACTATCCGGGTGCGGCCGGGGGCGCAGGCGCTGGTGCAGGCCCGCGTGAGCCTCAACGCCAACCAGAACAACGACTTATTCAGCCTCACGACCGAAACGAGCGGCGGCGAAGTGCGCGTGCTGGAAAAGCTGGACGAAGAAAAGCTGCGCCAAAGCCATTTCGATGGCGACTGCGACGGCGGCAACTTTACTAACCGCTCCGATGGCGTGAATGTGAGCCACACCCGCGCCCCCAAGCCGGGCCGCCGCACAAATGGCAGCTACAACTACTGCGCCCAAATCGACTACGAAGTGACGCTGCCGCCCGGCACGCCCCTCCACGTAACTACCATCAGCGGCAACCTGGATGTGAGCAGCCTCACCGGCCCCGTCGCGGTCGAAACCATCAGCGGCAACCTGACCCTCGACCACCTCACCGGGCCAGTGACGGCAAGCAGCATCAGCGGCAACGTGAAGCTGACGCAGCCCGGCAACGCCCCGCTGAAAGCCACCAGCGTGAGCGGCAACGTGGAAGCCAGCTGGCCCGCGCAGCAAAGCGCCAGCCTGCTACTGAAGAGCGTGAGCGGCGAAGTGTACGCCGCCCCGGCCGTAACCTTCAGCAACCTCAAGCCGCACAGCAACGTGGGCTACGAGCTGCAAGGCACCCTCGGCACCGGTAGCGGCCCCCTGGTAAAGCTCGAATCGGTAAGCGGCGACGTATTCTTCCGGACCGCAGATTAAACGGATTTCGCGGATACGCCCGCAAGCGGGCTGACTACCCAAATAACAACGAGTTAACAAAGAACAATTCGGGTAGTCAGCCACGCAGTGGCGTATCCGTTGAATTTGTGGTCTGCAACCTAAGAGCTTGATGAGTGTCTTTGTTGGCACTATGTGATTTATTTTCATATGCGCTTTATTACGCTATTCAGGAAGCTATCGCATATTTTGCCCGGTGCTTTAGCGCCGGGATGCTAGTTGAGTTTTTACTGGGCTTTAGCCCTTACTGGCACCAGGCGGTACAGGGGCTAAAGCCCAGGTAAAAAGTTGACTGCTATCCCGGCGCTAAAGCGCCGGGCAAAATATAAAGAAAATTCATAAAAAATATTTATCTGTTTTTTTCTCTGCAATGATGTGGTATTTACTGGCTCAGCAGCGACTGGCGGGCTTGCTGCTTATTTTCCTGGGCCTGGGTGGGGTGAACGGGGCGATGGCCCAAAAAGCGCCGGCCGCTGCTGCCGCTACGGCAGTGCCGCGCCGCGAGCTGGCGGCCCGGCGCACGGCGGCCCCTATTAAGCTTGATGGGGTGCTGGACGATGCCGCCTGGCAGGGGGTGCCGGTGACGGGGCAGTTCATCGAGATGCGGCCGCACCCTGGCCGGGCCGAAAAGCTACCCACCGAAGTGCGGGTACTCTACGACGATGCGGCCATCTACGTGGGGGCCAAAATGCTGGAGCCCAGTGCCGACAGCATCAAGCGCGAGTTGACGCAGCGCGATAATATCGGCAATACCGACTTTTTTGCGATTTTCCTCGACCCTTACCGCGACCACCTCAACGGCTACGGATTTATTGTAATGAGCACGGGCGTGCAGGCCGATAGCCGCTACTCGCCGGCCAACGGCGAGGATTTTGCCTGGAATGCGGTGTGGGACAGCCGCGTGGCCCTGCTGCCCGACGGCAAGGGCTGGAGCGTAGAAATCCGGATTCCGTACTCGGCCATTCGGTTTGCCCAGGCGCCGGTGCAAAGCTGGGGCGTGCAGTTTATGCGCCAGCGCAAGCGCGACAACCAGCAGTTTTTCTGGAACCCGGTGAAGCCCGAAGTCGATGGCTTCGTGAACCAGTGGGGCGAGCTGAGCGACTTGCGCGACCTGCACCCGCCGCTGCGCCTCTCGCTTACGCCCTACGTGAGCGCCTACGCCAATCACTACCCCTACCATATTCAGGGCCAGCGCGATTACAGCACCAGCTTCAACGCCGGGGCCGACGTGAAGTGGGGCATCAACGAGAGCTTTACCCTCGATGCCACGCTCATACCAGACTTTGGGCAGGTGCAGAGCGACAACCAGGTGCTCAACCTCTCGCCCTTCGAGGTGCAGTACCAGGAAAACCGGCCGTTTTTCACCGAAGGTACGGAATTGTTCAATAAAGGCGGCCTGTTTTACTCGCGCCGGGTGGGGGCGCAGCCACTGGGCTTTGGCGATGCAGGCGGGCAGCTTGCGCCGGGCGAAACGCTCTACAAGAACCCCGGCGTGACGCGGCTGCTGAACGCTACCAAAGTATCGGGCCGCACGCGCAAGGGGCTGGGAATCGGGGTGTTCAATGCCGTGTCGGCGGCCAGCTACGCCACCGTGCGCAACGAGGCCGACGGCACCGAGCGCGAGGTGCTGACGCAGCCCGTGACCAACTACAACATCGTGGTGCTCGACCAGAGCTTGCCGCACAATTCCTACGTGTCGCTGATTAATACCAACGTTACGCGCTTCGGCAGTACCTACGATGCCAACGTGACGGCGGGCTTGTTTCGGCTGGTGGATAAAAAGAACAAATACGCCTTCACCGGGCAGCTCAACTACTCGCGGCGCTACGGCAACGTGCTCAATACCGAGACGCAGATTGACGACCAGCACGGCTATAAGTACTACCTCAACTACGCGAAAATATCGGGCAACTTCACCTGGAACGTCGACCACGGCATTGAATCGGACACCTATAACCCGAACGATTTGGGCATCTTGTTTGGCAACAACAACGTGAGCCAGAGCGTGAACGTGAGCTACAACAAGTACCAGCAGTTCTGGAAGGTGAACAACCTCTACACCTCGGCGGGCATCTACCACTCGCTGCTGTTTCGGCCGCTCATGTATCAGAACTACGGCTTCTATACCAGCGCCAGCACCACGTTTACCAAGAGCTTCATTACCACCGGCTTTAACTTAAACGTGGACCCGGCCAAAAACGACTTTTACGAGCCGCGCACCTACCCGCTGGGCACCTACTGGCTGCGGGTGCCGGGCAGCCTCTACCTGGGCGGCTTCGTGTCGAGCGACTACCGCAAGAAGCTGGCCCTGGACGTGAGCGCCGTGACGCGCGGCTACACCCGCGATGCCTACCTGCCCGGCTGGGACCGCCGCGCCGTTTATAGCTTCAGCATCAGCCCGCGCTACCGGGCCAATGATAAGCTCAACTTCCGCTACGCATTCGACTACAACCTGAAAGTGAACCAGGTAGGCTACGTCAACGACGGCTTCAACCCCGATACCTACCCGCAGGACCAACTCTACCACTACGTGCTGGGGGCCGATGTGCTGCTGGGCCGCCGCAACATCTCGACCCTCACCAACACGCTCACCACCAACTACACCTTCACCAACCGCCTGAGCAGCAGCATCCGCATCCGGCACTACGTAAGCACGGTGCATTACTACGAGTTTGCGCAGCTTGCGCCCGCCGGGGTGGAGTCGGAACTGCCCGGCTACGCCCGCAACCACGACAACGCCTTCAATGCCTTCAACGTGGACGCCTCCCTGGTGTGGTGGTTTGCGCCCGGCTCGCAGGTGAGCCTGGTGTGGAAAAACGCCGGCTCCACCTACCTGGAAGGCAACGAGGCCACCCCGCTCTACTTCGACAACCTGAGCAATACCATCAACACACCGCACAATAACAACGTGTCTATCAAAATCCTGTACTACCTGGATTACCTCACGCTGCGGCCCCGGCGGGGGTAGGGGAGGAGGTTCAACGATTTACCTCACCCCACGGCCCCGGAGTTGTTACGTTCTGGCGTGGTCGCCTTCCGCGTTCGCCTCAGGCGACTTACTCGCCATGCTTACCAATGAAACTCCTTAGTATTGCGGCCTGCCTGCTGTTTTGCGCCCCTACGTTCGCGCAGGATATCCGCTCCTACGTGACGACGAATACGGTGCCAGTCGCCACGCTCGATGCCGCCGCCGACGAGTACGCGGATTTAGCGCCCGTGGGCCAGGCCATCGGCGAGGCCCGGGTTGTGATGCTGGGCGAGCAGGACCACGGGGATGGCCCGGCGTTTCAAGCCAAAACGCGCTTGGTTAAGTACTTGCACGAGCGCAAGGGCTTTACCGTCCTGGCCTTCGAGAGCGACTTCTACGGCCTGACGACGGGCTGGGATAAGCTGGCCAGGCAGCCGGATTCTATCCGGCACTTTTTGCGGCAGAATATATTCAACAACTGGTCGAATAGTGCGGATTGTCGCTACCTGTTCCAGCAGTACATTCCGCAAAGCTTTCAAACCGGGAGCCCGCTCAACGTTACGGGCTTCGACTCGCAGTTATATCTGTCGTATAGCTACACGCATCTTAAGCAGGACCTGGATGCCTATTTAGTTAGCCAAGGCATCGCCAGCCGCTTTCCTTCAGCGGCTACCTATCAGGCGTTTTTGGAGGCAATAGAAGGGGTAATTGCCGCGCCGCGTAAGCCAGGCGCGTTTCGCCCAGCTATGCGCAAAACGCTGGAAGACGGCCTGCAACTGGTTAGCCAGGCGCAGCTCGCTGCCCACGACACGTCGGCCTGGCGGCGCGTGGTGGAGAGTCTGCGCGCCTTTATCGTGCAGGATAGAGGGGCCGCGGAAGAGGCCAGGGACCAGGCTATGGCTGACAACCTGACGTTCTTGCTGACCCACCAGTACAAAGACGCTAAAGTCATCGTCTGGGCCGCCAATCAGCATATCATGAAGCATACCGACCAGCTGCCACGCAAGGGCAAGGTCTTTGACCAGTTGATGCGCCACAAGATGGGCACGTATTTCGTGCAAGACCCGCAGTGGGCCCGGCAAACCTACGTGCTGGGCTTTGCTTCTTACCAGGGCACCGCCGGCCGACTGGATACGGCTCCGTCCACGTACCCGGTGCAGGTGCCCGATGCGAACGGCCTGGAAACCTGGGTGCCAGCCAGCATCGCCTATGGCTTTCTGGATTTTACTTCCTACAACAAGCAGTTCAACTACCCAGCCACTTCGTTCCTGCTGAAAAGCCCCTCTCATTACACGATTCCGACGCGGGTCGCGCCCATTGCGTGGAATTTGGTGTACGACGGCCTGTTCTTTATCCGCGACATGAAGGCCACGACAAAAATCGAGTAGGCTTTGGCTACTCTACCCTACAAATAAAAAAGGCCGTCATTTCGAGTTGGCTGGGAAATTCCGCTCGCTTCGTTGAACAATAATTTCAACGAGGCGCAGGAGTTTTTCCAGCCAACTCGAAATGACGGCCTTTTTTACCTATAATACTGTTATACCATTACTTGCCAGCAACCTGCTGGGCAGCCAACTGCACGGCCGCGTAGAGGTTGACGATGCCGCCGGTGTGCGAGAGGGTGGCAAAATCGACTAAGTCCTTGGTGCCCGGCTTGTTTACTTTGGTGTGGTTGGGCACGGCCGACTGCAAAATGCATTGCTTGAGCTGAGCTGCCGTGAGCTGGGGGTAGTACGCCTTGAGTACGGCGGCCACGCCCGCCACCACCGGGCCGGCCATGCTGGTGCCGCTGTGCATAGTGTAGCCCCCGCCGGGGATGGTAGAATAAATGTCTACGCCGGGCGCAAACAGGTCGACGCCCTGCGCCCCGTAGTTGGAGAATTTCGCTGCCAGTTCCGCCGTGTTGAGGGGGCTGCTGGCGCCTACGGTAATCAGGTTGGGGATGGGCTGGCCGTCGAGGTAGCGGTTGGAGGGGAAGTTGTTGTTGCCCGCGTCCACGTCCTTGTTGTCGTTGCCGGCGGCGTGTACCAGCAGCACCCCGTGTTGGTCGGCGTAGCGCATGGCCGCGTCCACGGCGGCTTTATCGGGCGAGAACTCCTTGCCGAAGCTCATGCTGATAATCTGGGCCCCGTTGTCGACGGCGTAGTGAATGGCGTTGGCAATGTCTTTGTCGCGCTCGTCGCCGTTGGGCACGGCGCGCACGCTCATAATGCGCACGGCATCGGCCACGCCTTCTATACCGCGCCCATTGGTGCGCACCGCCCCAATGATGCCGGCGCAGTGCGTGCCGTGGTCGGCATCGGGGCCCTGGCTGTCGGGGTTGCCATAGTCGGTTTGGGCGAGGTTGGCGGGGTCGTCGCCCACCACAACGCGGGCGTTGAAGTTGGGGTTGAGGCTTTTCTCTACTTGGTTTTTGTAGTAGTCGACCCCCTCACGCAGCTCCTTGAGCACCGCTTCGGCCCCGATGGCGTGGCTGCTGTTCACCATGAAGTAGAGGTCCGTGGCACCGGGCAGGTCGGCGCGGGTGAGCGCGGTGCGGTGCAGGGTGGCCGAGTCGAGGGCTTCTACCTGCAACGTGCTTATTATCTGCGTGTAGGCTTTGGTGGCGTTGGCCAGGAGCGACTTCACTCTGAGGTAAATAGCCTCGTCTTCCGTCTTGGCTTTGAGGTAGCTGGCCTTGGCTTGCTGGTAGAGGTCGAACTTCACCTGGTCGGCGGGGGAGAGCTTTTTGCGGTTGACGGTGGCCGCGTCGAACTGCGCCCGCAGCTGGGCGTAGATGCGGGTTTGCTCCAGGTTTTCGTCGGCCACGTTGCGGCCGTTTTTGTTGCCCAGGTAGTTCCAGCCGCGCACATCGTCGACGTACCCGTTGTGGTCGTCGTCCTGGTAGTTGCCGACTATTTCGCGCTGGTTGCGCCACAAAATGGGCTTCAAATCCTCGTGCGTCGAGTCGATGCCCGAGTCGATAACCGCCACCAGCACGGGAGTGGGGGTGCGGCCAGCCAGCAACTCGCGGTAGGCCCGGTCGGCGCTGATGCCGGGCACGCCATCGGCCTTGAGGTCGAGGTGCTGCCAGCGCTGCGCCGACGTGAGCGGGGCCTGCGCCTGGGCCGTAAGGGCGGCCACGGTGAACGTGCCGAGCGCGGCCCGGCGAAAGAAACGGAGAGAGGTAGACATGCGAAAAAAAGAGTAAAAACCAGTTGACGTACCAGAAGACGAAACTACTACGCTATACTGGATTTTTCCGCACCCCACCATGCGGCCCGTTCCCTGACAACGATTGCGCAAAGAAAAACCGCAAAACCCGCCGGATGCCTGCGTTGCGGCGGCATATTTGCAGCTTCCCCCTGGATTTTTCCACCCTTTGTACCCGTTGCTTTATGTTAGTTGGTTTTGGATTGCGCCACGGGCTGCTGTTGGCCACTATGGGTACGGGCCTAGGCCTGGCCCTGCACCCGGCCTTGCCCGGCCCGCTACTGGCGTTTCCGGGGGCCGAGGGTGCCGGGCGCTTCACCACGGGCGGGCGCGGCACGGCCGCCGTGCCTACCACGGTGCTCGAAGTCACGAACCTGCTCGATGACGGCAAGCCCGGCTCCCTGCGCTACGCCGTGCAGCTGAGCGCCGACAAAGCGCCGGCCCGCACCATCGTGTTTCGGGTATCGGGCACCATTCATTTGCTTTCGCCGCTCACGTTTAGCAAAGCCAACACCACCATTGCCGGCCAAACCGCGCCCGGCGGCGGCATCTGCCTCGCCGATTACCCCGTGCAGGTGAAGGCCAGCAACGTTATCGTGCGCTTCCTGCGCTTCCGCATGGGCGACAAAAACCAGAACCAGGGCTTTGTGGATGGCGCGGGCGGCGACGATGCCTTCGGCGGCCAGCGCAACCACCGCCTCGTAGTCGACCACTGCTCCATGAGCTGGAGCACCGACGAGGCGTTTTCGGTGTACGAGGGCGACAGCACCACCCTGCAATGGAACCTCATCGGGCCGCCGCTCAACTACTCCTACCACTTCGAAAAGGGCGATACCGACTACGAGCACCACGGCTACGGCGGCATCTGGGGCGGGCAGCACGCGAGCATGCACCACAACCTGTTTGTGCACTGCAACAGCCGCACCCCGCGCTTCAACGGCAGCCGCTACACCCACGCGGCGGGCTACGAAAACTGCGACTTCCGCAACAACGTCATCTACGACTGGGGCGAAAACAACGTGTACGCCGGCGAAGGCGGCAACTACAACATCGTGGGCAACTACTACAAGCCCGGCCCCAGCACCAAAGAGGCCGTGCGCACCCGCCTGCTAAACCCCTATAAACTAGAAAAAGGCAACAACCCGCTGCCCTACGGCAAGTTTTACCTCTCCGGCAACTACCAGGAAGCCAGCGCCGACGTAACCGCCCACAACTGGCGCGGCGTAACCATGAACGGCGGCACCCGCGCCGACACCACCCTGGCCCAGGCCGCCACGCCCTTCGACCTCGGCCCCGTAACCGCGCAAACGGCTCAGGCCGCCTACCCCGCCGTACTCGATGGTGCCGGGGCCACCCGCCCCCAGCGCGATTCCCTCGACCAGCGCCTCGTAGCCGAAGTGCGCACCCGCACCGGCGGCCTCATCGACGTGCAGGGCGGCTACTCCCACGGCACCGCCTACGCCGTGTCGCACCGCGCCTGGCCGCTGCTCAAAGCTGTCCCTGCCCCAACTGATACCGACCACGACGGCATGCCCGACGCCTGGGAAACTGCGCACAAGCTGAACCCCAAGGATGCCGCTGACCGGATGAAAACCGGGGCCGGTGGGTATACTGTGCTGGAGGTGTATCTGAACGAGCTGGCGGGGCGGTAACTGCCCGGCTGGTTGGCGCGAGTAGTTGGGTGGCAAGGCGTTACGTTCAGGCGTGGTCGCCCTCCGATAACCTCACCCCCTAGCCCCCTCTCCAAAAAAGAGGGGGGACTAGTTTCTAATTCTAGGGCTAAAAACTAGAGCTAGTTCCCCCTCTTTTTTGGAGAGGGGGCTAGGGGGTGAGGTGAACGCGGAGGGCGACCACGCCAGAACGTGACACCTCTGCTTTTAAGAATAATTCTCTTGTAAATCAGTGCCTTGCGTAAGGGGGGGGGTAAAATTTCTCGCTGACTGCTTGCAATAATCACAAAATTTAGGAATACCTTTCCAGCACCTTCGCTTCTTCTCGGCCGAGCGGCGGTAGCCCCTGCTGCCTTCGGCCCTCGCTGTGTACTCATTCTGTAGCCTGCCCTTGCGTTAACCTAGTTCCTGTCTGAGTCCCCGCCCTTAGCCCCCGTTGGTGATGGAAGTCGATAGCTCCGCCGAAAGCCTCGTGCAGCTGCTCCGGCAGCTACAAGTTCCCGTGACGCGGCGCAGCGTGTACGAGGAACTGAGCAAGCACCCCGACCACCCCAGCCTGCTGGCCTTCAGCGATGTGCTGCGCACTTGGGGCGTGCCCAACGGCGCGTACCACGTAGCCAGCGCCGAACTGAGCAACGTGCCCACGCCCTTCCTGGCCCACGTCGCCACGCAGGGCGGCGAGTTCCGCCTCATCGAGCAGGTGGCAGGCACCCGCATCACGAGCGCCCCGCAGCCCCCGCGCCCGGCCGCGTTCACCCCCGGCGAGTTTGCGCAGGTATTCACCGGCAACGTGCTGCTGGCCGAGCCGCAGCCCGGCGCGGGCGAGCCGAACTACCGCCAAAACCTTCGCAAAGAGCGGGTTGAAGCGCTACGCCTTCCCTTTGTCATAACAGGTTGCTTGCTACTGGCCGCGCTGGCGCTAAGCCAGTCGGCCTGGCTACCGGACGCCACTTGGCACGCAGTTTTGCTGCTGGCCGCCAAAAGCGCGGGCCTGGTAGTCGCCATCCTGCTGCTGGCCCAAAGCCTGGGCCTGAACAACCCGCTGCTGCAACGCCTCTGCGGCAGCGACCAAAACAGCAACTGCCACGCCATCCTGGCTTCCCCGGCGGCCCGGCTTACCCCGGAAATCAGCTAGGCCGAAGTGGGCTTCGCCTACTTTGCGGGCACCTGGCTGGCGCTGCTGGTGCTGGGTGGCTCGCCGGGCGGGCGGCTGGTGCTGGCGGCGCTACCCCTGCTGAGCTTGCCCTTCACGCTGTACTCGCTCTACTACCAGGCCCGCGTGGCCCGGCAGTGGTGCCGGCTCTGCTGCGCCGTGCTGGCCGTGCTCTGGGTCGAGTTCGGGGCTAGTGCCGCGTACCTCACCCCGCTTAGGCTGCCCTCCCTTGCCGAGTGGGCTATGCTGCTGGGCTGCCTGCTGGCCCCCGTGCTGGCCTGGGTATTCGGGAAGCCCTACCTGGCGCAGGCGCAGCAAGCCGCCACGCTCCGGCAGCAGCTGCTGGCTTTCAAGCGCAACAAGCCCTTGTTCGACAGCGCCCTGGCCGCGCAGCCTCGCTACGAGCTACTGCCCCCGGCCGACGCCATCCAACTGGGCAACCCTGAGGCCCGGCACGTACTCACGGTGGTATCGAGCCCCACCTGCCCGCCCTGCACCCGCACCCACGCGCTGCTGGAGCAGTGGCTAACCCGGCGCGATGACGTGCAGGTGCAAATCGTGTTTGCGGTGCCCGATAACCCGCACGACGCCCGCACCCAGGTAGCGGCGCACCTGCTGGTCCTCTACCAGCAGCACCCCGCCACTGCCCGCGAAGCCCTGCACACCTGGTACGTCGAAGCACACCAGAAATACGGCCCCTGGGCCAGCCGCTACCCGGCCGCTGCCGAAGCCCTGGCTGCTACGTCGCTGCCGAAGCACTACGCTTGGTGCGAGCGGGCTGCTGTGAGTGCTACCCCTACGGTTTTTCTGAATGGGCAGGCATTGCCCGACCTCTACCGCCTGGAAGACATCCAGTACTTTTTATAAGTGCTGCTACGAGTTTGTCGGCCGACAAGGGAGTTTCCTGTCTCCTTAAAAACAGGTTCAGGCTAAGCCGGAACCTGGTAAATACGGTATTTTAACTTTTCTCTTTTTTCGTATGAAAAAGCTTAATTTTTCGCTCGGCGATGGCCGGGAAATGCTCACCCGTGAGCAGATGAAATCAATAGCGGGTGGCCGTTATGCTCCCGATGTCCGCCGTTGCTCAGGTGCCACAGCCTATGGTATGTGTTGCACTAAGGACTTTAGTTCATGCAGTCAGCCCTACACTTCGTATGGTAGATGCGACCCTGATTGGAGCCAAAACGTATTTGTATGCCTTGAGACGGGTGGAAGTAGTAGCGGGGACTCCGGTATACCTGGCGCAGGAGTTATTGTAATCTGATAAAGAATAAGTAGGTCGGAGAAACTAGTTTATCCGGCCTACTTAATAAAAAGTATTATATATAAATAAAATTTTTATAATTTAAAAATTTTTTAATAAAACACAAATACTTCGTAGCCATCTAGTCTCATTGGCTGCATAAATCCCGTAGCCCTAAAGAGAATAATCAAACGGTACTAAATCCGGCTATTCTGCATCCGGCTGGAAATCCTTCGGTTTTATGAAATATTTTGTTTGCCTTCGCATTGTTCAACTAGCATTATTACTGCTGCCAACTCTGGCGTTGGCTCAAAGTGGCAGCTATACCCTATGTGGCAAAGTGGGCAGTCCCACTCACGGTATGGCCTACCTGCGCAGCCTAAGCGACCCGACCCGCGCTATGGACTCGGCCGCCATTGTGAACGGTTCGTTCTCATTCAAAGGCACCGTCACGGAGCCGCTGACTACTCGCCTGTTCCTGGCGAAACCGGGCGTGCGTTATGGCCCCTGGTACATTCCAAGTATTCAACTCTACCTGGAACCTGGCACCATCCGCTTCACCAGCCCCGACTCGCTGGCTCACGCCAACATTGGCGGCACCCCGCGCAATGTGGATAATACGAAACTCAACCACGCTACTTACGCTGCTGAAGAGCGGATAATGCGCCTTAAAAATGCGCTCTACGGCGCTGCTCCCACGCAGCGCCAGGATACGGCCCGCCTGCACCGCCTAGCTCGGGAACTGGCCGCGAACGAGGTGGCGCGGCAGACGATAATCCGGAAGTTTATTCAGAATAATCCGAAGAGTCCCGTCAGTATTAACACGCTCAACGAGTATAAAGGTAGTATGTTCAATTGGGGTGAAACAGAAACATTGTTCAACGGGCTGGCTCCCGCCATTCGGACCAGCAAAGTCGGACAGCAATGTGCGCTGCAAATAGCTCGCGAAAAAGCCACGGCCGTAGGAGCGGTAGCCCCCGATTTCAGCCTGCCCGACGCGGCGGGTAAACTGGTATCCTTGCGCGACTTCCGGGGCCAGTACGTGCTACTCGACTTCTGGGCGAGTTGGTGCAGCCCCTGCCGCGCCGACAATCCCAGCCTGGTTGCCATTCATAACCGGTACAAAGCACGCAACTTCATTATTCTTGGCATCTCGCTCGACCAGAGCCGCGACTGGTGGCTGAAAGCAGTTGCCGACGACAGGCTGACTTGGCCGCAGGTGTCGGACCTGAAATACTGGAATAACGCAGCAGCCCGCCTCTACGCCGTCGAGTCGGTGCCCCAGAACCTGCTGCTTGGGCCAGATGGGCGCATCATAGCCAAGGAACTATCTGTGGGTGAATTATTTACGTTATTAGACAATGCATTGCCAGCGGATAAGTAGTCAACTAAATAGTTTCACATAAATAATATAATTTATAAAAAAGGTATGACCAACCTCATTAGCCCCAAAATACTGCTGGCGTGCCCGCTACTCTTCTGTTTGGTTAACAATGCCTGGGGCCAATCAGTCGCTCCAATCCCTATCGATAAGATTACGGAAAAAATCACCTATATCGGTAAGGTGCTATCCCCTGGGAAAAGCCAGGGTGACTTGCTGAGATATGCCCAAGCATGGGCAGCTGGTGTTGCTGCCGAAAAGCCGGCAGTAGCTGCTACTAAGCTAAGCGGTAATACCCTGACGGTTACGGCTACCCGGCTGCTCGCTTATATATGCGCTGGAAAGTCAGTCACTTATCCTTTGTACTACACGGCTAAAGTTCGCACACACGCAGGATATTTTAACTATGAGGTTACCGATTTACAGCTCCTGCTTCCAAACAATCCCATTCAGGCCGCAGAGCCCTACATCTTGTATTCTTCATCTCAAAACCAGGAAAGCGCCCAATGCATAAGTAACGCACGTCAGGCCTTCACCGAAATTATGGCTAGCATCATAACTGAGATGCAGACTATAATACTGAACAAATCAAATGTGAATCAGAAAAAAGCGGCTAAATAAATTCAGGTTCTAAAAAAGAGTTATTTAGTAGACTTTCAGCCCCGCCATGAAGCCTTTCCCCCACTACCAGCAGCACGACCAGATGGACTGCGGCCCGGCGTGCCTGCGCATGGTAGCCAGGCACTACGGGCGGCATTTCACGGCGCAGTCGCTGCGCGAGCGGGCCGAGCTGAGCCGCGAGGGCGTGTCGCTGCTGGGCCTTGCTGAGGCGGCCGAAGCCATTGGCTTCCGCTCGTTGGGGGTGCAGGTGCCGTTCGAGAAGTTGATGCGGGAGGCGCAGCTGCCCTGCATCGTGCATTGGCAGCAAAACACTTTGTGGTGGTTCGCGCTAGCAAAGTCGATTGAAGTACTCGGCGAGCAAGATTTCCCGGCAAGCTCGAAAAGACGTTCTGTAAAAACCAACGCGCACCTTAGTGAAAAATAATTCCCCTGTAAACCAACTACTTGCGTGAGGGGGGGTAAAATTTTTCCGCAAAGGTTTGCGGATATCACGCAGCTGGGTGATACCTTTCGAGTACAATCGCTTCTTCTTTGCTGAATACGACGGTCGGGCTACTACTTGCCCCCTCCGTCGCTTTTAGCTCCCCGCTGTGTAACCATTCCTTAGCCCCCTCCTTCGTTAGCCCAGGCCTGTCAGAGTCACGCCCTTAGCTCCCGTTGGTGATGGAAGTCGATAGCTCCGCCGAAAGTCTTGTTCAGCTGCTCCAGCAGCTGCAGGTTCCCGTGACGCGGCGCAGCGTGTACGAGGAGCTGAGCAAGCACCCCGACCACCCCAGCCTGCTGGCCTTCAGCGACGTGCTGCGCACCTGGGGCGTGCCCAACGGCGCGTATAACGTAGCCAGTGCCGAGCTGGGCAACGTGCCTACGCCCTTCCTGGCGCACGTAGCTACGCAGGGCGGCGAGTTCCGCCTCATTGAGCAAGTGGCAGGCACCCGCATAACGAGCGCCCCGCAGCCCCCGCGCCCAGCCGCGTTCACCCCCGCCGAGTTTGCGCAGGTATTCACCGGTAACGTGCTACTGGCCGAGCCGCAGCCCGGCGCGGGCGAGCCAAACTACCGCCAAAACCGCCGCACAGAGCGCGTAGAAGCGTTGCGCCTGCCCTTCCTACTAATTGGCTGCGTGGCACTGGCCGGGCTGGCGCTAAGCCAGGCCGCCTGGCTAGCGGCCGCTACCTGGTATCTGGCCCTGCTGCTGGCCGCCAAAAGCGCGGGGGTGGTAGTTGCCATCCTACTGCTGGCCCACAGCCTGGGCCTGAACAACCCGCTGCTGCAACGCCTCTGCGGCAGTGATAAAAACAGTAACTGTAATGCCATCCTGGCTTCCCCAGCCGCCAAACTGACCCCAGAAATCAGCTGGGCCGAAGTGTGCTTTGGCTACTTTGCGGGCACCTGGCTGGCGCTGCTGGTGCTGGGCGGCTCGCCGGGCATCCGGCTGGTGTTGGCGGGGCTAAGCCTGCTGAGCCTGCCCTTCACGCTGTACTCGCTCTACTACCAGGCCCGCGTGGCCCGGCAGTGGTGCCGCCTCTGTTGCGCCGTGCTGGCCGTGCTCTGGGTCGAGTGCGGGGCCGATGCCGCGTTCCTCACGCCGCTGCGCCTGCCTTCGCTCGCCGAGGGGGCCACGCTGCTGGGCTGCCTGCTGGCCCCCGTGCTGGGCTGGGTGTTTATAAAGACCTACCTGGCGCAGGCCCAGCAAGCCGCCACGCTCCGGCAGCAGCTACTGGCTTTCAAGCGCAGCAAGACGTTGTTCGACAGCGCCCTGGCCGCGCAGCCCCGCTACGAGCTGCTGCCCGCCGCCGAGGCCATCCGGCTGGGCAACCCCGAGGCCCGGCACGTGCTCACGGTGGTATCGAGCCCCACCTGCCCGCCTTGCACCCGCACCCACGCGCTGCTGGAGCAGTGGCTAACCCGGCGCGACGACGTGCAGGGGCAAATCGTGTTTGCGGTGCCGGCCAACCCGCCGGATGCCCGCACCCAGGTAGCGGCGCACCTGCTGGCCCTCTACCTGCAGCACCCGGCCACCGCCCGCGAGGCCCTGCACAGTTGGTACGCCGAGGGGTACCGGGAATACGGCCCCTGGGCCAGCCGCTACCCGGCCGCTGCCGAAGCCCTGGCTGCTACGCCGCTGCCGAAGCACCACGCGTGGTGCGAGCGGGTTGGCGTGTCATTCACTCCTGCCATATTTCTGAATGGGCAGGTATTGCCCGACCTCTACCGCTTGGAAGATATTCAGTACTTGTTGTAAGTGCTGCTACGAGTTTGTCGGCCGACAAGGGAGTTGCCTGTCTTCTAAAAACAGGTCAGGGCGCCACTACCTGGCCCAAGGTGGTATTTTCCAACCCTTTTCTCTTATATCCATGAGAAAGCTTGATTTTGCGCTTGCCGATGGTCGGCAGGCGCTCACCCGCGACGCTATGCGGGAAGTACGCGGGGGGCTCTATGCCTCTGGTGGTGGTGGTAGTGTCATCAGTTGTACTACCACGTACTACAGTGCACTTGGTAGGACGCTATGGAGCGATACTGGGGGGTGTGGATGCTCAACCATACAGGACTGCGAGGCCGCGGTCGGCGCTATGGCAAAAGTGAATATAGATATTGGAGGAGCGGGACCTTGGTATGCTATTACCCACTGTAGCTAATCACAATAACCGTCTAACTTTATAAACTAGACGTTAGACGTGTGTTGAGGAATTAATTCAGGGTGGTCTAATTTTCAAAACTTATGACCGCTCTGAATTAAAAATTTTTATTCTTAAAAAAAAAATTGAGTCATGAACGTAATTATTCGTCTGATTTATACAGTCGTGCTTGCCCTCACACTTACTGCTCAATCTTGCGCGCCTGCTCAATCTAGCGCACGAGTGTTTACAGCTGTTATTATTAATAAAAGTAACACCAAAAACATAGCTATTGATTATTATAACGACATTTTTATTAACGGTCAGAATAAAACAATTAAACATAATGATACATTAAGTATTGCTTTCGACACGAACTCATTCGTTCCTGTGACAGTATTTTTTGAAGCGAGGAATAACTCAATGCTATCCGTGCCATTAATGCCAGGAGACACTGTCTCGATTGCTTACGATGAGATAGGTGACACTTTTAATTTGTTTGGAAATCATGCAGCTGAATATGATACTTATAAATCATTTGCTACTAGCAGATTTAGCACACGACGCCTCACTAGCCCTCTTGAATTTAGTCGCAAGAGTTCTTTTGAGTCCTTTTTAAAAAACTGGTACATCATTCGCGAAGAGAGTGAGTTGCTGTTAACCAAAGCTAGGCAGAATCCTGCTATTCGGCAACGCATTAAAGACCATTTAGAACTCGAAATTCGGCTTCAGCTATTCATACTTCTTCTACAGCCAGTTACTTCAGGAGAAGATGTAGATTCACATCAAATCCTCCCGGCTAGTTACCAAAATGAGGTCAACTCCTATGCTAAAAGCTTACTGACTGTCTCAAAGCCATTTCCTGCTCCTGACGTAGCTTTTGCATTACGCGGCTATGCGCTGTTTCTAGCCGCCTGTGAAGGTAAGTCGATAGCGGAACAGAATACGGGCGTTGAGCAGTATTGGATGGCTAAGCGGCAATTCAGTGGTTGGCAGCGAGAGTGGGCTTGCTACTCGGTGCTTCGGGACTTATTTGCTTTTAATAAAAACCTGGACGTAGCGCCCGCTCTACTAAAAGACTACCAAAGCTGGGCCTCACCTGACAGTAGGTTTGTTAAACAACTGGCCGAAATAACCAAGCTTAATGGCGGCAACATCCTATCCGACGGTAGCCTGAATGATGACTTGTTGGCCGCTGATGGTCGTCGGGTAAAGCTCTTCGACATCCTAAGCAAGCATAAAGGGCAGGTTGTTTACCTGGACCTGTGGGCTAGTTGGTGCAAGCCTTGTTTGGCCGAAATGCCCGCTTCCGTGGACTTGCGGGCCGACTACAAGAACCGCGAGCTAGTGGTGGTTTACCTTTCCTTGGACGACAACGATTCTAAATGGCAGCGAGCAGCTACTAATTCCTTAGCCGACGCGCCGGAAAGCTACCGTTTCTCGGATAAGGGTAAGTCAGGGCTGCTAAAGGGCTTCAAAATAGAGGCTATTCCGCGCTACCTGCTAATTGATAAGCAAGGTGTATTGCGCTACAACAACGCGGCGCGTCCCAGCGAGCCGAACTTACGCAAGCTTATTGACTCGCTTTTGTAATCTCTTTCTCCATGCCCCCCTTCCCCCACTACCAGCAGTACGACCAGATGGACTGCGGCCCGGCGTGCCTGCGCATGGTCGCCAAGCACTACGGGCGGCACTTCACGGCGCAGTCGCTGCGCGAGCGGGCCGAGTTGAGCAAGGAGGGCGTTTCGCTGCTGGGCATTGCCGAGGCGGCCGAGGCCATCGGCTTCCGCTCGCTGGGGGTGCAGGTGCCGTTCGGGAAGCTGATGCGGGAGGCGCAGCTGCCCTGCATCGTGCATTGGCAGCAAAACCACTTTGTGGTAGTCTACGACATCAAGCCCGCCCGCACCTGGATGCGCAGCGTATTCGGCGGCTTCCGGCCCAGCGCCTCGGCTGAGGTGCCGCCGCTGGCCCCGGTACTGTTTGGGCCGAGTATCGAGCCGCCCGTTTACCGGCCCGCGCCCGGCACGGCGGCCGGGGCCCAGGCCACGGTGTACGTCGCCGACCCGGCGCGGGGCCTGCTTACTTACTCGGCCGAGGAGTTTTGCGAAGGGTGGCTTTCGGCGCACACGGGCGGGCAGCGCACGGGCATTGCCCTGCTGCTGGAGCCTACGCCTGCCCTCTACGAGCACGAGGATGAGGTGGCCGCCGCTGATGGCAAGTACAGCTTCGGGCGGGTGTTGGGCTACGTGGGGCAGCACCGGGGCTTGCTGCTGCAGCTGCTGCTGGGGCTGGCCGTGGGCAGCGGCTTGCAGCTGCTCGTGCCCTTCCTCACGCAGTCGGTGGTCGATGTGGGCGTCAATACCCAGAACATTCCCTTCATCTACCTCGTGCTCGGGGCGCAGCTCATGCTGCTGGCCGGGCGGCTCTCGGTCGAGTTCATCCAGAGCCGGCTGCTGCTGCACGTCAGCACCCGCGTCAACCTGAGCATCCTCTCCGATTTTCTCAGCAAGCTCCTGCGCCTGCCGCTCGCGTTCTTCGACACCAAGAACTTCGGCGACCTCATGCAGCGCATCGGCGACCACCAGCGCATCGAGTCGTTCGTGACCGGGCAGGCGCTCACCCTGCCCTTCGCCCTGGCCAACATTTTGCTGCTGAGCGTGGTAGTGGCCCTCTACAGCCTGCCCATCTTCGGCATCTACGTAGTGGCCAACCTGCTCTACGCGGGCTGGATAGTGCTGTTCCTGTGCTCGCGCCGCAAGCTCGATACCCAGCGGTTTACGCTGTCGGCCAAAAGCCAGAGTAGCCTGGTGCAGTTCATCCAGGGCATGCAGGAAATAAAGCTGGCCGGGGCCGAGCGGCCCAGCCGCTGGGCCTGGGAGCGGCTGCAAGCCAGCTTGTTTCGCCAGCAGCTGCGCAGCCTGAGCCTCACGCAGCTGCAGCAAGTGGGCGCGTTCGTGCTCAACGACGGCAAGAATATCCTCATCACCTGCCTGGCCGCGCAAGCCGTCATCAAGGGCCAGATGACGCTGGGGGCTATGCTCGCCATGCAGCAGCTCATCGGGCAGCTCAACGGCCCCGTGAGCCAGCTCATCGGCCTCTCGCAGGGCTTCCAGGATGCCAAAATGAGCCTCGAACGCCTCAACGAAGTGCATGCGCTCGCCGACGAGGAACCCGCCGACCAACCCCGGCTCCACGAGCTGCCCGCCGCCGGCCTGCACCTGCAAGGGCTGTCGTTTCGCTACCCTGGGGCCGGCAACGAGCCCGTGCTGCACGGCCTCGATTTGCATATTCCGGTGGGCAAAACCACGGCCATCGTGGGCATGAGCGGCAGCGGCAAAACCACCCTGCTCAAGCTGCTGCTCAAGTTCTACGACCCCACGGCCGGCGAAATCCGCCTCGGCGACGTGGGCCTGCGCCACGTCAGCCCCACCAGCTGGCGGGCCGAGTGCGGCGTAGTGATGCAGGACGGTTTCCTGTTTTCCGACACCATTGCCCGCAACATCGCCGTGGGCGTCGAGCGCATCGACGCCCGCCGCCTCGACCACGCCGTGCGCGTAGCCAACCTGCGCGAGTTCGTGGACGCGCTGCCCACCGGGCTGCACACCAAAATCGGGGCCGAGGGCACTGGCATCAGCCAGGGCCAGCGCCAGCGCATCCTCATTGCGCGGGCCGTGTACAAAAACCCCAGCTTCATTTTCTTCGACGAAGCCACCAACGCCCTCGATGCCACCAACGAGGCCGTGATTATGGGCAACCTCGACGAGTTTTTCCACGGCCGCACCGTCGTGGTAGTGGCCCACCGCCTTAGCACCGTCGTTCACGCCGACCAGATAGTGGTGCTCGACCGAGGCCAGCTCACCGAGGCCGGCACCCACGCCGAGCTGGTAGCCCGGCGCGGGGCCTACTGGCAGCTGGTAAAAAACCAGCTGGAGCTGGGCGCGTGAGTAGTAGCGCGGACTCTGTGAGTCCGCGAATAGCTTGCTGCAACGACTCACTTCGCGGACTCGCAGAGTCCGCGCTACTACCATTTATGACCCCATCCCCCGACTTCACCGAGCTGCGCTCCGAGGAAATGCAGGAGCTGCTGGCCCGCCCGCCGCAGTGGCTGCTGCGCTGGGGCATCACGGCCGTTTTCCTGATTTTGCTGCTGGTAGCGGCCGGGGCCTGGGTTATCCGCTACCCCGACCTCGTGCACGCCTCCTTCCAACTCACCGCCGCCAACGCCCCCAAGGCCGTGGTGACTCGCACCGAGGGCAAAATAATGCGCCTGCTGGTGCAGGATGGGCAGCAGGTGCCCGCCGGCGCGCCGCTCGCCTACCTCGAAAGCACCGCCAGCCACGACGAAGTGCGCCGCCTCGCCCGCGAGCTGGCTGCCGCCTGGCCCCTGGCCAGGGGCGGCAACTTGGAAGGTTTGCAGCGCATCAACTTCGCGGCCTACCACCAGCTGGGCGAGCTGCAAAGCGCCTACCAGACCTTCGAGCAAGCCCACATCCAGCTGCGGGCCTACCTGGCGGGCGGTTTCTACAGCCAGAAAAAGGCGGTACTCCGGCAAGAGCTGGGCGACTTGCAGCTGCTGGCCCGGCAGCTACAGCAGCAGCGCGTGCTACAGGGCCAGGACGCCCGGCTGGCCCTGGACGAGGTAGAAGCCCAGCGGCGGCTGGCCGCGCTAAAAGTCATTCCGGCCCTCGAACTCAAGCGCGAGGAAAGCAAGAACATCGGCCGCCAGCTCACCTACCAGCAAACGGCCGCCACGCTGCTCAACAACACCAGCGCCCAGCGGGCCAAGCAAAAAGAGCTGTTGGAACTAGATAAGCAAGTAGCCGAGGGGCGCGACCAGTTTCTGCAAGCCCTGAACACGCTGCAAAGCGCCGCCGAAGCCTGGCAGGCCAAGTACGTGCTGGCAGCCCCGGTTGGCGGCCGGGTGAGTTTCGCGGGCATCGTGCAGGAAAACCAGTCCGTGCCCACGGGCCGGGAGCTGTTTTACGTGGCCCCACCGAGCGCGGGCTACGTGGGCGAGCTGCGGGTGCCGCAGCAAAATGCCGGCAAAGTGCAAGTCGGCCAGGCCGTGCTGGTGAGGTTTGCAGGCTTCCCCTACCAGGAATTCGGCGCGGTGCGGGGCCGCATCACCGCCATTGCCAATATCCCTTTCAAAGACAGCGTGTTTCTGGCGCGGGTGGCGCTGCCCACCGGCCTCAAAACTACCTACGGCAAGTCGTTGGCCTACAAAACCGGCATGACCGCCTCGGCCGAGGGAATAACGGCCGACAACCGGCTGCTGGAAAAGCTCTTCTACCAGCTGCGTAGCGTAGGGGCGAGCCGGTAGCCCGCCCATGTAGCGCAAACTTTAGCTTCGTTAATGCCGACCAAGATGGTATGTCCTACGTCCAGAAGTTGGTCTACAAGCTAAAAAGGATGCTGCCTTATCGGTCTAATGTGGCTGGGATTGAATGGCTAACTCTTTAATAAGCTCGCCAGTAGTATGGCTAGTTAGAAAATCGTCTAGACCGCTGGAGGTGCTGTACTTCTCGGAGGCGATAAAGAGTAAACTGGCGAAATCATTATGGTAGATGGTGCTGTGTATAGTCTGGTCGTTACGCAAATGAAAATCAACCTGAGCCTCCCAGCCGCCCGAGAGCCTGCCATCTCCTTGTTCCCAACTGCTGGTTAGCTGATAGGCAGTTAACACTTTTTGAATGGCAATAGGAGAGGTGATGACGGCGGCATCTGGGGCAGCTCCAGGTAAAGAATATTCCTCATGAGGCGTTATTGTTATCTGGGTTATATCGGACGCGGCTAAGTACCCGTCTCTAATTAGTTTATGTTAAATTCAGAGAAGTTTATTTTCCACAAATTGCCTACTTGTGCTAAGCATCGATTAACCGCGTAGAAAA
>JBPBPU010000053.1:0-52472 GCA_050954465.1 Janthinobacterium lividum
AACGGCTTTTTTTCATGAGACAGGTAAAAATAGAGAAAGTTGAAAGTTACTACTTCTCTCTACTTTTGACTGGCCTACTTACCGGGGGAGCTTACAGCCACAGTGGCTATGGGTATTGCCGAGGCGACACCGGTAGAGTAGGGGAGCCGTAGCTTCGGGCCTCACTTCATTCCCGCCCTATGGTTGCCCCTGAAGATTCCCAGCACACCGCGAGTACTATCCAAATAGCTCATGCTGACCTGCAAGTTGTCAAGTCGGACGTACACTGGCTTAATATGCAGGCAGCAAGTAAGGAGCCTGGATTCGAGCCAGGAAAGCAGCCTGTGATGTGCGATTTCGAGGTGATAAAGCATGAGGAAAATCCAACACGCTTTTTCATTACGCTTGTGCTTGAAATGGAGAACAGCCGAAGGTCTGAGCGAGTGCTTTTCTTCGCTATCTCAACCGTAACAGAGTTTGAGTTTCGGCCAGAATCAGTTCCAGCTGCAATTCCAAGCGAAGAAGCCCCACGCTGGCATCTATTCAGTATTGCTTTGAATGCTGCTATTGGTTTAGCTCGTGGTTATCTGGCTAACTATCTCGCACCAACTATCTACAGGGGCTATATTCTGCCCATGCTGAACTTGGAGCAACTGATGGAGAAGAAGTACAGCCGGCCACTAATGCCCGCTGTGCCCTCCGGAGCCCCTAGCGAGAAGCCCCCACGCAAACCTCACACCCGCAAACCCAAGCCGTAGCCTGAGCATAGGCAACGCTACGCCGGTAGAGTAGCTACTAAGTGCGTTCTCAGGCTATATTTGGCTGCATGAAACGTCTGCTTTCCCTGCTGCTCATTGGGCTGGCTGCCACCTCGGCTGCTCACGCGCAATCCCCCTCCCTGGTCAATGGCGTATCGACCGCCGCCACCCTGTTGTTCAAGTCGGCCCAGCCACTGGAGGCGCAGTCCGAAACGCTCTACGTCACACCCGCCACCTACCAGAGCCAGAGCTTCCCGCTCAAGCGCACCCCCACCCGCAAGCTACCCCGCGCCGATAAGGGCGGCACCGAAATCAAAGCGCTTGAGCAGTATTTGAGCAGCCGCTACGCTGCTTTTCAAGCCGACACCACAACCTTGCTGCTGCTCCCTGACCAAGAGAAAGAATTCAACCGCCTGCGAGCCTATATCGAAACCAACTACGCCATCTGGAACACTGCTCCTTACACCGACGAAATCAACTTCTATCGGCAGCACGACGTCCTGCGCCGTCGCTTGGCTCCAGCGCGGTGACCAGCCGCGCCCGGCGGGTGGCTACCGTAGCCATGGGCATAGCCGAGGCAACACCAGTCGAGTAGGAAGCCGTAGCTTCGCTACCTGCAAACCTGTCTGCCTTATGCCTACCTTTCTTCGATTCCCCGTTGGCGGCGACATGCTCGTCAACACCGAGCATATTATCAGTGTCCAGCTAGTTCAGCGACCAGCCGAGCAAAAAGACGTAGACCGCGCCGGCCACCTGTTCCAGCTAGGCCAGATGATGTACCAGGTGCGCTTGCGCTTGCCCAACTGCAATTCGGTAGACCTGGAGTATCCGGTAGAAGCCAACCGCGATACGGTGTACGAGGAAATTATAACAGTCTTGAATCCTACTGTCATTGACCCGTTCACGCCTGCCCCACCCGCCCCCAGCGAGAAGCCCCCACGCAAACCTTACACCCGCAAACCCAAGCCGTAGCCTGCACCGCCCACCAGCGGGGCATGCTACTACTAACACTACTAGCCAACGGTGCTAACTTGGCGGGCCCATCCAGCGCCTGCCCCATGCCCGAGCCTAAAATACGTTTCTTCCTGCACAGCGTCGCGGCCACCAACGGCCACCGGGTCATTTACCTCAGCGTGGGGGTAGGGGAGCCGCGCCCCGTGCGCCAGGCCACCAGCTACGCGGCTCACCCCGCCTATTTCAGCTCCCAGGCGCCTCACTTGCTCAAGGGGGCCGATGGCTACCGCGCCATCAACGAGAAGCTCGATGAGCTGCGCCTGGCCGTGGCTAAAGCCTGCCGTCGCCTCGAAGATGAGGGGCAGCTTAGCAACGCCGCCCTGGCTCCCCTGCTCAAAGCCGCCGTCGTACGCCTCTCCGGTAAGCCCGCCAAAGTCGTGCCCGCCGCACCCGTGGTAGCACCCAGCGCCCTGCCGCTAGCTGCGCAACCCATGCGGGCCGTGCTCGCGTCCTGGAAGGCCGAAAACGGGGCCCACCTGGCCAAAGCCTACCTCGACCGCAGCAAGCAGTACGTGGATTGGATAGAGAAATTCGACCCCCACGCCACCCCGGCCGGGGTCGATGAGAAATGGGCCAAGCGCTACACTTCCTTTCTGGTGCGCGATACACCCCTCTTCAATAACACGATTCACCAGCATATCAACATGCTGCGCAACCTCATAGCCCACGCCGGCCTACCCACCAAGTTCATCAAGAACGGCTACGCCCACGAGGCCAAGAAGTGCTACCTCACCTGGGAAGAGCTACAGCAGCTCCACGCCTGGCAGCCGCTGGCCCACAAGGCCGCCCTCGCCCGCCAGAAAGACGTCTTCATTGCCCGCTGCCTCTGTGGGCTGCGCTACTCCGACGCGGCCGCCCTGCTGCGGCCCCACATCAAGGCCGGCTCTCAGGTCAACCACATCCGCCTCGACCAGCAGAAAACCCGCGCCGCCGTGCAGATTCCGGTGGTGGCCATGCTGCAGGATATTCTCAACAAGTACCAGCACCTGCCCGGCAACCAGGCCCTGCCCGTCATCAGCCGCCAGCAGACGGGTACCCTTATCAAGGAAATGCTGCGCGAGGCCGGCATCGACGCCCCCTACGTACAGGTGCGCTACAAAGGCATCGTCAAGCACGAAACCATCTTGCCCAAGTGGCAGGCGGCTTCCACCCACACGGCCCGCCACACCTACGGGGCGCTACTGGCCAAGATGAAGGTGGACCCCTTGACCATGCGCGACCTGCTCGGCCACGGCAACCTTTCCTCCACCATGACCTACGTGCACCTCGAAGCCGACGAAACCGAGCGAACCGTGCTCGACGGCTTCCAGAAGCTTGGGGGCGTGGGGCAGTAGGCGTATGTGCGTGGTATGTGCGTATGCGCGCCAACGTGCGGTGCACAGGTAGCTACAACCCGGTAGCAGAGGTAGGCAAAAGGGCGCAGGCGGTAGGGTAGGCTTACGTGGCATAATATAGCCCGCAATCATTCTACTACCCCCTTCTCCGCTAAAAGCCCCTCAGTGTCCTGCTGAGGGGCTTTTTTTATGTGGTGTGTGTGCAAGAGGGTCGATGCCCTAACTCGCTGCCGGGTACTAACAAGTAGAAGACGGCCGGTTCTCGCTCTTCATGCCCATCCCTCTGGTAACCCCACCCCCACCAAACAAAAAAACTGACCAACGGCCGAGACTCTACTAACAGAACGGAAGGCCCGCAAGGCTACCCCACCCGCGCTCGCCACCGCAGCCAGAAATGAGAAGCGCCCCGGCCGTCGAAGGCGTGGGGCGTTTCGGTCAACTGCCCATCCAGTCGGGTAAACTGAGATAAAAGCTCGGTAAACAGGTACGGGCGATAAAAAGCGTATAGCTTTGCCCTGCTTTCACAAGTCTGCAAAGCCTTGTTGAAGTTTGTCTATAAAAAAGCCAGCCCTGCTAGAGCTGGCTTTTTTGTATTAATGCACCAGCCGCCGCAGCAAGCAGCACCGTGCTAGCCCACTCACGCCCACCACGGTAGCCGGAATGGGAAGTATATTTTTCATAATGAGCCAAACCTAACCCCAGCCATAAGCGTTATTCGCCCCCGATGGAATCAACGCCCCGCCCCCGTCCCGCCCGTCGCATTGGTGACGCCACCTCCACTACCAGCCGCCGAGGCTTCGCCAGCATAGACAAAGAGAAGCAGCGTGCAATCGCTAGTCAGGGCGGCAAGGTTGCGGCCGCTAACGGGCAGGGCCACAAGTGGACCGCTGAAGAAGCCCGTGAGGCGGGCCGTAAAGGCGGTCTTCTCGGCCGCCGGGGCAAGGCCAAACTGAAGGCGTAACACATCGCCTGCGTTACGCCCTTTCCTACTAGCCACTCCCTGCCCCGATGTTTCTCAACCTCAACACCGACCCCAAAGACCATAGCGCCTGCGCCCTGTCGTACGACGAGCAGGAAGGCTGGATACAAGCCATTTGGCGCGGCTACGTTGACCCCGCCGAAGCGATGCGCGGCGCAGAAGCCTACTTGCTACGGGCAACTCAGGTACCCTGCACGCTGCTGCTCAACGATAACTCGCAGATGACTGGTCCCTGGTTCGACAGCTTGGAATGGCTGGCCGAAGTATGGGTGCCCCAGGCGAGTCGCCTGGGCCTACGCTACGTGGCCCACATCGTGCAGGCCGACCGGGCCCACGACGTGTTGACTTCGCGGCTGCTGGCAACCCTGCCTTTTGAATTGCAGATTTTCCACGACGTGGCCGATGCCCGCCACTGGCTGCGACAGGCCCGTACCCCTAAGCAGTAGCTACAAGAACCTCACTTGGCATACAACTGGGATGGAGCACCATGCTCGCCACGGCAGCTAGGAGCACTACGAGCGCAGCCAGAAGTAAGAAAGCCCTGCCTGAGTCAGACAGGGTTTTCCAGAAAAGAACAGTTCTGGGCACATGTATCAGGTAACTAAGCCAAACGTTACTGAGGTGGTCTAGCTAAACGAGACAGACTTGGGCAGTATTTTCCGCCTATGGAAAAGCCCGATAAACGTCGCAACTACGATGCGGCCTTTCGCACCGAAGCCCTACGGGTGGTGGCCGAGAGCCGCTCAACGCCGGCTGCCGCCCGCGCCTTGCATGTGGACCCCAAACTGCTCTACAAATGGCAGCGGGATGCCCAGCCTGCACTGCCCGCCGACCCGGCCGAGGCGCTGGAAGTGCGTCAGTTGCGCGCCGCCAACCGGCGGCTGGCGCAAGAGTTGGAAATTTTAAAAAAGCCATCGCCATTTTTTCGACCACCCCGCCGACGCCATGAACTGCTATCACTTTATTGACCAGCAGCGCAGTAGTTACCCCCGTGCGCCTACTCTGCCGGGTGCTGGAAGTAGGGCCCGCCCGCTACTACGCCTGGCGCAAAGCGGCCACCAGCGCCCACCCGGCCCCGGAGCCCGTGGCGTGGGAAGCGGAACTGGAGAAGGCGTTCACGTACCACCAGAAACGCTACGGCACCCGCCGCCTGCGCGTCGAGTTGCAGGAAAAGGGCCACCGCGTGGGTCGCCAGCGCCTGCGCACCGCCATGCGGGCGCGCGGGCTGCGGGCCTTGCAGCCGCGCGCCTTTACCCCGCGCACCACTGACTCGACCCACGGACTGCGCTGTGCCCCCAACCGCCTGCTCGACCAGCCCGTGCCGACACGTCCTAACCAGGTGTGGGTCAGTGACATTACCTATCTGCCGCTGGCCTCGGGTGCCTGGGCCTATCTGTGCGCTTTCCAGGATAGATTCACCCGCCAAGTGGTAGGCTGGCAGGTGCGCGAGACGATGCCCGAAGAGCTGGTCGTTAGCGCGTTACGCCGAGCCTTGCTGGCGCGGGAGCCCGCCCCTGGCTTGGTCGTGCGTTCCGACCGAGGTGGGCAGTACTGCGGTAACGTCTACCGGGCGCTGCTGGCCGAACACGGCTGGCTGCGTTCGCAGAGCCGCCGGGCCGAATGCCTCGACAATGCCCAGGCTGAAAGTCTCTGGTCGCGCCTCAAGACCGAAGAGTTAGAAGCCCGCGAGTGGCCCGTTTTCCGCGACCTGACCGATGCTCAGCAAAGCGTGGCGACTTATTTTGACTACTACAATCATGCGCGTCGCCACTCGGCGCTCGCCTACCAAACTCCCCAAACCTTTTACCTTCAACATCTTAAAAATACACCCCTAAACTGTCCGGCCTAATCGGACCACCTCAAGCTCCCCCTCAAAGTAGGCCAGTCAAAAGTAGCGGTCAGGCAGCTTGACGAAACTCGATGGGGGTTAGAAAGTTAAGAGATTGGTGGGGCCGCAGGTGGTTGTAATCGTATTGCCAGAGCTGGCAGTATTCGCGCACTTGGCGCAGGCTAGTGAAGAGCGTAGCGTTGAGCAGTTCGCGGCGAAGCGAGCCGTTAAAGCGTTCAATATAGGCGTTTTGGGTCGGACTCGCGGGCTGAATCCAGTGCAACTCAATCTGCTGTTCCGCACACCAGGTCTGCAGCACCTGGCTAATGAGTTCGGGACCATTGTCCACCCGAATTCGGGCCGGTACTCCATGACGGCTTACCAAGGTTGTGAGCAAGGCCACCACGCGGGTGGCAGGCAGCGAAAAGTCGACTTCAATACCCAGCACTTCCCGGTTCCAGTCCTCGACTACGTTCAAAGTGCGGAAGCGCCGCCCATCGCTTAGCACATCGCTCCTAAAGTCCAACGACCAGCAGACATGGGGCCGCCCAGGCACTTCCAAGGGCTGCTTGACGCGTTCAGGCAGGCGTTTCTTTTGGCGGCGTTTGCCTAGTTGTAAGCTCAGGGCCTGGTAGAGACGCCATAGGCGCTTGTGGTTAACCACTACTTGCTGCTTGCGCAGGCGATAGTAGTATTTCCAAAAGTCCCACCCACCGTGCCGCTTGACCAAGGCCTGCAGGCGAGACACTAGGTCGGCATCATGGGGCTGGATTCCCCCACGGCCCCCGCTGGCTGGCGGGGCGCAGCTGGCGCGGGCCAGGCCCACGAGCAAACACGCTTGGCGCTGACTCAACCCGCGCTCGCAGGCGTAGTGGGCCATGTGGCGCCGGGCCGTGGGGGTCGTTACTTTTTTCGCAACACCTCCTTGATGACCTGATTTTCCAGACTTAGCTCGGCATAGAGCTGTTTGAGACGACGGTTTTCGTCTTCCAGGTGTTTAAGGCGCTGTAACTCACTTACACTCATACCGCCAAACTTGCTTTTCCAACTGTAAAAAGTGGGTTCACTGATACTGTGCTCCCGGCAAATCTGGGCCACGGTCTGGCCCTGGTCTTGTTGGCGCAATACGCCCAGAATCTGGGCCTCACTAAAACGACTTTTTTTCATAAGGCAGGTAAAAATAGAGAAAGTAGAAAGTTACTACTTCTCTCTACTTTTGCCTGGCCTACTTATTGGGGAAGCTTACAAGCTACCGTAGCAATGGGCATAGCGGAGGCTACACCAGTAGAGTAAAGGAGTAGAAAGCTCCACGCACAGGGAGAGCAACTGGTAGCGCCGTATCTTGCAGGGTTAATCCATCTCACTACTTAATTTTTGGTATGCCCAACGCTTACACTTCTTTCCTGCCCGGCACCTGGGGCCGTCGCCTATCCCTGGCTTTGCTAGTGGGTGGCAGCTCACTCGCCGCCCACGCCCAATCGCTGAACTATGCGTCCAGTGGCGCAACCGCTTTCACGGGCACCTATGCTGACTTAGGCACTACTGGCACACTCATCTCGACTACCAGCACCGACGATGCCAATTCAGTGGCTCAGAGCATCGGCTTTAGCTTCGCCTATAATGGCAGCACCTTCACGCAGTTCGTCTTCAATACCAACGGGGTCATTCGCCTAGGCAGCGCCGCACCTTCCACGGCGCTACTCTACTACGATAACAATACGAACAGCACCAACAATACCGACCCGCTCGCCAGCACCCTCTCGGCCAATACCAACCTGCTCATGCCCTTCAACTTCGACCTGATAGCGGGTACGGGCACGGGGGGCGCTGAGTACCGGGTAGCAACAACAGGCACAACAGGTAGCCGCGTCTGTACGATTCAGTGGAAAAACGTGTCCGACAAAACAGGGGCGGGGGTCGATGTTGGCAACGTCACGCAGTTTGCCAACTTCAACTTCCAACTCAAACTTTACGAAACTACCAACATTATCGAGTTCGTGTACGGACCGTTTGTGGCCTCTACCGGCATACAGGGCCGCCGCTACATCAACGTGGGCCTGAAGGGTTCTGGACTCAATCAGGGGCAGGTGCTGGTGGCAACGAAGCTCCTCTCCTCCAGCTGGAATACCACGCTGTTCCAGGGTGCTCCCTATACAGGCAGTTACTACAGTGTCTACAACCAAGTGCTGCCGGTACTCGGTAGCACTTACCGCTTTGTGCCAGCGACTGTTACGGCTACCCTCAACCGCACCAGCGCCGGATTTACGGCTGAAGCGTCTCCGGTTCCCTTTCGCGACCACTTGACCTTGCACCTGCAGACCCCGACCACCGGCCTGCTGACACTGACGCTGCATGATGCCGTAGGCCGGCTAGTGCGTGAGACGGCTACAACAGTTGCGGCCGGCGCCAGTACCATCGCCTTGCCCGAAACTACTGGTCTACCGGCTGGCGTGTACCTGCTAACGGTGCGCCAGAACGAAAATATTTAGGTTATTCGGGTAGCCCACGACTAGCAACCTCCTATTCCTACCCCGGCAGCCCTGGCATCCTCACCGATGCCAGGGCTTTCTTTATAGTTGCCCGGTGAGGTAGCTACCGCAGTACTAGGAAAGCCGAGGCTACGCCGGTAGAGTAGCCGTAGCTTCGCGGCATGCCTACCTTCATTCAGTTCGGCGGCCCTGCTGGCACTATTATTAACATCAAGCACCTAACAGGGCTGCTGTACGGAGAAAGAATTGCCACCCCTTATCTTGACTTTAGCCATTTGGCTAGTGGCTGTTTCGAACACTGAAGCTTGGGTCTGGCTGCTAATCTTGTCAGAGAGCCTGTAAAGGCCGTTTTTTCGCCGTTTACAGCTGTCATAACGCGGTAAAGCATGCCGACAATCCTTTTTGGCAGGTCACTACCTTATCCAGACATGCCAAAAAGCAGTTAAAGTGGTCAACTACCCTCTCAGATGACTTGAAAGCACTTTTTACAGAGTTCAAATGGCTAAAGTCAAGCTTATAATGCTAAGCGAAATAAGGCAGAGGGCTGGCCTGAAGTAGGACAAATTATTTACTACATCAGCTACAACGTAGTGGGCGGTTCGTCAACGCAGATAGACTTTGTCAGCAAACAGTACCGCGACAACTGTTACGCTGAGATTGTGGTTATGATAAGGCCGATAACTACCGGTGCTGTCCCACCAGCAAATGCTAAGGTTCCAACTTTCGGAACTCCTCCTGAAGTTACTGAGCCAGAGCAGCGCGACAAACAGCCCATACCTACCACCCCCAGCGAGAAGCCCCCACGCAAACCCTACATCCGTAAGCCCAAGCCGTAACATGCTCCGGCCCCGGCAGCCTGGCGCAGATAGCAGCAGGTGGGCGGCAACCAATCTACTACCCCCTTCTCCGCAAATTCCCCTCTACGCACTGTAGAGGGGAATTTTCAATTTTTGCACCCGTGAAAGCTCCCGGTGAAGCTTGCTTTTATACCCCACCAGTGACTTTATTGCCTCGGCGCTGGGCGGGCACTGCTAGGTGCAGGCCATCTTGATACTCCTAGCCGGCCCAGACGGCTTTCAGGAAGGGTACTACGGGCGGCCAGAAGCTTTCCTGAGTAAGCTGTTCAGGAGGTTTTCCAATATTTTGCCTGGCGCTTTAGCAGGAGTTACTTTCTCCTGGAACTTTAGCCCATGCGCCTGCTAGTGCTGGTAAGGGCTAGGGCCCTAGTGAAAAATTGCTCTTCTATCCCGGCGCTAAAGCGCCGGGCAAAGCATACGAAGACTTCCTGAACAGCGGACTGAATATGGCCGTGTGTCGGGCGTAGTATGCTGAGGCTTTGTTGCGGAGGCGAAGCAGTAGTATGGCAGGGCACCCATAAACCTCCGCCGCTGCTCCACCGTAAGGCGCGTATGACAGATTACCTTGTTTTAGCAGAAGCCTATGGCTCCGTACTAGCCGACGAACAGGTGCCCTGCGTAATAGTGCAATTTCACGGTTTTGCCAACAGCGAGCAGTTTAAGCACATCATGGATACGGGGCTGGCTTACTACCAGGCCCACAGCCAGCCGGCCCGGCCCTGGGGCTGGGTCGGGGATACGCGAACGATGAGTGCCATTCCCAAAGACGTGCAGACGTGGCTGACTACTGATTGGAATCTGCGTGCCTACGCGGCGGGTATCCGCGAGATTAGTATCGTCGTTTCGCAGAACGTGATGGGCCAAATGGCGACGCAACACTATGCAACCAAAACCGCCGCTGAGCAGGTGACTTACGAGATAGAGCCGGCCTATTATGATAGCCTGGAAACTGCCAAGCAGGGAGCAGCTAGGCGCTTAGCCTAGCCTCCTGGCCCCGGCCGGTTTGCCAACTGTAGTAGTGCTACCTAATTTAGCAGAAAATTTATTCCATTCTGCTATGGCTAAGCCCGACCGTAAACCTGACCCTGACTACGACCCCGACTATGATGCGCCTGACCCTGACTACGACGATGCGGCGCAGGACAGCCAGGACCTAGGCGCCGATGCGGAGTATGAGCCGGGCGCAGACCCCGACTACGAAGTGGAGGCGCAGGAAGAGTATACTGAATTGGTTGACCCTGACTACGAAGAAGTACTAGCTGAGGTGCCCCAGGAAGAGGTAGAGGCGCCCGAACCTATAGTAGCTGCCGTAGCCGAAGCAGGTTTTGCCTACGAAGTAGGGTGGGCAGTGCTGCCGCTCACGCAAAGCCAGCCCCACCCCGTCGTTTGGCGGGGGCACCTCAAGGAGCGGCACCCGGCCACGGGCCTGCTGCACCGGGTACCGGTATACCGCCTGGCCGATGGGTACTGGGACTGCTACCGGGAGGAAGAGCTGCAAGTAGCCTAACCCAGCGCAGAACTAAGTACACTCCTGGCCAAGATGCTTTTTACCCATATTGGCTTTCCCTATCCATTCGTCTGGGAAAAGTGGGTGCTTAGCTGAAGCAGCTAAGTAGGCGCGCATAATTAAGCGTACAAACGGCGCGACCGTTACGCCTCACCCCCCAGCCCCCTCTCCGAAAAGGAGAGGGGGAGCCAGCCGTTGGTAGCATGACCGGTGCCCCCTCTCCTTTTCGGAGAGGAGGTCAGGGGGTGAGGCGCAACGCCAGAACAATACGCTTACTTATGCACGACTACTTAAAAGGACAGGACAAGCAAGAAGCGACACTCAAAAAACATTCCGCTGGCAGTTAAAGGAAGGCAACAATAGACATGCTACGGCACCCCAGCAGAAGTTGAGTCAACGGCGGGCAACTGGCACAGCCTTTTTTGCGAGTAGTAGCGTAGGTGCGCCACTGTCCCCGCGCCCAGCTGCCCCATGCCCAAGTACCGTTCTACCCGCCCGCCCGTGCCGCTGCCCATGCAAACGTTCTTTCGGTGCCTCGATGATACCAGCCAGCCGCCGGGTTATGTGGGCGACTGGCCCGTGGCCGGGCGGGTGTACAGCGGGCGCATGCTGCTGCACCACGAAACGCTGGAGCCGCAGGTGTACCTCGATGGATTCTGGGCCGAGCGCCCCTGGGGTACATTCGGTCCGGAGCGCTTTGTGCTGCTGGAACAGGTGTGGCTAAACTAGGCGGCTAGGGCAGGAAGAGCAGGCGCTGCAAGCACCCCTGCTTCCCGCCCCAGGCCGTAGCTAGCAAGCCGGAGCTTTTTTATCTTCGCCTTTATGAAATACCTGCTATTAGCTGCTCTGCTGCGTTGCGCGGCAGTAGCCCAGGCCCAAGCCAGCCCTGCGGTACCCGCGCTAGCCCCCTACCGCTATTGCTCCCTGGTGGTAGACGACCGCCGTTTTTCGTTCCCCGGCGACTTGCAGCTCGACTATGGACAAGCGGCCCCAGGGGCGGTAGCCGACCCGGAAATGGCTGAAATGGCCTCAAACATCAGTAAGTCGCACTCTATCATCGACGTGCTCAACTACCTGAGCCGCCACGGCTGGGAGTTGCTCAACGTCAACACGGTGCAAGCTAAAGCATCCACGTCCAGCCTGAATTCTTCCTCCACCTACATCGAATCGGAAACGCACTACCTTCTGCGCCGTCGCACACCCTGATTGCCCGCCAGTAATATCCGGAAAAAGCCCCGTCGAGGCGGGGCTTTTTCGGTGGGGAATAGGGGAGATGCCAGCGCCGGCTAGGCCGGGTGACTGAAGCGCAACGCCAGGTGCTGGGTATTGCTGAAAGAATAAAAGGAGCGGCTGCCCGCAAAGCGGTAGCGAAATCGGGTGAACCGGGGTTGTGGGCGCTCACGGCCAAACACCACCAAGTACAAAACGGCCAGTAGCGGCACCAGCGACACGGCGCTAACCAAGCGCAAGTGCCAGTATGCCTCGGGGCTCAGGTGCCAGTGCGCCGCGAGGAGGTGGAAGAGGTAGCTCATGTTCAGTTATACGAAGCCCCGCCCATTTAGGGCACGGCCCCACCCATCACGCTTGCTATTGCCCTTCCAGGAAGCCTAGAGTATCTGCTGCCGCGCACAAATCGCCCGCTATATTTCCTCTCGCTCTAATTCCGGCCATACTAAAAACCAAGGAGTTAGAAATGGTATAGCTCGCAAAAAAAAACGATTTTTGTGGGTGTAAATACCCATTTTCGACTCCGTATTTACCGCAATTATTCCATTAAGAGGGTTTTTTATGCTAAATAACACCCTGATAGTGTTGTGCTTATCAGATTTATACCTATCTGTTTACGCCGGTCAGTCAAGCTTCTCCAAGGTGAGACTTTTACGTAATTTGGCTGCAGTTTTATTTGCTTTTTCATTTGGCTGTCTTCCCTATGTTTCTGAACCTCAATACAGACCCGCGTGACCATAGCAGTTGTGCCCTCTCTTATGACGAACAGGAGGGCTGGATACAAGCCATCTGGAGTGGCTACGTGGACCCCGCTGAGGCTATGCGTGGGGCAGAAGCCTACTTGCATCGAGCCGCCCAGGCACCCTGCGAGTTGCTGCTCAACGATAACTCCCGGCTAAGTGGCCCCTGGTTCGACAGCCTCGACTGGCTGGCCGAGGTGTGGGTGCCCCAGGCCGTGCGCCTAGGCCTGCGCTACGTGGCCCATATTGTGCAAGCCAATCAGCACTACGACGTGCTGACTTCGCGGCTGCCGGCACAACTACCCTTCGAGTTGCAGATTTTTCAGAGTACAACCGATGCCCGGCACTGGCTGCAACAGGTTCGCCCGCGCGAGCTGCAAGGTTCGCGCCGGTTAGCAGCGGAGCCAGGCCGGGCAGGAAACAGCATGCAACTGTAGCTGGCACCGCACCGCCTAATGCACCGCCAGCAAATGCGAACTTCGCCGCACCAATGCGCGAAGCTATAGATTAGAGCTATTTCCTGCCCGGCACAACAGCAGTAAGCAACTACTATTATGCCGGGCTTACTCAACTGCGCGGCCAGCGATGCAACGCGATTTACAAGGAAGTAATGAACTTCTACCGCCAGAGGGACGGGGTGGGCCGCAGGTGGCTGCCGAAAGTGCCAGCCACCCGGTAGCGGCAGGCAGACTATGATAGTCTCGCTCGCTCTATATCCACTACTCCCAGATAGTCAGAGCTAGAAGTTACGCACTCGGCTTGTGCGAGCAGCCGCAATGCAGTGGCATGTTGGTATTTTGAGGTAGTTACCCGATTTTCAGAGCCGCGATGCGTCGGTACTTTCGTTTCAGCTACAAGTGCCGCCGCATCGCGGCTCTGGTTTGCTGTTCAAGCAGTTACTACCAACCGAAAGTCAGCGAAGCTAACACGTCGCTGCGTTGAAGCTACCTCATAATCATAAGCCGAGTGCGTAAATCCCAAGAGCAAGCGGCCGCGTAGGATTATAACGTGCATAAGTAGTTGTACGTAAAATATTATCAGTTTTAACTAGATTATTCTTATGACCGATACCTACCTGCGAAGCCTCGGCTTCGCCCCAGTGCTACCGGGCGTGCGCGCCAACCAAGCCGCTTTTGCCCGCGCCTGGCGCTACCAATACGACTACGAAGCCGGCGACGGGGCCCGCTTGTTTATTGAGCATCCGCTGGGCATCGATGTCTGCCGCCTGAGCAGTATGGCCGCGCCCCTCACCGCCCAAGACGTATTTGCCAGCGTGGGCCTGTACGACAAGTCCGGCTTGAGCTTGGCTATTAAGGCGTTCTACGATGCTCACGGTGGCATGCGGGGCCTGCTGCCGGCCGCCCCAGCTTCTGAGTTTCGGCCCTACCGCTCGAAGTAGTTGCTGGCACAGCGCCGAAAGCTCCGTTACTACTGGGCTTTCGGCGTTTTCAGAGAGCGCGCTAGAGCAGTTCCGCGCAGCTTGGGGTAAAACGTTGCGGCCAATGGCTAGGTCGGGGCCAGGCAAAGTTGTCCGGGCAGCCGCGCTAACGTACCTTTGCAGCGTTCAACCGGAACAAGAAGCAGAGTAGGGCAGTCGCCCGGCCTGTTTTAAGTAAGAGAAGTTACGAGTTCGGCGTTACCTACCCGGTAGCTTTCAACTCGCTTTTCGGGGTGTAGCGTAGCCCGGTATCGCGTCTGGTTTGGGACCAGAAGGTCGTAGGTTCGAATCCTGCCACCCCGACATAGTTTATTTATAGTATGTTCGATAAAAATGTTTTTGTCGGATGTACTGTAAATACTGTGACACTGTTAAGCCTGCTTCTGAGTTTGAACAGGCCAATGTTATCAAAGGCAAAGTTTACCTGCGTAAAAAGTGTAAACGCTGCAAGCAGCTTCAGCAAAATGAACGCCGCCATGCAACCGGCCACTGGCTGAAGGAGCTAAAGCAGACGCTTAGCTGTACTCGCTGCGGCTGCAACGACTATCAGGTACTGGAGTTTCATCACATAGGAGACAAGGACTTTGATATTGGCTATTATTAAGAGTACAGGGAACAGTAGGAAGAGGATTATAGCTGAAATCAAGAAGTGCATCCCCTTGTGCGCAAACTGCCATCGCATTGAGCACTATCGCGAACCGGAAGAGTTAAATAGAAACGGCTTCTATAATTTAAATAAGACCCCATAGCTCAGATGGAAGAGCAGCTACCTTCTAAGTAGCCGGTCCTTGGTTCGAATCCAAGTGGGGCCACGTTTGCCACTCAAGTAAGCGAAAATTCAGGGCGCAGAAAAAGCCCTTGCTGCTCTCGGCAAGGGCTTTTTTTGCGCCCTGAAATGGGTATAAAATACCCCGGGAAAACGCGGTAAAAACTAGGCTGAATGGAATAAAAAGGGTATCTTTGGGTGTTCTCTTTCTGACCGTATTTCCGGTCAGTTTAACCCCCTCTCTCGCATGAGTGAAGTAGTAGAAAAACAAGCCCCCGGTGCCGACTATTCGGCCGACAGCATTCAGGTGCTCGAAGGGCTGGAAGCCGTGCGCAAGCGCCCCAGCATGTACATCGGCGACACGGGTATCAAGGGCCTGCACCATCTGGTGTGGGAAGTAGTGGACAACTCCATCGACGAAGCCCTCGCCGGGCACTGCGACCTGATTCAAGTTACCATCAACGAAAACAACTCGGTTACCGTTCGCGACAACGGGCGAGGTATTCCCGTGGGCTGGCACGCCAAAGAGGGCCGCTCGGCCCTCGAAGTAGTGCTCACCGTGCTGCACGCCGGTGGCAAGTTCGACAAGGACTCCTACAAGGTATCGGGCGGGCTGCACGGCGTAGGCGTGAGCTGCGTAAACGCCCTGAGCACCGAGCTTAAAGTGACCGTGCGCAGCAAAGGCCACGTGTACGAGCAGGAGTACACCATCGGGCACCCGCTGTATCCGGTGAAGGAAGTTGGGGATACCGACGAGCACGGCACGGAGGTGCAGTTTCTGCCCGACCCCAGCATCTTCAGTGAAACGGTGTACAACTATGCCACCGTTGCCGGCCGCCTGCGCGACTTGTCGTTTCTCAACAAAGGCATCCGCATCACCCTCACCGACCGCCGCGAGGTGCTTGCCGGCGATGCCGCCGTGGGCCACGCCAATGCCGAGGGCTTCCGCTACGAGGAGTTTTATTCGACCGGCGGCCTGCGCGACTTCGTGAAATTTCTAGACATGGACCGGCCTTCGCTACTGGCTGAACCGGTATATGTGGAAAGCGAAAAGGGCGGCACTCCGGTGGAGGTGGCTTTGCAGTACAATACATCGTATCAGGAAAACCTGCACTCCTACGTCAATAACATCAACACCCCCGCTGGTGGCACCCACGTGGCAGGGTTCCGCTCAGCCGTTACGCGGGTGCTCAAAAACTACGGCGACAAGAATAAGCTCTTTGAGCGGGAAAAGGTGGAGATTACTGGCGACGACTTCCGAGAGGGCCTGACGGCTGTTATCTCAGTGAAGGTGCAGGAGCCGCAGTTTGAGGGCCAAACCAAATCCAAGCTCGGCAACCCGGAAGTAAGCGGGGCAGTGAACTCGGTGGTGGGCGAGATACTAGGGCAGTACCTAGAAGAAAATCCTGCCCAGGCCAAGCGCATAATGGAGAAGGTAATACTGGCCGCCAAGGCCCGTATCGCTGCCTTTAAAGCCAAACAAACCGTGCAGCGCAAGAATATCTTGGGCTCCAACTCGCTGCCCGGCAAGCTCGCCGATTGCTCCGACTCCGACCCCGAAGTATGCGAGCTGTACCTGGTGGAAGGCGACTCGGCCGGTGGCACCGCCAAGCAGGGGCGTAACCGGGCGTTTCAGGCCATTCTGCCGCTGCGCGGCAAAATCCTGAACGTGGAGAAAGCCCAGGAGCACAAGATTCTGGAAAACGAAGAAATCAGGAACATGATTACCGCGCTCGGCGTCACGTTCAACGAACGCAAGTCGTTGGCCTTCGGTACCGACGACGAGGGCAATGAAACCGGCCCGCTCAACTTCAGTAAGCTGCGCTACCATAAAATTATCATCATGACCGATGCTGATATCGATGGCTCGCACATTCGCACGCTCATCCTCACATTCTTTTTCCGCTACATGCGGGCGCTCGTCGACCAGGGCTACATCTACATCGCCCTGCCGCCGCTCTACCTCGTAAAGCGCGGCAAAGAAGAGCGCTACTGCTGGACCGAAGACGACCGCGCCGCCGCCACCGAGGAAATAGGCCGGGGCAAGCCCGAAACCGTGAACGTGCAGCGCTACAAGGGCCTTGGCGAAATGAACGCTGAGCAGCTCTGGACTACCACCATGCAGCCTGCCACCCGCACGCTCAAGCAAGTAACCGTGGACTCGGCCGCTGAAGCCGACCACCTCTTCTCGATGCTCATGGGCGACGAAGTGGCCCCACGCCGCGACTTCATCGAGCAGAATGCGAAGTACGCCAAGCTAGATGTCTAAGACCACGGATTAGCACGGATTTTTTCGGATTCCACGGATTGTGTGGACTATTAAAAAGGCCGCCCGGTTGGGTGGCCTTTTTTATTTGGCTTGCCTGGAGATATAGTAGCTTGCGTTGGCAATGTCCGAAATAACGATGCAATAGGTGATGAAAATGGCCTTTCATGATATCGCATCTATGTTGCATTCATAAGCCGACAAAAATGAAACCAAGAACGCAACATCGTTGCTAAAATTTGCTGACACTACCTTTATTCTTTTATTATCTTGTTAATCAGGTTTATGCGACAACTTATTTCATCAGGAGCACCGTGGGAAGCAGTAGTAGGCTACTCCCGCGCCGTGCGCGTGGGGCAGGTGGTAGAAGTAGCCGGCACCACCGCCCAGGATGGCGACGCCATCAGCGGCCACGACGAATACACCCAAGCCAAGCGGATATTGGAGAAGATAGCCGCCGCCCTGCACGAAGCGGGCGCCACGCTGGAGCAGGTGGTGCGCACCCGCATTTTTGTCACGGATATTACCCAGTGGGAAGCCGTGGGCCGGGCGCACGGCGAGGTATTTGGTGCCATCCGGCCGGCCAGCACGATGGTGCAGGTAGTGGCGCTCATCGACCCGCGCCTGCTCGTAGAAATCGAAGCCACAGCCATCACGGATTAGCCCAGATTTTCTCGGATTTCACGAACGGCGCGTACGTGCCTCATTCCTGGCTGCTTCGCGCCGTTCACAAAATCCGTGAAATCCGAAAAAATCCGGGCTAATCCGTGGTCTAGTACTCGGCCTTGCCTTCCTTGGCGTCCCAGGCCCAAAACGCCGTCAGGGCCTCGTCGCGCAGTAACTGCTGCATGGGCAAGCGGCGCTGAGCGAGGGGCTTCTCGATTTCGTCGTAGATAAACTGGTCGTCGAAGCCGATGGCGGCCGCGTCGGCTTTGGTGTTGCCGTAGAACACACGGTCGGGCCGGGCCCAGTAGATGGCGCCCAGGCACATGGGGCACGGCTCGCAGGAGGTGTAGAGGTCGCAGCCGGTGAGCTGGAACGTGCCCAGCGCATGGCAGGCTTTGCGGATGGCATCGACCTCGGCGTGGCAGGTAGGGTCCAGGGTGCTGGTGACCTGGTTGAAGCCCCGGGCGATAATTTGCCCGCCGCGCACGATGACTGCGCCGAAAGGGCCACCGAAGCCGGCCTGCATCTTTTCGAGCGAAAGCCGGATAGCTTCGCGCATAAAATCAGGGTTGGGAGAGGAGAAATCGGAAGCTGGAGTACTACTTTTCACCTTTGATAATCAACTTGTTGTAAAAAAAGAACGGTTATTTTAGCGAAAGCAAGGAATTTTTTGCCCCCCACCTTGTTAGTGCATCCGTGAAAGAATAGTTTTTTAAGGTGTTTTGGTTGGAATCCCCTATCTCTATGAGATAGGGGATTTTTCATTTGCTCATTTGTTGGTTATTCAGGTTGATGCACTAGCTAAGCTTACCTTTGGTAAGTATCTGGACAACCTGCATTTCACGGATTGAGGTGGCGGGTGCAAACGGACACTGAGCTAAGGTAGGTTGAAAAAGTAGTGTAACTCGATTAGATTCCCTCACGGCCTGCCCGCTTGCCCGCACGGTGCTTACCTGCAACTACAGCGCGCAGCCGCTACCCCTGGTTTTGCCAGTGGCGTTGCCCATTGCTTCTCAGTTCGTTACGCCTTGTTTCTAGCGCTCCGCCTACATGGAGCAAGGGCAGGAACTGTTCTCACTTACTGCCCAGGCCTTTGGTCGAAAGCCAACGAAGCTAGGTTGCGACAACTGCTGACCCACAGCCGCCTAGTGCCAGGCGCAGATATTGTGGCTCTCGCCCGGTACGGCGAGCTAATGACCCGCCACCGGGTATTGGTCAAAGAGCTTTATATCAAAATCAACAGCCTAGTGACCGGAGCGGAGTCAGCGAAAAAAGCTGAATCTTCGAAAGTTCGTGGCACTAATCCGTTTTAATTCACCATCATCTCAAGTCCCGTGAGAATAATCAGCGCCCAAATACATTCATGATTCGAAACCAAACCTGATTCTGGTGTGAAAGCTACTTTTTGTATAGGATTTGAAAATCAGCCTAGCTTAGCTCACGGTCTGTTTCTTTGGGCTATTTCGGCTTAGCGTAAGCTCGGGTTTAGTTATTGTTGGGGACGCAATCACCTCTTGAAAATTCTTCAGCTATGCATGTCAGGCACTACTTACGCTGGAAGCTGCTGCTAGTCCTGCTGCTCGGTATGGGTGCTGCTCACGCTAGTGTGAAACTGCCGCTAGCGCTGGAGCCGGGTAGCCAGTACGTTTTCTTGGATACCACCCATTTTCAAGTGCTGGCCGATGCTACCGGGCAGCTCACACTGCCGCAGGTGCAGCAGTCGGCATTGGCGGCTCGGTTTGGGCACCAGGCAGCTCAGCCCTACACCATGCGCCAGCCCGGCACCGTGTACTGGATGCGCCTGAGCCTGCGCAACGATGACCCAACCCGGCAGCGCTGGTTCCTGGAATTGTTCGATTCGCACATTACGCACGTTACCTGGTACTACCCCACCGACACCGGGCGCTACGACAGTGTGGTAACCGGGGCCAGCCAGCCCTATGCTACCCGGCCGTACCAGTATCGGGACTTCATTTTTCCGCTCGAACCACCTCAGGGGCGGGCGCAGACTTACTATATAAAGCTGCGCTCCGACACCAAAACCAGCCTGCACGGCATTGTGTGGAGCGACCAAAGCCTAGTAGCCCATTTGCACGAAGACTCTTCCTGGCTGGGTATTTTTTACGGGGTGCTGGGGATTATGGTGCTCTATAATCTGTGCCTATACCTTTTTGTGGGCGAAAAGACCTACCTGTATTACGTGCTGTACGTGCTCAGCTGCGGCCTACTGTTTCTAACGGAGGACGGCCTGGGGTTCGAGCACGTGTGGCCCACGCTGCCCGGCCTCAACCACTTGCTTACCAGCTTGGCGCCGATGCTGTTGCTGATACAATTTGCGCTCTATTCGCGCAATTTTCTGGATACGGCGCAGCGCCTGCCGCAGTACGACCGCTGGCTGAAGCTCATTGCCATTGTCAGTGCCCTGGCCATCCTGCTGGATGTGGTGGTGCTCAAAACCGGCCAAAGCTACTGGTTGTACCTGCTGCCCTATGGGTCGTTTTATGCGGCTGCGGCCGTGTTGTTCCGGCAGGGCTTCAAGCCTGCTCGCTTCTACCTGGCGGCCAATCTGGTGGTTGCCATCAGCGTCGTGTTTCTCATCACCCGCAAGCTGGGTATCGAACTCCTCAACGATGTGCCCGCTGTGGTATACAGCATGAACATCGCCTTTGTGCTAGAAGCAGTAGTGCTGTCGTACGCGCTGGGCGAAAAAATCAGGGGTATCAAAACCGACCAGCTGCACACCCAGCAGCAACTCGTGAAGCAACTGCGCAAGAAACACCAGGCGCAGGAACAGCTGGTGGAGCAGCTGCACCAGAACCAGGAGTTGAAAGACAACCTCAACACTGAGCTGGAAAAACAGGTGCTGCGCCGCACCCAGGAGCTTCAGCAGCAGGCCCAAACCATTGCCCTGCGCAACCGCGAGCTAACCGAAGCCAACGGGCTGCTCAACCTACAGGCGGCCACCATCGAGAAGCTGAACCAAGAGCTGCAGCGCGACTTGCAGCAAACCCAGGAAGCCCGGGTGCTCAGCAAGTCGGTGAACTTCGGGGAGTTCAGCCGTATCTACCCCGACCGCGACGCCAGCCTGCATTACCTGGCCGAGCTTAAGTGGCAAGGAGGCTTCCGGTGCCGCAAGTGCGGGCACGAGAAAAGCTGCGACGCCCGTGAGCCGCACGCCCAGCGCTGCACCCGGTGCGGCTACGTGGAATCGGCCACGGCTTACACCATCCTGCACCGCTGCAAGTTCGATATTGTGAAGGCGCTCTATGCCGTGTTCGTGGTTCACGTTCACCAGGGGCAGTACTCGGCCCTGGAGCTGTCGCAGGTGCTGGACCTGCGGCAGGCTACCTGCTGGAACTTCATTCAGAAGGTGCAAGTAGCCATGCAAATTCGGCAGCAGGCACCTGATTATGACAAGGCGGAAAGCTGGACCCGCATCTTACTTGACGATACGATGCCTACCGAAACTGTGGAAGACGAAGGAACCGGTAAGGAACTTGTCAGCCCACAGCCGGCTAGGTGAGTGGGTAATCACTCGCAGGTTTGGGTGATAACTGTTAGGAGCTTAAACAAGCGCTTGTTTTTTTTTGAAAAATGTGGCTTTTTCCGCAATGTTTCTTTGTGGGAACCCTGACAAAAGCTGGATGCCAATAGAATTCGGAAAGGGCATTTTTGTCAAAATTCTATGTGTCGGAAGCGTACAGCGTTTTTGTAATGGAATGCAAAAACCCGTTTTTTAGGGTTATTTGAAGGTTTTTAGGCTTCCTTTTCACTAACAAGTTCGTATACATTTGTGCACTTACTCTGTGCTCAGATGATTTTCTACCCTCTTGTTTCAGGTTGCCAGGCGTTGGCAGCTTCGGCGACATTTTTAACTTTCCGAACTTGGCCGCTGGTTCTCCTGCCAGCGCTGGCCTGGCTGGGCACCGCCTGCCAACGCCCAACCACCACGGCCCAGGCCGGCGCGGCAACCCTGATTGCGGCTCCACAACCAGTGGCCGCAACGTTTAGCCCACGCGTGCAAAAGTTGCTGAGCGAGATGACGCTCGAAGAGAAAATCGGGCAGATGACGCAGCTCGATATCTCGACCATCAATACTACCGGCCGGCAGAAGGACGTGTGGCTGGACTCGGCCAAAGCCACCGCGCTCGTTCGCACGTACCATATCGGCTCGTTTCTGAATGGGGAGGCCGTGCCGCCGCTACAATGGGTGCGGTTTTCGGCAGCCTTGCAGCGCATTGCCCTGCGCGAGTCGCGGCTGCACATCCCCATCATCTACGGCATCGACCACATGCACGGGGCCAGCTACGTGACGGGCGCAGCCATTTTTCCGCATAATCTGGCTTTAGCTGCCACCTTCGAGCCCGAGTTTGCGCGGCAGGAGGCCCGCGCCACCGTGCTGGAATCGGCCGACCTGGGCCACCACTGGGTGTTCGCGCCGGTGCTAGACCTGGGGGTAAATGCCTACTGGCCGCGCTTTTACGAAACCTATGGTGAAGACCCGCTCGTAGCTGCCACGCTGGGCGCTGCCTACGTGCGCGAGTTGCAAGGCAACCCCGACATTGCCCCTTACAAGGTAGCGGGCTGCGGCAAGCATTTCCTGGGCTACTCCGACCCGCGCTCGGGCTGGGACCGCACCTCGGCTGAGATATCGGACCAGCGCATCCAGGAGTTTTTCTGCCCCTCGTTCCAAGCCGCCATTGATGCGGGCTTGAAGTCGGTGATGGTAAACAGCGGGCTCATAAACGGGCAGCCCGTGCATGCCTCCAAGGCCATCCTCACCGATTTGCTGCGCACCCAGATGGGCTTCCGGGGCGTGGTCGTTACCGATTGGGAAGACATCAAGCGCCTGGTGCGCGTGCAGCACGTAGCCGCCACCGAGAAGGAAGCAACCTGGATGGCCCTCGACGCGGGCATAGACATGGCCATGACGCCCTACACCACCGACTTCTGCCGCTACGCGAAGGAGCTGGTGGCCGAAGGCCGGCTCACCCCGGCCCGCATCGACCTGTCGGCCGGCCGCATCCTGCAGATGAAGGACGAATTGGGGCTGTTTGAACACCCCCTGCCCCGCACCGACCGCCTGGCCCGCATCGGTGACCCGGCCCTGCGGGCGCAGGCGCTGGCCGCTGCCCGCGAGAGCATCGTACTGCTTAAGAATGAGCATAATACGCTGCCCCTGAACCCGGCGCAGGTGAAGCGTATCCTGGTAGTCGGCCCCAGCGCCGACTCGCGGGCCAACCTGGCGGGCGGCTGGACGCTGGCCTGGCAAGGGCGGGGCGAGAAGGCCAGCCCGGCCTCGGCCCTCACCATTCTGGCGGCGTTGCGGCGTGAGTACCCGGCCGCCACGGTCGAAACCGTGGCGTACCGCGACACGCTGGGCAAGCTGTTTTTGCCGCAGGTGCAGGCCGCCGCCCGCCGCGCCGATGCTGTGGTGCTGGCGCTGGGCGAAAAGCCTTACGCAGAAGGCTTGGGCAATACTAATGACCTGAGCTTGCCCGACGACCAGTTGCAGCTGGTACGAGCGGTGCAGGCCACTGGTCGGCCGCAGGTGCTGGTGCTGGTGGGCGGGCGGCCCACCATCATCCGCACTGTGGCCGACCAGGCAGGGGCTATTCTGTGGGCCGGGCTGCCGGGCTTCGAGGGTGGGCAGGCAATAGCCGAGGTTATCAGCGGGCGGGTGAACCCCAGCGGCAAGCTGCCTTTTACCTATCCGCAGTACGCGGGGCACCTCTCGCCCTACCACCACGACAACAACGAGAACTCGCTGGAGCTGAGCAATTTCGGCGCTGACTTTGAGAAGCTGAACCGGCCGGCCGGCGCGGCTATTATGCGCACGCAGTTTGGCGAGGGCCTCAGCTACACCAGCTTCCGCTACGACGGGCTGCGCCTGAGCGACAGCATCCTCACCGGCCCGGCGGCCCGGCTACGGGCCACGGTGCGCATCACCAATACCGGCCCGCGGGCCGGGCGGGAGGCGGCGCTCTGGTTCCTGACCGACGAGGTGGGGCGGCGTACCCGGCCCGTGCGGCAGCTGCGCCACTTCGAGAAACAGGCCTTTGAACCGGGCCAGACCCGCGAACTGACTTTTGACATCGACCCGCGCCAGCACCTGGGCTACCCCGACGAGCGCAACCAGTTGCAGCTAGAAGACGGCTTTTTTACGCTCCGCATTGGCAGCCAGCAGGCGCGGTTCCGCTACCAGGGCGGGCCAACTGCTACTGCCGCCCGCAATTGAGCGCTCGCAGGGCGCTTGGTTCCTACTTATTTCCCACCCCTTTTCTTATTCACCCATGAGTAACAGACTATTTACTCTTTTTTCCGTTCGCCATGCCTGGGGGTTGCTGGCCCTCACGGCTGGGCCACTGGGGGCAACGCTGCCGCTGGTGGCGCAGGCACAGGCCCCGGCTACCACCGCTGTGTCGGGCCGCGTGACGCAGAAAGACGGCTCCGGCCTGCCCGGTGTAACGGTACTTGTGAAGGGCACTTCGCAGGGTACCGGCACCGATGCCAATGGCGGCTACATGCTGCAAGTGCCAGCTGGTGCCACGCTGGTATTCAGCTACGTAGGCTTCGTGAAGCAGGAGAAAGCCGTGAGCGGCCCTACCCTGGACGTAGCCTTGCTGGAAAACGCCAACGACCTGACGGAAGTGGTAGTAGTGGGCTACGGTACCCAGCAGCGGCAGGACGTAACCGGCGCGGTATCCTCGGTGAACGCCCAGCAGATTGCTTCCCAGCCCGTGCCCGACGTGTCGCAGGCCCTGCAGGGCCAGGCGGCCGGCGTAACCGTGACCCAGAACTCGGGGGCACCCGGTGGGGCCGGGGGCACGGCGGTGCGGGTGCGGGGCATCACCTCGGCGGGCTACAACGCGCCGCTCTATGTGATTGACGGCTTTCCGCTGCCTTCCAACGATGAAAACCAGCTCAACGCCATTAGCCCGAATGATATTGAAAGCATTGACGTACTGAAAGATGCCTCGGCGACGGCCATCTACGGGGTGCGGGCGGCCAACGGCGTGGTGCTCATCACCACGAAGCGCGGCAAGGCGGGCAAAACCTCGTTCACGTTCGATACTTACCGGGGCATTCAGCAGGTGTGGCGCAAGCTCGATTTGCTCAACGCCGAGGAGTACGCGGTGCTCAACAACGAGAACCGCATCGGCGCGGGCCTGCCGGTTATTCCGAAGCTCCAGAACCCGAAGCTGCTGACGACCGATACCGACTGGCAGAGTTTGATTTTCCGGCGGGCGGTGCAGCAGAACTATGCGTTCACGGCGGCCGGCGGCACCGACAAGGCGCGGTTTGCGGTGTCGGGCGGCTACTTCCAGCAGGATGGCACCATCATCGGCTCGCACTTCGAGCGCTACACGTTCCGGGCCAATGGCGACGTGCAGGTAAACAAGATGCTGAAGTTTGGCCTCAGCGTGTCGGGCTCGCATCTTACTGACCGGCAGGTGAATACCTCCGACGAGTTCAACGGCATAGTGAGCCTGGCCTTGCAGGCCCCGCCCACTATTGCGCCCTACACCACTACCGGCGACTACAACGTGGGCAACGCGGCCATCGACAACTTTATCGAGCCCAGCCCACTGCCCGAAGCGCTTATCGACATCAAGAGCTTCACCCGCAACCGCTTAATCAGCTCGCTGTTTGCCGAGTTGGAGCCGCTCAAGGGCCTGCGCTTTCGTACCAACGTGGGCACCGACCAGATTTTCGACAACAGCAGCTTTTTCCGCCCCACCGTGCCCGGCGTGCCGCGCTACTCCACGTCGTCGGCCTCGCGGGGCTCGAACTACGCGCCGAGCTACCTCATCGAAAACACGGCTACTTACGACCGCACCTTTAGCGAGAAACACCATATGACGCTGCTGGTCGGGCAGTCGGCGCAGGAATTCAACTTCAGCACGCTGGGCGCGGGGCGCTCGGGCTACGTGCGCGAAGACTTGCAGGAGCTTAGCTCGGGGCCGATAAACACGCAGCTCAGCAACTACGGTACTTCTAACCAGACGCGGCTGGCGTCTTATTTCGGGCGGGCCAACTACGAGTTTGCCGGTAAGTACCTGTTGAGCGCGGTGTTGCGCTCCGATGGCTCGTCGGCGTTTGCGCCGGGGCGCAAGTTTGGCTATTTCCCCGGCGTGTCGGCGGGCTGGCGCTTGTCGGAGGAAGAGTTCATTAAGAGCATACCCACCATCTCCAACCTGAAGCTGCGGGTGGGCTACGGCCGCGTGGGCAACCCCGCCAACGCCGGCACCTTCGCCTACCTCTACTCACTTAACCCGGCCATTCAGGCGGTGTTCGGCACGGCCGATGGCACGGTAGCCAACGGCTCGGCTCCTACCCGCCTGCCCAACAACAACCTGGAATGGGAAATTAACGAGCAAACCAACGTGGGCGTGGACGTAGGCTTGTTCGGTAACCGCCTGGAAGCCAGCCTCGACCTGTACTATCGTAACTCGCCCAATCTGATTGCGGGCGTGCCCGTGTCGGCCGTGTCGGGCACCTACGAGGCCGTTAATACCAACGCTGCCTCGGCCTACAACAAGGGCTTGGATTTGGCTTTGACCACCCGCAATTTCGTGGGCTCGGGCTTCACCTGGACTACCACGCTCAACTTCTCGACCTACAAAAACCTGCTGGCCTCGCTCGGGGCCGGGCTGCCTTACGACGGGCAAAGCGCACGCTCGGGCTCCATCGTGCGCTATGATGCCGGGCAGCCTTTCGGCTTCTTCCGGGGCTACGTAGCCGACGGCCTGTTTCAAACTGCCGACGAGGTGAAAAACCACGCCACCCAAACCGGCGCGGCCCCCGGCGACATCCGGTTCAAGGACCTGAACAACGATGGCGTGATTGACGACAAGGACCGCACCATCATCGGTAATCCGAACCCCAACTTCTCGTTTGGCATGACCAACACCTTCACCTACAAAGGGTTCTCGCTGCTGGCGTTTGTGCAAGGGGTGCAGGGCAACGACGTGTACGACCTCAACCGCTTCTACACCGAAGGCGGCCTCTACGGCAACGGCAACAGCAGCACCCGCGTGCTGGCCCGCTGGACCGGCCCCGGCACCAGCAACGACGTGCCCCGCGCCATTGCCGCCGACCCCAACCAGAACCAGCGCGTGAGCAGCTACTACGTGGAAAACGGCTCCTACGTGCGCCTCAAAACCCTCACGCTTTCCTACAACTTCCCGGCCGCCCTGCTCAGCCGCTTCAGCGGCCAGACGCTGCGCGTGTACGTGAGCGGCCAGAACCTAGTGACGCTCACCAAATACTCGGGCTACGACCCCGAAATCGGCTCCGGCGGCGTGGACCGGGGCACTTACCCCCAGGCCCGCATTCTGCTGGCCGGGCTGTCGGTCGGCTTCTAGGCGGCAGCTTTTTCCTTGTCAATACTTAAAAAAACCAATTTTATGCTAGCGATGAAAAAAACCTTGCGGCTGGCGCTACTAACGCTGGCCCTGTCGGGCTGCACCGAGAAATTTCTCGACGAGTCGCCCCGCGACCAGGTGACGGAAGAGAACTTCTACAAAACCGAAACCGACGCCATACAAGCCACCAACGCCATGTACGGCGTGCTCACGCAGGGCGGCCTCTACAACTCGGCCATGTGGGGCGTGGGCGAAGTGATGAGCGATAATACCGACCTGGGCGGCGGCGGCGGCGGCGACGGGGCTGAGTACGTGCAGCTCGACAACTTCGTCATCCCTACTACTAACGTGCTGCTGTCCAAGCTCTGGACGGGCTGCTACATCGGCATCGGGCGGGCCAACCTAGTGCTCGAAAAGGTGCCCGGCATTGCCAGCATGGACGCGAACATCCAGAAGCGTTGCCTGGGCGAAGCGCAGTTTCTGCGGGCGCTCTACTACTTCCACCTAGTGCGCACTTTTGGCGATGTGCCCCTGATTACGGTGCCGCCGCGCAACCCGACGGAGGTGAACATTGCCCGCACGGTGGCTGACCAAGTGTACACCCAGATTGAAACCGACCTGACCGCTGCCGCCGGCAACCTGCCTGGCACCATGTCGGGCTCCGACCTGGGCCGGGCTACCAAAGGCGCGGCGCTGGGCCTACTGGCTAAGGTGTATCTCACGCGGGGCAAGCTGCCTGAGGCCGCCCAAAAAGCCCGCGAAGTGCTGGCGCTGGGCACTTACCAATTGTGGCCCAACTACGGAGATAACTTCAAGGTAGCCAACGAGAACGGCCAGGAGTCGCTGTTCGAGGCGCAGTTCAAGTCGGGCGTTACGCCCTGGACTGAGAACGGCCTGGGCTTCCAGGGCAACGAGTATTTTGCCCCGCGCGGCCAGAACCTGACGCCCAACGGCGGCTACGGCTTCAACGTGCCCACCCGCGAGATGGTGCTGGGCTACGACGCCGCCGATACCCGCCTGGCCGTGAGCGTGTGGAAGCCCGGCGACCAGCTCGGCACCTACACCCAACCTACCGCGCTGCCTGGCTCGCCCAACGGCTACGACGTGAAAAAATTCTTCGTGGGCAAAACCGATAACTGCTGCCACGACTCGCCGCTGAACTTCCCGATACTGCGGCTATCCGAAGTGTACCTCATTCTGGCCGAGGCCGTGGGGCCCACCACCGAGGGCTACGAGGCAGTGAACAAGGTGCGCCGCCGCGCCTTCGGCTTGGCCCTCAACACCCCCTCGGCCAACCGCGACCTGAACCCCACGCTGGGCGCGGCCGACTTCAAAACGGCCGTCATCAAGGAGCGCCGCTACGAGCTGGCCTTCGAGAACGACCGGTGGTTTGACCTGAAGCGCACCGGCCTGCTGGTGAATACGCTACGCGCTACCGGCAAGAACATTCAGGCTTTTAACGTGCTGATGCCCATTCCCCAGAGCGAGCGCGACATCAACCCCAACCTCAGCCAGAACCCCGGCTACTAACCCAGAATTTCCATGCAGCTTCTTCGAATCTCGGGCCTGCTGGCCCTGGCCCTCAGCCTGCTGGCTGGCTGCCGCAAAAACGACCCTAGTGGCCTCGATGGCCCCGTGCCTGCCGCCTCCTTCACAGTGAAAGTGGACGTTTCCTCGCTGCCCGCCGTGGTCACGTTCACCTCTACCAGCCAGGACGCCTTTACCTACCAGTGGGACTTTGGCGACGGCTCGCCGGTGGGCACCGGCCAAACGACCACGCACGCCTACAGCCAGGCCGGCGTGTACCGCGCCCGGCTGATAGTGGGCGGGCGCGGCGGCACCGCTACCACCCCGCAGCAAGACGTGGTAATTCCGGATGCCTGCGCCAATACCTCATTTTCGCTGCTGGTAGACTGCGCGGGTGGCGGCTCAAAAACCTGGACGCTTTCCGACCAGCCAGGCGCAGTTACGCGCTACGCCGCCAACGGCACCACGGTGCTCTCGGCCTCTACCGTGCCGCTTGACCCCTGCATCGGCGACGACCGGTTCACGTTCACTTCCAGCTTTGTTTACCAGTACGATAGCAACGGGGGCACGTCGCGGGGCGGCACCTGCGGGGCGGGGGCCAATGCCAGTGGCAACTTCGTGCTTCAGCCAAATGCAGGCGGCAACCCGCACCTGGTGCTGAAAAACAAAGGCGGCTTTCTGGGCCTGACCGACTCGGTGCAAAACAAAACCTACGACATTGTGCAGGTGACGGCCACCACCCTAGTGCTGCGCGGCACCCTGCCCAACGGCCAGATTTTGCAGGTAACACTGATGCCTTTCCTCTCGGTAGCCGACCGCACCAAGCTGCTGCTCACGGGTGGCAGTTCGCGCACCTGGCTGCTCGACAACACCCAGTCGGAACCCATTGTGGTGGGCACAGAGGCGGCCCCCACGGCCTACTACGCGGGTGGGCCAGCGGGTAGCCTGCCCACTTGCCAGGCCGACGACGAGTACACGTTCACCCTGGCCAACCAGTTTCAGTACAATGCCGGAGCAGAAACTTTCGTGGCTGGCTCGCCGGGGGTGTGTAGCGCACCCCGTTCAGGTACTGGCACTTACCTGTACGGGCCGGTAAGCACGGGCAACGGTATCGCACAGGTTACGCTCTCGCGCAGCGGCCTCTTTATCGGCGTCACCGACGCGCCCGACCAAACCTACCGCATCCTGAGCATCACTAACACGACTATGCTGCTACGGGCCGGTGCGGCAGGCGGCACAGTATTTACCATGAAAATGCGGGTCAAATAAGCCCGTTGCGACCCCACCCAGCCGCAGTTGGCTGGGGGTCTTCTCACGTTTTTTATTATTCCTCCCATGATTTCTTTAGCGCCTTTTTCCCTACGGTCCCTGGCACAGCTGGCTGTGCTGGTAGGACTTAGCTCTGCCTGTACGCAAGAGATAGAAAAGCCTTTGCCGGCCGCCGACACGGTTTCGGCTTCCCCCAACGCCGATGCCCGCCCGTTTGCCGATTATAAGAATACGGTGTGGGCCGATGAGTTCAGCAGCGGCAGCCTCGACCAAACCAAGTGGGCATACGAGGTGAAAGACACCTGGTACAACAACGAGTTGGAAGCCACCACCAACCGCGCCGACAACCTGACCGTATCTGGCGGCTTCCTCAACATCATTGCCAAACCCGAGTCGTACCACAACAAGACCTACACCTCGGCCCGCATCAATACCAAGGGCAAGCAGGACTTCGGCTACGGCCGCCTCGACGTGCGAGCCAAACTGCCCCGTGGCAAGGGCATCTGGCCCGCTATCTGGATGCTGGGCACCAACGACAGCGACGTGGGCTGGCCAGCTTGCGGCGAAATCGACATCATGGAGTTGCGCGGCTCCGACCCGACCCGCAACCTCACCACCATGCACTTCGGCGTTAACCCCGCCGACCACCGCCAAAAGGGCACTACCTACGCTTTGCCGGGAGCTACGGCTACCAACAACTTGTCTACGGACTTCCACATCTACAGCGTGATACGCAGCAAAAACAAGATGGAATTCTTCCTGGACGGGGTTAGCTACTACAGCTTCTCTTCGGCTGATGCCACGCCGTACCCCTTCAACAACCCGTTCTACGCCATCCTCAATCTGGCCGTGGGCGGCGACTTCGACGGCAACCCCGATGCCAGTACCGTTTTCCCGCAAACCATGCAGGTTGACTACGTGCGTTTTTCCCAGTATTAACCCCGGTTGGTAGCCCCGCCGCCGGCTGCGCGGCGGGGCTATTCTTTTTCATCATATTTCCCACCCCAAAAACCATGAAAATATTTACTCGGCTTTTTGCAACTGCCACCGTGCTGCTCACCACCTCCACGCTGGTCGGCTCGGCCCAGACGCTCTACGACAACTTTGAGACCACCCGTATAGTGAACTACCCCTACAGTTCCGGCGTGCTTACTCAAAACGCGGCTAACCCCGGCTCGAACACCGCAAACAGCAGCACGACCTGCGCCCGCTACGTGCGCGATGCCGGCAGCGCCTACGATGTGATTGTCATCAAGCCCACGGCCGCGCCGGGCACTATGGCCAACGTATCAGCCTACTCGGCTGGTACCAAGCGTATTTCCATCAAGTTTCGCAGTCCGGCCGCCGGCCTGCAAGTGCAGGCGGTGCTGCAAAACAGCACCCGCTCCAATACCAATATCTACCCGAACGGTAAGTACGCCGGTGATTTCAACGCTACTACCACCGTAGCCAACGCCTGGGAAACGCTCACCTTTACCTTCACGGCGGCCTCGGCGGGCAACTTCGACCCCACCCTCGGCCCCAACGACGTAGACCAGATGGTGCTACTCATCACGCCTGGCACGGCGAACGGCAACACCTATTACCTCGACGATATTATGGGACCGGAGCTGGCTACCACTACCTCGCCCGTAGTCGTCGTGACGGACCAGCTCTACGACAACTACGAAGGCACCCGCGCCATTAAGTACGCGTACGCCAAAACCTCGGGCACCATCAAGCTCGATACCCTGAACCCCGCCGTGAGCATCGCCAACCCCAGCGCCCACGTTATGCGCTACACCCGCTCAACCGCCCAATACGACGTGCTGGTAGTGCGCCCCACCAACGTGCCGCTGGCCGATGTGTCGCCCTTCGTGACCGGAGCCAAGCAGATGACCATGAAGGTGTACAGCCCCGCGCCGGGCATCGCTTTCCAGATAACCCTGCAGGACTCTACCACAGCGGGGGCTTCTAACTACCCTACTGGCCGCCACTCGGAGTACCTGGCCACCACTACTGCCACCAAAGCATGGGAAACGCTGGTTTTTACGTTCAGCAACCGCCCCAGCGCCGCCGTGGCCAATACCAGCGTCAATGAAATCGTGCTGCTGATTGCTTCTAATACTACCGTTGCCCGCAAAGTATACATCGACGACTGGACCGGCCCGCACAAAACCAACTTCCTGGCTACCCGCGCCACGCAGGACGCCGTTTTATCGGCCGTATACCCTAACCCCACTTCGGGCACGGCCTACCTGCCGGTGCAGCTGCTGAAATCCGCCGCCATCAGCATCAGCGTGTACGATGCCTTGGGCCGCTGCGTAGCCACGCCTTTGGCTTCGCAAACCCACGCCGCCGGCACATTCACGGCCGAGGTACCAACGACCGGGCTGGCTGCCGGTTTCTACACGCTCCGCCTGAGCGTGGATGGCAGCATCCTGACCCGCCCGCTAAGCGTGCAGTAAGCACCTGGGATTTTACCGGATTAAGTACCGCTGTTACGCACGTACACCCAGTCGTTGCGGGCCTCTGGCCCGCGCTGACTGGGTGTACGTTTTTAGTCTCTGCCCAATTTTGCGCTTCCCAAACCGACCAGAAGCTCGCAATCAGTCAAATACTAGCAAACCCAAGTTGCGCAGCAGGGAAGTAGCGCTCAACTTTAGCTTGGCGCATCGCCGCCGTGCGGCGAATCCGGGGCTGTGCCGCTGGGTTCAACGCCTTCAGCTTCACGGCGATGCGCCAAGCTAAAGTTGAGCGCTACTTCCCTGCTGCGCAACTTGGGTTTGCTATACCCGACGGAGCTAAGCAACGGCCAATTATAGGCTGGCCCATTAATATTGTGGCCTCCAACGCCGTCAGTTACCGCCCCATGACCACTCAGCTTTCGCCCAAACAAGCCATTTTTGAGGATATTGCCCAGCAGCTGCAGGCCCAGGGCTTTACGGTGGAGCGCCAGGACCAGTCGCGGCCCTGGGGCGGCTTTTTCGTGTTGGCCGAAAGCCAGGCCCAACAGTTTGCCGACGTGTATTTCAGCGGCTTGCCCGTAGATAAGCTGCGCATTGCGGGCCAGCTGAGCCCGAAAATTCTGGTGGTAGCCCCACACCAGCGCCTGAGCTGGCAGTACCACCACCGCCGCGCCGAAATCTGGCGCGTGGTGCAGGGGCCGGTGGGCATTGCCGTCAGCGATACTGACACGCAGGGCGAAGTGAAAGATTACCAGGTAGGCGAGCAGCTACTGCTGGCCCAGGGCGAGCGCCACCGCCTCGTGGGCCTGGCCGGCTGGGGCATACTGGCCGAGATATGGCAGCACACCGACGCGGCGCAGCCCTCCGATGAGGACGATATTGTGCGTGTGCAGGACGACTTTGGGCGGTAGGAGCGGGGCAAAAATACTGGGGCGAAGCTGGTAGCGGGGCGCTGGTGTAAACTTGCACTTCGTCTTCTGCCGTTGCTATGTTTCTTCTCCGCACTGCCCTGTGTTGCCTGCTTAGCCTGCCGGCCCTGGCCCAGGCCCCCAACTTCGCTGACTTGGTAAACCCGCTGATGGGCACCAACTCGAAGCCCGAGTTTTCGGCGGGCAACACCTACCCAGCTATTGCGCGGCCCTGGGGCATGAACTGCTGGCTGCCCCAAACCGGCAAAATGGGTAGCGGCTGGGCCTACCAGTACCAGGCCAATAAGCTCAACGGCTTCCGCGAAACCCACCAGCCCTCACCCTGGATGGGCGACTACGGCCAGTTTGCTCTCATGCCCGGCACCGGCCGCATCCGGGTGGCGGTGGAGGCGCGGGGCAGCTGGTTTTCGCACCAGAGCGAAGTAGCGCGGCCCTACTACTACCGCGTGTACCTGGCTGATTATGATGTAACTACTGAGCTAACCCCCACCCAGCGGGCCGCCCGCTTCCGCTTCACGTTCCCGAAAACCGACAGCGCCTGGGTGCTGCTCGACGCCTTCGACCGGGGCTCGATGGTGCGCATTCTGCCGGGGCAGCGGCGGCTGGTGGGCTACAGCACCCGCAACAGCGGCGGCGTGCCCAAGAACTTCCGCAACTACTTCGTGGTGGAGTTTGACCACGATTTTACCCTGGCCCAACTTACGCGGGGCGACACGCTACTGGCTCCCGGCACTACCGAGCTAACCACCCGACACGCTGGGGCAGTGGTAAGCTTCCGCACGCGGCGCGGCGAGGCGGTACAGGCGCGGGTGGCCTCGTCGTTTATCAGCCCCGAGCAGGCCGAGCGCAACTTGCAGGAAGTTGGCAGCCAGAATTTTGAGCAAGTGAAAGAACAGGGCCGCACCGCCTGGAACCAGGTGCTGGGCCGGGCCGAAATAGCGGGCGGCAGTGCGGAGCAGCAGCGCACATTCTATTCGTGCCTGTACCGGGCGCTGTTGTTTCCGCGCCGCTTTTACGAGCTGGATGCAGCCGGGCAGCCCACCCACTACAGCCCCTACGACGGGCAGGTACACGCCGGCTACCTCTACACCGACACCAGCTTCTGGGACACGTTTCGGGCCTTGCTGCCGCTGCTAAACCTGCTCTACCCCGATGAGAGCCTGCACATGCAGGCGGGCCTGGCCAATGCCTACCGCGAAGGCGGCTGGCTGCCAGAGTGGGCCAGTCCCGGATACCGCAACATCATGGTGGGCAATAACTCGGCCTCAGTGGTGGCCGATGCCTATATCAAAGGCGTGCGCAGCCCCGATATCGCCACCCTCTACGAAGCTGTGCTGAAGGGGGCCAACCACGCCGGCCCTCTGACTGCCGTAGGCCGCGCTGGGGCCGACTTCTATACCAAATTGGGCTACGTGCCCGACGACGTAAAAATCGACGAAAGCGCCGTCCGCACCCTCGAATACGCCTACGACGACTTTGCCATTGCCCAGTTGGGTAAGGCCCTGGGCCGGCCCAGGGCGGAGGTTGGCCTCTACGAGAAACGCGCCCTGAACTACCGTAAGCTCTTCGACCCGCAGGCGAAACTCATGCGTGGCCGCCACCAGAATGGCACTTGGCAAACGCCCTACAACCCCTTCGCCTGGGGCGGCGTGTTTACGGAGGGCAACGGCTGGCAGTACACCTGGTCGGTGTTTCACGATGAGCGCGGGCTGATGGGCCTCATGGGTGGGGCCCGGCCCTTTGCGGCCATGCTGGACTCGGTGTTTCGGTTGCCGCCCGTGTTCGATGACAAATACTACGGCGAGGTTATCCACGAAATCCGGGAGATGCAGGTGGCCGACATGGGACAGTATGCCCACGGCAACCAGCCGGCGCAGCACATCGTGTACCTCTACGACTACGCCGGGCAGCCCTGGAAAACCCAATACTGGGTGCGCGAGGTGCTCAACCGCCTCTACCACCCCACGCCCGACGGCTACTGCGGCGACGAAGACAACGGGCAAACCTCGGCCTGGTACGTGTTTTCGGCCCTGGGCTTCTACCCCGTGTGCCCCGCCACCGACCAGTACGCCCTCGGTGCGCCGCTATTTCCCCACGCCACCCTGCACCTGCCCAACGGCAACAACATCGTACTAACGGCACCAACTACCGACGCTACCCACCGCTACGTGCAGCGGTTGACGGTTAACGGCCAGGAACACCCTGCGAACTGGCTGAGCCACAGCGAGTTGCTGCGCGGCGCTACGCTTACTTTTGATATGAGCGAGCAGCCCAATACCCAGAGGGGCAGCCGGCTGGAAGACGCACCGTTTTCGGTATCGAAGTAGCGCGGACTCTGCTAGTCCGCGAAGTGCTACCGTTGAACAACTACGCTATTCGCGGACTCGCAGAGTCCGCGCTACGTCGTGCTACATCACCACGCGCACCTCGTAGTGTTCGCCCTCGCCGCCGGGCACGCGCCAGGCCCCTACGCGGCTGGGGCCGTAGCCGAGGTTCACTTTCACCCATTCGTCGCGGGTGGGCAGCAGGGCCAGAATAGCGCCTTCGAGCCGGTGTACGTCATCGAGCGCATCTTGGCGCTGCTGCTGTAGCTCGTCGTGGTGCTGGTCGAACGAGCCGGTGGGCGGGCGCTGCTCAAACTCGCTGGCGGCCTGGGTTACGGCCGCGTCGTGAGTGGCCTCGTTGTGGTCGGCAATGGTGAGCTTGCGCAGGTCTTCCTTGGCCAGCAGGTAGGCTTCTACTTGCTCTACAAGGGGTTGCAGGTTGGGGTTGAGGTAGTCGAGGTTGGTGGCCATTTTTAGTTGTTAGAATTTGATTGTCAGTTGTTAGTGAAAAAGGTTGGTTGTTGCCGGGTATAACCGCTGACACCTGGCAACTAACTGCTAACAACAGCTGCTGGCTTATTCCGCTGGCACTTTTCGCCGCAATATTTCACCTCGGGCCAGTTGTTGCGCCACTTCTTACGGTACTCAAAAGGCCGGCCGCAGGTGGCGCAAATTTTGGTGGGCAACTGGCCTTTTTTCTGCGAAGCAAGCATACATAAAGTAGTAAACCGATAAAACCCCAAAAGCCAGTCGGCACCACCGACGTATCCGCGTAATCCGTTAAATCTGCGGTTAGACATTTGCGGCCCGGCGCTGTTTACGGGTAAATCCGCCCGCCGGCCAAATTCACTTTGCCTTTCCGTTATATGTCCGACGCTCCCGACCTGCTCGGCCAGGCCCTGCTCGACTACCAGCACGGCCAGCCCAGCGCCGCCCTCACCGTGCAGTGCAGCGCCGCCGAGGATGAGCCGCTGCCTGCCGCCTACTTTTTTCGCACCCTGCTGGCCATGCCCGAGCTGGAACGCCAGGCCCTCGATGAGTGCCGCGGCCGCGTACTCGACCTCGGCGCCGGGGCCGGCTGCCATTCCCTGGAGCTGCAAGGCCGGGGCTTTACCGACGTAAAAGCCCTCGACCACTCGGCCGGGGCGGTGCAGGTGATGCAGGCGCGGGGCGTGCGCCAGGTGGCCCGGCACGACATATTTGCCCCCCGCGCCCCGCACGAATTGCCCTACGATACCCTGCTGCTGCTCATGAATGGCCTGGGCCTGGCCGGCACCCTCGACGGCCTGGATAAGTTTCTGCGCCACGCCCGCACCCTGCTCGCGCCCGACGGCCAGATTCTGGCTACCTCCTCCGATATCAGCTACCTGTACGAAGACGAGGACGGGGCGCTGGTATTCAACCTCAACGGCCCATACTACGGCGAGGTAACGTATACCTTTCAGTACAAAAACCACACCGGCCAGCCGTTTCCCTGGCTTTTCATCGATGCCTCGCTGCTGGAAGATGCCGCCCAGCGCGCCGGCTACCAGGCCGATTTTCTGGGCGACGACGAAAACGGCCAGTACCTGGTGCGGCTTACGCTGGCCGGTGGGTTCGAACCAGTAAATGGTTAGAAATTTCGTCATTGCGAGCAGCGCATTCCGCGTATCAAGCGGCGTCAATCGCACCAGAACGATACCTGAACGGCTTGTTCTGGTGCGATTGACGCCGCTTAATACGCGGAATGCGTTGCTCGCAATGACAACCTGTAAATAGCCACTATTCAACCACCCGAATGCCCCATACCCAAACCTACTCCGTGCGCTGGGCCGAGCTGGACCCCAACGGCCACATGCGCCACTCGGCCTACGCCGACTTTGCCGCCGACCAGCGCGTGCACTGGCTTGCCAGCTTCGGCTTCGACCTCAAGCGCTTCGCCGAACTGCGCATCGGCCCCATCCTGTTTCGGGAAGAAACCAAGTACCTCAAGGAGCTGAGCAGCGGCGAGCAAATCCGGGTAGAAGGCCGCCTCACCGGGGGCACGCCCGACGGCTCGCGCTGGACTATCGAGCACACCATCTACAAGGCCGATGGCCGCGTGGCCGCCATCGTCACGGTGGATGGCGCCTGGCTCGACCTCGACCAGCGCAAGCTCACCGTGCCGCCCACCGAGCTGGCCGAGGCGATGAATAAAGGGTGAGGAGGTGATGGGATAGAAAGAACGTCATGCGGAGCGTAGTCGAAGCATGACGTTCTTTCTATCCCATCACCTCCTCACCAAAAACCCCATCACTTCAGCGCTTTGCTTATCCGGTTGAGCTGCTGCTGGTGGTGCAGGGTGTGGTCGAGGATACTCGTAACCGTCTGGCCCACCGTGAGCCAGCCGGCGCGAGGATGGCGAAATACCGTGTGGTTGAGCTTGGTGCCCGGAAACTCGTGCAGCACCTGCTCCAGCTCGCGGCGGATGCTGGCCCACTGCTGGCGCAGCTCGGGCAGCGGCACAATGGTTTCGGGGGCTGGGGGCGGCGAGAGCATGGGCGGCACTTTGAACTTGAGGCCCGGCACCCGCAGGGCCAGCCGCAGCAGCAGGCCGCGCAGCTTGTTTTTGAGCGTGGCCAGGCGCAGGGTATCGGGGCCGGCGGCCAGGGTTTTGCGCATACCGGCCACAATGCCCTTTTCGGCCGTGAGCAGGTGGTGAATAACCTGGGCCGCCGCCCATTGGCCGGGCACCGGCGCAGCGTAAGCGCGGGGCCCCAACGCTTCGGCCGATGCCAGCGCCTGCTCGGTGGCGCGCTCAAGCTGCTCGATAAGGAGGTGTAAACGATGCGTCATAACGGAAGGAAACAGGGTGGGAGAAAGCTGACCAGTAACTCGGTGCGACAAAAAGTATGCCCCTTAAACGGCAGTTGCTTGGATGAGGTGCCGGGCAAATTGTTTAACCAGACTGCTTCCCGCAGGTGGCGTAGCTTTGGCAAAAGGTAAGCACCAATCTGACAACCCCGAACCAAGCCGAGCCAACCTGAGCGGTGGCTCGCCGCAAAATCCGCTAACCGCGCCGCCTTCGTGCTTTTCAAGAATACAATTTCCAACCTCACGCGCATTCGGCAGGTGGCTGAGGTGCTGCTGCGCTACGGCTTCGAGGACGTGGTGACGACCACGCCCCTGCGCCGCCTCGTGAGCCAGCAGCGCCGCCTGCGCTGGGGCCAGGCCGACGACCGGGCCGTGTTTGAAACCACTCGCTGGGAGCGGATTCGCCTCATTATCGAGGAGCTGGGGCCCACCTTTATCAAGCTGGCCCAGGCCCTGAGCAACCGCGCCGACCTGCTGCCCCAGGCCCTCATCGACGAGTTTGAGAAGCTGCAAAGCAACGTGCCGCCCTTCCCCGTGGCGGAGGCCCGCCAGATAATCGAAGCCGAGCTGGGCCGCCCGCTCGCTGAAGTATTCGCCGAGTTTGACGATGAGCCGATTGGCTCGGCCAGCATCGGGCAGGTGCACCGGGCGCGGCTACACACGGGCGAGGAAGTAGTGGTGAAAATCCAGCGCCCCGGCGTGCCCGAAAAAGTGCAGGGCGACCTGCGCCTGCTGCACGAACTGGTGCGCCTGACGGGCGGCTTTTTGCGCAGCCAAGGCCTGGCCAACCCCCAGGATGTAGTCGATGCCTTCGAGCGCAGCATGACCAAGGAGCTGGATTACACCTCCGAGGCTCGCTCCATGGAGCAGATGCGCAAGCTCTACGAAAGCTACACCACCTTCTACATTCCCAAGCCCTACCGCGAGCTAAGCACGGCCAAAATCCTGGTTATCGAGTTTGTAAAAGGCTGTAAGATAACCGACAAGGAGCAGCTGCTGGCCTGGAACCTGAGCCCCGAAACCGTGGCCGAAACCGGCATGGATATCTACCTGACCCAAATATTCGAGTTCGGGTTTTTCCACGCCGACCCGCACCCCGGCAACGTGCTCGTGCGGCCCGATGGCAGGCTGGTGCTCATCGATTTCGGCATGGTGGGCAAGCTCACCAAGCAGCAGAAATACGCTTTCGCGGGGGTGTTTATCGGCATGGCCCGGCAGGATGCCCGCAGCATGGCCCTCAACTTCCGCCGCCTGGCCATCAGCAGCGACATCCCCGACATGCGCACCTTCGAGAACGACCTCGGCCTGCTCATCGAGGACTTCGCTGTGCTCGACGTGAAGGACATGAGCATGAGCGACCTGGCCGACGCGCTGCAAAGCATCATCTACCAGTACCGGCTGCAGGTGCCGGGCGCGGTGTTCCTCATTTTGCGGGCGCTGGTAATATTGGAGGGCATCGGCAAGGTGCTGCATCCCAACTTCAACACCTTCGAGTTTGTGCGCCCCTACGGCACCAAAATCCTGCGCGAGCAATATTCGCCCGAAAACGTCCTCAGCGAAGCCGAATACACCGGCACCCAGCTGCTGGCCCTGCTGCAAACCCTGCCCGCCGACCTGCGCCAGATAATGCGCAAAATCAGCAAAGGCGAGCTGCGCGTGAAAGTGGAGCTGAGCGGCTACAACAGCCTGCTGCGCAAGGCCGACCAGCTCGTGGGCCGCACCGTGCTGGCCCTGCTCACGCTGGGCGGCCTGCTTTTCGCGGGCCTAAGCCTGCTGGGCCACTACCCGCCCGAGATGCCGTATTTCCGGGGCCTGCCCGTCATCACCTGGTACAGCCTGGGGGGCACCGCGTTTCTGGTGCTGCTGCTTTCACTACCGCGCCGCACGAAGAAGGAGTAAGCTAAATCCCGTAACTTGTAGCTATGACGCCGACGCTTCCCGTTATCACCGACATCTCGCAGCTCGATTTGAGCCAGAGCTACACCTACGCCGATTATCTAAATTGGAAATTCAGCGAATACGTAGAGCTTATTCGGGGCCGGGTACTGCGCAAAATGGCGGCCCCTACGTCGGGCCATCAGCGGTGTTCCATGAATTTCAGCCGCTTGCTCGATACCTATTTGCTGGCAAAAACCTGCCAGGTTTTTGCTGCACCCTTCGACGTGCGCCTGCTCCGTAGCACGGGCAATGGCGATGCACAGATACGAACGGTAGTGCAGCCCGACCTGTGCGTGGTGTGCGACCCCACCAAAATAGATGCCGGGGGCTGCCTGGGTGCCCCCGACTGGATTATCGAAATTGTGTCGCGGGGTACTGCTACCCACGACACGCGCACCAAGTTTGACCTCTACGCCGAGAACGGGGTAGGGGAGTACTGGATAGTGTATCCCGGCGAGCAGATTATCTCGACCTACGTGTTGCAAGACGGTGACTACCAGCCCCACGGCGACTATTACGAGCCCGGCCAGGTACCTAGCCACACCCTACCCGAATTGCGGTTGGAGTGGACAGATGTATTTAACAGAGTTGGATAAACTACTGCTGAATTTCAGCCTTTATTTTCGCCACCCATTCCCCATCCGTCGGGCTGACGACCAGCGTACGGAAGCCGTACCGCTCGCCTTCCAGCCGCACGCCCTCCGAGTCGTCAACCAGCAGGTCGATACCAAATTGCGGCGGGTATTTGGTACTGCGCACCCGCACTTCCCTATCGTGCCGCGCCTGGTTGACCACGCCCGCCAGCCGGATGCCGTGCAACCAGAATAGCCGCCGGATATACCACGCACTGCGGTAAGAGGTGGTGTACACCCAGACTTCCCAGCCTTTTTGCTGGCAATAATTTGCCGCGTCAATAATTCCGGCTCGTAAAGGCTCGTAGTGTAATAGGCGCGCCCATAATTTGCGTTTCGGGGTTTCCAAGGCGAAGTCGTATTCGCCGCGAATTAGCGTATTGTCGAGGTCGAAGGCGAGGCGCATGGGTTATTTGTTGAGGCGCATATCTTTATGCTCTTCATATCTGCTCTGCATCATTTCGGCAAAAGAGCGATAGCGCACGGCCCCAGGATACCAATTCGCAAAGTGCCAGGCTTCCCACTCACCTTCGTGCTGCACGGCCGGGTTAAGTGCTACAAAACCAGCATCGCACCAGTCAGCAATCATCAGGCATTGGCGCATGTGGCCGGGACGTAATATGCCTTCAATCTGCGTTCCATCATAGCGCAAATAAAGTTCATCTGCTAAGTCGGGGTAATCAATAGGTGTTGGGTTTCCCTCCCAAAGTTCAACTGTGTGGGAGTCTTTTGCAGTGAGCCAATCCACTTCTTCTATCGGAGATAGGTTATAGATAGAGTAATCAATTGGACCGAAACCATTTGAGGTAGCCAGAAATTTGCGGTAAGAGGGTGGTAGCTGCCGTTGTAACCGCTGCTCAAGTTGCGCTAATTCCATTTCGGACGCGCCCGGTTGTCCCAGCCACTTTGTTTGCCGCTGCGTGTCGGTTAGCGTCACCGCATAGTTACCTGTCAAAAATCGTTCATCACTCATAATTTCCTGATTAATAGCAGTCAGTAAGACATTCCAATCCAGCTTTTGCATAAGCGAAATAATTAATTCGTAAGTGCCAGTAACCCCTCCGCCACCGCCCTATCATTCCCCAGCCGTGGCACCTTGTTCTGCCCGCCCAGCTTGCCCACGCTCTTCATATACCGCTGGAATGCTCCCGCCGGCAGCGCCGTCAACAGCAGTGGCACCAGGATGCTGCCTTGGCGCAAGTCGTCGTAGTAGGAGTTTTGTCGGCGCAGGGTAGCGTCGAGCACGGCGGCGAAAGCGGCCGCGTCGTGGGGCGGCTGGGCAAATTCCACTAGCCACTGGTGGCGCGAGGGCTGCGTTTTATCCTCGCTCACGAGCGGGGCCACGGTGAATTCGGTGACTTCGGTTTCGGGGTGCTGGCGCACGGCTTCGCGCAGGGCGGCTTCTACTTCTTCGCCGATAACGTGCTCGCCGAACGCGGAGAGAAAATGCTTGATGCGGCCCGTGACGACCACGCGGTGCGGGTGCAAATCCACGAAGCGCACCGTGTCGCCGAGCGAGTAGGCCCAGAGGCCCGCGTTAGAGGTGAGCACCACGGCATATTGCTGGTCCAGCTCCACGTCGGCGATGGTGAGGCGGGGCGGGTGCGTCTCAAAAAACCGCTCGGCGGGCACAAATTCGAAGAAAATACCGCTATCCAGCCGCAGCAGCAGGCCAGGGTTGCCGGGCTGGTCCTGGAAAGCCAGGAAGCCCTCGGAGGCGGGGAATAGCTCGATGGTATCCACCGTGCGGCCGATGCTTTCGAGCAGGCGGGCGCGGTAGGGCTCCATGCTCACGCCGCCCGACACGAACAAATCGAACTGCGGAAATACCTCGCCCACCGGCCGCCCGGTGCGGGCCGTGAGGCGGTCGAAGTACATCTGCACCCAGGGCGGAATGCCCGAAATAAGCGTCAGCGGCTGGCCCAGGGTTTCCTGCACAATGGCGTCGAGCTTGGTTTCCCAGTCCTCAATGCAGTTGGTGGCGTAGCTGGGCAGTTGGTTGCGCCGCAAATACGCCGGCACATGGTGGTTGACGATGCCCGAGAGCCGACCCGTGGGAATACCGCCCACCTGCTCCAGCTCCGGCGAGCCGGATAGGAAAATCAGCTTGCCATCCAGAAACCGGGCGCGGCCGGTGGCGGCTACATAGTGCAGCAGCGCATCCTTGGCCCCGTTAATATGGTTGCCGATGCTGGCGCGGGTAATCGGGATGTATTTGGTGCCGCTGGTAGTGCCGCTGGTTTTGGCCAGGTACAGCGGCCGGCCGGGCCAGAGCACGTCGGGCTGCCCGGCTTTTACCTGGTCGAAGTAAGGCTTTAGGGCCTCGTAGTCGCGCACGGGCACGCGGGCGGCAAGGTCGGCAGGCGTACGCACGGCCGCCAGCTCGTAGGCGCGGCCGAAGGCGGTGGGCACAGCCGTGCGGGTTAGCTCGTGCAGCAGGCGCAGCTGCGTGGCGGCGGGCTGCTGCTGCCACTGGCGGTAGCGGTGTACGGTATAAGCCGCCAGGGGGCGACTAAGCAGGGCTTTTAGTCCCATAAAACGGGGTTGGTAGAAGGCAGCCAAAAGTAGCGCAGCCGAATGGCAGGAGCCACCAGCTACTATTTCTGTTTAATTTTTTTAGGCAAAAGGCTAAACAAATTCTGCCGCCTAGCATTTACACTAACTCCTAACTATGGGCGCACGGCTGCGTAAACCAACTGCGGGGCATAAACCCATAAACATTTTTCACCTCACTTTTTTCGTTTTTTATGATTGAGCAATTCGGCAAAATCGAGTGGCAGGGCGACACCAAGGGCCACGGCAACATCACCACCAAAAGCGGCACCGTAAATGCGCAGCTCTCAGCCGGCTCGCGCTTCGAGGGCCAGAAAGGCACCAACCCCGAAGAGCTGATTGGGGCGGCCCACGCCGGCTGCTACACCATGTTCCTGACCCACGTGCTCACCCAGCACGGCCACACGGTAGAAGCCATCAATACGACCTCCACCGTAACGCTCGACGCGGCCCAGAGTCCGCCCAAAATCACCAAAATCCACGTTAGCACCGAGGGCAAAGTAACTGGCGGCAACATCACCCCCGAAGATTTCCAGAAGCACGCCGAGTTTGCTAAGGCCAACTGCCCCGTGTCGCAGGTGCTGAGCGCCGTGCCCGAAATGACGCTGGCGGCGAAGTTGAGTTAAGAGTTATAGCAGCAAAAAAGAACGTCATGCGCAGAATGCTTCGCATGACGTTCTTTTTTAACTCCTGACTACTTTTGCTCCATGCCTACTGGTACTACTCGCATTCGTTTGCGCCCGGCGAACTCTTCACGCCTCTCGTTTGGGGTGCAGGTGTCGCTGGCGCTTTTTGCCATTGTTTACGCGCTGCTTATGCTGCGCAATTCGCCCCCGAGCCAGGATTTTTACTGGCTGAGCTACGTTTTTCTGGCGGGCTGCGTGCTGTATTTGGGGTTTATTCTGGTGCACAATGCGCCGGTATTCGGCACCCAGAGCTACTTCGAGTTTGCCCCCGGCTACCTGGTGCATAAGCCGGGCTTGTTTCGGGCCAAGCAGGTAATTGCCGCCGAAACCATGAGCCAGCTGGAGCTGCTGCCCCGGCAGCTGCGCGTGCGTCTTAAAGACGGCGAAATCCACGTATTGAACATGCGTGAAGTAAAAGGCACCCGCCGCCGCGCCCTGCTGCGCGGGCAGTTGGAAAGCTTCGCCAGTCGCTACAACGTGGCCCTGCGTGAGGAACCACCGGAGCTGAAGCAGGCGTAGGATTTTAGGTTTAGAAAGCGCCTCTGGTTTCAACCGGAGGCGCTTTTTTGTTGCGTACTGCGCCCGCCAACGCCTACGGGCTTTTTGCGTAAGCTCCACCATATCCTTTCCTGTATGCGATTACCGTTCCTTTTTGCGCTGGCCGTTGGCTGGCTGACTGTTACTTCCGCTTTTGCTCAATCCCCCGCTCACACCGTTTTTCTGCTCGGTAATACGGCGCAGGGCGACCTGCCTGCCGCCCGCCTCAAGCTGCTGCGGCAAGTGCTGGAACTGCAAAAAACGCCTTTTACAGTAGTGCATCTGGGCGACATTGTGGGCAATGAAGGCCTGACTTCCAAGAAAGACACCCTGCTCTCAATGCAGGAGAAAGCCCGCGCCGATGCGTTCATTGATTTGGTAAAGGGCCTGCCGCTGGGCAAAATCTACTTTGTGCCCGGCGATAAGGATTGGGCCAACTCTGGCAAAGACGGGCTCAAAGCCGTGCGCCGCCTCGAAAAATACATCGAGAAGCAGCTGCCCGGCCAGAATGCCTTCGTGCCCACCAATGGCTGCCCCGGCCCCGAAGTAGTGGACGTGGCCCCCCTCGTGCGCTTGGTGGCCCTGAATACGCCTTGGTTCACTCATCCCTTCGACCGCCCCGAAGCCCCCGATACCGACTGCAAAACACTCACCAAGGAGGAGTTTCGCGAGCAGCTGCAAGACATTATCGACGACACCAAGGGCAAAAACGTGCTGCTCGTGGGCCACCACCCGGTCGTCACCAACGGCGTGTACGGCGGCCACGAGCCCCTGAGCCGCCACCTCGCCCCGCCCGTGCTCGGCACGGTGTACGCCGCCTACCGCCAGAACGTGGGCACCCCCCGCGACTTTGCCAACCCCCGCTACCAGGAGCTGCGCAAAGAGCTACTTGGTAACACCTTACGCACCAACCCCGGCGTAGTGTACGCCGCCTCCCACGACTACTCCTTGCAGCTCACGCCCTTCGAGGGCAACTACCACCTCGTGGCCGGCAGCTTCGTGCAAAGCCAGCACGTGGGCATAAACCGGCAGTCGCTTTACAACGAAAAAGCGGAAGGCTACGCCACTCTCGACTACTACGCCGACGGCACCGTGAAGAGCCGGTTTTTCACGTTTGCAGCCGATAATCAAGCTACCGAAGCCTACGTGGGCACCTTGTTTCGCTCGGCCTGCGCGGCCCCCGACCCACAGGCCCCCGTCAATGCCTTTATAGACTGCCCCGGCGCAGCTAAAACCGCCGCCGAAGCCAAGCCCGACGCGCCGCTGCTGGCCGCCACCACGGTGGTGCCCGGCCCCGAATACGCGGCCGGGCCTGCCAAGCGGTTCTTCATCGGGCCGCTCTACCGCTCGTCGTGGCTGCAGCCGGTGCAAGTGAAAACGCTGGATTTGCGCACCGAAAATGGCGGCTTGCGTCCCTTTGGCCGGGGCGGCGGGCGCCAGACTACTTCGCTCAAGCTCATTGCCGCCGATAGCTCGGAGTACGTGTTTCGCTCGGTCGATAAAGACGTGACGGGCATCCTGCCGCCCGAGTTGCAGCGCTCGTTTGTGGCCCCGATTCTCAAGGATATTACGGCCACGGCCAACCCGTATTCGGGGCTGCCCATCAGCGCGCTACTCGACCATACCGACGTGCTGCACGCCCGGCCGCGCCTGTTTCGGCTGCCCGATAATAGTCTGCTCGGCGCGTATCGCTCCGAATATGCGGGCCTGCTCGGCACGCTGGAAGACCGGCCCGGCGACCCGAAGCCCAATTTGCCGGGCTTTGGCAAGTCGGACGGGGTGACGCGCACGTACGGGTTTTTCCGCAAGCTCTACAAAGACCACGACAGCCGCATAGATGCCCCAAACCTGGCCCGCGCCCGCGCTTTCGATATGCTGGTGGCCGATTTTGGCAAACACGAAGACAACTGGAAGTGGGCCGGCTACGACCAGGGTAAGGGCAAGGGCACCCTCTACCGGCCCATTCCGCGCGACCGCGACCAAGCTTTCACCCTCTGGAACGGCCTGCTCACCTACGCCGCCAACCGCGAGTGGGCCGTGCCCAGCATCGAAGATTTCGATGCCAAGTTTCACGACATGGAAAGCCTGAACTGGCCCGCCCGCCACCTCGACCGCTTCCTGCTGCAAGGCCTCTCGCGCCAGGACTGGCAGGACGCCGCCAAGTACCTGCAAGCCCAACTCACGCCCGCCGTTATCGACGAGGCCACGGCCACGCTGCCCGCCGAGGTGCAGTCGCTTTCGGGCCGCGACATCAACCGCAAGCTAAAGGCCCGCATCCAGGAATTGCCGCACGCCGTGGACGAGTACTACGAGCTGCTGGCCCGGCGCGTAGACGTGGTAGGCTCCAACAAAAGCGAGATATTCAAGATAGAGCGCCTACCCGGCGGCCGGGTGCGGGTGCAGGAATTCGACCGCAAAGGCGACAGCCAGGAAACCAACGGCCCGGCCTTGTTCGACCGCACCTTCGAGCCGAAGGAAACCAAGGAAATTTGCGTGTACGCGCTTGACGGGCAAGATATTATCCAGGTAACGGGCCAGGGCGGGCGGCACAGCATCCTGGTGCGCATTATTGGCGGCGCGGGCAAAGACCGTATCAGCGACGACTCGCGGGCCAGCGGCCTGCGCACGCTCACCAAAGTGTACGACACGCCCACTACCGACCTTAGCAGCGGCCCCGAAACCAACGACCGCCGCAGCACCAGCCGCTACGTGAATGCCTATGACCGGGAGGCGTTTGAGTACAACGGCTACACGCCCCGTTTCGGCCTGTTTTATAACCGCAACGACGGCTTTGGGGCCAGCATAGGCGTGGATTTTGTGAAGCAGGGCTTCCGCAAGCCCGACTACCAAAACCGCTACGGACTTGATGTGCAGGGCTCCACCAATGGCTTGTTTCAGGTGACGGCTAACACCCGGCACCGCTACGCTGTGGGCAAGTTTGATATTGGCGCGGAAGCCAGCTATGGCAGCTATTTTCCGTTTTATAACTTCTTCGGCATCGGCAACAACAGCCAAAAAACCGAAGACCTCTACGACGCCGACTACTACCGCGCCCGCTACAAAGGTGTTACCGTACAGGCGTTTACGGAGCGCACGTTCTGGCAGCGCAGCGTTTTTCGCGTCGGCCCCGGCTACGAGTACTACACCAGCGACTATTCCGGCAACAGCCAGCTGGCCCAGGACCTGCGCCAGCAGCTGCCCGGCCAGGACAACGCCCGCCCCAACGCCGACTTCCAGCGCCTCATCGGCCTCAATGCCCTGCTCGACCTCGACCTGCGCAACCGCCGCGCCTTTGCCCAGCGCGGCGTGCGCCTGCTCGTGCGTCACGACTCGTACCGCCAGTTCAGCGGCAACAAGGAAATATTCGGCCTCACCCAGGGCTTCGCCGAATACTACGGCACGGCCCGCATCGGTATCCCGATTACGCTGGCTATCAAGGGCGGCGGGGCCAAAAACTACGGCCCGAGCGCGGCCATTCCGTTCTACAAGCTCACCAGCCTGGGCCTGGCCGAAAACCTGCGCGGTTACTACCGCAACCGCTTCACCGGCGACGCCAGCCTCTACTATAACTCGGAGCTGCGCCTAGCCCTGGGCCAAAGCAAAAACCACTTCCTGCCCTTCTATTACGGCATTTTTGGCTTCTACGACCAAGGCCGGGTGTACTACCAGGGCGCTTCGCCGGGCGGCTGGCACACCGGCTACGGCGGCGGCTTCTACCTCGCGCCGGTAGTGGAAACACTGGCTTTCTCGGTGTCGTACCAGGTATCGGAGGAAAACACCATGGTGCAGTTCGGGTTGGGCTTCCGAATTGATAAGTAAGGTTTCAACTCGCAGAGGGTTTCGCAGAACGTTCTGCGAAACCCTCTGCGCCCTTTGCGGAGAACAGCCCCCGCGCCATAAGCCGATTTCATTCCCAAATTGGGCGATTAGGTTGCCTTTATTTCCCAGTTGCCGTTGAACCTTTGCCAGGTTCCGCAGTCTGTCGGAGTATTCTTCGCGCAAGAAATTGGCTGATTTCTACTGGCTTTCATTGCTGAAAAAAGGGAGCCGGTGGGCGCTCCTGGCCCTGTGCGCCCACGCCAGCCAGGCCCAGACTGCCCCCGTGGACGTGGCCGATGTAGCCCACCGGCTGTGGGCCCGCATTCCGGTGCACGACTCGCTGGCCTTGCAGCAGGGCCATCGGGCGCTGCTGCTAGTGCCCGTGGTAGGCTACTCGCAGCAAACCAGCGGCGTGGCCGAACTGGCCCTGAACCTGGCCTTCCGCCGCTCGCAGGCCAACGTGTCGACGGTGGTCGGAGCCGCCGAATACACCCTCAACCACCAACTCATTTTCACCACCGCCTCGTCGCTGTGGACAGCCAATAACACCTGGAACCTGGTGGGCGACTGGCGCGTGATGCGCTACCCGCAAAGCACCTACGGCCTGGGCATGCGTGCGGCAGTAATCAACGAAGACGCCGTAGTGTCGATGGACTACAAGTACCTGCGCTTCTACCAGACGGCCTACCGCCGCCTCGCCGCCGCCTGGTACGGTGGCCTGGGCTACCAGCTTGACTACCATTGGGATATCGTGAGCCGCAACACCCGCCGCGAGGTCACCAACATCTCGCACTATACGGAGGGTGTGTCGGGTAATTCGGTATCGTCGGGCCCCGTGTTCAGCCTGCTGCACGACAACCGCCCCAACGCCATCAACCCCCAGGGCGGCTACTACCTCAACCTCCAGTACCGGCCCAACATGGAGGCGCTGGGCAGCGACAACAACTTTCAGACCCTGCTGCTCGAAGGCCGCTTCTACTTGCACCCCATTCCCAATTCATCGAATATTCTGGCCCTGTGGTCGTACAATGTCTTCACGCTCCACGGCACGCCGCCCTTCCTGGACTTGCCCGCCACCGGCTGGGATACCTACGGCAACACCGGCCGGGGTTTCATCCAGGGCCGTTTTCGGGGCAAAAACCTGCTCTACGGCGAGGCGGAGTACCGCTTCGGCATCACCCGCAACCGCCTGCTCGGCGGTGTAGTCTTCGCCAACGCTCAGAGCGTTACTGAGTTGAATACGGAAGTAGTGAAGCGAAAAACCGTCCTCACCGATGGCAATTTTGAGAAAATAGTCCCTGCCGTTGGTGCCGGCCTGCGCCTCAACCTCAACAAAGCATCCCGCACCAACCTGGCCATCGACTACGGGTTCGGCTTCGATGGCTCCCGGGGGCTGTCACTAAATCTGGGCGAGGTGTTTTAGGGAAATTCAGTGATGAGGCTGGATTTATTTGTGCAATAAGTTACTTTTGCTGCTTGGCTAATTCTCAGACCTATGCAGCCCACTCCCACCCAAGACATTCTACTCTACCAGTCGCCCGACGGGCAAATTCGCCTCGACGTGCAACTCGACCACGACACCGTTTGGCTGACGCAGGCGCAGATGAGCGAATTATTTGATAATTCAAAAAAGACGGTCAGTGAACATATTCGCAATATTTTCCGGGAAGGGGAATTGAGTGAAGAATCAGTTGTCCGGGAATCCCGGACAACTGCTGCCGACGGCAAAGCATACCGCACCAAGCACTATAACCTCGACGTTATTATCTCGGTCGGCTACCGGGTAAAGTCAGCACGGGGCACCAGCTTTCGGCAGTGGGCGACGCAGGTGCTGCGCCAGTACCTCGTACAAGGCTTCGTGCTCAATGAGCAGCGCCTGCGCGAAAGTGCCCGCCAGCTAGCCGACCTCAAACGCCTCGTGCAGCTGCAAGCCGAGGTAGCCAGCAGCCAGGAGCTGACCGCCGACCAATCCGACGCGCTGCTGCGCATTCTTGGCGACTACGCCCGCGCCCTTGACGTGCTCGACCAGTACGACCACCAGCGCCTGCGCGTGGCCCGCGAAAACGTGGCTGCCGCCGACACCGAAACCTTCGAGCTGACAGTGGAGAATGCCCGGCAGGCCATCGATGCCCTGCGGGCGCAGTTTGGGGGCTCCGAGCTATTTGGGCGCGAAAAAGACCAGTCCTTCGAAAGCTCGGTGCGCACTATTTACCAAAGCTTCGGCGGCCACGACATGTACCCGAGTGTAGAGGAGAAAGCCGCTAACCTGCTGTATTTCGTGGTAAAAAACCACTCGTTCTCGGATGGCAATAAACGCATTGCAGCCTTTCTGTTCGTGTATTTTCTAGACCGCAACCAGTGCCTCTACCGTCCCGATGGCGCCCGGCGGCTGGCCGATAATGCCCTGGTAGCCCTCACATTGCTCATCGCCGAAAGCAAACCCGAAGACAAGGACACCATGGCCACGCTGGTAGTAAATCTGATAAACGACGCCAACTAAAACCGCAGATTTAACGGATTAAACGGATTTCGCGGATACGCCCCTGCGGGGCTGGCTAAGCTAAGTGGCGGTGCGAGTGGCCAGGGTAAGCCAACTATAAGCCAACTTTGCAGTTCGTATCACTTACTACTTCGCGTAGTCAGCCCCGCAGGGGCGTATCTGCGAAATCCGTTTAATCCGTTAAATCTGCGGTCTATGGAGTATCAACTGACCAAGCTTGCCGCCATCGATATTGGCTCCAATGCGGTGCGCTGCCAGATTTCGGCAGTATTATTTTACCAGGGCCGCTATCGGCTCAAGCGCGTGGAATACGTGCGCTACCCGCTGCGGCTGGGGGAGGACGTATTTGCTACCGGCGAGATTCCGCCGGCCAAGGCCGATAAATTCGTCAAGTTTCTGCACTCGCTTAAGCTGCTGATGGAGGTGCATGAGGTGTCGCACCACCTTATTTGCGCCACCTCGGCTATGCGCACCGCCCGCAACGGCGCGGCCGTGGCCGAGCGCGTGCAGCAGGAACTGGGGCTGGAAATTCAGGTGATTGACGGGCAGGCGGAAGCTGCTTACATCAACCGCGTAATTGAACATTTGCTGGAAGACAACCGCCACTACCTGCACATCGACGTGGGAGGAGGCAGTACAGAGTTCAACATTTACCACGACCGCCGCAAGGTGGCCGCCCAGTCGTTTGAAATCGGCTCCATTCGGCGCATGCAGCAAGAGGAAAGCGGCCGCACCGTAGAGCAAATGAATGGCCTCTGGCAGCGCATGGAAGCCTGGGTGCGCGAAAATGCCCGTGGCTACCACGTTACCCGTGCCATCGGCACGGGCGGCAACATCAACAAAGTCTACAGCATGTCGGCCGCCGCGCCCGCCAAGCCCATAACGCGCCGCAGCGTCAAGGCCATTCTCGACCGCCTCGGCGGCCTGAGTATGAACGAGCGCGTAAACGTGGCCATGCTCAACCCCGACCGCGCCGACGTGATTGTGCCCGCCGGCCACATCTACCTTTCTGCTATGGAATGGGCCGGCGTAAACAGCATGATAGTGCCCGACATCGGCCTGAAAGACGGCATGTTGCAAGCGCTGTTCGAGCAGTTTTTCGACGAAATCAGCCCGACCGTACACCCCAGCATTTTGCCGGTGCCCGATGTGGAAAACGGCCCACTGGTGTTACTCCGCCGTAGCCGAAATGTCGGCCTCGTCTTCCACGGCTTCTTCCAGCAGCGCTTCGCCCTGGCCGAAGCTGTCGGCACCCTCTTCTAC
>JBPBPU010000147.1:0-51618 GCA_050954465.1 Janthinobacterium lividum
GGTACTGCTTCACGGGAGGGAAAGGCGTTTTGAAGTGTAGGAACTCCAAAGGTCGGTCCTTCCCGTTTTTATGCCCCATTTTTTGTAGGGTAGAGTAGAGTGGCCCAACTGCTTACAGCTTGCGTAACTTGTAGTTCGATTTTAATTCCACTTACTCCATGTCCCAGCTCACGCTCACGCTCGACGACGAACTAATAGCCGCCGCCCAAGCCTACGCCCGGCAGCACGGGCAACAGCTTGACGCGCTGGTAGCCGAACTGTTGCAAGCCACCGTGCGGCCAGCCCCAGCGACCCCGGCCAAATCCTCTTTTTCGCCCGAAGTGCAGGAGCTTATCGGCTCTTTGCGGCTGCCGAAGAATTTCGATTACAAAACCGAGCTTGGCAAAGCCCTGGACGAGCGTTTTGGGCTATGAAACACTGGTTTTTAGACACAAAAATGCTGATTGACCTGCTTACGGAGCGTGAAAATTTCTGGCTGGAGGCAGCACAGATTTTTGAAGCTGGCAGGCAGCAACAAGTGCGGCTTTACGTGGCGAGCTTGTCATTCAGCCACATTTATTACGTGCTGCGCAAAACCAGCACCCCCGCCGAGCGTCGGCAAAAACTCGCTAAGCTCACCCGGCTCATCCAAATCGTTGCCGTGGACGGTGCCATCATTACCCAGGCATTGGAAGGCGGGCTAACCGACTTCGAGGATGCCATCCAATACTTTGCGGCGGCCAGTATTCCCGCCATCGAAGCCATCGTCACCCGCGACCCGAAAGGCTTCGCGGCCGGCACGTTGCCGGTGCTTGCGCCCGCCGAAGCCCTACGCCTGCTAGCCTGACCTCAGAGCCAGGCCCGCACCTCGCCTAGAAGGCGCTGCATGGCGTTGCGGGTGGCCTGGTCGTCGCCGGGAATGCCATTGTTGAAGAACGTGACGGCCACGAGCCGGCCGCTTTTGCAACGCACGAAGCCCGCCAGGTTGCAGGTGTGGGTGAGGGTGCCGGTTTTGCCCCAGAGCCAGGGCTGCTTCGGCGGCCCGGCATCGAAGTAGCGGAAGTGCAGGGTGCCCTGGCCGCCGCCGGCCGCCAGCAGGCTGAGCAGGCGGCGCTCGGGCACCTGCTGGTGCAGCCGCACGAGCAGCGCCGTGAGGGTGCGCGGCGTGAGCAGGTTGAGGCGCGAGAGGCCCGAGCCGTCGACCCAGTCGGGGCGGTCGGGTAGGGTGCGCAGGTCGGTTTTGAGGAGCTGGCGGATAACCCGCGCCCCGCTCAGCGAGTCGCGGTAGCCGACGCGGGTGCTGGCCATGAGCAGCAACTGCTCGGCCAGGAAGTTGTCGCTCACGCGCAGCATCCGACGGTAGAGCGAGTCGGAGCCCAGGCCGCGCAGGGTGCGGATGCTGTCCTGCGCCGGGCGCGGGTGCCAGGCTGCGCCCACGATGGCGCGGCGCAGGGTGTCGCCGAGCAGCCGTAGCAGCAGCGGGCGGCTGGTGCGGTAGGGCAGCTCATCGACCCATTTTTTGCCGGCCGGCCGGTAGGTAAAGCGGTTTTCGAGTGGCTGCCGGAATACGTGCTCCTCGTCGTCCTGGTCGGGCGAGAGGCGAAACTCCGGCCCGGCCGCGCTGGTGAGCGGCGCGAAGGCGCGGGGCAGCACCCGCACCCGCTGGGGCAGCAGGTGCGCGGGAGCGCCGGGGCGGGCGGGCACGGCCAGCGGCAGGGCTCCATAAAACCGCACCGTGTTGCCGAATACCGGAAAGGCCGTGCGCTCGGCCTGGAAGTAGTAGCCGTAGTCGTCCCAGGTCCAGCCCGGCCCGTACACCGGCACGGTGGCAATGTCGCAGTAGGCCAGTAGGTGTTCGGGGCGGCCCTGCAAAAAGCGGTAGGCCCGGCGCGAGGGCACGTCGCCGTGCAGAAAAGTGGGGTCGCCGGTGCCCTGAAAAAACAGGGTGTCGCCCCGCGAGAAGTAGCGCAGGCTGGGTAGCGAGTCGCCAAGCAGTTGCAAGGCGGCGTAGAGGCTCAGCAGCTTCGTGGTGCTGGCTGGGGTGAAGTAGCGGGCCTCGTTGTAGCCAAAGAGCACTTCGCCGGTAGCGGCATCGGCCAGGGCCACGCCTACCTGCTGGCGGCGCAGGGTGGCGCTGCTATCGAGGCGCTGGCGCAGCCAGGGCATATCGGGGCGGCCGGTGAGCGAGTCGCGCACTACGCCTACGGGCGGGGGGGCAGTGGGGGTGGTTTGGCCGCAGGCAGTGGTAAGCGTGAGCAGGGCCAGCGCGGCGGCGTAGCCCCGGAGGCAGTGGGCAGAAAAGGCAGGCAAGGAAAGCACGGGCGCAACTTACGGCTAGCGGGGGCATTCGGTGGGGCGGCGAGGGCGAAACCAAGGAGCCAACAAGTGACTAGCTGTACGGTATTTTAGAAAAAGCTGAAAATACCGTACAAAGGCTAGGTGGGAAGCCCGCGCTACCTGGCTGCGGGGCTGGCGGCCCCGCCCGCTGCCCGCCGAGGCCGCCACCCGCTACCACCTGCTGCAAGCCCGCGCCACCGCCCTCGAAGCCGAGGCCGCCGCCCTGGGCTAAGGCGGCCACTGCCAGCGCAGGAGCGCCAGGAGGTAGCCTGGGTTTGGCGGGCAGCAGCCCGGCTGCATCGGGCATTGGGCAAGGATAATCGAATAATTTATTGCATTACCAAGGAGCACCTCAGTGGCGCAATTCTGCATCAATAGTATTCCCAACAAACCGGCAGGGATTATTCCGCCCTCACCACTAAAGCTGAGTGCGATACGGCTACCGCCGAAGTCGATTTTGAGCTGCGCACCTTCCAGGGCCGCGATACGACCGCCGACTTCACTACCGAGCGCGCCGGCCGCGCCCAGGCCAGTACCACCAGCGAGCTGGCCAAGGCAGACGCCAAAATAGCTCGGCCCAGGCCGTGCTTGCTGCCCCCGGCATCGACGCCGACCTGCTCGAAACCACCACCGACGAGCTGGCGCCCGGCAGGTGCAGCGCACCCGCCGGGCCAAGCGCACCCGCCTCAGCACCGGCGTCATCCGCTTGCTGGCCGTGGTCGATGCCGAGCAGGTGGCCCGGCAGGTAGCCACGCTCACCGACGTGAAGGCGGGCATTGCTGCCCACCGCGCCACGCTCCCGGTGTAGCAGCTACCACCTGGTAGCCAACTGGCCCCGACGCACCCCGTGCGTCGGGGCTTTTTCGTGGGGGTGGGGCACGGGAATCATTAAAAATCAGATGAATTTATTTCTGGGTTATACCTACTAAAAAATATGGCGCAAAATGAACAAACAGCAGGTAAAGTGCCGTTACCGTGCTGCCAAAACCGCTTCTTTTTAAACAGGCTGCGGAAACACCCGCTGCTGACTAGCAATATGTTGCAGCAGGTAGTTAACTTTGTATCCCTAAAATCCAAATTCTTTAACCTAACCCACTCCCACTTGCTATGCCAACGCCGGCCAGTTGCATTCTGCCCGGCCCCCGTGGTGGCCCCCGCGCTGGTGGGCCAAGGGCCAGTCACTGGCCCTGGCCCGGCGCCCCGACCTCAAAAACCGGGGCTTCGTGCTCAATTTTTTGCCGGGGCGGGGGCCGGCTTCTACCTTGGCCGGTGATTCTTCCGACGCTACCTGTTTCTTCTTCAAGCAGTCTACTTTGTTTCTTTTTAACCTTTTCTTCTATGAACAAACGCTTACTAGGAGCCTTGCTTTGCTGGCTCAGCCTGCTCTCCTTTGGGGCGCGGGCCCAAACCAACGTGACCATCGCCTAGGAAACCTTCGAGGGCCTGAGCACCGACTTCGGGTACACGTCCAACACGATGGGTGCCGGCAGTACGACCATTTACTTCGAGCGCCGGGTGTTTACCACGCCCGCTGGCAGCACCACTTCGTATTCGGGCAGCTCGGGGCCGGTCAGCGGCCAGCAGGGCAGCTATGCCTGGACGGGGGAGCGGGTGCGCGGCAATAGCTCGGCCGGCACCAACGCCAACGCCCCCAACATCCGCCCGACCGGCTACGTGCAGCTCACCGTGCCCGCCACCAACTACAAGAACCTGAAGCTGGTGGTGGCGTTTGCCGACCCGCACTGCTCCACCTGCACCGGCAACAACGTGAGCCCCCCCGACCGCATCCGGCTGCGCTACTCGTTTGACGGGTCGCCGTTCGTGACGGCTGGCCTGCTGGTAAACTCCGGCGGCAGCGCCTCCTCGGGTGCCTGGGGCATAGACACCAGCGCGCCGCTGGACAGCGTGTCGGACAGCATACTCGGCCAGGCTTACCGGGACGTGACGGCCCCCATCAGCGGCACCGGCACCAGCCTGCGCGTGCAGGTGGAGGTCGATGCCAACGCGCCGGAAATAACGTTCGACAACATCCGGGTGATAGGCGACGTGGACGCGGCAGCCAAGCCCACGCTGGCTACGCTGGAAACGAGTACCCTCACCTACACGGAAGGCCAGGCCAGCCCCGTGCAGGTAACCAATACGCTGACGGTCGGCTACTCGGATAACTCGGCCACCAACATTACGGGCGGCACGGTGAGCGTGAGCAGCGGCTTCACGAGCGGCGACTTGCTGAACTATAGCACCCAGGGCACCATCAGCGGCACGTACAGCGCCGGTGTGCTGACGCTGACCGGCACGGCCAGCCAGGCCGCTTACCAGGCGGCGCTGCGCACGGTAACGTACTCGAACAGCAACACCTCGACGCTCCCCAACGGGACGCGGCAGATAACCTTTCAGCTGAGCAACGGCTCGGCGCAAAGCAACACGCCGCTTCGCAACCTGAACGTTACCGCCGTGCTCACTCCAGGAACGCTGCCCTACACCGAAAACTTCGACAGCGACGGGGAAGGCACTCGCTACTTCGGCAACTCCTACGTGCGGCAAAGCACCACGACCGGCTTCTTCCGGTCTACTACCAGCCCGGCTTACTTCGGCACCGACAAAATCGGCAACATTACGTTTACCGGCTGGAGCAGCGGCTACTGGTTTGGCGAGGGCACCAAGCTCATTAACCCAACGACGGGCCTCGCCGTGCAGCTCGCGCCCGTGAACGCGGCCGGTGCCACCGGGCTGAAGTTCGTGGTGGCCGTAGGCAGCTCCTCGACGTCGGGCTCGGCTCCGGCCTGGGATGCCGCCGATTACTTCAAGCTGTACTACCGCACCAGCAACAGTGGGAGTTGGACGGAGTTCGGCTCCTTTACCACCACGGCCGACGGGGTGCTGCATCGCGGCGGCAACGCCGACAGCGTGGCTGTGGGCACGGCGCTGCACTACTTCACCTTCCCGCTGCCAGCGGCGGCGGCTGTTTCCACCCTGGACTTCCAGCTGGTGCAGACCTCCGACGGCGATGAGGAGCTGGCCTTCGACAACATCCGCATTTCAGGCCAAACCACGGTCAATTCCATCGTGCGGGCCAGCGCCAACCCTACCAACGCTACCACGGTCAACTACACGGTGACCTTCGGAACGGCGGTGACGGGCTTAACGGCTAACAACTTCTCGCTGACTACTTCCGGCCTCAGCGGGGCCACAGTGGGCACGCCGGTGAGCACAGGCACGGGCAGCACCTGGACGGTGCCCGTAACCACGGGCACGGGCAGCGGCACCCTGACCCTGAACCTGGCCAACGACACGGGCCTCTCCTACGGCATCAGCACTACCCTGCCGTTTGTGGGTGAAACCTACACCATCGACAAGACGGCCCCCACGGTGGCCATCACCAGCGGCACGGCCAGCAGCGGCGGCAGCAGCAACAGCAACCCGTTCAGCTACACCATCACTTTCTCGGAGAGCACGACCAGCTTCGCGCAAACCGACGTGACGGTGAGCGGCGGCACCATTGCCAGCTTCAGCGGCAGCGGCACCACCTACACCCTGACCGTGACGCCCAGCGCCGCCGGCAGCACGGTGAACGTGAGCGTGGCGGCAGGCGCGGCCACCGACGCGGCGGGCAACGGCAACGTGGTTTCCAACACCTACAGCATTACCTATACCGTGGCCCCCACGGTGACGACGACCTCGCCGGCCACCAACATCACGGCCACCACCGCCACGGTGAGCGGCACGCTCACGGCCAGCGGCGGGGCGGCGCTCACCAGCTACGGGGTGGTGTACGTGGCCGGCACGGGCACCCCGACGCTTACCAACAAGACGGGTCAGGTGGTGTCCGGTACCACTTCGCCCTCGTCGTTTCCCAGCGCCTTCTCGGCGGGCCTCACGGGCCTGACGGGCAGCACCCAGTACACGGCAGCGGCCTACGCCACCAACAGCGCGGGCACCAGCTATGGCAGCAACGTGACGTTTACGACTACGGCGGCCACGGCCACGGTCACGGGCATCAGCAAGCTCGCGCCCACGGCTACGCAGTCGGCGGGGGGCACGGCCACGGCCACCGTGAGCTTTACGGTGACGTTCTCGGCCAGCGTGTCGGGGGTGACGACCAGCAACTTCAGCCTGACGACGACGGGCATCAGCGGGGCCAGCGTCACGGGCGTCTCGCCCAGTACGGGGCCCAGCGCCACCTACACCGTCACGGCCAGCACGGGCAGCGGCAGCGGCACGCTGCAACTCAACGTGGCCAACGCCACGGGCATCACGCCCAGCGTGACCAATACGCCCTTCAACGGCACCGGGGCCGGGTACACCATCACCAAGAGCTTCGCGGCCGCCCCGCAGCTGCTGCTGCAAGCAGGGGGCAGCCCCAGCGGCAAAAGCGACGTAACGGCCTTCGTGGACGGGGTGCAGGTGGTGCAGAACGGCACAAGCACGGCCGTGGCCAACGCCCTGCAAAACGGCAGCTTTGAAACCAACAACCTGGGCACGAGCTACGACTTTCTCTACCCCAGCTCGTCGCCCGCCGTGGTGGCCGCGCCCTGGGCGTTCACCTCGGCGGCCGGGGTGGCGCGCATCGGCACCGCCGGCTTCGGCCCGGCCGCCTCGGGCCAGGGCAGCTTCGTGGGCTTCCTGCAAAGCACCAGCGCCAGCGGCAGCATCACCCAGAATCTGGCCGTGCCCACCGGCACCTACCAGGTGGGCTTCGTGGCCGCCCAGCGCACCAACCAGGGCACAGACGACCAGGTAGTCAACGTGTACCTGGGCGACGGCCTCGGCAACGTCTTTATCGGCACCATTCAGCCCACCGCCGGCACGTACTCCGCCTTCACCTCGGCCGCGTTCACCGTGGTGGCCCCGCCCCTGACGGCCACCGTGAGCACGACCAGCAGCAGCCCCACCAGCACCTCGCCCATTCCGTTCTCGGTGAGCTTCTCGCAGAGCGTGGGCACCACTTTCACGGCCTCGGACGTGACGGTGACAGGTGGCGGCACGCCGGCTAACTTCAGCGGCAGCGGCAGCGGCCCCTACACCTTCACGGTGACGCCCAGCGGGGCGGGCACGGTAACGGTGAGCGTGGCGGCGGGCGTGGCCAACGATGCCAACAACACCCAGAACTCGGCCAGCAACGCGCTGAGCGTGCAGTACCAGCTGCCCGTGACGGCGGCCCCGGTGGTGACCGCTCCGACCAACGGTAGCCTGACCAACACTGCCACCCCCACCTACAGCGGCACGGCCCCGGCCGGTAGCACCGTGACGGTGTTCGTGGACGGCGCCTCCATCGGCACCACCACGGCCACGGGCGGCAACTTCACCCTGGCCCAGTCCACGGCTCTGGGCCAGGGCAGCCACACGGTGTACGCCACGGCCCAGACCAGCGGCAGCAGCGTGAGCGCCAACTCCACCACCAACACCTTCACCGTGGATACGACGCCCCCCACGGTGACCTCCGTGAACCGCCAGACGCCCGCAGCCACCACCACCAACGCGACCACCCTCGTGTTCCGCGTCACCTTCAGCGAGGCGGTGAACGGAGTGTCGCTTGGGGCCTTCTCGCTGGCTACTTCGGGCACCAGCGGCACCATCGCCAGCGTCTCGACCGTGAGCACGAGCGTGTACGACGTGACGGTGAGCAGCGCCAGCGGCAACGGTACGCTGGGCCTGAACGTGAAAACCAGCGGCACGGGCATCACCGACGTGGCCGGCAACGCCCTGAGCGGCGGCGCTACCGGCCAGACCTACACCCTCGACCAGACGGCGCCCACCGTGACCAGCCTCACCAGCACGGCGGGCAGTTCGGGCAGCAGCACCAGCACCTCGCCCTTCGCCTTCACGGTCACCTTCTCCGAGGCCGTTTCGGGTTTCTCCACCAGCGGCATCACCGTTAGCAATGGCACCGTGACCACCGCTCCCAGCGGCACGAGCCCCGGCACCACGTTCACCTTCACCGTGACGCCCACCAACGCCAACGCGGCTACCAGCGTCACCATTGCTACGGGCGCGGCCCAGGATGCGGCCGGCAACAACAGCGTGGCCTCGGCGGCCTACACGCTCACCTACGTGACGGGCACCACCTGGACGGGCACCATCAGCCCCGACTGGTTCACGGCCGCCAACTGGAGCAACAACGTCCTGCCCACGGCCAGCATCAGCGCCATCATCTCCAGCGGCACGGTGTTCTCGCCCCTCATCACCAGCGGCACGGCCACCACGCTCAACCTGACGGTGAATAGCGGGGCCACGCTCAACATGAGCGGCGGTACGCTCGACGTGCGCGGCAACCTCACCGTCAATGGCACCTTCTCGCCCACCGACGGCACGGTAATCATGGGCGGCGGGGCCAGCAACCCCAGCATCCTGGGCAGCGCCCGCGTGCGCTTCTGGAACCTGACCGTCAACAGCAACAACGCGCAGCTCAGCACCAGCGCCGGGGCCAGCGTGCGCCGCCTGCTCACGCTCACCGGCACGTTCACCACCAACGGCAACACCTTCACGCTCGAATCTGACGCTACCGGCACGGCCCTGGTCGTGAATAGCGGCGGAGTCGTGACGGGCAACGCCACGGTGCAGCGCTACATCGATGCCTCCGGCAACACCGGCACCACGGGCTACCGCCACTACAGCTCGCCCGTGCAGGCGGCCACCGTGGGCAGCCTGAGTACGAGCGCCTACGGGGGCTCGTTTACGGCCCAGGTGAATACGGCCTACAACACGGCTGACCCCAACCTGCTCACCCTGGCCACCTACCCCAACGTGTTCAGCTACGACGAGAGCAAAATCGCGGGTTCGCCCGCCGTCTCCTTCTCCGACTTCGACAAAGGCTACCAGTCGCCGGCCAGCACCAACACGACTCTGACGCCCGGCCGGGGCTACGCCGTGCAGATTGGCAACACCGAGAAGGTGCAGTTCACCGGCACGCTCAACAACAACGCCGGCACGATTAGCAACCTCACCTACGCCGCCGCCAACACGGCCGGCGCGGCGAGCGCGGGCTGGGCCCTCATCGGCAACCCCTACCCGGCGCCCCTCGACTGGGGCACGGTGGGCGTCAGCGGCACCAATTCCAGCCTCAACGGGGTGGATGCGGCGGCCTACGTCTTCCAGAGCCTGAGCGCCTACAGCGGGCGCTACACCTCCTTCACCAACGGCATGGGCGCGGGCACGGGCCTCATCGCCTCCGGCCAGGGCTTCTTCGTGCACACCAGCACGCCCGGCACCACCGGCTCCGTCACGCTCAACAACAACAACCGCGTGACGACCTACGCCAACCCCGCCTTCCAGCGCACGGCCGAGACCCGCCCCCTCGTGCGCCTGAGCCTGGGCCTGGGCAGCCTGCCCACCACCGTGGCTATGGCCCAGGATGAAACGTTCGTCTACTTCGAGGCCGGCGCCACCAGCGGCTTCGACGGCAAGTACGACGCCTACAAGCTCAACAACCCCAGCGGCTACTACCTGGGCTCCGTCACGCCCGGCGCCAGCCCCGTGGGCCTGAGCATCGACGCCCGCTCGCCGCTGGCTGTGGCTACCACGACCGAGATTCCGCTCTGGGTGAGCCTGCCCGCCGGCTCCTACACGCTCACGGCCACCGAGCTGCTCAACTTCGCCACCCTGGCCGGCGGCACCCAGGTGCAGCTGCGCGATGCGCTGCTGGGCACCCTCACCGACCTCGCGACTACGCCCAGCTACAGCTTTAGCGTGGCGGCCAACGCGGCCTACGCCGGGCGCTTCGCGCTCGTCTTCCGCACCAGCCAGGCCCTGGCCGCGGCTTCGGCCCAGGCGGGCGCGCTGGTTTCGCTCTACCCCAACCCGGCCAGTCATGGCCGGGGTGCCGTTACGCTCGCCGTCACCGGCTTGCCCGTGGGCGTGGGCCAGGTGGAGGCCACGGTGCTCAACGCCCTGGGCCAAGTGGTGCGCCGCACCAGCCTTTCGGCTCCGGCCAACGGGGCCGCCAAGGCGACGCTGGCTACCCAAGAGTTGGCCACGGGCGTGTACCTGGTGCGCCTCACCGGAGCAGGGTTGACGGGTGGCCTCACCTGCCGCCTGACGGTGGACTAAGCCCTCACTTTGCCGGTGTCTGCTATGGGGCGGGCACCGGCAAACTCCGTGTTTTTCTGTTGGCTTTTCTCTCTTTTTCTGTTATGCGCTCCCCCTTCTTTACTATATTGACTACCCGCCTGCTACCCGTTGTGGCCGGGCTGCTGCTCTGCTTTGCTGCTGCGGCCCAAGGCGGTGCCCCCGGCAACAGCGGCACTACCGGCGGCCCGCCCGCCCCCGGCGCCACGGCGGTGCCCCTCGATGGTGGGGCCTCGCTGCTGCTGGCTTCGGGCGTGGCTTATGGCCTCAAGCGCCTGCGCCAAAAGCGCCGCAAAGCCTAGGCTGCCGCTAGCCTTGAGTGCTCAGAGGCCCGGTTCGCTACGGCGAGCCGGGCCTTTTTGTGCGCCTATGAGAATAAACGACTACGCCACTCGCGGCCCCGCAAAGTCCGCACTACTTCAGCCCCAGGAATTTCTGCTGCATCACCTGCTGCACCGTGCGGCCGCTGATTTTGCTTTCGAGCCAGGAAATGATGTCGAAGTAGAGGAACGGGCGGCGGTCGAAGGGGCGGGCGGCTATGGCTTCGAGCGTGGCTTTGAGCTGCACGAACTCGCCAGGCAGCTGGCCGGGGGCGAGGTGACCCAGCCGGCGCAGAAACTGGAACACGGCTACCTGCATGGGTTGCTGGTCGTTCATTTTGCCCAGGAAGTGGTACACCGAGCGGATTTGCTGCTCCAGGCCAGCGTCCTGGCCGGCTTCGTAGTGGGCCACCAGGTTGAGGATGCGGGCGAAGCACTGCAAGTCTTCGCGCAGGCTCAGGTCTTTGTGGTCGATAATGCGGTTCAGGTATTTGATGGCCGGCCGGTATTGCCCGCTGCCGAAGTAGAGGCAGGCAATCTTGTAGTAGAACACCAGCGTGCGGTGCAGGTCGAGCTGGGCGCGGTACTGGCCCAATTGTTCAAGCAGCTCGGGCACCAGTTCTACGCCTTCGGTGAAGCGGGCTTCGAGGAAAATCGCGTTCAGGCGGTTGGTCCAGATGTACTGAAAAAGCAGCGTATCGGTGTTGGGGGTGGTGCGGCGGGTTTGGGTGGCGAAGTCTTCGAGCACCTGCAGCACCTGCGCAAAGCGGCTGTAGTAGCGCAGGTTGAAGAGCACGGCCAGCAGGTTGTGCAGGCCCTTGAGGTAGAGCATGGTTTGGCTTTCGCGCAGGTCGGGCCGCTGCTCAAACAAGTCGACCCACTTCTGGGCGTAGCGGTAGCAGGCCGGAAAATCCTGGTTGATGGTGTAGTACCATACCTGGGCCTGGTAGAAATAGAGCTTTTCCCAAAACCCGCTATCCGGTGCCAGCGCGGCGGGCACCTGCGCCCGGAAAAACGCGGCAAACCGCTCGTGGTCGGCCTGGTTGCGGGCGTGCCCGGCCTGCAAATACAGCCCGTAGAGCCGCAGCGAAGCGTTGGAGAGGGCGTGCTGCCGGCCGAGGTGGGCAGCGGTGGCGGTGGCTTCGTCGGCCAGGGTTTCGGCCCGGCCCTGCAGGCTGCGCGTGATGTACTGGCTCTCGATGAGCTTCTCGAAGTCGAGGGCCAGCAGGGCGACGTGGGGCAGTTCGGCCTGCTGGGCGACCAGCTTCACGCGGGCCAGCATGCGCAGGCTTTGCTGGTAGAAGCCCTTGTTGTAGAGCACCCGGGCGTAGTCGAGTTGCTCGTGGAGCTGAATGTCGAGGTTCTGGCCGGCGTGGTAGATGCGCAAACTCGCTAGCAGCTGCCGATAGAGGTTGGCCTTGAGGTTGGCAAGCTGGGCGCGCTTGAGGGTGGGCACCTGCACGAGGATGCGCGCCTCGTCGAGGTGCTCCTGGGTTTCGAGGGCGTCGAAAAGCTGCAGAAACTTGAGGCCCTCGGTGGCGCCCTGGCGGCTGGTGAAGAGCCGAAAGTGACGCTTCTCCGACTGCGTCAGGGATTTTATTAGCTGAAAAACCGGCTCACTGGCTTTGCTTGACATTGTAGCGCACTGCTTATTAACTACTTATTAATTAGCTCGTTGTTCACAAATAAGGTGGTTTTGAAAATCATAAAAACCAGCAAAACCCGTTTTCCCAGACCAGAAAAATACCGCTAATTGCCGAATAATTACCGTGTTGGCCCGGCTTGCCTGGCTACCAATAGGCTACAGCAGCCCGCAGCCAACCCGCTAACCGCTACACAACAAACTGAGGAAACGAAGTGGCAGGCCGCTGCCAGTGGGTGGGAGCAGGGAAGTCAGGGGGTCGGGTTGAAACCCCAATACGCCATTCTTTCACACTCTCAAGTTCGACCAAAACTTCCCCCTGTTGCTTCGTTTCCTTGGTTTTATTTGTAGAACGGAGTGGCACTCCGTTCTGCCGCGTCAGCGGCAAAGCGGCTTGTTACCAACGCGAGCCAACGCGAGCTTGGCGCTCCGCGCCGGAACGGAGTGCCACTCCGTTTTACAGAACGCCGGCAGGGCCGACTGCTTAAACCGGGCCCTACACCCCAGCTAGCTACCATTTCGCCCCATTTGCTTGCGAGGCGCTTGCCGGAGTTGCTATTTCGAGGCGCACTTCAGCTTCTGGCAACTCATGGCACCTGCTTTTTCCTGGCCGTTCCGCTCCTTCTGGTCGCAGTGGCTCCTGCATTGCCTGGTGCTCTGGACCCTTACCGCTTTAGCGGATAGCAGCATCGGCTGGTTCTTTGGCGACCCCGAGCCCTGGCGCCATTTCGGGCAGCTTTTCTCTAACCTACAAGAAGCAGTCGCCTGGGCCGTAACGGTACTGGTGGTGGAAGCCCTGTACCACCAGGTATTTCAGCGGCGCAGCTTTCGGGTGTTTCTGGGGAGTACCCTGGCGGCGGCGGTAGCCCTGGGGTTGCTGGCGATGGGGCTGAACTACTACCAGCGCGGCCACCCGATATTTCCGCTATCAACGGTTGTGCTGATAGTGATGTATGCCGTGGGCTACACTGTGCTGCGCCATTTCCTCACCCAACGCTACCAGGAGGCGGCCCGCCGGGCCGCGCAGTCGCAAACCGAGCTGGCGACGCTGCGGGCGCACCTCAACCCGCATTTTTTCTTCAACACCATTAATACCCTCTACGGCACGGCGCTCGAGGAAAACGCCCCGCGCACCGCCGAATGCGTGGAGCGCCTGGCGGGCCTCATGCGCTACACCCTGCGCGAGGTGCCCAACGACACTGTGCCGATGGCCGAGGAAATGCAGTTTGTGCGCGACTACCTGGCCCTGCAACAGCTGCGCCTGCCTGCCACCCTCGACGTGCGCACCACCCTGGCCGACGATGGCCAGGCCGCTGCCATTGCGCCCCTGCTGCTGCTGCCGTTCCTCGAAAATGCCTTCGCCTACGGTATCAGCGTCGACCAGCCTTGTTTTTTGCACTTGGCGCTGCACAGCCAGAACGGGGAATTGACCCTGGAACTGGCCAACCGCGTACTGCGCTACCGGCCAGCCGGGGCCGGCACCGGCCTGCGCAACGTGCGCCAGCGCTTGGGCCTGCTCTACCCCGGCCGCCACACCCTGCACATCACCGAAACGGCCGATACCTTCACGGTTTACCTGCGCCTGCGCCTGGGGCAATTGCCCTGGTGAGCGGGCGCTTGGCTTAACGTTGTCTGCCTATGCATGCCCCCGCAGTCGTTTCCCTCCGTTGCGTTGCCGTAGACGACGAGCCAATGGCCCTCAACATCCTGCGCGCTCATGCGGCCAAAGTGCCGTTTATAAGTCAGTTTACGACGTTTGCCAGTGCTACTGAGGCCGTGGCTTACCTCTACGCCACGCCCGCCGATGTCGTCTTTCTGGACATCGAAATGCCCGACGTATCCGGTTTGGAAATTGCCACGCAGCTACCAGAAAACGCCAGCGTTATTTTCACCACGGCGCATCCCCAGTTTGCCGTGCAGGGCTTTGAGTTGGCCGTGACTGATTTTTTGTTGAAACCGATTGGGTTTGAGCGGTTTTGGCAAGCCTGCACCCGCGCCCAGCAACGCGCAAGCTCACTTGCGCCGCTCCCGCCGGCCAGCCTCTTCGTTAAGGATGGCTATACCTGGGTCAGGATTGATGTGGCCGACTTGAACTACCTCGAAGCCGCTGGCAATTACCTGACCTTTCACGAATCGGGCCGGCGCACAGTGGTGCGGCTGACGCTCACGGAGGCCCTGGCCCAACTGCCTGCTGGCCAGTTTTTGCGCGTCCACAAGTCGTATGCCGTTGCCCTGGCCCACGTAGAGAAGATAGAGCGGCATCAGGTGACACTGGCCGGAAAACCCATCCCGCTCTCGCCCACCGGCCGGGAAGAGTTGGTGCAGCAACTGAAAAAAAGCCAGTTTATTAGCTGACGTTGCACCAAGTGGGCGCAGTAGCGCTCAGCTTTAGCTTGGCGCTACCGCGCCCACTTGGTGCAACGTCAGCTAATAATACGTCGAGTAGAGGGTGGGATGCTTGGTCTTGATAACCTGAGGGCCAACCTGGAGCCTTCCTTTGCCTACTGCCGTCACCTTGGCCAGGGGGTCTACGAAGAAATAGGCCCCGTCTTCTACTACGAGTTGGCCGGCAATGGTGACTCTCGTGTTGCGCAGGATTTCCAGGGAGCCACCTTTTTTTACCGTCACCCGGGAAGTAGGGCCGATGTAGAGTTCGGGCACCCGGCCTGCTGTCTCGTTCAGCACCAGCGCGTTATCTGCTGCTACCAGCACGGTGGCGGCATCCTGGGGGTGAGCGGGCTGCCGGCCCACTTCCAGGCCATTGTTGAGCAGGTAATAAGAATTAGGGGCCAGAAACTGGAGGCTGCCGGGCGCCCGCAGTACCGTAGGAGCCGGACCGCTGCTGTTGCCAAGCATGAAACCAGTGCGGTGGTGGCTGGTGCGGTGTGGGCCATCCATAAACACCGTGGTGCCACTAAACACGCTGCCCAGAATCTTGTCGTAGGAGCCCTCGGGCGGCTGGGCGTAGTCGTAGACGAACGAGCAGCCGCGAAAATGCGGCAGATTGACCGTATCCAGCAGCGGCGGAATAATATGGATGAGGTAGCTGTGCGTACCCACAAAGCGGCAGTCGGTGAAGCTCAAGCTACGGGCGGCCCCGTCGGAATGCATGGTAAAGGGCCCGTAGGCGGGGTGCCCGTGGTAGGGGCGGTCCTCGAAGGTGCAGCCCACGAAGCGGGTGGCGTCGGCGGGCGTAGCGGCCCGGCAGCCGTGCACGAAGGCCCCGTAGATGCGGCAGTTTTTGAACAGGAAGCCCGGCTGCGTTACCCAGGCCGACCAGTTAGATGTACTCCATACCAGGCAGTTGCTGAACACCACGTTGCGGGTAGTTTCGGGGTGGTCGCCGCCCGGCCGGTCGGCCACAATGCCCTGGCCCGCGTTGTCCACGAAGCGGCAGTTTTCGAAGCGCACGTTAGCCACCACTGCATTCTCCGGCTCCAGGTCGACGCCTGCGGCGGGATTGGAAACCAGCGGCTTACCCAGGGCCGGAATCATCACCCGGCCGGTGTGGCTAAAGCTGCAATTGGTAGCCTGGAAGCCGTTGACGCCCGTGAGCGATACCCCCTGGCGGCCGTTGTAGCGGCAGCTAACGCCATCAAACACAATATTATCCAGTTGGGGGTCGGCAGTACCCTTGGCCAGGTGGTTGAGTACCTGCACGCCATCGCGGCCCAGGTGGTGCAAGGCCAGCTGGCGCAGGCTAATGCGGCGCGACTCACCGACGAACACCGCGTCGTAGCCGAGTTGAATGCCCGTGTCGCCCCAGTGGCCGCCCACCTGCGCGTCCTGGCTGTTGCCATTGATAGTCAGCTGCTTTATTTCCACATTCTCGCACTGGCTGAGCGTGATGCAGCCGCCCACCCGCGCCGCGTATTGCGGGTCGGAGAAGAAGGCCGTCGGGGCCTCGTAGGGCAGGCGGGTTTTGGGGTCGAAGGCACCGTAGCGCAGGCCTTTGGCGTAGCTGATAATGGTGGTGCTGCTATCGGCTCCGGCAATGGTCAGGTTGTGGCACTTGGCGAGGGTCAGCACTGGGAGGTCTTCGCCGCCGGGAGCTTGTGGGCTCACCAGGTAGGTACCGGCCGGAATGGTGAGCACGGCGGGCAGGCTGCCACCGGAAGTTTGGGCACGCTTATTGAAAAAATCGGCGGCCCGAACGAAGGCGGCCTGGTCGTTGGTGCGGCCATCGCCCACGGCTCCAAAATCTTTTTTTAAATCTTTGCGCAACGTTCCCCCGGCTGGTTGAGCACGGGCAGAAGTAGCTAGCAGCAAGGCCCACAGCCAGGCGGCGCGGCGCAGGAACAAGAGAAGCGTCATGGCAGCAAGTTAGAGCCGTTTTGGCTACGCAACCCGCGACCCGCAACCCAAAACCAGCAACGCCCGCTGCGGCTGCCGTACTTTTGACCCCCGTCATGCCCGAACGCTCCTCCCCCCCTAGCGCGTCGGCCGCGAAGTATATCTTCGTCACCGGCGGCGTCACTTCTTCACTCGGTAAAGGAATTATTTCCGCCTCCCTGGCCAAGCTCTTGCAAGCCAGAGGTTTCCGAGTCACCATTCAGAAGTTCGACCCCTACATCAACATCGACCCCGGCACGCTCAACCCCTACGAGCACGGCGAATGCTACGTCACCGATGACGGAGCCGAAACCGACCTCGACCTGGGCCACTACGAACGTTTCCTGAACGCGCCTACCTCGCAGGCCAACAACGTTACCACCGGCCGCATCTACGACACCGTTATTCGGCGCGAGCGCGAAGGGGCGTTTCTGGGCAAAACCGTGCAGGTAGTGCCCCACATCACCGACGAAATAAAGCGCCGGATGCTGCTGCTGGGCGCAGGCGGCGACTTCGACGTGGTGATTACCGAAATAGGCGGCTGCATCGGCGACATCGAGAGTCTGCCCTTTGTGGAAGCCGTGCGCCAATTGCGCTGGGAGCTGCCGCCTCACGACTCGCTCGTGATTCACCTCACGCTGCTGCCCTACCTGGCGGCGGCCGGCGAGCTGAAAACCAAACCCACCCAGCACTCCGTGCGCGACTTGCGCGAGGCCGGCTTGCAACCCGACATCCTGGTGTGCCGCTCCGAGCACCCCATTCCGCCCGAGATGCGCCGCAAGATTGCGCTTTTTTGCAACGTCCAAATAAACTCTGTTATCGAGAGCCTCGATGCCGACACCATCTATTCGGTGCCGCTGCTCATGCTCAAAGAAGAGCTGGATGCCCGCGTTATCAGCAAGCTGCGGCTGAACGGCGGGCACGCGCCGGACCTGGAAAACTGGAAGGAGTTTTTGGGCCGCCTCAAGAACCCGACCGAGGACGTGACCATTGCCCTGGTGGGCAAGTACGTGGAGCTGCCCGATGCCTACAAGTCGATTATCGAGGCGTTTATTCACGCCGGGGCCACCAACGAGTGCAAGGTGAAAGTACGCACCATCCAGAGCGAGTTTCTAACGCCCGAAAACGCCGAGCAGCAACTCGAAGGCGTGGACGGCGTGCTGGTAGCGCCCGGCTTTGGCGAGCGTGGCTTTGCGGGCAAGGTGGCGGCCGTGCGCTACGTGCGCGAGCAGGGCATCCCGTTTTTTGGCATTTGCCTGGGCATGCAGGTAGCGGTGGTGGAGTACGCCCGCAACGTGCTGGGCCTACCCGAGGCGTCCTCTACCGAGATGGACCCGCTCACGCCCGACCCGGTTATCGCCCTCATGGCCGACCAGAAAGACATCACCCAAAAAGGCGGCACCATGCGCCTGGGCGCTTACGCCTGCGAGCTGAAGCGCGGCTCGCGGGCCGCCAAAGCCTACGGCCGTAACCTCATCAGCGAGCGCCACCGCCACCGCTACGAGTTCAACAACGACTACCTGGCCCGCTTCGAAGCCGCCGGCCTGATAGCCTCGGGCACCAACCCCGAAACCGGCCTGGTAGAGATGATTGAGCTGCCCGCCACGGTGCACCCGTGGTTTGTGGCCGGGCAGTTTCACCCCGAGCTGAAAAGCACCGTGGAAACGCCGCACCCGCTATTTGTGCGGTTTGTGAAGGCCGCCATGCAGCGCAAGAAAGGGCTGTAGTGTAATGACTAATGACGAGTGACTAATTGAAAAAAAAGAACGTCATTCCGAGCTTGCCGAGGAATCTCACGTGCGTCGTTGTTAATCCGTTCAACGACGCAAGCGAGATTCCTCGGCAAGCTCGGGATGACGTTCCGGTTACTCACTATCTGCTAGACCGTGCGCTAGCTACTTACGCAGCTCCGCCAGCGGCGCGACCGGGGCGAGCAAGTGGCGGCTTTTAGCTGTGGTTATTGCCTGGCTCACCTGGAAAGTAGCCGTTTGCTTATCCGCCAGCGACGACGAGGCCGCCCGCACCGTGTAGGTGCCCGCGTCGGCGACCTAGGCCGAGGCGGCGGTGTCGTAGGAGGCCAGGTCGGCGGCGGTGAGGGAGAAGGTGAGCGTTTGCGACTGGCCGGGGGCTAGCAGCTTGGTTTTGGCAAAGCCTTTCAGTTCCTCGGCGGGCTTGGCCAACGCGCCTTTGGGGGCGCTCACGTAGAGCTGCACTACTTCCCTACCGGCGGTTTTGCCGGTGTTGGTGATGGTGAGCGTGGCGGTGAGCTTGCCAGTGAGCGTGGCCGCGCTGAGCTGGAGCGGGCCGTAGCCGAACGTGGTGTAGCTCAGGCCGTAGCCAAACTCGTAGGCCGGTTTCATACCAAACGTGTTGTAGTAGCGGTAGCCCACGTAGATGCCCTCGCGGTAGCTGTTTTCGGAGGGCGCACCCATAAAGGTATTGGTAGGCTTGGGCACGCCGGGCAGCAGCTGGCCGGGGTAGTCGGCGGCGTAGGGCACGTCCTGGTAGCGCATGGGGAAGGTGGTGGCCAGCCTGCCCGACAGGTTGGTTTTGCCGCTGAGTACGTCGGCCACGGCGTAGCCGCCCTCCTGGCCAGGCTGCCAGGCCAGCAAAATGGCATCGGCCTGGGCACGCCAGCTCGCGGTTTCGACCACGCCGCCCACGTTGAGCACTACCACCACTTTTTTGCCTTTGGCGTGGAAGGCCGCCGCCACCTGCTTGAGCAAGGCTTGCTCGGCTGCGGTGAGGGTGAAGTCGTTGGCCACCTGGCGGTCGTCGCCTTCGCCGGCGCTACGGCCGATGGTGAGCACGGCCCCATCGGCCGCCTGGGCCTGCTGCTGGAGCAGGGCGGCGGGCAGAGTCATTTCGGCAATCACGGGCGCGGGGGCGAGCAGGTCTTTTTTCTTGGGAAGATTCGCTTTCTCAGCCTGCAAATATTGGGTGTAGGCTTGGCTGAGCGGGGTCGCCACGGCAAAGCCGGCGGCGGTGAGGCCCTGGGCGATGGGGATGGTATAAGCCTTGTTTACGTCGCCGCTGCCTGTGCCCCCGGCAATAAGCTGGTAAGAGGCGTTGCCGAACAGCGCCATCTGGCGGCCGGCAGTCAGCGGCAGGGTCTGGGTTTCGTTGCGCAGCAGCACCATGCCTTCGGCGGCGGCCTGGCGGGCCACGGCGGCATCGGCTTTCAGCGCGAGCTGGCTGGTGAATTTCGCGCCTTTGAAGGTGGGCGAATGCAGCACCAGGCGCAGCAGGCGCACCACGTTGCTGTCGAGCTGGGCGGTGGTGAGCTGGCCGCTTTTCAGGCCCGCCTCAATGGCCTGGGTTTGGGCGTAGGTGCCGGGCATGAGCAGGTCGTTGCCGGCTTTGAGCTGGGCTACGGCATCGTGGCCCCCGTACCAATCGGTCATTACCAAGCCTTTGAAACCCCACTCCTGGCGCAGCAGCGTAGTCAGTAGGTCGGGGCTTTCGGAGGTGTAGGTGCCGTTCACTTTATTGTAAGACGACATGACGGTCCAGGGCTGCGCTTTTTTCACCGCCAGCTGGAAGCCCTTGAGGTAGATTTCGCGCAGGGCACGCTCGCTCACCTTCGAGTTTAGCTGCATCCGGTTGAATTCCTGGTTGTTGGCGGCGAAGTGCTTGATGCTGGTACCCACGCCATTACCCTGAATGCCGCGCACCAGGGCGGCGGCTACGTTGCCGGTTACTATGGGGTCTTCGGAGTAGTACTCGAAGTTGCGCCCGCCCAGCGGGTTGCGGTGAATGTTCATGCTGGGGGCCAGCAGCACGTCGATGCCAAAGTCGCGCACCTCGCTGCCGAAGGCCACGCCTACCCGCTGCACCAACACCGTATCCCAGGTGGAAGCCAGCAGGGTGCCCACCGGGAAGGCCGTGGCGTAGTAGGTTTTGGTGCTGTCGCCGCCCCGAATGGGGTCGATGCGCACGCCGGCCGGGCCGTCGGAGAGCGTGAGCGAAGGAATACCCAGGCGGGCAATAGCGTGGGTGCGGCCAGCCGCGCCGGGCACTTTTTCGGGCACCTCGCGGTCGCCGGGGTTGCCAGCAGGTAGGGCACCTTCGGGAAAACCCGACGGGTAGAAGCCCATACCTACCACCAGCTGTACTTTTTCGGCGGTGGTGAGGGCGGCCAGCACCTCTGGCAGCGGCGCCTGGCCCAGCTGCGGCGGGCCGGCGGGCTGGGAAGTGCAGGCTGCCAACGCGCTCAGCAACAAGATGGGCAACTGCGCGGGCCGGGCCAGCCGGTGCCAAAAGGAGAAGCGAGCTGCTACCATGGGAGTTGAAAGGGATAAAAGGCTGAGGCTGTGAGTGCCTAAAGGTACTACGGCAAGCTACCGCACTAGCATTAGACGTAGCGGCGGCGTGGCCTAGGCTAGGGCCCGCCCGCCAGAGAGGGCAAACGGCCGGGCTGCGTTAGCGGGCGTAGTCGCGCTGTACCTTTGCTGTTCGTATTCTTTTTATTGTAAATGGACCGCAACCAAGCAACTGGGCTTTTCCTTATCTCGGCCCTGCTCCTGGTGTATTTGTTTTTCTTCTCGCCCAAGCCCGAGGCCGACAAGAGCAAAACTCCAGCAACTACCTCTACTGCTGCCAAGCCGGCGGCTGCCGCGCCAGCCGCTACGCCTGCCCTGGCACCCACGCCACAACTCGACTCGGCCGCCGGCCCGGTGCGCAGCATTGAGCTAAAAAACCCCGAACTGACGCTGACTTTCTCCACGCAGGGCGGCCGGGTGGCGGCCGTGCGGCTCAACCAGTACAAGACGTTTTTTGGCAAGCCACTCGACTTGCTCGACGCCCAAAGCGCCCGCTACAACACCAAGTTCCGCACCACCGACGGGCATACGGTAGACTTTGCGGGGCTGAATTTCCAAGCGGCGGCACCAACTACTGCCGCCGATGGCGGGCAGCAGCTGGCCTTTACCGCGCCGGTGGGCAGCGGCACCGTGACGCAGACGTACACCCTGGCCAAAACCGGCTACGAGGTGAAGTACAACCTCAAGCTCAACGGCGTGGCCGTGGCTCAGGAGCCGCTCACGTTCTCGTTTGTGGACAACGTGCGCCAAACCGAGCAAGACCTCAAGCAGAACCGCAACCACACCACCATCAACCACTACCTGGCCACCGAAGACCCCGGCTCCCTGGCCGAAGCCAGCGAAAAGCCGGAGGAAGTGAAAATCGGCACCCCCCTGAAATGGGCCGCCGACAAGCACGACTTCTTCGTGGCGGGCCTCATCGCCGACTCGCAGCCTTTCGCCAGCGGGCAGTTCAACTCGACGGTGAATATGGCCGACTCGACGTTCATCAAAACGCTGAGCACCACCCTGGCCCTGCCCGTGGCCGACGTCACGAGCGCGGCCGGCGGGCAGTACCGCTTCTTCTTTGGGCCCAACCAGTTTAGCCTGCTCAAAGACACCGCGCCGGGCTTCGACCGGAACGTGTACCTGGGCTTCGGGCCGTTTCGGGCCGTGAACCGGTTTATCATCATCCCGACATTTCACTTTTTGCAGGGCTTTATCAGCAACTATGGCATTATTATTTTGCTGCTCGTGGTGCTCATCAAGCTCGTAACGTGGCCGCTGACCTACAAAACCTACGAAAGCCAGGCCCGCATGAAAGTGCTGAAGCCGGAAATCGACGCCATTAAGGAGAAGCACCCCGACGACCAGGTGAAAAGCCAGCAGGAGACGATGAAGCTCTACCAGGAGTTTGGGGTGTCGCCGCTCAGCGGCTGCGTGCCCACGCTGCTCACGCTGCCGATTCTGTTCGCCATGTTCCAGTTCTTCCCCAATGCCATTGAGCTGCGCCAGCAGCCCTTCCTGTGGGCCCACGACCTGAGCACCTACGACAACCTGCTGAAACTGCCCTTCACCCTGCCTTACCTGGGCAGCCACATCAGCATCTTCACGGTGCTCATGACCATCTCCACGCTCTTCATGACCTACCAGAGCAACCAGATGAACACGGCCGCCATGCAGGGCCCGATGAAGTTCTACAGCTACCTCATGCCGCTGATTTTCTTCTTCGTGCTCAACAGCTTTGCGTCCGGCCTCACCTGGTACTACCTGGTTTCCAACCTCGTAACCCTGGGCCAGCAGGCGCTGACGCGCTCCTTCGTGGACGACACTAAAATCCGCGCTCAGCTAGAGGCCAACAAGGTAAAAAACAAGGATAAGAAGCCCACCGGCTTCCAGGCCCGCATTGCTGAGGCCATGAAAAATGCGCAGGACCGCGAGGCCCAGACCAAAAAAGCTCCTGGTAAGGCGTGAGGTGACAGACTATGAAAGTCGAAAAAAGAGAATGCTGTAGCCAACTCAAAACGGCCCGTTGCGCTTGGCGCGACGGGCCGTTTCTTTGGCTCGTTTCGTCGCACTTTTGCTGCAAGCCCATCCGCCACCAAACCATTAAAGCATCTAGCTACCAGCAGTTTTTTTTGCCGAGCAAGAGCTGGGTTTGGCACTCAACAGATACGCCTGCAGCCTTTGTATCCCCTAAAAAAACGCCGGGCTGAAGTAGCGCAGTTTCTGGCGCGGTTTTCGTCTCAGGGTTCATCACTCACCTCTTTCTCACTCACCTTATGCGCTACTTCTGCTGCTTACTCGCCCTGGCTTTTACCCTGCCTGCCTACGCCCAAAAGGCCCCGCCGCACAAAGCCCAAAAAACCAAAACCGCCCTGGCCGCCAAAGCCAAAGTAGCTCCTGAGCCAGTGCTGGTGTTTCAGCGCACGCCCTGCGAAGGGCGCTGCCCCGCCTACACGACCGCCATCTTCGCCAACGGGCGCGTAGAGTACGACGGCCTGCGCTCGGTGCAGTTGCTGGGCAAGCACACCCTCTCGCTGCCTGCCGCCACCGTCAGCCAGATGCTGGCCGAGGCTAAGCGCCTGCATTTCACGGAGCTGAAAGACGAGTACAGTGGCAACACCACCGACATGCCCGCTACCATTATCAAGGTGCATCCGGTGGGCCAGCCGCTCAAGGCCGTGTATGCCGAGCAAGACATTCCCCAAAACCTGCAGGAGTATATCAATTACCTGAAAACCAAGCTCGACCCGCTTACCCAGAACACCCAGGAGCAGTAGGGTGCGGGGCTTGCCCCCGCCCATCGTTGTTACACCCTGTTCAACGACGGGCGGGGGCAACCGGAGGACAACGCAGTTACGCCCCGCACCCTACTGTTTGCGTACCCGTTCCAGCAGCAGCTGGTTCATGGGGTTGGCGGTGAGGCCGCGCACGTCGTTTTGGGTGAGGCGCACCACTTCGTCGTAGAAAAGCGGAATAACGGGGCAGTCGCGCACTACGAGGCGGTCGAGGTGCTGGTACTGGGCCGTGCGGGCGGTGGCGTCCTGCTCCCGGATGGCTTGCTGGTAAAGCTGGTCGTATTCGGCTGACTTATAGTGGGTTTTATCGGGGCCGTTGGGGGTGAAGTTGGGCGAGTAGAACAGGGCCAGGTAGTTTTCGGCATCGGGGTAGTCGCCGAGCCAGCTGGCGGCGAAGAAAGCCGCTTTGCCGCCGTTCACCAGTTCCTGCTGCGCGGCCGACTGATTAATGTCAATTTGTACCTGCACGCCCACGTCGGCCCAGTTTTTCTGCAGGTATTCGCTCACTGCCTTGCGCTCGGCCACCGTGCTCAGGCGCAGCTGCAATGGGTGCCCCGGTCCGTAGCCGGCCGCTTGTAGCAGCTCGCGGGCCCGTTGCGGCTGGTAGGAGTAGCCGGGCACCTGCGCCAGCGAAAACGAGGGCAGCGCGGCCGGCACGAAGCCCGAGAGTCCCGGCCGCCCAATATGGCTGAGCACGTAGGCCAGCATTTCCGGCTTGTTGAGGGCATAGGTGAGGGCTTGGCGCACGCGTACGTCGCACAGGGCGCGGGCCTGCGCCGCCTGCGGCCCGCTCAGGTTGGTGCTATCGAGCTGGAAGCCCAGGTATTCGGTGTTGAGATAGGGTGCCTTCTGCACTGTGAAGCGCCCTTTAAAGTCGGCTCGCACCGAGCCGTCGGGGTTGAGAATAAGGTCGCGCGAGCCTTCCCGAATGCCGCTCAAAAAGTCCAGCTTGCCTTGCAGAAACGTGAGAAACTCCGTTTTGCGGTCTACGATGAAGCTGATGGCCACGGCGTCGAGATAGGGTAGTTGCTTACCTTTTGCATCATTGCGCCAGTAGCGCTCGTTGCGCTGGTAGAGCAGCACGTTGCCTTCGTCCCAGAGCTTGAATTGAAACGGCCCAGTGCCCACCGGGTGCTCGCGGAAGTCCTTGCCATACTTCTCCACTGCCTCGTGTGGCACCACGTAGGCATACGGCATGGTCAGGATGCTCAAAAATGGCAGAAACGGGGCCTTGAGGTGAATGCACAGCGTCGAGTCGTTCACCGCCACGAAGCAAGTGTCACTAATGCTGCCATCCTTATTTTCCAGCACCTTACCCCGAAATATCCAGCCGCCGGGCGAGGCGGTTTTGGCATCAAGCAGCCGCTTGAAGCTGTACACAAAGTCGGCGGCGGTAACGGTTCGTATAGGCAGCGGTAGCGGCTCGGGTGGCACCGCAGTTGCCGGGTGCAGCTTGTGCTGCTTTTCGTATTCTTTGCCTTCTTCCTTAGCCATTTCAACTAATTGGGGTGAGGGCTTAAACACAGCTGAGTCTTCGTGAAAAAACACGTTTTTCCGCAGCCAGAACGTGTACGTCTTCCCATCGGGCGAAATCTGGTAGCGCCGGGCCAGCGCGGGCGCGGGCTGCAGGGTGGAGTCCAGCGCTAGCAGGCCGTTGTAGAGCTGCGCCACGGCCCAGCTATTAGCTTGGTTGCGGGCAAAAGCGGGGTCGAGCGAGGTGAGCGCCTCGGGCTGGTTGTAGCGAAATACGTGCTTTTCGTCGGCCGCCGAGAGGCTGCTTTCGTGGCAGGCGGTGAGTAACGCGGCGCTTACGACCAGCAGCCGAAGGAGCCCGCGTAAGCGCAAGAAGGATAGAAACATTCGGTTTGGGGTAGCGCTTGCAAAGGTAGGAGCAGCCATTGCCGCCCGAACGTTCTGCGCTCCTGTGCGCAACCTTCTGCGTCCTCTGCGATGAACTATTCACTTGGCAAATCCATTTTTTTTAGCCTTATTTTGTAAGTTGAATCACCCCGGCCCCGGCCGGCTATCGTTAGTTGTTATGGGTAAGATAATCGCAGTTGCCAACCAGAAGGGCGGCGTCGGCAAAACCACTTCGGCCATTAACCTGGCCGCCTCGCTGGCGGCCCTGGACTACCGCACCCTGCTCGTCGATGCCGACCCGCAGGCCAACGCGACTTCCGGCGTGGGCTTCGACCCCAAAGACATCGAGAACAGCGTGTATGAGTGCATGGTCGATGGCATTGCCCCTCAGGATGTTATCGTGCAAACCAACATCCTGCCGCACCTCGACCTCATGCCCTCGCACATCGACCTGGTAGGGGCCGAAGTAGAGATGATAAACCTGCCCAACCGCGAAGAGAAAATGAAGGAGGCCCTGCGCCCCCTCGCCGACCAGTACGACTTCATCATCATCGACTGCTCGCCCTCGCTGGGCCTCATCACGGTCAACGCCCTCACAGCCGCCCACTCGGTCATCATCCCGGTGCAGTGCGAGTACTTCGCCCTCGAAGGCCTGGGCAAGCTTCTCAACACCATCAAGATAATCCAGAGCCGCCTCAACACGGAGCTGGAAATCGAGGGCATCCTGCTCACAATGTACGACGTGCGCCTGCGCCTCTCCAACCAGGTAGTAGAAGAAGTGCAGATGCACTTCCAGCAGCTCGTTTTCGACACCATCATCCCCCGCAACGTGAAGCTGAGCGAGTCGCCAAGCTTCGGCATCCCCGTCATCCTGCACGACGCCGAAAGCAAAGGCTCTATTAGCTACCTGAACCTGGCGCGGGAGATTGTGGAAAAAAACAGCGTGGAGGCCAGCCCGGAGGAAGCGGCGGATGAGGTGGGGTAAAGACTTGCCTATGAACGACTGGAGAATAATACCGAACCCGCCTTTTGCCGATGGCTTATTTTCGGAGCCACAAACTGCTGCCTGGGAAGCCTTGAAGCAACGGTTGCCACTAGGCTCGGTGCTTACGGGTAAGGTGTATATCCAAGCGCCGTTCGGGGTATTTTATGATACCGGGCTGGGTTTTCCGGTGTTGATGAATGTGACGGAATTTGGAAAGCTGAAAGGTCCTATTCTGTTTCCAGAGGAATATCCAGCGTTGGGCAGCGACATGACAGGCTATTTAGCGCAGTTCGATGATAACCGACAGTTGCGCACAGCAAGGCAGTGGCCACCAGTTCCACCAGTTGTAGCTCATGTGGGACTGCCAGCCCATCCACTCATCGGCATCGACCTAGAGGTCAAGCTAGGCTATGCTTGCATAGTTGGCACGCAAGTTACTGTTATTGACGTACTTGATTGCTTAACTGGAAACTTGAGTATTGACAAAACCCTGCAAGCCTTCCCTAGTCTTACTGCAGAAATGATTCGAGCTTGCCTACGCTATGCAGCTGACCGCGAGAAGCATACTCGGCCGGCAGGATGGTAAATTACCTGGCAGCTTGCCCTTCGCCCCCCACGCCGTAATTTTGAAGTTCCAACTGTGCCGACCTTTCGGCCACCGGAACCTTGCCACGATGTCAGCAGAGACAAACGAAGATAAAATCCAGGCGGCCCTGAACGCCAACCCGGCGGCCGCTGCCAAGCGCAAAGGCGGCCTGGGCCGGGGCCTCAACGCGCTGATTGAGGGCAGCTACGAGAAGAAAGGGGAAAACCGCGAGCGCCTCGTGCCCCATCCCATGAACTCGGTGGGCCAGATTCCGGTAGAGCAGATTGAGGCCAACCCCTACCAGCCGCGCACCCACTTCGACCAGGAAGCCTTAGCCGAGCTAGCCGATAGCATCAAGATTCAGGGCATCATCCAGCCCGTAACGGTGCGCCAGATGGGCACCAATTCCTACCAGCTCATCTCGGGCGAGCGCCGCCTGCAAGCCTCCAAGCTGGCGGGCCTCGACGCCATTCCGGCCTACATCCGCAAGGCCGATGACCAGCAGATGCTGGAAATGGCGCTCATCGAGAATATCCAGCGCGAAAACCTCAATGCCATCGAAATTGCCCTATCCTACCAGCGCCTGCTCTCCGAGTGCCAGCTGCGCCAGGAAGACCTGGGCGAGCGCGTGGGCAAAAATCGCAGCACTGTCACCAACTACCTGCGCCTGCTCAAGCTGCCGCCCGATATCCAGATTGGCCTGCGCGACGCCGTTATCGGTATGGGCCACGCTCGCGCCCTCATCAGTATCGACGACGCGCCCCAGCAGGTAAACCTGTTTCACCGCATCGTGGCCGAAGACCTCTCGGTGCGCCGCGTAGAGGAAATTGTGCGCAGCGGCTACGGCCGCCCTACTGCCAGCGGCACTGCCAGCACCTCACCACGCGAGCAACCCGCGCCCGTGGTGCCGGTGGCCGAGCTGCGCCGTACCGAGCGCCAGCTTACCGAGCATTTTGGCTCGAAAGTGCAGCTGCGGCCAAGTGCTCAGGGCCGGGGCGAAATTAAGATTTCCTTTGATTCGGTGGAGGATATGCAACGTATTCTGCACATTCTGCACCCAGCGTAGTAAGTAGTGCGGACTTTGTAGTCCGCGCCCGCGCTGTTGAAATTAGTACAGCAACGGCGGTAGCGCGGACTACAAAGTCCGCGCTACCGCTGCACTATCCGCTGCCGACTGCCGTTAGGAGTTGCTTATGAAGGAATTTTTGAATCTGACTTTAAACCAGGCTTTCAAGCTACGATGGGTACTGGCGGCGCTGGTACTACTGCTAGCCGGGCTGGCTCGCCCGGCCCAGGCCCAGATTACCACCACCGACCCCACCCTGAACAACCCGGCCGCCCCCATTATTGTGCGGCCCGATACGGCCACGGTGCGCAAGCTGAGCAAAAAGGACAAGCGTGCCCGCGCCGCCGCCGACTCGGCCAAACGTACCGAGCGGCTGTTTGGCTTCCACGTCACGCGGCCTGAGAAAGCGGGTTTTCTGGCCCTTATCCCCGGCACCGGGCAGATTTATAACCGCAAGTTCTGGAAGCTGCCCATTGTGTACGGCATGGTAGGCGGCCTGGGCTACTGGGTATGGTACCAGCAGCGGTATTACTCCTCCATCAGGTTTGCCAATACGCAGTACCAAAATGCCCCCGCTACTGGCCTAACAACCACCCAGATAGGAATCCTGATAGGTGATGCCAGCAGTGAAATACCCGATGCTAACCTGCGCGCCCAACTGGCTACCGTGCCGGCCACTACCATCAGCAATGCCCTCGTGGGGGCGCGCCGCTACCGCGACTTATCCATCCTGCTGAGCGCCCTGGGCTACTCGCTCCAGATTCTGGATGCCGTGGTCGATGCTCACTTGTACGACTTCGACGTGAGCGATAATTTGTCCCTGAACTGGCAGCCCGTTGCCATTCCGTTGCCCGGCCAGCTGCTGCCCGCCCCCGGCCTGTCGGTAGCGCTGAGGCTGAAGTAGAACGTCATTCCGAGCTTGCGGAGGAATCTCGCTCGCCAACTAACTCAATCGTGAAACCCTACCAATTGAGTTAGTTGGCGAGCGAAATTCCTCCGCAAGCTCGGAATGACGTTCTTATTTGTCTGACGATTAGCTACCAACCCCGAACACCAACATGAACATCCTCCTCATTGGCTACGGCAAAATGGGCCAGACCATCGCCGACCTCGCGCCACAGCGGGGCCACCAGGTAGTGGGCATTGTAGACCAGCAGGCTTCTACGCAGCGCATCACCGATTTTACCCCGGCCCAGGTAGATGTAGCCATTGAGTTTACGCACCCCGATTCGGCTTTTGCCAACGTGGCGGCCTGCCTGCGCCAGGGCCTACCAGTGGTGTGCGGTTCCACGGGCTGGCTGCACCATTTTGAGGAGGCTACCCGGCTTGCGGCCACCACGAACGGGGCGTTGTTTTACGCCTCCAACTACAGCGTGGGCGTAAACCTGTTTTTCCATTTCAACGAGTACATCGCGGCCAAAATGAACCAGTTGGCAACCGGCTACGATGTGCAGGTAAGAGAAATTCACCACACCCAGAAAGTAGACCAGCCCAGCGGCACCGCCCTCACCACAGCCGAGGGCATAATGGCTCACTTCCCGGCCAAAACCACCTGGCGCAATGCCCCCGCCCAGGCCCCACACGAGCTGGCCGTGCTTAGTGAGCGCCGCGGCACGGTGGTAGGCACCCACGAGGTGCGCTACACCTCGGCCGCCGATACCATAGAGCTGCGCCACGAAGCGCATTCCCGCGCTGGCTTTGCCGAGGGGGCACTGCTGGCCGCCGAGTGGCTGCTGGGCCGCCACGGGGTATTCGGGATGCAGGAATTGCTAGGTTTGTAGGGTAAGCTTCAGCTTGTCGGTAGGTGCCAGCAGGCACTAGCTGCTACCTGCCGGCAAGCTGAAGCTTACCCTACACTGAACGGAGTGCCACTCCGTTTTACGTCGTTTCTTTGCCATAACTTTTATAGCCAACTCCCTGGCTTGCGCCCGTTTTCATGTTCTTTCGCAAAACCGACCCCACTGCCCCGCCCAAGCCGCCCAAAAGCAAAACCCGCGAGTGGGTCGATTCCCTGCTGTTTGCCGTCATCGCGGCCACGCTTATTCGCTGGGCTACGTTCGAGGCCTATGTGATTCCGTCGGAAAGCATGGAGCACTCGCTGCTGGTAGGCGACTACCTGTTTGTGAGCAAGTTGCACTACGGCCCCATTACGCCCCAAACGCCCTTGCAGGTGCCGCTCACGCACCAAACGGTGCCCATTCTCAATATCAAGAGCTATTCCGACCTGATTCAGCTGCCTACGTTCCGCTTTCCAGGCTTCAGCTCTATTCAGCGCAACGACGTGGTAGTATTTCACGTGCCGCACGAAAAACAGTATCCGGCCGACTTGCGCACCAACTATATCAAGCGCTGCATTGCCATTGCGGGTGACACCCTCACCATCAAGGACCGGCAGATATTCATCAATGGTAAGCCGGGCGTTATCGCCGGCCAGCCGCAAACCAAGTATTTTCTGCAGGTAAAGGAGCTGAACGACGAAGTACGGCAGGCGCTGCACGACCAGGGAGTAGTAAGCTACCGAACCCCCGATGGCCTGCCAATGGCCGACAGCGACCCGGCTACCGGCAAGCTAGGCTATAGCATCGAGTGCTCGGCCAGTGTGGCCGACTATTTCCGCCATCAGCCTTACGTGGTGTCGCTGGAACCCATCACCACCGACGGCCTGGGCGCTACGCTCTTCCCCGATGCCATCGATATGCACTACACGGATGGCAACCAGTCGCTGGGCGGCCTCGGTGCCACCAAGCGCAACTGGAGCTTAGATAACTACGGCCCGCTGCCGGTGCCAAAGAAAGGCCAAAACATCACCCTCTCGCCTGCCAATGCCGGGATTTACTACAAAATAGTAAGCCAGTACGAGCACAACCAGAACGTAAGCTGGGACCCCGCCACAGGCATGATACTGCAGGATGGCAAGCCGCTGACGCAGTACACCGTCAGGCAGAACTACTACTTCATGATGGGCGACAACCGCCACAACTCCGAAGACTCGCGCTTCTGGGGCTTCGTACCCGAAGACCACGTTGTGGGCAAAGCCACGCTCATCTGGCTCTCGCTTGACCCTTTCGGCGACTTCTGGCACAAAGTGCGCTGGAACCGGCTCTTCCACACGATTGACTAGTAGCGCGGACTCTGTGAGTCCGCGACGGCCCGAAGATTCAACTGTAGCAGCCTGAACTCACAGAGCCTGCGTTACTGTGGTTGAATCTTCGGGCCGTCGTGCTTGTTCATATGGGTGAAATCTAGTAGCTTGCATCAAACTAGAATTTCGCCTACCGACTATGGACCAAAAAGTGCTGGTACTAAATGGCGACTACACCGCCATTACCTTATGCAGTGTGCAGAAGGCATTTGTGTTGTTATTTCTGGATAAAGCCGAAATGGTAGCGAAGTCGGAAGGCACGCTGCGCACCATCTCGCAGGCGTTTCCCAAGCCCAGCATCATCCGGCTGGCGCGCTACGTGCGCGTGCCCTACAAGGGCATCGCCCTCAGCCGCCACAACATCTTCAAGCGCGACCAATACGAGTGCCAGTACTGCGGCTCGGCCAAAAACCTGACCCTCGACCACGTTATGCCCCGTTCGCGGGGCGGCGACTCGGGCTGGACGAACCTTGTGGCTGCCTGCTCACGCTGCAACCACGCCAAAGGCCAGCGCACCCCCTCCGAAGCCAATATGCCCCTGCGCACTCAGCCCAAAAAGCCCACGCTCGCGGGCTTCCTCAAGCTCTCGGCCGGCACCCTCGACCAGAACTGGCACGCCTACTTAGGATAACCCACCTCTCTCATAAAAAAGCTTCCGGCTGCATAGCCGGAAGCTTTTTTTATGCCTACATGCCAGAAAAAGCTACCTCAGCTGCTTCATAGAGCGGGCTTCTGCGCCGAGCAAGCGAAAGTGATACAGGTACTCCAGGTCGCCGAGCCACAGCACGTTGCCTAAACGGAGGCTAAATATTTTTTCGCGCCAGTATACCTGTTCGGCCCGGCTACTGAACACACGGGTGTTGAAGTCGAACGTAGCCCACAAATGAGCCAGTAGCTTGGTCAGCCACACCACCCCGGCAAATGCCTCCAGGTAATTACACACGTCTTGGCCAAGCCAGCTAGCCACTGGTTTATGAAAAAAGAAGAGTACGATGGTAGCCATTACCAGCAGCTTTACAACGGAGATGAAAGGCTTTTTCATGGCCGAGCAGATTCAATATTTTAGAGTTAGTAGCTAAAGGTGTATCGGGCTTTTGGTGAAGCCATTACACATGCAGCTTACGTTAAGCATCAAGGAAGGCTCTCGCTTAGCGAGAGCCTTCCTTACTGGTTTGCTGGCAACTAATACGCGCTCTTATTATCGTCGTCGGTGCGGTCGGCGGCGTAGGCATCTTCGTCAAAATTGTCGGGCACGGGCTGGCCGCTCACAAACAGCAGCAAGTCGCGGTTGAGGCGGTCTTTGGCCGTTACGTTGAGGCCGTGCGGCTCCCCGTCGTACACCACCAGCTTGGCACCGGGCACCAGCTTCACGGCTTTTTCGGCGCTCACTTCGGGCGGCACCGTTTTGTCGGAGCTGCCGTGGATGAAGAGGGCCGGCACCTTGATGGTGGCCAGGTCCTGGCGGAAATCGGTTTCGCTCCACGCTTTCACGCAGGCGGTGGTAGCGCGGGGCGAAGCTTGCAGAGCCAGGCTCTGGCTCCAGTCGAGGGCAGCCTGGCTTACGGGCTTGCTCACGAGGCCCACGCCGTAGAAGCCCTTGCCGAAGGTTTCGAGGAAGCCCGGGCGGTCTTGGCCCAGCTTTTCTATCATCTCATCGAACATCTTTTTGGGCACGCCATCGGGGTTGTCGCTGGTTTGCAGTAGGTAAGGTGTTACGGCACTCACAAACACGACGCTTTTCACGCGGGCCCCGTTGTGTCGGCTCATGTAGCGGGCCACTTCGCCGCCGCCCATCGAGAAGCCTACCAGCGTCACATTTTGCAGGTTCAGCGTGTCGAGCACGGCCTTGAGGTCGTCGGCCAGGGTGTCGTAGTCGTAGCCATCCCAGGGCTTATCCGAGTGGCCGAAGCCCCGACGGTCGTAGGCAATAACGCGCTTGCCATGCAGGGGCAGTTCGGCGAGCTGATACTCCCAGGAAGCAGCCGATAGCGGCCAGCCATGAATGAGCACAATGGGGTCGCCCTGTCCGTAATCGCAGTAGTGTAGTTCGATGGGTTTGCCCTGGGGGTCCTGGCCGGCTTTGAGGAGGTTCATACCTTGAAAAAAAGTAAAATATGGAGGTTTGTTCCAAGCTTTACGCAAAGCTTTTGGGCATGGATTACGCAGGGCATAATTTTGCACGCTAGCGCACTACTACCTGGCTGAACAGCTCAAGCCACCTGCCCTGGCTAACTAGTCAGGAGCACGCCATTGCCCCCTGTTAGCCACCTAGCTCTTCGCCGCATGAAACGTCATCTCTCTGGTATAGCCGGGCTACTGGCCCTGGCCGCCTGCCACTCCCAAACCCAGCCTGCTACTACTGCCGACGCCCCGGCCGCCGCCACCATTCCCCCCACCCCAGCCGCTGCCGCCGACTCGCCCGGTGCCTCGTACCGCGTGTACCGGGGCCTGCTGCCGGGCCAGGCTGATAGCATCACGCTGCACCTCGTAACGGCCCCCCAGCCGCGCTACGACGCCGGGGGCATTAGCCGCTACGGCAGCTACTACGGGGCCGACGGCCACCCCTACGAGGTGCAAGCCCTCTCAAGCGCCCCCGACAGCGTAGCCCTCATCGACCTGAGCCCCGAACACGGCGGCCTGGAAAATAGTCCCGCCTGGCGCCTCAAGCAGCAGCCTGATGGCAACCTGGCCGGCACCGTCGGCGGCCAGCCCGTGCGCCTGCGCCGGGTGGCCCCGCCCGTCGGCGGCCTCACTTTCGCCGTGCGCTGCCTCACCGACTCGCTGGCGGCTTACCCCAAAAAAGCAGACTCGCCCCACGCCCGCATCGACCTGCAGGCACTGGTGCCAACGGGCGGGCCGCCGGCTCTGGCTACCAATATGTTGCGCGATTTACGCGGCGACACCCTCAACGGCCTGCCAGCACCCGCGCTACCAGCCCTGTACCAGCAGCAGCGCGACACATTTTACAAAGAATACTGCGCCGACATTGCGGACATGCTCGCCGACACGCCCGCCGACGAGCGCCCCTCACTCACCCTGAATTACGATGACCAAACCAGCACTTCGGTGCTTTTTCACAAGAGCAACCTGCTGAGTCTGGGCTTCTTCAGCTACAGCTACTCGGGTGGTGCCCACGGCCTGAACGGCACCACCGTGGCCAGCTACGACCTGCGCACCGGCCGCCGCTTGCACTACGACGACATTTTTCTGCCCACTGCCCAAGCCCGACTACCAGCCCTGCTGGAACAAGCAGTGCGCCAGCTATTGAAAATGAAGCCGAATGAGGCACTCGACGAGCAGTTATTGGTAGCCAAAATCCCGCTTACCCACAACGTCTGCCTCACGGCGGGCGGGGCATTGTTTGTGTACGAGCCCTACGAAATAGCTTCCTACGCCCAAGGCGAGGTACGCGTATTTGTGCCGCTGATGCAACTGCGCCCGCTGCTGCGCGAGGGCCTGCCGCTGCCCGGAGCCGCTAGCGTGGCAGCGCGGTAGGGTGCAGGGCTTGCCCTCGCCCGTCGTTGAGCGACCTGCACACGAGTTGTCCAACGACGGGCGGGGGCAAGCCCTGCACCCTACGTAAGGTAATAATGCCGGATGCGGTTCAAGTTGTCGTCCAGCTCGTACACCAGCGGCACGCCGGTGGGAATGTCGAGGTTAGATACTTCCTCGTCCGAGAGCTTGTCGATGTACTGCACCAGCGCGCGCAGGCTGTTGCCGTGGGCGGCTACCACCACTTTTTGCTGGTGCCGCATGGCCCGCATAATGCGCTCGGTCCAGAAGGGCAGCACGCGGTCCATAGTTTCGGCCAAGTTCTCAGTTACGGGCAGCTCGCGGTCGGTGAGGTGCTGATAGCGTAAATCGAAGCCGGGGAAGCGCGGGTCGGCGCGGTCGAGGGCAGGTGGTAGCGCGTGCGGGTCGCGCCGCCACAATTGTACCTGCGCGTCGCCATATTGAGCGGCAGTTTCGGCTTTGTTGAGGCCCTGCAAAGCTCCGTAAAACCGCTCGTTGAGCCGCCAGGACTTTTGCACCGGAATCCAGAGCGCGTCCATTTCTTCGAGCACAATATCGAGGGTTTTGATGGCGCGTTTGAGCACCGAGGTAAAACCCTGGTCGAAAGTGTAGCCGTTCTTTCTGAGCAGTTGCCCGGCCTGCCGTGCCTGTTGCACGCCGTTGGCGGACAGGTCCACATCGGTCCAGCCGGTGAAGCGGTTTTCCTGGTTCCACACGCTTTCGCCGTGGCGGATGAGGACGAGTTTTTCCATGGGGGGTGGTTGGACAAGGAGTATTGCGCGGCAAATACGGCAATATGGGTGAACCGGTGGTGAGGTAGCCAACTGGCAACTTATAGATACGGCTGGTTTGTTTACCTTGCAGTTGTCAACTTTTTATGCAGACCCATGCAAACGCTAAATCTGACTATTACTCTGCCTGATATCGTGCGGTTTGATAACCGCGACGCGAATGGTACCAGAAGCTGGTGCCTCACCTTGCGCCAACTGGTACTGAGCAGGAAGAGTTGCGCCTGATAATGAAACGCCAGTTTGGTTTTCCCAAACAAGACCGCCCCATAACCAAAATTGTAGCCGACTTGGATGCTGAAATGGACCGATTGAAAAAAGTCAATGGCTGAACTGCCAAAACCTATTGAACAGTGGGACAGAGCATCGCCGCAGCCCTTGTAGTTGCGTATGATGGGCATAGTACTCGATACCAATGGCTTGCTGCGCTCCCTACCGCGCCGCTCGGCTCTATGCCCCATCTTTGATGCGGTAGTGAGCCACCAACTGAAAGTGGTAGTTACTACCCCAATTTTGCTGGAATACGCGGAGATTATTGGCTGCATGACTTCCACCGAAGTGGCTACCAATGTACTGGAATTATTGCTTGGACGGGCTACATCGCACCAGCAGGTATATTTTCAGTTCAATCTGGTGCCTGACGACCCCGACGATAATAAATTTACCGATGCCTACGTGGCGGGCCAAGCCTACTACTTGGTTACCGACGACCGCCATTTCCGCAGCGCGCCCCGGCCTCCCGGTTTCCGCAGGTGCGGGTGGCGGCGGCGGCGGAGTTTGGAGCGGTGCTGACGGAGCAAATGTGAGCTATTATGAGAAAAATACTCTCTGGCCTAACAGCCAGCTTATTTATACTGACTTCCTGCTCCCAATCGCAACCAAAAGGCAAGCGGGTTTATCTGGCTAAAAGGAATATATCTTTTGTGTTGCCTGACAGTTCGCTCATTTATCGTAAGCTGATGCTCTGGCCAGGAGATTACTATTTAAGCGACTACGGGGAGGCTGGGACTCTTTATCAAAATTCTGACTCGACCATACAAGTTTCCGCTTATGTCAAAGCGTATCCCGACACGCTACAAAATAGCCAGCCATAGCGAGTTATGGCTGACGAGGTAAACCAGCGCCAGAGGTTATTAGCCAAAAATCATGGGCAACCAATCGTAGAAAATTACAGGGTTGATAGCCTTCCCCGCACGATAGAAATTGACTATCGCATTCCTACTGGTTGGCAAGGCCAAGCCACCTATCAGAAGAGTTTTACTATCTACGGCCGACACCGCACTATCACTTTCTGGTTTTCCGGTCCAGACAATCCGCTAAGTCGCCAACAGTTTGATGCTAGTCAGGCAAGTGTGCTTATCAACCCGGTTTATTTACAGGCCATTGCTAAGCCACATTCTGAATATAAAGACTAGCAAAACCACCCGAAAATCCGTACCTTTGCGGCCCCGTCAAGGTGGCGGGCCGAGAGCTAACCCTCCCGGTATCAACGCAAAATGCGCTTCGCTTCGGGTTCCGGCGGTGGCGTTCAGTAGCTTAGGAACCTGCTAGTAACATGGCAGAATTGATTGACGACTTCGACTGGGATAATGTCGGAGCAGGTGGGTTTGGTGGTAACTACAGCGCCGACCAACGCGCCGAGCTGGAAAAGCTCTACGGCGACACCCTCACCACCGTGCAGGAGGAAGAGGTAATTAAAGGCACCGTGGTAGGCATCACCGACCGCGATGTCATCCTGAACATCGGTTTCAAATCGGACGGCTTGGTGCCGCTGAGCGAATTCCGCGACCTGCCCGACCTTAAAATCGGCGACGAGGTCGACGTGTTCATCGAAGACCAGGAAGATGCCAACGGGCAGCTCATCCTGAGCCGGAAGAAGGCCAAAATCAAGCAGGCATGGAACTCCATCTACGCCGCGCTGGAGAATGACACCGTGCTGGAAGGCGTGGTGAAGCGCCGCACCAAAGGCGGCCTCATCATGGAAATGGACGGCGTAGAAGCCTTCCTGCCCGGCTCGCAAATTGACGTGAAACCCATCCGCGACTTCGACATCTACGTCGGCCGCCGCATGGAAGTGAAAGTGGTGAAAATCAACGCCGCCTTCGACAACGTGGTTGTCTCGCACAAAGTCCTCATCGAGAAGGACTTGGAGCAGCAGCGCGAAGCCATCCTGAACAACCTGGAGAAAGGCCAGATTCTGGAAGGCAATATCAAGAACATGACCAACTTCGGCGTGTTCATCGACCTCGGCGGTGTCGATGGTCTGCTGCACATCACGGACATTTCGTGGGGCCGCATTGCGCATCCGTCGGAGGCGTTGCAGCTCGACCAGAAGCTCAACGTGGTGGTGCTCGACTTCGACGAAGCCAAGAAGCGCATCTCGCTGGGTCTCAAGCAGCTCACGCCCCACCCATGGGATTCGCTGCCGGCCGACCTCGGCCCCGGCTCGCGTGTGCAGGGCCGCATCGTGAACGTGGCCGACTACGGTGCGTTTATGGAAGTAGTACCGGGCGTAGAAGGCCTCATCCACGTTTCGGAAATGAGCTGGAGCCAGCACCTGCGCAACCCGCAGGACTTCATCAAGCAAGGCGACATGGTGGAAGCCGTGGTGCTGACCCTCGACCGTGAGGACCGCAAGATGAGCCTGGGCATCAAGCAACTGACCGAAGACCCGTGGACTCGTGGCGACTTCGCCGAGAAATTTGCCGTGGGCACCAAGCACAGCGGCACGGTGCGCAACCTCACCAACTTCGGCCTCTTCGTGGAGTTGGAAGAAGGCGTGGACGGCCTCGTGCACGTGTCGGATTTGTCGTGGACCAAGAAAATCAAGCACCCTTCCGAGGTGGTGAAAGTGGGCGACAAACTCGACGTGGTGGTATTGGAGCTGGATATGCCGGCCCGCCGCCTCGCCCTGGGCGTGAAGCAACTGGAAGAAAACCCCTGGGATACCTTCCAGTCGGTATTTACCCCCGGCTCGGTGCACAAAGCCACCATCACGGAGAAAACCGACCGTGGCGCGGTGCTCGAACTGCCTTATGGCATCGAAGGCTTCGCTTACCCGAAAGGCTTGGTGAAAGAGGATGGTACGAACGCCGAAAACGGCGAAGCGCTGGACTTCCGCGTTACCGAGTTCTCGAAGGATGACCGCCGCATCGTGCTCTCGCACACCGCCGTTTACAACAAGGACGACGAAAGCAACAAGAGCGCAGGCAGCAAAGGCACCAAGAAAGCTTCGGCTGGCACGGCTGCCCCGCAAGGTGAAGGCAAGCTCAGCGACCTCAAAAAGGCCGCCGACAAAAACACCCTCGGCGACCTCGACGCCCTGAGCGCCCTGCGCGACCAGCTCGCTGGTGCCGAGCGCCAGGCTGGCGAAGACAAGCTGAAAGCCCGTGCCGAAGCTGATGCTCCGGCCGCTGGCCCTTCGCCTGACAACGCGGATATCCAAGCTTCGTAAGCAACTGAGTATCGGCAGAAAACAAGAAGCCCCGAACCGCAAGGTTCGGGGCTTCTTTGTGTTAAAGCGAGAGCTGCACTTTCCTTTGTTTGGGCAGTTTTCACCCGTTGCAGCACGGCTCCGGCAAAGACGCGGCCTAGGCTTTCGGTTCGGCACTACTCAGAACAGAAAGCCTGAGCCGGCTTAAAGCTTCTTCGCTGTAAGTTTGCTATACATTCTGTCTCTACTCACTAACTATATGAAACAACTATCTATTCCGGGAATACTGCTTAGCTGCCTGCTGCTTACTGGCGTGGCAGCAAGTGCCCAAACCACGGTGAAGCGAGTGGTGCTACAGGGTTTCTGGTGGGATTACTACAATAATAACTACCCTTTCAAGTGGGCTGATTACCTGGCCGAGCTGGCTCCGCGCCTCAAAGCGCTGGGGGTAGATGCCGTCTGGATTCCGCCGACGCCGAAGAATGCGCACGCCACCAACGATGTGGGCTACGCGCCCTTCGACCAGTACGACCTGGGCGACAAGTACCAGAAAGGCGCGACGCGCACCCGTTTCGGTTCGAAAGACGAGTTTTTGCGCCTGGTGGCTGTGCTGCACGCCAATGGTATCGAGGTGGTTCAGGACGTGGTGCTGAACCATACCAACGGGGCCGGCACCACCGACGGCACGGCGGGCCAGGACCCCGAAACGACTTACTCGATGGCCAGCAGCAGCGGCTATAAAAATTTCAGGTACAGCTCATTTGCTACTCCCCTACCCGAGGCCGGCGACAATGGCCCGGCTTATGTGCAGCGCACGGGGCGCTGGCCCAAAAACTACCTCAACTTTCATCCCCAGCCGGGGCACAACACGACCAGCGGCGACTTGGCGGCTCCGTATTTCGGTCCCGATTTCTGCTACGGCAACGACGGCGGCAACGACGGCTATGGGGGCGTTAGCGCAGCGTATCTGGCGCTTTACCCCAGCACGTACAACCCGGCGCAAACGGCGGGCTACAGCCAGACCCAGGCCCGCAGCTGGATAGTCTGGATGAAGCAGCAAACCGGCGTCGATGGCTTTCGCTGGGACGCAGTAAAGCATTTCAGCTATAATACGCAGCAGGACCTGAGCTATAATTTGAAGTATAATGCGCTGTGGGCCAACGGCGGGGAAAAGATGTTTAATGTAGGCGAGTTTGTGGGCAGCTCCTCGGATATGGACAGCTACGTGAGCAGCGTAACCAGCCAGAACGGCGGCACCGACTTCCTGATGGGCACTTTCGACTTTAACCTGCGTAGCGCTATTTACAGCATGGTAAGCGGCAACGGTGGCTACGACCTGAGCCAGATTCCGGGCCAGCAGCAGAGCCAGCGGGTGGCGTATTACAGCGGCTCGAATACCTACGTACACCGCACGGCCCCTTTCGTGAACAACCACGACACCTTCCGGCCGCAGCTCGATGCTTCGGGCAACTACACGGGCTGGAACACGGGCGACGAGCTGGCGGCGCACATCGACCCGTTTGATGCGCGCTTGTCGGCGGCGTATGCCATTGCGATGGCTGTAGATGGCAACCCGCACATTTATTTTGAAGACCTCTTCAACCTCGGCAGCACCGGCAAGCGCTATAGCCACCTGCCTGCTTCGGCGGCCGACCTGCCCACCCGCGACGACCTGGTGAACCTGCTCTGGTGCCACCAGCACCTGGGTTTTAAGGACGGGGCGTATAAAGTGCGCTACCAGTCGGCCGACCACCTTGTGATTGAGCGGGGCGCGAAGGCCATTATCGGCATCAACGACAACTACAGCACCTGGCAGGCCAACTACGTCGACTCGGACTTTGCGCCCGGCACCGTGCTCAGGGACTACTCGGGGGCCAACGGCACGGCTACCTACACCGTGCCGGCCGACCAACGGGTGCTCATCAACACGCCGCCCTGCAACGGCACCGCCCTGCTGGGCCGCCGGGGCTACTCGGTGTGGGCCCCCGTAGGCCAGGATGCCAGCACCTACACGCCGCCCCGCGCCACCGCCACCAGCCAGCAATGGGAAATGGCCGACGACCTCGGCGACCTCAACTGCCAGAGCCTGGGCCAGGGCGGCCGCCTGCCCGACAACTCCGCCAACCGCCGGCTGGTTGGCAAAATCTACGCCCTGGCCGGCCAGCCCGTCACCTACGAGCTATACCCCGAAAGCGCCCCCAATACCCGCAGCCTCACGGTGGGCGTGTACGACCTGCACGGCAACCTGCTGAGCACCGCCAGCGGCACTGCCTCGGCCACGGGCACCTACACGCCCGCCACCACGGGCTGGCTGGCGCTGAAAGTGCAGAACACCTACGCCACCTACGCCGGGCAGCGCTGCTACTTGAAGGCCACTTACACCGCGCCCACCACAGTAGATACCCGCAACGCCCCGGCTCCGCTCAATAAGGTGGCCATCTGGACGGGCAACAACACCAGCACCGACCCCACCGACTGCCGCAACTGGGAAAACGGCGTGCTGCCCAGCGCCACTACCGACGTACTGGTGCCGGCCGGCAGCACTCTCATGCCGAGCCTGGCTACGGGCATCCTCGCGGCCCACGACTTCACCATTGAGCCCGGTGCCACGGTGAGCGTGCAGGCGGGCACTACCCTGCGCATAGCCGGCAACTTCACCAACCAGGGCACGCTGGGCGGCGCCGGGCGGGTGCTGTTCGATGGCTCCGTGGCCCAAACCATCAGCGGCCCCACGGCCTTTGCGGGGCTGACTATCAGCAACAGCAGCGACGTGACGCTGCTGAGCCCGGTGTCGGTGAGTGACACGCTGGCCCTGCGAGCCGGCCACCTCGTAGCCGACAACCAGGCCCTGAGCCTGGGGGCCGCCGCCACCGTGGCGGGGGCGGCGGCCAGCCGCTACGTAGTGGTGCGCGATGCCCCGGCCGGCCTGGGCTACGTATTGCGCCCGGTGCCCGCTACGAGCGCTGCGGTGAGCTTCCCGGTGGGCACAGCGGCCGGCTACGCGCCCGTGACTCTGCGCAATAGCGGCGCCGCCGCCAGCGTGAAGGTGCGCACGTTTGGCGGCGTGCTGGCGCATGGCACCAGCGGTGCCCCCTACGCCAGCGCCGCCAGCTTCGTAGGCCGCTCCTGGGAGCTATCGCCGGTTGGGGCCGGGGCCGTGGTCGACGCAACCCTGCAGTGGAACGGTGCGGAAGAAAACAGCAGCTTTCAGCGGGCCAACGCGGCGGTGTACCACAACGATAATACGCCTACCGGCACCTGGGCATCCTTGCCCGGCACTGCCCCCACCGGCACCAATCCCTACCAGGCAACAGCCACCGGCGTTAGCGGCTTCTCGACGTTTGCCGTTGGCTCGACTACTCCGCTGCCCGTCGAGCTGTTGAGCTTTGGGGCACAGCGCGTGAGTGCTACGGCCGTAGTCGTGGCCTGGGCTACGGCCTCGGAAGTGAACTGCGACCATTTCGAGGTAGAGCGCTCGGCCGATGGCCGGCAGTTCGGGCGCGTGGGCAGTGTGGCCTGCGCCGGCGGCAGCCAGCGGCACGCCTACACCCTGCGCGACGAGGCGGCTACCAGCGCGGCTTACTACCGCCTGCGCCAGGCCGATGCCGACGGGCAGACGCATTACAGCGCTGTGGTGTACGTAGCCGCGCCGGCTGGCAGCAGCCTGGGCCTCAGCGCATTCCCTAATCCCACTACGGGTACCGTAACCCTGGCGGGCCTGCCCGCTGCTACCACCCTCACGCTCAGCCTGACCAATGCACTGGGCCAGGTGCTGCTGCCTGCCTGCACCGCCCCGCTGCCCGCCGCTACCGACCTGCTCAATGCCGCGCTCGCGCCCTGCGCACCCGGCGTGTATGTGCTCACAGCCGAAAGCAACGGCCAGCGCCAACACTTGAAAGTGGTAAAAGAGTAACCCGGCCAACCAGTATTGGCCGGGCTATGCTTGCCCAAGCGCCGCCCGCGTTGTACCTTTGCCCGCCCAAGCCGGTAACGTGACCGAGCGGCTAGGTAGAGGTCTGCAAAACCTCCTACGGCGGTTCGAATCCGCCCGTTACCTCTAAACCCCCACTAAGCCAAGCACTTAGCGGGGGTTTTTGTTTTACCTGAACCCCTTATGGACCTCATCACCGAAGCCCGCCAGTTTCGCGGCCCGGATGGCTACGTGGGTTTCCGGCAGTTTCGCATCTACCAGCTGCGCTACGCCTGGTTGGAGGATGGGCAGGTGACTATTGCGCTCGACCACTTGCCAGCCGGCGGGCAGCTAGTGGTGCCAGCCCAGCGGTTTGAGCAGTGGTGGGTGACGGGGCCGTAGTAGCCGGCTGCCTACCTTGCCGCCATGAACCACCGCTTGCTATTGCTGCTGGCCCTGCTGCCGCTGACGGCCCTGCTGACTGGCTGCGACCGGAGCGCGCCCAAGCAAGCCGCCCGCCCTGCCGCGCCGACGCCCGCCAAAATGGCTATGCTTGCCGTGCCCAAAGACGCTATCCGAGGCGATTTCGATGGCGATGGCGTACCCGAATACGTGTGGCTAGTGCCGCCCAGGCTCACGGCCGACGAGCAGGACTGCGTGGGCAACTGCATCGCCTACCTTACTTGTTCCAACCCGGCCATCCGGCCCTACGGCATCAAGCAGGCCATTGGCGGCACACTTACCAAATTCAGCCACCTCGATGCGAGCGGGCGCGACTACGTGGGCGTATTGCCGGAATGGTTTACCAGCTGCTGGGCTCCTTATTACCTGCTTGAGTGCCCCGGCCGGGCGTGGCAGCCGGCCTTGCCGAGCTTCTCCACGCACTGCAACCAGTGGGAGGCTGGCACGGTGCCCGTGGAGCCAGACCCAGCCCGGCCGGGCAATGTGCTCGTTCACTACAGCGGGTGGGACCAGGAGGACATTGTGACCAAAACCAAGTCGGTAGCGCTGAAGCTGGCCCAAAAGTGAGGGGCGGCGCAGGGTCTTGGCTGGCGTACTTGCGCGGTATCCTAGAGATGCGCCTGGCCAGGGTGCAACCTCGCTGGCCGGACGGCTGTTTTTAGGGCAAAAGAAACGGCGCTATTACTAACTGCTGTTACGCAAGGCGGGGAGTAGCGCTCAGCTTTAGCTTGGCGCATCGCCGCCGCGCGGCGAATCCGGGACCGCGCCGCTTGCTGCAACGGCCTCAGCCGCGAGCTTCGCCGCGTGGCGGCGATGCGCCAAGCTAAAGCTGAGCGTTACTTCGCCTACTGCGTAACGTCAGTTATTAAGCCGCTCACTCACCTAACCCGTTTATGCACAAAACGTTAACCTGGAGCCGGCTCGCTGGGCGGCGGGTGGCTGCCTCGCTGGCTTTGCTGCTGGCCAGCAGCCGGGGGGCGCGGGCCCAGCAGGCAGTGGGCATCGAGCCGCTCGACCACCTGGTGGCTGCCCTCACCCACGGCTCGGTAGCCGAGCTACAACCCTACCTCACGCCCGAAACGCGGATTGGCACGCTGCCGGCTGCTTACTCGGCGCAAGTGCTGGCGCAATTGGTACCGCAGTTTGGAGCCGTGGAGGCCATCCGGGTAGTGCGGCGCGAGGTGGCCGGCGACAATGTGCGCTACGTATGCGCCCTCACGCGCCAAGGCACCGAAAAGGAGTACTCCTTTGTGCTTACGCCGGCCGGCAAGTTCGCCGAGCTGAACCTGGCGCAGGCCAGCGTGAAGAAAATCGAAGCCCGCCTCGACCCCAACTCCCTGACCACGCCCGACCAGGTAACGCTGCCGGCACGCCTGGTAAACGGCCTGCTGGTGGTGCAGGCCGAAGTAGATGGCCGCACGGGCGCGTTCTTCTTCGACTCGGGCGCGCCCGCGCTGCTGCTCAACCAGCGCGAGTTTGCCCCACCCAGTGGCCAAAGTACCCTCTTGGCGCAGAGCGTGCGGGGCATAAACGGCAGCGCGGCGGGCCTGTCGTACTACCCGCTGCAACGGTTTGCCTGCCAGGGCCTGACGCTGCAAAACAAGGAAGTGGCCACCCTCGACATGAGCAGCCTGGAGGAGCGGCTGGGCGGGGAGCGGCTGCTGGGCATTATCGGCTACAACCTGCTGAGCCAGTACGCCGTTACCCTCGACTACCACGACGGGCAAATACTGCTGCAAAAACCGGGCGCGCCGGGCGTGGTACCGGCCCCAGGGGTGCGTGTACCCTTCACGCTGCGGGGGCACCTGCCGCTGCTGGCGGCCACCATCGAGGGCCGGCCCTACCAGCTGGCCCTCGACTGCGGAGCCCAAACCAACCTGCTCGACCCAGCCGCTGAAGCCACGCTGGCCGGCCAGCTTCGCCACCGCGAGCAGATAACGCTGCGCGGGGCCGATGCCACCGGCCGCCAGGTACTCTCGGCCGAAGTACCCCGGCTGACGCTGGCCGACGGGAAGCTGACGTTCCGGCACCAGGCTACCACGTTTGCCGATGTGAGCCACCTCAACCATAACCCCGGTTCGGTGCCGCTGCAAGGATTACTGGGCTACCCGCTGCTGCGGGAATACCGCACCACCATCGACTACGTGAACCAGCAAGTGGTATTCGGGCAGTGGTAGGGCGGGCCGGTGCCACTACATAAGCGCCGCAGTGCCTACATTGCCAAGCCGCTAACTGAACCAGCGGCTAATCCAATGCCCTTGGCTATATGAAAATTATTGACCTGCGCACTATGCGCGGCCCGAGCTACTGGTCGGTGAAGCATTACCGCCTCATTGTATGCAAAGTTGATTTACAAGAGCTTGCCAGCGAGTGGAGCAACACCATCGCCGGCTTCGGCGAGCGCCTGACGGCCCTGCTGCCCGAGATAGGCCAGCCGCACGAGTCGGCCCAACCCACCTCCAAGCAACTGGCCAAGCACCCCCCCCTCACCCAAGAGCAGCTGGCCGACGGCGAGCCGCTAGGCCACGTAGTGCAGCATGTGGCGCTAGAGCTGCAGCGGCTGGCGGGTATGCCCGTGTTCTGGGGCAAAAGCTACCCGGCGCGCGAAGACGGCGTAGAGTACGTGGTATTTGCCTACCAGGAGGAGCGCGCCGGGCGCTACGCCGCGCAGTCGGCCGTGGAGCTGGTGGAGGCCCTGTGCAAGGGGGAGGGCTTCGACCTGAAGCATGTTATTGACGAGCTGCACGACATTCGGGAAGACGAGTTTTTTGGGCCGAGCACCTGGAGCATCGTGGCGGAGGCCGCCTCGCGCAATATCCCCTACATCCAGCTCAAAAACAGCAACATCATCCAGCTCGGCTACGGCGTGAATCAGCGGCGCATCTGGGCTACTACTACTAGCTCGACCTCGCACGCGGGCGTGGAAGTGGCCGGCAATAAAAACCGCACCAAGGCTATGCTCGAAGATGCGGGCGTGCCCGTGCCGCGCGGCACCACGGTGTACTCGGAAGACGGACTGCGCGAGGCCATTGAGGAGTTGGGATTCCCCATCGTGACCAAGCCGCTTGACGGCAACCACGGCAAGGGCGCCACCATCCACATCACCAACTGGGAAGACGCCGTAGCGGGCCTGCACGCCGCCAAGGCCTACTCGCGGGCCGTGATAGTAGAGCAGTTTGTGCAGGGCGACGACTACCGCCTGCTGGTGGTAAACGGCAAGCTTATTGCCGCCGCCAAGCGCACCCCGGCCGCCGTGAAGGGCGACGGGGAGCACACCATTCAGCAGCTCATCGATAAGGTGAACGAGGACCCGCGCCGGGGCGTGGGCCACGAAAAAGTGCTCACTGCCATTAAGGCCGACCAGCATACGCTGGATATCTTGAAAAGCAAAGATTTGACTTTGGAATCGGTGCTGCCGGCCGGCGAAACGGTGTACCTAAAGAGCACGGCCAATATCAGCACCGGTGGCACGGCCACCGACGTAACCGACCTCATGGACCCCTACAACGTGCTGCTGGCCGAGCGCGTGGCGGGCATTATCGGGCTCGACATCTGTGGTATCGACCTGCTCACCAGCGACATTGCCATTCCGCTGAACCAGACGCGAGGCGCGGTAATTGAGGTGAATGCGGCCCCCGGCTTCCGGATGCACATTGCGCCTACCGAGGGGCTGCCGCGCAACGTGGCCGCGCCCGTAGTGGATATGCTGTTTCCGCCCGGTGCCACGGCCCGCATTCCGATTATCGCCATCACGGGTACCAACGGTAAGACTACGACTACGCGCCTCATCGCGCACCTAGTGAGCAGCGTGGGCTACAAAGTGGGCTTCACTACTACCGATGGCATTTATATTCAAGGAGTTCAGCTGCAAAAGGGCGACTGCACGGGCGGGCAGAGCGCCGAGTTTGTGCTGCGCGACCCTACCATCAACTACGCGGTACTCGAAACGGCGCGGGGCGGCATGCTGCGCTCGGGGCTGGGCTTCCACACCTGCGATGTGGCCGTGGTAACCAACGTGGCCGCCGACCACCTGGGCATGCGCGACATCCATACGGTAGAGGAAATGGCCGCCGTGAAGGGCGTACTGCCGCGCACGGTGCGCAAAAACGGCTGGGCCGTACTCAACGCCGACGACGACTTGGTGTACGACATGGGCCGCAACCTCGACTGCCGCGTGGCTTATTTCTCCATGAACGAGCATAGCCCCCGCATTCAGGAGCACGTGGAGGCCGGCGGCGTGGCGGCCGTGTACGAGGAAGGGTACATATCAATTTATAAGAACTCGTACAAGCTGCGTATCGACCGGGCGGTGGAATTTCCGGTTACGTTTGGGGGCCGGGCTGGCTTTAACATCGAAAACGCGTTGGCAGCGGCCCTGGCCGGCTACCTGGCTGGCTTCGATAAGGATGCCATCAAGACGGCGTTCCGCACTTTCGTGCCCTCGGCTACCAAAACGCCGGGCCGCATGAACGTGTATAAGTTTCCGCGCTTCGAGGTGATAGTGGACTACGCTCATAACACGGCCGGCATCAGCAAATACGCCGAATTTATGGACGCCACTCCCGCTACCCGCAAAATCGGCGTGGTATCGGGCCTGGGCGACCGCCGCGACGAGGACACGCTAGGCTTCGCCCGCATTGCGGGCCGCACGTTCGACGAGGTCATCATCCGGCAGGACCGCGACCTGCGCGGCAAGTCGGCTGAATTTCTGCGCGAAATAATGACGCGGGGCCTGCGCCTCGATAAGCCGGAGCTGCCCATTCACTACATTGAGCACGAGTTGGAAGCCATCGACCACGTACTAGCCACGGCCCCCGATGGCGCGGTAATTACCCTGCTGACGGAGAATATCGCGGGCGTGCTCAAGAAGCTGGACGAGTACGAGGCGGCGCTGAAGGAGGGGTAGCAGGCGACACCTCACCCCCTAGTCCCCTCTTTTTTGGAGAGGGGGCTAGGGGGTGAGGTGTCGTCAGAGGCAATAGAACCACTACCTTCGCGCTGTCCTTTTTTATCTGGTCAAGAAGCGAAGGGTTACGCATAACCCCCACACTTCTCGAAGCCCTGGCTGTTCACGCAGCTAGGGCTTCTCTTTTTACAGAGTGAGCTGTAGGGTGCGGGGCCTGCCCCGATCGTCGTTACATCATTGTGCAACGACGGGCGGGGGCAAGCCCCGCACCCTATACAAACGAGCTGCATCTTTGCAGCCCACCTCGCACCATTTTCTATGAACTACCTCGTGCCCACGCTGGCCGCCGGAATTCTGCTGGCCGGCTGCCAGTCGGTTGCTGCTCAAACTGGCCCGGCTGCGGCCGGCAACAAAGCCCTCAGCGGCCTATTTGGACAGTTCTGGGACAAGCAGTCGCGCCTCGACCCACTCTCGGCGACGGGGCAGGGCGACAACCGCTTCAACGACCAGTTGCCGAACGACCAGACCCAGGCTTTCCGCGACACCCTGCGACGCTTTTATCAGACGTACCAAACGCGCCTGCAGAAGTTTGACCGGGCCTCCCTTGATGCCAACGACAAAATTAGCTATGACATCTTCCAGTACGAGATGAAGGAGCGCCTGGCGGGGCTGCAGCAGCCGACCTGGATGCTGCCGTTTCAGCAGTTTTGGGGGCTGCCCATCACGATGGGGCAGTACGGCTCGGGCGAGGGGAACCAGCCCTTCAAAACCGTAAAAGACTACGACAACTGGCTGGGCCGGGTGCAGGGCTTTACGGTGTGGGCCGACTCGGCCATCGGCAATTTCCGGCGCGGCATGAAGGTGGGCGTGGTGCTGCCCAAGGCGCTGGTGGTGAAGATGCTGCCGCAAATGAATGACCCCAGCATTGTGGTCACCGACCCTACCAAAAGCCTGTTCTACGGCCCGATAACGCACTTCCCAGCCAGCTTTTCGGCAGCCGACAGGCAGCGGCTCACCACGGCTTACCAGCAGGCGATATTGACCAAGCTGGTGCCCACGTACCGCAAGCTGGGCACGTTTTTGCAAACCGAGTACCTGCCCAAAGCCACCGCTGCCAGCGGCTACAACGCTTTGCCCGGCGGCCCGGCTATGTACCGCTACTACGTGGGCTACTGGACGACTACTGCCAAAACGCCCGCCGAAATCCATGCCCTGGGCTTGCAGGAAGTGGCCCGCCTGCGCACCGAGATGGAGCGCGTTAAAACCCAGCTCGGCTTCAAAGGCACATTGCGCGAATTTTTTGAGTCGCTGAAAAGTGACCCCAAGGCCATGCCCTTCCGCACGCCGGAGCAGGTGCTGGCCACCTTCCACCAGATACAAACCAAAATTGACCCGAACCTGAAGAAGATGTTTGGGCGCACGCCCAAAACGCCCTTTGAAATCCGCGAAACCGAGAAATTTCGCGAAGCCTCGGCTTCGGCCGAGTACAACGCGGGGTCGCCGGATGGCACGCGGCCGGGCATTTTCTATGTGCCGATTGTGGACGCTACCACTTTCAACGTCACCTCGGGCATGGAATCGCTATTTCTGCACGAGGCCATTCCGGGGCACCACTACCAAATTTCGCTGCAGCAGGAAAACAAGTCGCTGCCCCAGTTTCGGCAATTTGCGGGCTACGGGGCCATGACGGAGGGCTGGGCGCTGTACTGCGAAAGCCTGGGCGCAGAGCTGGGCCTCTACACCGACCCCTACCAGCACGTGGGCGCCCTCAACGATGAAATGCTGCGCGCCGTGCGCCTGGTGGTAGATACGGGCCTGCACACCGGCCAGCTTACCCGCGAGCAAGCCATTGCCTACATGCTCGATAACCTGCCCACCAGCGAGGCCGATGCCACGTCGGCCATCGAGCGCTACATGGCTATTCCTGGCCAGGCGCTGAGCTACAAAATAGGGTCGCTCAAAATTCGGGAGCTGCGCACCCGCTACGAAAAGCAGTTGGGTAGTAAATTCAGCCTCAGCGCCTTTCACGATGAGTTGCTAAAGGATGGGGTAATGCCGCTGGCGGTGCTGGAGAAGAAGATGGACGCCTGGGCAGCTACGCGGAAGTAGGGTGCCTTCTGGCGCGGGCCAGAGGCCCGCGCCAGTTACGGCGCTTGCACAACCTCTCCCTATATCCTATGCAACCACTCACCGTCTTAATCACGGGCGGCACCAGCGGCATCGGCCTGGCCACGGCGGCGCGTTTTGCCCGCGAGGGGCACCAGGTGGTGCTCACGGCCCGCGAGGCCAGCCGGGGGCAGGCGGTAGTACAGGAGATTATTGCCCAAACCGGCAACCCGCAGGTGCGGTATCTGACGGGCGAATTATCCACCATCGCAGGCTGCCGGGCGCTGGCAGAAAAAATCCGGCAGGAAGTGCCCACGTTGCAGGTGTTGCTCAATAATGCGGGCGTTTTTATGACGGAGAACGTGCGCACGCCCGACGGGTTTGAAACCAATTTTATGGTTAATTACCTGGCTCCTTTTATTCTCGCCACCGGCCTGGCAGAGCTACTGGCCCGCAACCAGCCCGCCCGCATCCTCACCGTGAACACGGGGCTGCACCTGTGCGGACATTTCGACCTGGCGCGTACACCCTATGGCTTGGATTTTAACTCCCGCGCCAGTTACCGCAATGCCAAGCTGGCTAATGCGCTGTTTACCGTGGAGCTGGCCCGGCACCTGGCCGGCACGGGCATTACCGTCAATGCGTTTAGTCCTGGCCTCTATGCTACTGCCGTGTGTAAGGGCAAGGGCTTCTGGCCTTTCCTATTTAAATACGGTGGGCTGGTGTACGGTCTTTTCCAGCCCATTGCCGCATCCGCCAATGCGCCGTACTACCTGGCTACGGCACCGGAGCTGGCCTGTGTAACGGGGGCCTACTTCGACCAACAAAAGCCCGCAGCTTTCGCTCCGCAGGTAGCCGATGCGCCTCTTCGACAGCAGCTTTGGAGCCAGACCTGGCAGTGGCTGGCGCAGGCTACTGGTGGAGTGAGGCCAGCTTGTTCGCCGCTTTTGGCCTGCACCTAAAGCAAGTTATGGTTCGGGTACAGGGTGTAGAGACCTGTAGCTTTGTGCGATAGGACAAAACAGTGCCACTGCTTTTGGATAACCACCCCGGCCGGCAACCCTAGGTAGAGACCAGGTACCAAG
>JBPBPU010000160.1:0-50712 GCA_050954465.1 Janthinobacterium lividum
TGCACGGGGTCGGCGGGCGGGGGCGTGGGCGCTACCCGGTAGGTCACCTCGTTCTGCGTGTGGTAGGTGGTGGCGGCCGTCATCAGGTGGCCCGTGGCAGCTTCGTAGAGCTGCCGGTAGCGGGGCAGCAGGGCGGCGGGATGCGGCTGCCCGTTCACTAGCAACTCGCTGCGGCTCAGGGCAATGGTGTAGTGGTCGGGGGTGGTGAGCAGGCCATCGGCTTGCAGCTGCTGTTGCAGCAGCAGTTGCAGCGCATCGTCGGAGGTGGCCAGGGGCGGGCGGGGGGTGCGGGGGGCATCGTCGGGGGTGTTTTTGGTGGTGGTGGCCCGCCGGGTGCGCGTGAGGTTGGGGTGGGCCCGCCGGGCGGCTTGGGCGCTGTGCAGCAGCGTGCCCAGCGCCAGGCCCAGCACCAGCAGCGCCAGCGTGGCCGGCCAAAGGCCCGTGGTGGGGGCGAGCCGCCCGTGGGCCAGGCGGCGCACCCGGCCCAGCAGCGAGTCGCGCCGGCCACCGGCCGCCAGCGCGAGGCGGGGCAGCGGGGCCGCCTCGGCCGTGAGCTCGGCCAGCGCAGCCAGGGCGCGGGCCAGCTGGCGCGGGTTACCCGCGAGTTGGGCGGCCAGGTCGTCGCAGCAGTTTTCGCGCTCCGCGTGCAGCACGGCGGCCAGAAACCACACGGCCGGGTGGTAGAAAAACACGGTTTCGGCCAGCGTCTGCACGAAGTTGAACAGGTAGTCGCGCCGCAGGATGTGGGCCAGCTCGTGGGCTAGTATCATCTCCAGCTCGGCCGGGCGCAGGCCGCTGGCCACGCTCAGCGGCAGCAGAATAAGGGGCGCGAAGTAGCCGATAACCAGCGGCGAAGGCACCAGCGCCGAGGCCCGCAAGGCCACGGGCCGGCTGAGCCCGGCGCGGGCCACCAGCCCGGCCAGCGTCTGCTGCCAGGCCGCCGGCACCGGACTCACCCGGTGGTGGCGCAGCCGCTGCACGTAGCTGAGAGCCAGCAGCAAGCGCCCCAGCATCAGGCTGAAGCCCAGCAGCCACAGCGCCACGCCCACCGCCAGGTGCTGCTCCACGTACGCCAGCAAGCCGCGCCAGCCGGGCAGCGCATGGGCGGTGGCGGCCTGCTGGCGCAGCTTCAGCGCCGCGTAGGTGGGCTGCGACACGAACTGCGCGGCCGCCGCCGGCTCCGGCGCTTGCTGGTAGTAGTAGGCCAACGTGGCCGCCGCCAGCCCCACCAGCGTAGCCAGCGCCACGGCGGCCACGCGGTAGCGCACCACGGCCGCCTGCCGCCGCAGCCCCCACAGCAGCAGCGCCACCGCCAGGCCCAGCCCGGTGCCTTGCCAGAGCGAATGCAGCAGCGTAAAGCCCAGGGCCCGCAACAGGGCCGGGGCTACGAGGTGGTCAAGCGTGGGCATCGGCAGCAGCGGCTAAGTCGTCAGCATCCAGTTGCTTGAGCACTTCCCGAATCTGGTTCAGTTCCTGCCGCGAGGTGCCGGTGCGGCCCAGCGCCCGCAACACCAGCTTCAGGGCCGAGCCGCCGAAGGTGGCCTCCACGAAGCGGTCGAGCAACTGGCCTTGCGTTTCGTCTTCGCGCACGGCCGCCCGGTAGATGTGCGGCTTGCTGCCTTCGCGCAGCACCAGGCCCTTTTCCAGCATCAGCTGCAGCCACTTGAGGGTGGTGGTGTAGCCCACTTCGCGCTTGCGGTTCAGCTCGTCGTTCACGAAGCGCACCGTTTGCGGCCCGTGCTGCCAGAGCACTTGCAGCATTTCCAGCTCGGCCTCCGTGGGTTTGGTAATTGGGTTGTCAGGCATGGCAACAGGTCATTACGAATTTGTTCGTAATGCAAAGGTAGCAGCGAGAGTAAACTGCACAACCGTCATTACGAATTTATTCGTAATGACGGTTTTTTTTCTTGGATTACCCACCCAGCGGCAAAGAGAATTGTGGCAGCTTGGCTGGTAAGCGGCTGGCAGGTGCGTAACGTCAACGTCAGCGCCTGGGCTACCTGGCCGCCACCGACAACTGGTCGGACGCCTGCGGCGTCAGACCGGCAGGCGTCCACAGCGTAACGCCAGCCAGGAGTGCTGCGCCACTTGTCAGCCGATGGCCCGAGTGGCCGAAAAAAGGTGCCTGGCCGTTTCGCAGGCAAACAAGGGCCGGCGCTGGGTAGTTACTGCCAAGCCAAAAGCGCCGCCCGGCAGCGGCCAGCGTACCCGCCGGGCGCTTGCTGGTTCACCCCTCCCTATTCAGTGCGTCCGATTGCCATGCAAATTCAACAGATTGTCCTCGCCAGCCACCCCCAGGGGATGCCCACGCTCACCGATTTTCAGCTGGCAGATAGCACGTTGCCCGCAGTATCGCCCGGCCAGGTGCTGGTGCGCGCCACGCATGTTTCAGTCGACCCGTACCTGCGCTCGCTGATGAAAGAGGGCGCGGTTTTTCGGCCGCACCAGCCGCTGGTGGGGGCCTTGGTAGGAGTAGTGGCCGAGTCGCAGGCCGAGGGTTTCGCGGTGGGTGATACCGTGGTGGGCAATTTGCCCTGGGCCACGCACGCGCTGGCCACGCCCGGCCAGCTGCAAAAAGCCGATACGTCCGAGCTGCCCGCCAGCGCCTACCTGGGGCTGCTCGGGATGCCGGGCCTGACGGCCTATTTCGGCCTGGAGCTGGCCCAGCTGCAAGCGGGCGAAACGCTCGTGGTATCGGGCGCGGCCGGGGCCATCGGCACAATAATCGGGCAGGTGGGTAAGCTGAAAGGGTGCCGGGTTATCGGCATCGCCGGCTCGGATGAGAAGGCGCGGCAGCTGAAAGCCACCGGCGGCTACTCCGAAGTCATCAACTATAAAACGCAGGACGTGGCCCAGGAGCTGGCCGCGCACTGCCCCGACGGTATCGCCGTGTATTTCGACAACGTGGGTGGCGCCGTTTCGGCGGCCGTGCTACCCCTCATCCAGCTGCACGCCCGGGTGGTGGTGTGCGGGCAAATTGCGACCTATAACGAGGCCGGAAGCCCCCAGGCGGGCTTCGACTTGTTGCCGCTTATCCTCAACAAAGCTGCCTGGGTGCAGGGCTACCACGTTTCCGACTACCCCGACCGCTTCCCGGAGGCCGTGCAGCAGCTCACGGCCTGGTACCGGCAAGGCCAGGTCACGATAGCCGAAACCGTCCTCGACGGCTTCGACAAGCTGCCCGAAGCGTTTGTCGGGCTTTTCACCGGCCAGAACACCGGCAAGATGCTGGTGAAGGTGTAGGCGGGCTGGCCGCCGGCCGCATGCTGGCGCTTGGTCAGGGAAAACAATCGGCTGGCTGGGTAGTCTTGAAGAACGCAGCTGCCCGAAAATCGCATCTAAGCTCCTCAACTATGAATATTGGAATTATTGGTGCCGGCCACATCGGCAGCGCCTTAGCCATCCGGCTCACCCACCTCGGCCACGCCGTGCTCATTGCCAACTCGCGCGGCCCCGAAACGCTGACGGACGTGGCCCGGAAAACCGGCGCTACCCCCGCCACGGCCCACGAAGCCGCCCGCCACGGCGAGCTTATCGTAGTAACCATCCCGCTGATAAATATCCCCGACCTGCCCCAGGACTTGTTTGCAGGCGTGCCCGCCCACGTGCCAGTGATTGACACCAGCAACTACTACCCCCTGCTGCGCGACGGCCACCTGCCGGAGCTGGAAACCGGCGACCTAACCGAGAGCGAATGGGTGCAGCAGCACCTGGGCCGGCCGGTGGTGAAGGTGTTCAACAACATCTACGCCGGGCACCTCGAACAAGCGGGGCAGCCCGCCGGCACGCCCGGCCGCATCTCCCTGCCCGTGGCCGGCGACGAGGCCGCCGCCAAGCAAAAAGTACTGGCTCTGGTCGAGGAGCTGGGTTTCGACGCCGTGGACGGCGGCAGCCTGCACGAGTCGTGGCGGCAGCAGCCCGGTACCCCATCGTATGGCGCTGACCTGCCCGCCGCCGAGCTGCAACAGCAACTGGCCAGCCTGGGCACCGAGCGCACGGCGGCCCAACACGCGCAATTCTTGGCCAACCATGCCGAGCAGGAAAAGCAAATGGCGGCGCAAGGCATCAGGCTGAAGTAACCACCCATTACGCCAGCAGTGGGCCTGGCTGGGTGCCCGGCCCGTGCTACTGCCCGCCTTGCTGGCCGCCGCCCTTTACATCGGTGTTGCTCACCTGCTTGCGCTGTCGCCCGCCCGTAGCCTGCCCGAAACGGTAGTTGAAGCTCAGGCGCACCGAGCGCTGGTAGGAGCGGTACTCCTGCCGCTCGTCCAGGTAGGGCGTGCTCACCACGCTGCCAAACAGGTTGTAGCGTGTGAAGGGGTTGCCCAAGTTCAAGGTCAGGTCGGCTTGCTCTTTTAGCAGCAGCTTCTTCACGCCCACCGAGTGGTAGGTGTAACCCAGGCCGCGCCCCTGCAATTCGGGGCCGGGCAGCGCCCCGTAGAAAAACGCCTGCAGCGTGTAGGTTTTGCCCAGCTTGTAGGAGGTGTTCAGGTTGAGGCTGGCCGCAAAGCCTGCCCGCTCGATGCCCAGCGTGGGGCTGCGGCGCACGATGTACTCTACGTCGGGCCCGCCGCTCACGTCCCAGCCTTTGGCTGGCTTTACGGAGCCGTAGAGGTTGAGCTGGTAGTAGACGTTGGCTGCCACGTTGGCGAAGGTGCGGGCCGTCACGCCCGGCTCGCTGGTGGGCAGCACTACCTGCTCGATGGCGTTGCCGGTGCGCCGCACCGAGGCCGAAATGTTGAGCGAGCTGGTTTTGCCGGTCGCGTTGGCGCTTAGCTCGTACGAGTCGGTGAACTCGGGGTCGAGGCCGGGGTTGCCGTAGGAGATGTTGAGCGAGTCGCTGCGGTTGACGAAGGGGTTGAGGTAGAAGATGTAGGGCCGGGTGATGCGCCGGCTGTAAGCCAGGCGCAGGCTGCTGGCCTCGCTGAGCGTGTACTGGGCAAAGCCGCTGGGCAGCAGCGAGAGGTAGCTGCGGCCGAAGCTGGTTTGGGTGGTGTGCACGTCGCCCGCGTACTGGGTGCGCTCCAGGCGGCTGCCCGCGCTCAGGCTCAGCTTCTTGCCCAGCGAAAAAGAGTAGGTGGCGTAGGCGGCCTGCACGTCCTGGTCGTAGTCGAAGTCGGTGCTGCGGCCGGGCAGGGGCACAAAGTCGGCGGTGCGGCCGGGGGTGAAGCCATCCACGGTGGCCCCGGAGCCGGTGCGCCGCCAGATGCCCTTGAGGCCGGCTTCGAGCGTACGCTTTTCGCCCAGGGGCTGCACCAGGTCGGCCTGGGCGGTGTATTCCCAGCGGGGCGTGCGGTTGAGGCTGCGCTCGCGGTAGCTGGCGGCGGCGTCGGTGCCCTCGCCGGGGTATTGGGTCAGCTCGTAGCGGTTCTGGCCCACGTTGCGGGCCACCTGGCCCAGCACGCTCCACTCTTTGCGGGGCTGGTTGGCGAAGGTGCGGGTGTAGGTGCCCGTCAGCTCGCCGTTGAAGCCCTGGTACTCGCTGTCGGTGGCGCGGGTAAAGAGCAGGTTGTTAGCGGGGTTGGGGTCGAAGTAGCGGTTGACCAGCTCGTTGTTGTTGCGGCCCTGGTAGCCGTTGAGCGAGCCGGCCAGCGACAAGCTCTCGTGCTCGCGCAGGTCGTAGTCGACCCCGGCCGTGCCGTAGAAATACCCGCCCCGGAAGCTGCCGTCGCTGGTTTGCAGCAGGTGCGTGGTGCCCGCCGTCGTGTAGCCCGTGCGGTCGAGTAGCCCCTCGCTGGGGCCGTAGTTGGTGCCCCCACTGAGGGAGGAGGTGAAGTTGACTTTCTTCTTGCGAAAGTTGAGCGACGTGTTCAGGCCGGAGCTGCGGTTGCCGACCGTGGCCCCCACCCGGCCGTTGAGGCCGCCTTCCACCCCCTTTTTCAGCACGATATTGATGATGCCGGCCGTGCCCTCGCCCTCATACTTGGCTGGGGGCGAGGTTATTATCTCTACGCTTTTCACCTGGTCGGCCGGAATGCCTTTGAGGGCTTCGGCCACGTTGCTGGCGAAGGTGGGGGAGGGCTTGTTGTTGAGGAGCACCTTGAAGTTGCTGCTGCCGCGCATTCGCACGTTGCCCTCGCCGTCTACGGCCAGTAGCGGGGCCTTGCGCAGCACGTCAGCGGCGGTGCCCCCGGTGTTGGTTACGTCCTGGTCGGCGTTGTAAATGAGGCGGTCGGGGCGCACCTCCACCACCGGCCGGGTGCCCACCACCACGGCCTCGCCCAGGGCCGTGCCCGCCGCCGCCGGCAGCCGGATAGTGCCCAGCGCCGTGTTCCCGGCCGTGATGGTGACCCCGAGCGTACGGGTGCCATAGCCCACGTAGCTCACCCGCAGCCGGGCCGGCCCCGGTGTGAGCTTCACCAGCGTGAAGCGCCCCTGCTCATCGGCCGCTACGCCGGTTATCGGCGCGTTGTTGGGGGCGGGCGGCAGCAGGGCCACCGTGGCATAAGGCACTGGCTGCTGCCGGAGCGAGTCGAGCACGGTGCCGCTTAGTGAGCCGGTGCCGGTGGGGGCCTGAGCTGCGGGCGAAGCAGGCTGCTGGGCGCGGGCCGGTAGGGTAGAGGCCACCAGCAGCAAAGCGGGCAGCAAGCGGAAAGGCAGGGGAGGGAAATGTTGCACGGCGTAAAATTACGAGTATTTCGTAGATTTACGAATGCTTCGTATGTTGGAAATAGGGGCCGACTGTGCTCGCTTCGTGCAGCCAGCCGGCGGGTAGTGGGTAGGAGCCCGTTGGCGCAGGCTGCTCAATTGGTTTTACCGGCCGGCAGCAGCCCGGCCCAGTGCAGAAAGTCGTTGCCCACCTGCTCCCAGTAGAAGTCGTCGTAGTTTATGCGCCCATCCTTAAAGCCAAAAAAGTTGTGCTCGCGGCCCACGTAGGCCCGAAACGTGAGGTTGGTTTTGTGCAGCCGGATGGCTTCGAGGCGCAGGTAGTCGTTGGCCACGGCGGCGGCATCGCGGGTGCCGTAGCCGATAAACAGCGGTACGCGGGCCCCCAGCAAAGCGGGTAGCTCCGACTGCCCGTGCGAGTACGTGTTCTGGTTGCTGTCGCCGGCCGCGCAGTCGGTTTGGGTGGGGTGGTCTACGGCCCGCTGCCACTTGGCAAAGCCGGATTCGGCATCGCGGGCGGCGGCGGTATCGGCCTCGGCCGGGTCGCGGGCGGCCTCGGTGAGGGCACGGCCCAGGGGGCTGCCGCTCAGGTAGATGGCGCGGCTCACCAAACCCGGCACGGCCGCCAGGTGGGCCGCCACGTTGCTGCCTTCGGAATGGCCGCCCACCAGCACCTGCGTTTTATCGACCCAGGATTGTTTCTTGAGCCAGCGCAGCACGGCCGCATCGCGCGCCACGTAGTACTGCAGGTAGTTGCGGGCGCAGTAGTAGGGTGGGGGCGCGGTGCGGCCGAACAGCTGGTTGGGATTTTGCCCTTCCACGTTGGCCACCAGCGCAATGCCGGGCTTGCCGATGATGACCAGGTGGCAATTCTGGAGCACGGCCTGGGGCCGAAAAGGAAAAACCGGGTACGCGCCCCGGTTGTCGTACAGGATAACCGGGGCCGGCAGCGAGCCCTGCGCCCACAGCAGCAGCGGCTTGCGCACCTGCGCCTGGCCGGGCGCCGAGAGCACCAGCACGTCCACGCTGTCGCGGCCGAAGCGCACCGTCAGGTGCCGGTAGCCGAAGCTCTCGGGGGTGCGCAAGCCGGACGCAGGCTGCGCAGCGGCGGGCGCGGCCAGCCACCCCAGCCAGGTAAGCAGCACCAGCCAACGGGTAAGGCAGGCCGCAGAAAAACGAGTCATAGCTACAGCAGGCCCTGGCCAAAACCGCCACCCGGCGGGGCAAAAGCACGGGCCAACGACTGCCGCGCCCCCGCACAGGTTGCGCGGCCGGCTCGCCAAAAGCGCCCGCCCGTGCCTGGACCACTGCTGCCTGGTGGCCCTACGTGCCCAGGCGCGGAACCCGGGAAACCCGCCTGGCTACCCCCTTTAGCGCCGCACCAGGTGCTGGTGCAGCACCCGCAGCACGGCCTCGCGGTGCTGCATGCCCACGGGCACCTGCACGCCGGAGGCCAGCTCCAGCATGTTGCCTTGCAGGGCCTGAATGCCCGCATTGCGCACGAGGTACGACTTGTGGACCCGCGTAAACTGGTCGGCGGGCAGGGTTTCTTCGAGCTTTTTGAGGGTGAGGTAGGTAACCAGCCGCCGCTCGGGGGTGAAGATTTTCACGTAGTCCTTCATAGCCTCCACATAGTGAATGTCAGCCAGCATCACCTTGACCAAATTGCCGTTTTCCTTGATGGTGATAAATGCCTCGGGGGCCGGGGCTGGCACCGGCTCGGCGGGGGCGGCCGGGGACGGGGGCTGCCCCTTCCACTGCTGCACGGCCAGGCGGTCCTTCACTTTTTCCAGGGCCCGCCAGAAGCGGTCGAAGGCCACGGGCTTGAGCAGGTAGTCCACCACATCCAGCTCGAAGCCGGCCAGCGCGTACTGCTCGTAGGCCGTGGTGAGCACGACCAGCGGGCGGTGGGGGAGGGCTTTGAGGAATTCCAGCCCCGAAATCCGGGGCATTTCGATGTCGCAGAAAATCAGCTCCACTTCCTGCTGGCGCAGAAACTCGTAGGCTTCCAGCGCGTTGGCGCACTCGCCGGCTACGTGCAGGAAGGGCAGGCGCTCGGCGTAGGTGCGCAGCACCTGCCGGGCCAGGGGCTCGTCGTCGAGCAGTAAGCAGCGGATAGGGGGCATAATGGTGGGGGAGGTGTGTGTGGTGCTTGTCGCCCTCCGTGGCACCTCACCCCCTAGCCCCCTCTCCAAAAAAGAGGGGGAACTAGCGCTAGTTTTTAGCTCTAGAATTAGAAACTAGTTCCCCCTCTTTTTTGGAGAGGGGGCTAGGGGGTGAGGTGCCGCCAGAACACGATAAAGCTAGCCACCAGCCAGCAGCGGCAGGTGCAAAGTGAGAGAGAAACCAGTTGCCGTGGGCTGCGGCACCAGCTGGTAGCCGGGGCCCGCGTAGTGCGCCAGGCGGGCCTGCACCGCCGCTACTACGGGCGCGGCGTGGCCGGGGGCGCAGTCGGCCGCCAGGCGGAGCGTGAGCTGCGCGTCCTGCACCCGCAGCTCGATGGCGGCCGTGGTGGCGGCCAGGGTCAGGTACTGCTCGGTGAGGGGCAGCAGGATGCCCGTGAGGATGGTGTAGCGCTCGGCGTGGGTTACCGTCAGGTGCAGGCTGAGGTCCAGCTGGTCCTGCAGGCGCAGCTCTTGCAGCTGCACGTAGTCGAGGTAGGCGTTTAGCTCGGCGGGCAGGGGGGCGTGGGGGGCGCGGCTTTCGTAGAGGGTGTGGCGCAGCACCTGGGCCAGCTTGAGGGTGGCCTCGGCGGCGGTGGGGGCCTGGTGGTGGTCGAGCAGGCGGGTGATGTGGGCGAGGGTTTGCTGCAGGAAAGCGGGCTGCAGGCGCTGGCGCACGGCGGCCAGCTCCCAGGTTAGCTGCTGGCGGCGGGCGGCGGCCAGGTGCTGCTGCTCGCGCCAGGCATCGGCCAGCAGCCTAGCGCCCAGCGGCAGGCACAGCTGGCTGAAAAACAGGTAGGGGCTGACCGTGAGCAGGTAGTGCGGATTGCGCAAAAAGTACAGCGGCCCCTGCCCGGCCATGAAGCCCACCCAGCGCTGGTGCGTGACCGACTGGAGGGGCGCCAACGGCTGCGCGGCGGCCAGCGCGTAGTAATACACCACGTGCAGCAGCACGAAACCCGCCAGCAGATACAGCAGCAGCCGGCCCACGGGCGCGTCCAGCGGCCGGCCCACCACCCCGCCAAAACCGTAGGCCATAGCCAGCGAAAACAGCACCTGCGGCGCGGCCACCACGAATTTCATCGGCAGCCAAAACGAGTACCGCTCGTCGTTGACGTTGAAATGCACGGTGAGGTAAAACAGGAGCCAGGCCAGCCCCGTGAGCCCCCACCGCGCCGCGCCGCCCACCCAAAGCCGCCTCATAAGGCCAGGGCGGCCACCGGGGCCGCCGTTACGGGTGGGGCCGGGGCCGGGGCGGCCGCGCTGGCCGGGGCGGGCGGCAGCGGCAGGCGCAGCGTGGCCACGAAGGTGGTGGCCGTGGCGGCCAGCGTGAGGTGGGCGGGCCGCTCGGGCGGATACAGCAGGGCCAGGCGCTCGCGCAGGGTAGCCAGGCCCAGGCCGCCCGGCTGGTCGGCGGCGGGCGGCGCGGCGGCCGGGGGCCGGCTGTTGGCCACCGTCACCAGCAGCTCGCCCGGCCGGGCCTCGGCCTGCACCCGCACCCAGGCCGCGCCCAGGCTCGCGCCGAGGCCGTGCTTGACGGCGTTTTCGACCAGCGGCAGCAGCAGCAGGGGCGGCACCTGCGCCTGGGCCTGCGCGCCTGTATTCCAGGAGCTTGTTAGCTCTACCGAGGGGCCGTAGCGCAGGCGGGCCAGCGCCAGGAAGTCGGCCAGAAAATCGGCTTCGGCTTGCAGGGGCACGGTGGGCTGGCCGGCCAGCTCGTCGGTGTAGCGCAGCAGCGCGGCCAGCTGCCGGGCAATGGCCGGGGCGCAGGGGTCGTCGTGCAGCACCAGCCCGTAGAGGTTGTTGAGGGTGTTGAACAGAAAGTGCGGGCTCACCTGGCCCAGCAGCGCATCGAGGTGGCGGCGGCGCGTGAGCTGCTCGGTGCGCTGGCGGGTGAGCTGCTGCTCGGCCAGCGTCTTGAGCACTTTGAGCAGCGCCGGGGCGGCCAGGTTGAGCACCAGCCCGTTGAAAAAGGCGTAGAAAAAATAGCGGCCCGAGAGGAAAATAGCCAGCGGCCCGTAGGCCCGGTAGGCGGGCAGAAAGTCGTAGGTGGAGGTCGGGTTGTCCAGCTGGTACTGGCCGTAGAGCACCGGGCCGCTGCTCAGCACCACGGCCAGGGCCACGGCCAGCGGCCCGGCGTAGCGCCCCTGCGCCCACCAGCGCGGCACCGGCCCATAGAGCAGCAGGTAGAAGGCGGCCACGGCGTAGGCCAGCTCCAGCAGGCGGGCGGCGGGCACGGTGTAGAAATCGGGGTCTTCGGTGCTCACCCACAGGGCGGCCCACAGCAGCCCGTGGGCCGCCAGGCGCAGGGCCGCGTGGCGGTGGTAGAGCGGCAGGAGCTGGCGAACGGTCATGGGAGAGGAATTGCAACCCCCAAAGAACAACGCCGGCCCGCTGCCCGCCTAGCGCCGACGTCGAGAATCCGGCCGCGTTGGTCGAAAAGTAGCGGCCTGGCCGGAAGGCGAAAACAAGACGTCGAGCCACGCCGGGCGGTGGCCTAAAAGAATTGCCCGCGCCAACCGGGCCGGGGACTTTTGCGGCTCCTTCACTTCGGACCTATGCGCTACTTTTCCCTATTTGCCGCCCTGCTTTTGCCCCTGGCCCTGCGCGCCCAAAGCCCCGGCCAGCTGCGCGGCACCCTGCACGACGCCCAGCACCAGCCCGTGCCCTACGCCAGCGTGGTGCTGCTCACGGCCCCCGACTCGGTAGTCGTGGCCGGCACCACGGCCGACCTGCACGGCAGCTTCGTGCTAACCCAGCTGCCGCCCCGCGCCTACCTGCTCCGCGCCTCGGCCGTGGGCTACGCCCCGCACCGGCAGCACCTCACGCTGGCCGCCGGGCAAGCCCTGACCCTGCCGCCCCTCACGCTGCGCCCCGATGCCCAGGCCCTGCGCGAGGTAGTCGTAACCGGCCGCCCGCCCCTGCTGCAAGTAGACGGCGACAAGCTGGTGGTGAACGTGGCCGCCAGCGCCACCCAGGCGGGCCTCAACGGGCTCGAAGTGCTGGCCAAAGTGCCCGGCGTCACCATCGACCGCAGCACCGAGCAGGTGAGCCTGCGCAACCAAAGCCCCCTCATTATGCTCGACGACCGGCCCACCCACCTCACGGCCGAGCAGCTGACGCAGCTGCTCAAAACCATGCGCAGCGACGAGATTGCCACCATCGAGGTTATCCAAAACCCCTCGGCCCGCTACGAGGCGGCGGGCACGGCGGGCATCCTGAACATCCGCACCAAAAAGGCGCAGCGCTACGGCACCTTCTACACCGCGCAGGCGGGCGGGGCCTACGGCTACTTCGCCGACCTCGGCGGCACCCCGCAGCACAACGAAAGCCTGACCCTGAGCCAGCGCGGCCGCCGGGGCAGCGTGTACGCGGCCGCAAGCAACAACGACGCCCAAAGTATTCGGGAGCAGTGGCGCGACCAGCAGCTGCTCGAAAACAGGCAGCCCGCCGAGCAGCGCCGCTACGACGACCGCAGCCGCGACCAGCTGCGCACCCAGCGCCTCACCGTGAACACCGAGTGGTACGCCGGCCCGCGCACCACCTTCAGCGGGCAGGCCCAGCACACCTGGAGCACCACTGCCTACCGCTTGCAGGGCCGCCAGCAGGCGCAGCCCGCCAGCGGCCCCAGCTACGGCCTCGACACCGACTACGAGCGCCGCAGCCAGCAGCGCTACCTCACCGGCAGCGCCCAGCTCGTGCACCGCTTCGATACGCTCGGGCGGCAGCTCACCGTAGCGCTCGATGCCGCCCGCCTGGCCAACGAGCTGCACGCCACCTTCGCCTACCGCACCTACGCCCTGGCCACGCCCGAGCAGGTAGCGCAGACCAGCAACCAGCTGGATAATCCTTTCCTCAACCCCATCTACACCGCCAAGGCCGACTACCTGCACCCTACCCGGCACGCGGGGCGCGGGGAGTTTGGGGTGCAGCTCACCCGCACCGACAACCGCACTACCTTCGCCAGCGACTTCGTGGGCGGGCAGCTGCGCAGCGACTATTTCCGCCTGCTCGAAACCATCGGGGCGGCCTACGGGCAGTGGAGCGGCCAGTGGCGCGCCTACCAGCTGCAAGCCGGCCTGCGCGCCGAGCACACCACCGCCCTCGGCACCGACGAGCAGGGCCGCCCCTCCGTCGAGCGCCGCTACTGGAACTGGTTTCCCTCGGCCTCCGTGGCCCACGCGCTCGGCCCGCACCAGCAGCTCACGCTGGCCTACAGCCGCCGCATCGACCGGCCCAACTACAACCAGTACAGCCCGTTCCAGCGCTTCACCGGGCGGCTCGACTACACCCAGGGGAATGCCCAGCTGCCGCCCTTCCTCACCCACAGCGTGTCGCTGCGCCACGTCTGGAAAGACGCCTTCGTGACCACGCTTTCCTACGACCGGGCCACGCAGGTGTACTCGGCCTACTACACCCTCGATGCCACCACCGTGCCCGGCCAAACGCTGCTGCGCACCTCCTTCACCACCGCCGACGTGCGGCAAGTAGCCTGGTACAACCTCACCGGCAGCGCCCCGCTCGACCCCACCCGCTGGCTGCACCTCGACCTGAGCTACTGGTACGCCTACCGCGTGTACCAGGCCCAGGTCAACGGCGCGAGCATCGACACGCAAGTCGGGGCCTTCGGCGGCGAAGTCACGGCCAGCTTCACCCTGCCCCGCGCCCTCGTGCTGGAAGTAGCCGCCGACGCCAGTTCGGGCGTGGCGATGGGCGCGTTCGAGCGTAGCCGCCCGGCCGCCCAAGTCGATTTCGGCCTGCGCAAAACCTTCGCCCAACAGCGCGCCACCCTCAAGCTCAACCTCACTGACCCCTTCGACCTGAGCCGCTACCGCGTGCGCATCGCCTCGCCCGACCTGCTGGCTTATAACCAAAGCCGCTGGACCAACCGCCTGCTGCGCCTGCAACTCACCTACAGCCTCGGCAACACCAACGCCCGCACCAGCAGCCGCGCTACCGGCGTGCAGGAAAGCACCAACCGCTCGGGCAGCGGCCTGTGAGGCAGCGGGTCGGGGTGTGGGTGCCGGGCCTCGCTCGGGTGGCGCTGGCGGCCTCGCGGCTTCCGGCACGGTTAAGTGGTGGGGCGTAAGTAAACAGCTCAAAAGGACGTTCTTTTATGCTCCTTCTTATCCAGAAATAAGTCTGAGATTTAACTCTGCTTACCTTTAGGGCCGACCAACTCAGCCGTCCAGAAAGACCGATGAAACAGCTCGTAGTAGTCGCCGTTGGAGCGTTGCTCTGCGGCGCAAAATTGCGGCCGGCTCCCGCTACCAGCCTGGCAGAGGAGAAGCACTATTCGAGGCAGCAGATACAAGAAGACATTACGTATTTGACCACCACGCTGGGCCATGTGCATCCTAATATGTACCACGCCATTAGCCAAAAACGCTACCAGCAACTCACCGATAGCGTGCGGGGTGCCGTGCGCGACACGATGACCGAGCAGCAAGTGTGGCCCTTGCTCGGCCGCCTGGTGGGGGCACTCCGCGAGGGGCACAGTACCCTGGACTATACCGCGCACGAAGGTGAACTGCTGAAAGGGGGCGGTCGCTTGCTCTTCCCGGTTGTGGTGCAAGGGTTCGACGGCACCGCGTTTGTGGTGCGAGCGGACGCCTCCGCCGAAGACAAATTGCGGGTGGGGGATAAAATCATCCGCCTCAATGGCCGCAGTGCCTCGCAGCTGGTAGACGTGCTGAGTACGCATACCGGGGGCCTGAAACGGTACCGGGCACTGGATATCTGCCGCAACCTGGTAGTGTATATGCACTTGTACGGCATTGCGGCTCCTTACCGCGTTACCTATCGCCGGGGCACGGCACTGGACAGCGTCACGCTGAGCGCGGCATCGTTTGACGAGTACAAAAGGCGGCTACTAGCCAAAAAACCTACGCTACCCCCAGTACCCGAACCAGTCCAGTACGCCCTGACTTTTCCCACCAGCGACCACGCCTTATTACAGCTTAATTCGCTGAGGGCCACCCCAGCCAGATTCAAGCAATTTCTGGATTCGAGCTTTACCATCTTGCAGCACCGGCCCACCAATACCCTGGTAGTCGATTTGCGCCAAAATGGCGGGGGCAACTCGGCATTGGCCCAACTGCTGCTCGGCTACCTGACGACAAAACCTTTCCGAATGACTGGCGGGGTCAAGTGGAAAGTAAGTCAGGAATATAAAGACCAGCTCACGCAGCGGCTGCAAGGCGCAGATGCGCAGAGCCAGGCAGTGTATGCCTCTTATTTCGCGGCCGCCCCGGGGTCGTTGCTAGAAACAACAGCGGCAAAACCGGCTCGCCCACCAGCTAATCCCCTTTGCTACCAGGGAAAAATAAAGGTGCTGATTGGCCCCCGAACCTTTTCCAGCGCCAATATGCTCGCCAACACCATGCAAGACTACCGGCTGGCCACCTTAATAGGTGCCGCTTCCGGGGAGCCGGCGAATGACTATGGGGAACTCATCGCCTTGCGCCTGCCAAACACGGGGATTCCCTTTACCACCTCGACCAAGCAATTCATTCGGGCCAACGGCCAGCAACGCGACCCGAATCCGGTGCTGCCCGACTACACCGTAGCCGACAACCCCCTGACCCCGCTGGACGAAGTACTCGCCTTTGCTTTAGACAAGTGAATCAGCTACTTAAGCTCTTTTCGCACGGGTCCCTATTCACAGGGCGCCAGCGTAAAGCTGGGTGTCAGCGCGGCGCAAACCAACTCACCGTACTGCGGCTCCAGTTGGTAATAGCACCGGCGTGCAGGAAAGCACCAGCCGCGCGGGCAGTGGCCTGTGAGGGAGCTGCCTGCCGGGCTTCGGGCATCCGACTGGCCGGCTGCCGGCGGTGGCATTCTCAGCGAACCATGAATTGGTAAAACGCTTCCGATTGAGCGGGCGCTAACTCGAACAGGGGAGTAGCATCGGGGGCTGGCTGCACCCGCAGGCCGGGAGGAAGTGACGCTTGGGCAAAGTCAATAGCCTGCCCCTGCTGGATGTAACGCTGGTAAGCCGGGGTAGGGTCAAAGCCTGTTACCTCGCGGATAAGCGCCAGTAGCTCGGGGTCGGTAAAGCCTTGCTTATGGGTGGTGTAAGACCGCGCCAGCAGAAGCCGTAAGCAATCGGCCAGGCTGTAGGGCGTGGTTTGCTTGAGGTGCGTATCCAAGTAGAGCGCAAATAGAAACCCCCGGCGGTAGGGCAGCTTTTCGTAGTCTTGGTTCGTCCAGAAGTGGTGGTGCGTAATCGAATCGTTCGGCGCATTGCGAACGGGTGAGTGGTAGAGGGCTTGCACGAAATCCCGATTAATCTCTTGCACATACTGCGCCGGGGTCACTACCTGCGTGTGCAGGCGCAATTGGGTCTGAAAATATTCTGTGAAGCCCTCGCTAAACCAGTATTGTCGCTCCTCGTGGCGGATACGAATCTGCTTGCCTATCCACTGGTGCATCAATTCATGAAAAAACAAGTAATCGACTCGTTCCGCAATTACCGGCCCCGCATTATCGGTAGCGAAGGCCGAAAATGATTGAAGCAAAGCTGTGCCGGAAACACTTACGTGCCGCCGATGGAGGTCAGCTGGCTGACGCTCGTAGGTGGGCAGGAGGGTGACGGCCAAAGAGGCTTGGCTGGAATCTCGCCAGAAGGTGCGTTGGGCCCGCACCGCCACTTGCAGGTGCCGGGCGGCGCTATCCAATACGAGGTTTTGAAACGGGCGGGTAGCAAGCCACACCGGCCCCCTGCCTGCTGGTAGCGCCCGTACCTGCAACGCACCGCCCGCGAACACACTGCTTTCCAAAAGGCTGGCCCGGCCCTGAACCACTACGCGCCGCGCTGTTTGCGGGGCGAAGCTGGTGAGTAAGTGCCACTCCGGCGGCAGCTGCCAACGCACCCGTACGGCTTGCTGAGCTGCCGCCTTCGTCCAGTAGCGGGTAGGCTGTACAAACAGCCCAAAGCCGTACACATGGAAGTACCCCTGTTCCATAATCGGCCGGTACGTGCGCTCATAGCGCAGGGTGTCCGTGCGGTCAGGCCGGATAAGGTAGCGTAGCCGCACTTGCTGCCGCGGTCGGTGGTGTGCGGTTAGCAGTACCCAGTCGCCAACCGTTTTGCGTTGCACCGGCACATTGGCCTGTACCTCAAGCAAGCAGGCACCCAAGGCGGTTTCGCCCCAATTGTCGTTGGCGTAGCGAAAGACGGTGGCCGTCGTATCGGCCGTGTCATAAGTCAGGGCTACCCGTAACGCATTGGGCGTGTGCTTATCCGCTCGGATGGCATAGGAGAGCCGTTGCGCCGAACTAGGCTGCCTGCTACCCGCCCAAAGTAGCACGAGTAAAAACCAGTATTTCATAATCCGCACAAGGTACTGTGGTTGCCGGGCTTAAAACCATCCCCCTCCCCCTTGTTTTGCATACTGAGGAGGACGGTTTAGCGTGGGTAGAAGCCAGTGTACTCCCGCGCCCTAAAGACGGGCGCTGCCCGCTGGTTCCCCGCTAGATGATTCTGGTTATTTGGCCGCGCCACCGACGTACAGGAAAGCACCAGCCGCTCGGGCAGCAGCCGGTGAGGCAGCGCGTACGCCGGGCCTCGTTTATATAGTACACGCTCAGCTACCGTCAGTCCAAGCGGACTACCCTGCCCTTTTTCATCACAAACTTAACCTGCTCCACCTGGGTGATGTCGGCCAAGGGGTTGCTTTTCAGAGCGATAATATCGGCCCAGTACGCCGGTGCTATCACGCCTTTCGTTTCCGCTACGCCCAATAGCTCGGCGGCATACAGGGTCATGGTTTGCAAGGTGTAGGCCGCCGGAATATGGGCCAGCTTCCAGGTTTGCAGCTCCCGGAGGTTGGTTTGGAGCCGGTTGAGGCCCGGTAAGTCCACGATAATATCGGTGCCGAACGCCAGTTTCACCCGCGCCTGGTAGGCCCGCCGGAGCCGGTCGATGCCCCGGTTTTCCAGTTGGTGCGCCGCCGTAGAATCCAGGCCGTACGCGTACCAGTTGGCAAACGAGAAGTCGGTGCCCACCAGGAACGTCCCGCGCTGGCGCATGAGTTGCAGCAGCTCGTCATTGAGGTCGAAGCCGTGCTCGATGGCGGCGGCCCCGCCCAGAATGGCGTTGCGAGCGGCCGGCCCGCCCATGACGTGGACCGTCACCTTCAAGCCGGCCTTGCCCGCCTCCTGCACCGCCGCCCGGATGTCCTCCACGTCGTAATACGCGTTGTCGCCGCTCACGAGTTTGATGACCGTGGCCCCGTAGTAAATATTCTGGCGCACGGCCTTTTTGATTTCGTCGGGCGTATCCGCATCCAGAAACTCAAAGTCCCACAGGTGCGCGTGCTCGCTATTCACGCCGGAGGTTTGGCCGCCGTAGGGCGCAATGATTTTGCCCGCATACACGATGTCGGGGCCGGCCAGCCAGCCGCGGTTAATGGCTTTGAGCACATCGGCCGAGGCGTAGTTCGCATCGTTGCCGATTTCCTTCACCGTCGTAAACCCGCCGCGCAGCAGCTGCCCCGCCACGTAGCCGCCGCGCAAGGCCCGCAGGCTGGAGCTTTCCGTCGTGTAAGCCTGCGCGATACTCAGGTTTCGGTACGGGAAATTGGTCGTCAAATGCACATGGCAATCAATCAGACCGGGCAGTACCCAGGCGTTGGAGAGGTCGATAAGGGTATCGGTGCGGCTGTAGGGCAGGTTTTTCCCAACGGCCACTATTTTTCCCGCTTTAACCAGGATGGTTTGGTCCTGGCTGAACTCGCCGGTGCGGGAATCGAATAAATGCCCCGCTTTGATAACGGTGTTTTGGGCAGGCGCTGAAAACGGCCGGAGCAGTGCGAGCAAGCAAAGGAGCAAGAAGGCGCAAACCCGCTGAATCGGGCTCAATCGGCGGTCAATCGTCATTATAAAACTGTATTCTAAGCTGATACCACTCGCTGCTACCCGAGTGAGAGCCAGAGAACCCTGGGTTCGTTGCACTACGCGCTGGCAAGGCGCACGTAGCAGGGTATCGGAAAGAGTCATCTGGTTGAGCCCGGTTTAGTCCTGCGTGGCCGAGCCACCCCACGGATTTCACGCTACTCTATCTTCCCGCTGTGGAATCCGACCTATTCGACCAGCAGCCCCTGTTTACAAACGCGCTATTACTACTCTTTCCCGCCTATTTTGGTACTATATCATAAAAATGGACTTGCATAAGTAGGACTTACGCAGTCGTAGCTCCAAGCTCCGCTGCCACCGGAGGGGATGGCCGTTGAACGACAGCCGAACGGCACAAACGGCTCTCCCCTCCGGTGGCAGCAGAGCTTGGAGCTACGACTGCGTAAGTCCTAATAAGATTGGGGGGGTAGCCAGGGTGAAGCTAAGCTTGTTTTCCTTAACTTTCAGAAACTTATTCGGCAGCAAATTTCACTATGAGTTTAACTCCGTTTCCAACTGATTTGCATGATGCAGGTGTTGAGCAGTGCACCTTTGATTTACTTCGCGGCCAGTTGACAATCAGCTTATTGCTGGACGCAGCAAACGGAATTCGCGTCGTGCGCAAGCAGCTTCTGCTTTCCGGGATTAGCAATGGGAAGGAGGTAACGCACTTTCAGAAGCAAGTTGACCGGGCCATCCGGAAAAAAGGAAAAGGCAACCGTTCGAGGCTAGGGTATCGGTTAGAAGACGTTAGCTACTGCACGCCACTGGCATCGGGAAAAGCCGAATTAGCTATTCGTTTAGCCATCGACCACCTGCCAGTGCTGCTAATACAGTGTGAAAAAATCGCAATTCTGGACCTGGTTTGAGCGTTAAAAAACAGGATTTCAAGGCAGTGGGGAAAGCTTTCATTTCTCTCTTATTCCCTGAAAAAGCCACTTATAGGAGAAAGCTTTAAGGATAAGCCTTGGAATAAGTACAGTTTGCGGCTTGCCTAAGCGCTTGGCCTATGCCCAGTGGTATACCCCTGCCACGGAACTTGGCCGCTGGCTCCGCACTAAAAACGTCACCGAACTCATTGGTAGCACGTTGTTTGTGCACGGGGGAATCAGCCCGCAGCTACTGGCCCAGCAGCTATCGTTGGCTCAGCTCAATCAGCTCACCCGCCAGGGCATTGACGCCCCTGACCGGAACGCCTTGCAAGGAGCCGCCAAGCTGGTTAGTCAGAGCGACCTCAGTCCAGACTGGTACCGCGGCATTGCGTTGCAAGAAGCTTCCCCTCAGCACGTACAACAGGTGCTGCGGGCGTATGGGGCCAAGACGATGGTCATTGGCCACACCCCAAGCGAGCAGATTCATACCCTCTATCAGCAGCAGGTAATTGCCATCGACATTCCGCACCAGGACCACACCGCGCAAGGCTTCATGCAGGCTCTCTGGTGGGAGAATAGTAAATTCTGTATAATAGATAACAAAGGGAATAAGAAAGTCCTGCTATAACGTGAAGACTTTCTTCGTTCGATTTCATCCACTAGACGACCGTTTCAAGCGGGTGGAAGCCGGGGTGCTTTCGCGCCCCGAAAACGGGCGCTGCCCGTTGGCTTCCCTGCCAACTGATTCTGGTTGTCGAAGGCAGCCGCGCCAGTGGCAGCCCCGCTACTACAGGCCGACCCGCTACTTTTGGCTTTTTGCCTGCCGGCGCTACCACTGCTTTCATGTTTGCTCGCTTCCTGCTGCTAGCCGCCGTTGGCCTGCTATCCCTGCCGACTTACGCGCAGGATAGCACGCTCACGCGCTTTATTCGCCAAAATAGGGTGCCCTTCGCGCCGGCTGGCCACCAGTTTGCCGGGCCTGGTTGGGAGGCTTTGCAGCGCGCGATTAGCCAAAGTCAGTTCGTTTTGCTCGGGGAGGAGCCCCACGGGGCCGCCGAGATTCCGGGGTTTGCCGATGCCGTGGCGCAGGTGCTGCACCCCGCCGCCTTCGTGGCAGAAATAAGCCCCTACGAGGCGCAGCAGCTCAATCAGCTCGCGGCGCAACCCGGCCTGCCCACCGCGTACCAGCAGCGCTACCCGTTTTCGCTGTCCTTCTACAGCTATACGGAAGAATTCCAGCTGGCCCAGGCCCTGCACGCCTGCGGCGTACCCGTAATCGGGATTGACATGCACTACGTGGGAAATACGGGCCACTTGCTAGACCAAATGGCGGAGCTGGCGCAGGATAAACGCGTGCAAGCCACCCTGCGGCGGCAGGCCCAGACCTACCTGGCGCACGACCGCCAGGTGTACCAACCGGGCAGCAAAGCGCAATTTTACCTCAGCACCCGCTCGCCGGCCGCCATAGATAGCCTAGTGGCCCTCACCGCCCACGAAAGCGCCCCGGTGCAGCAGATGGCGCAAGCCCTGGCCACGAGCTACGCCATCAGCCGAACCTACCAGACGCATACCCCCTTGCCCACCGGCTTCTCGGGCCATCAGGCCCGCGTGAATCTGCTGAAACGCAACCTACTCAGCCAGTTGCGGCCCTACCAAACCGGCCCCGCGCAGCGCCTGCCCAAGCTGCTCTTCAAGTTCGGCACCAACCACGTAGGCCGGGACCGGGCCCTCGGCAGCAACGTGTTCGACATCGGCAACCTGCTGGCCAATCTGGCCGATGCTCAGGACAGCCGCTCATTACACCTGCTGGTGGTGGGCAAGCAAGGCACCCAAAATACCACCGACACCTTCGACCACGCGCAAAACAGCAGCCCCCTCACGCCCCAGGACAACGCCTACCTCCAACTGTTCTTCACCCAACTCGGCCCCGCCTGGCAGCTCGTGGACCTGCGCCCCGCCCGGCAGGCCCTGATGAAGCACCAGCTAGCCGTGCAAAACCCGTTGCTGGAGCGAACGCTGCTGGATTTCGATTACCTCATTGTTATCCCAACCGTCACCGCCAGCGGCAATTACTAAGCAGTTCAGGAAGGCTGGCGGCGATGTTACGTGTTATAAATCAACGCTTGCAGCGGGTAAAAGCCGGCGTACTTTCGCGTCCTGAAAACGGCCGCTGCCCACTGGTTTTCCTCCCCAATGATTCTGGTCGTCGAAGGCATCAGCGCTAGTGGCAAAAGCACCTGGTGTGCGCAACACCCTGGCCGCCACCTCGTGCCCGAGACGGGGCGCCTTGCCGCCGCGCCCGACCGCGACGCGGAGCCCGAAGCCGCCGCTGCCTTTTGGGCCAGCCAGAACGCCGCCCGCTGGCAAGCCGCCTTGGCCGTGGAGCACGCCTCGGGCCTGGCCATTTGCGATACCGACCCCTTGAAGCTCCACTATGCCTGGAGCCTCTGGCAACTAGGGGCGGCTCCCGAGGCCCACTGGCGGCAGGAGCTGGCCGCCACCCGGCAACACTTCCGGCAGCAGCGCATCGGCTTTGCCGATGCCTACTTCATCAAGGAAATTGACCCAGCGCAAGCACACCGGCAGCGCGCTGGCGACCCCACCCGCTCCCGTCGCAACTTCGATTTGCACCTGCGCTTGCAGCCGGCGCTGCTGGCGTGGTACGCGGCCCTGGGGGCGGTATTGCCTGGCCGCGTGCAGTATACGCTGCCAGCGGTAGGAGTAGTGCCGCAAGTAGCTGGCCTGCCTACGCTACTGCGCTACGATGTAGGGCTGCTTGACCAGGCAATGTCCCTGCTGCCGCTTCCCTGACCGGAGCCGCCGACCAGTTGGCAGGCTAATTCGCTGGCCAAAGACGCCAGGCAGCTGCTTTATAAAACGCTTTAGCATGGCATCGTGACGTGCCAGCTTCCCTTGAGCTAGCTTCCACGCAGGGGTTTCCGTTGGCTTAGCAAACATACGAAACATTTCGTATGTTTGCGGCCCCGGCGCTTATCATATCCAAAGCCGGCCCCGCTGCTGCATGAAACTGCTGCTTATCCTCCTCAACTGCCTCGCCCTCGGCCCCACGGCCTTCGCCCAGCCCGCCGCTTACGACCCAGCCCAGCGCTACTCCGTGGCGCAGATGCAAGCCGATTTGGCCTACGTGCGCGGGGCGCTAGAGGAAGCCCACCCGGCCCTGTACTGGTACACGCCCAAAGACTCGCTCGACCGGGCCTTTGCCCAGGCTGCGGCCGCCCTCACGCACCCGCTGGCCGAGCCCGAGTACTGGAAAATCCTGCAAACGGTGGTGGCGCGGGTGCACTGCGGCCACACGCGGGTGCAGCACTCGGCGGCGTACCGGGCCTGGTTTCGGCGGCAGCCGCACCCGTACCTGCCCTTCACGGTGGCCGTGCGCCAAAATCGGCTGTTTGTTGCCCAAAACCAAAGCTTGGCGGCCGAGCTGCGGCCGGGCACCGAAATTCTGGCCCTCGACGGGCACCCCACGGCCGAAGTGCTGCCGCGCCTGCGCTCGCTTATTTCGGCCGATGGCTACGGCACCGGCTTCCAGGACCAGGAGCTGGAAGCTGGCTTTTTCGACTCGTACTACTGGAGCTTTTACGAGGCTAAGGCCGCCTATCCCTTGCTCGTGCGCGACAGCACCGGGCAGCAGCGGCTACTCACCCCGCTGCCCCGGCCCGCCAAGCCCGCGGCCCCGGCCAGCCCCGCCCCGGCGGCCGCCCCCCTCACCGCCGAGCAGCAGCGTGCCCGCCAGCTGGCCCGGCTGCACACCGTGCGCTACCCCGAGGGCCTGCCCGCCACGGCCATTCTGCGCATCAAAGAGTTCAGCTACGACCAGTTGGAAGACTACAAGCAGTTCCACCGCCAACTGTTTGCCGACCTGGCCCAGCGGCATGTCAAGCAGTTGGTTATTGATTTGCGCGGCAATGGGGGCGGTAATAATCTGCTCAGCATAGACCTGTGCCGGTACCTGCTTAAGCACGATTTTACCGTGACTAAAAGCGCGCTGGCCCCCGTACTCGCGCCATCCTTCACGCAGCCCGACTCGACCAAAGCGGCGTACTTCGATGCCACGCACGTCAAGCCCTTGCCCGATGGCACGTTCGCGTTTACCAACAGTACCGTGGGCGTGCAGCATCCTTACCGGGACCGTTATTTTCGGGGTAACGTCGTGGTGCTGGTCGATGGCGGCACGTTTTCGGCGGCTTCCAACCTGGCCGCCAGCCTGCGCGCCCAGCGGCGCATCACCGTTGTGGGGGAGGAAACGGGCGGCGGGGAGGCCGGTTGCAGCGGCGGCAACATCTCGGATTTAGAGTTGCCCCAAACGCATCTGGCGCTGCAATTTCCGCATTTCCAGCTGCTAACCGCCTGCCCGCACCCGCAGCTCGGGCGCGGCGTGCGGCCCGACATCGAAGTAGTGCCCACGCCCTGGCAAGTAGCCACCCACACCGATGCCGTGCTGCCGCAGCTACCCGCGCTGCTGGCCCGGTAGCTTTGCGCTGCGGAGCCAGCCGGGCTACAGCTCCTGGCGCTGGCGCAGCTTGCGAAGTCGCCGGCGCAGCGCGTAGCAGGCTTGCTCGGCGGCCTCGCCGCCCGCGTTGGTGACAACCACGAAGGCCACCTGCTCGCCGGGGTAGATGATGGTGTGGCAAAAGAACGTGCCCGCCGAGCCATCGTGCGAGCTAACGGGCGCGCCGGTGGCTGCCACCTGGCCCACGCCCCAGCCGTAGGCGTAGGCCGGGTGGCCGAAGTGCAGCGTCTGGTAGGTGGCGGCCCGCAGGTAATTGGCGTGCCCCAACAGTCCTTGCAGGTGCAGCTGCACAAAGCGGGCGTAGTCGGGCAGCGGCATGGCCACGTCGCCGGCCGGGGCCAGCACCGGCTGGATGCGGTAAGGCAGGTCGGGGCCCAGGGCCGTGAGGCTGGTATCGGTAGCGGTGGCCTGCCAGTGGCCCCAGGGCTGCGCGGTCCCGGTGCGGTTGGGGAAGCCCAGGCGCTCGGGCAGGTGCAGGCGGCGGCAGGTGCGCGCCACCTGTGCCTCCCAGGAGCGGTGCGCCGTGCGCTCCAGCATCAGGGCGGCCAGGGCGTAGCCCGCGTTGGAATAGGTATACGGCGCAGTGGTGGGCGGCACCGGGCTTTGCTGCAACACGAACTGCGCAAACTGCAGGCGCTGCTGCGAAATCGGACCCGTGAAGGGTGGCAGCTCCTGAATTTCGGCCCCGGTGTTATAGGGCCGGATGCCTGCCCGGTGCGACAATAGCGCGTCGAGCGTGAGGCCCGCGTATTCGGGCCGGACGTGGCCGCGCAGCTCGGGTACCACGTCCAGCAGCCGGCTGTCCCAGCGCATCTGGCCGCGCTCCACCAGCCGCGCCGCCACAAAGCTGGTAATAGCTTTGGTGTTGGAGCCCAGGTGCCAGAAGTCGGTGAGCTGCGCGGGGCCGGGCTGGTCTTTGCGCCGCACCCCCCCGATGGCGTAGCGAATGCGGCCGGGCTCGATAACGGCCACCGCCAGCGCCGGTAGCCGGCGGGCACGCAGCAGGCTGTCCACCACGTAGTGGGCAACGGGTGGCAACTGCTGCTGCGCCCGGCTGGCCACCGCCGCCAGGCACAACCCAAGCGCAAGAAAGCATTTCATAACGGATGGCCGCCGACGTGAATTCCGGTCGGCGACGCTACCCACTACCAGGGGCGGCGCCCGGCCGTTACGGTGGCGCAGTAAATTAACTGCCTGCTGTTACGCCCCTGGCGCGGGCCTATGGCCCGTGCCAACTACCTGCAGGCCGCTGGCCTGCAACGCTGGAACGACACCCGAACGACTTGTTCTAAGGTGCAGGCCAGAGGCCTGCGGGTAGTCGGCACGGGCCAGAGGCCCGCGCCAGGGGCGGCCAAGTGCGTAATAGTGGTTGTCGCCCTTCCCGGCTCACCTCACGAGACCCCTATGGGGCATAGCCCCCTCTCCCGTGGAGAGGGGGAACTAGCTCAAGTTTTAGACTAAAAATCAGTAGTTTAAGCTAGAGTCTAAAATTAGAAACTAGTTCCCCCTCTCCACGGGAGAGGGGGCTAGGGGGCAGAGTCGATACGTTCTCTTGTTGTCGCCCTCCACGACACCTCACCCCCTAACCCCCTCTCCAAAAAAGAGGGGGAACTAGCTCTAAAAACTAGATTCTAGAGCTAGAAATACAGCTAGTTCCCCCTCTTTTTTGGAGAGGGGGTTAGGGGGTGAGGTGTCGTGGAGGGCGACAGCACTAGAACGTATCAACTCTGGGGCTAGGGGGTGAGGTGAGCCACGGAGGGCGACAACTACTAACTTGCCCGCCTACATCCCCAGGCGGCCGCGCTCGTCAGCGTTGGTCTTGGTTTCGACGCGCTTGCTTTTGAACGCGGCTTTGCCGAAGTTGTAGGTGAAAGCCAGTTTTACGTAGCGCGTGTCGTCGAATTGCAGGGCGGTGTATTCTACGGGGCGCACGCTGGTCGAGTAGCGGTAGTTGAGCTGGTAGAAGGGGTCGATGACGGCCAGGTTGAGCGCGGCGCGCTTGTCGAGGAAGGTCTTTTTCACGCTCGTGACCACGTAGGAGTAGGCGGCGTAGTCGAAGAGGCCGTTTTGCGCCGGCGAGTTGTAGAGGCCGAACACCCGCGCCGACCAGCCCTTGCCCAGCGTGAAGGTGTTGTCGCTGCTCACGCTGACGGTGGTTTTGCTCCGGGTGAGGGTGCTGGCCGCGTCGAATGGGTCGGGGAAGTTCAGCTGCTGGTAGTTCAGGGTGAGGCTGTTGCTCATGGCCCACCACTTGGCCACGGCCACGGGGGCCGTGAAGACGGCGGTGGCTAGGTGGCGCTGCGGCAGGTTCTGGTAGGTGCTGGTGAGCAGCACCGTGGCCGCATCGTAGCGGTACACCTGCGAGATGGCCCCGGTGGTTTGGGTGTAGCTCAGCTGCAGGCCGTAGCCTTTATAGAGGTTGTTCCAGGAAAAGCTGTGGGCGTATTCGGGGCGCAGGCGGGCGTTGCCGCGCTGGCTGGTGTAGGTGTCCTGGAAGCGCTCGTAGGGGATGAGGCTTTCGTAGGCCGGGCGGGTCAGGTTTTTGGCGTAGGCCAGCGAGGTGGTGTAGTCGGCGCTCACTTTGTAGTCGGCCCGCAGGTTGGGGAAGAGGTTGAAATACGTGGAGTCGATGCCGCTCTCTACCCGGTAGTGGGTGCGCTCGGCCCGCAGGCCGCCTTGCAGGCTGAGCTTGCCAATGGTGTGGTTTACAGTAATATACCCGGCGGCTACCTGCTCCTGGTAGCCGAGCTGCGCAAGGGGCGAGAGCGCCTGCGGCTGCCAGGTGCCGCCCACGAGGCTTTCGGCCTGCTGGCGGCTCTGGTTGCGGGTATCGGTGTACTTGAGGCCGGTTTCGAGGCGGGTGCCGGCCCGGTATACCTTGGTGTAGTCGGCGGTGGTGGTCGAGATGTGGTACACGGCCGGGATGTAGTTGCGCAGGTAACTGGCCTGCCCCACCGAGTCGGCCGGGCCGCGCAGCACCTGGGCAAAATCCTGCTGCTGCGTGTTGTGCAGCGTGGCGTAGTTGCTGCTTAGCAGCACGTTGGAGTGCAGGCTGTCGAGCTCGTGCTTGTAGAAGGCGGTGTAGTTGCTGAACGTCTCGCGCAGCACCACGTCTTGCTGGGTGGCGCTGGTGCTGCGGCCCACGGGCTGCGTCAGCCGGGCGTTGGTGTAGCCGCTGCCGGTCAGGCTATAAGCCTGCCAGTCGGCATCGAGCCCCACGGTGGTGCGGGTGCTGGGGTGGTAGTTGAGGCTGGCGCTGAAGCTGTTGCTGCGCAGCGTCTTGTCGAGGTCGGCCTGTTCGGCCAGGCTGGCGATGGGGCTGCCGGTGCGGCTGGCATAAAAGGCCCGGCTGCCGGTGCTGCGCTCGAAGCCGCCGCGCCCGCTGGCGCTGGCGCTGGCCGCGAGGTCGAATTGGGGGGTGCTCACGCGCAGGCCGGCGTTGGCCCCGCCGCCGCTGCGGTGGCCCTGGCGGAAGTTGCCGCCCACGTTGGCCGACCAGCCCAAATCCTTGGCCCGCTTGGTGTAAATCTCAATTACGCCGCCCGCCGCGTCGGCGTCGTACTTGGCCGAGGGGTTGCTAATCAGCTCGATGCGGTCGAGCTGCTCGCCGGGGATGCTGGCCAGCAGCGTTTCTAGGCTGGTGCCGCCCGGCAAGCGCTTGCCATTCAAGAAGATGAGGACGCCCGTTTTGCCCCGAAACGTGAGCGGGCGGCCTTCCACGAGCTGCACGGCGGGGGCGGCGGCCAGCACCTCGTAGGCGCTGTTGCCGGTGGCCAGCAGGCTGCCGTCCACGTTCATTACCACGCGGTCGGGCTTCTGCTCCAGCAGGGGCTTGTGGGCGGTCACGACTACTTCGCCGAGGCGTTGGGCGGCGGGCGGCAGGGCCAGCGGGCCGAGGTCGAGGGCCGGCTGGCCGGCGGCCACCTGCACCGCCTGGGTGCGGGTGGTGTAGCCCACTTGCAACACCTGCAGCTGGTAGCTGCCCGCCCGCACGCCCGGCAGGCTGAAGCGGCCGGCCTCGTCGGCCACGGCGGCCTGGGCGATTTTGCCGGCCGGGCCATCGGTTTTCAGCACCACGTTGGCGAAGCTCAACCCCTGCTGCGTGGCCCCATCGAGGGCGCGGCCGGTGAGGGTGGTTTGGGCCAGCGCGGCGGTGGCGGCGAGCAGCCACAGCAGCAGCACGGCCAGGGAGCGGGGGAAAAGTGGCGTAGTCATTTCGGGGGTGTTTGGGGCAGCGAAGAATCCGGGGCGAAGTACCCGCCGGCCCCGGCCAGCCCGAAATTCCTTCGACCAAGTGCGGCCCCACTACCACCAACGGGCGTTTCGTCCCGCATTCTGGGGGTCGCCCTCCGGGGTTGCCTCACCCCCTAGCCCCCTCTCCAGAGAGGGGGAACTAGTTTCTAGTTGTAGTTTCTAGTCTGAAAAACTAGGCTAGAGCTAGTTCCCCCTCTCCACGGGAGAGGGGGCCAGGGCAGAGTTGATACGTTCTGCTGCAAGTCGCCCTCACGACACCTCACCCCCTAGCCCCCTCTCCAAAAAAGAGGGGGAACTAGCTCTAAAAAACTAACCTAGTACTAGAAACTAGTTCCCCCTCTTTTTTGGAGAGGGGGCTAGGGGGTGAGGTGTCACGGAGGGCGACAGCACTAGAACTTATCGACTCTGGAGCTAAGGGATGAGGCAGACGTGAGGGCGACAAGCACTGCATAACAGCCCGGCAGTTCTGCGCCCCGGCCCGACCTTCGTGCGCCTCAAGCCTATGCCACTACCTGCCAAGCCTGCCCCTGCCTACCCGCCGCTGGTGAAGCTGCTGTTGCTGGGTTATTCGCTGGGCTTCCTGGCGGGCACCTACACCCATATCGCCGACCTCGTGCGGCATGGGTTGCTGGCGGCACCCGTGCCGCTGGCCATCGGCGTTTTCTGGAATGTGCTCACCCTGCTCGACCCCCTGGCCGTGGCCCTGCTGTGGTGGCGGCCGAAGGCCGGCCTCGGGCTGGCCGCAGCCATTATGGTGGCTGATGTCAGCGTTAATACCAGCGTTTACCTGGCCGGGTATCTGGGGCCGCCCACGCCGCATCTGGTGCCGCTCTCGCTGCTCGAGCAGGCGCTGTTTGGGTTATTTGTGCTGCTTACCGCGCCGATGGCCTACCAGCGCCTGGCCGGCAGCCGCTGAAAAGCAGGAAGATGTTACCGCGCCGCCCACTGCCCGGCCGCCCGCTGCCCCACCATTATTAACCCATGCCTAGTACTTCCCCGGCTCGCCCCCCGCTACCCGAGCGCACCGTGGCCCTGCTGCTGCAAGGTGCCCTGTGGCTGCTGATGGCCGGCTTCTTCTGGTTCTGGTTCAAGCGGCCCAACTACTACATTACCGGCAACCTCTGGCCGCTGGTGGGGCTGTTTATGAGCTTCGCCATCGTGCTCTTCAACAGCCTGGTATACTGGATTATTCCGCGCTGGCTGCTGCGCGGGCGCTGGCTGCTGGCGCTGCTCGGCGGCTGGGCGCTGGTGGTGGCCTACCGGTTCTGGTTTTACTACGGGGCAAAGCTGCTGCTGGCCTGCCTGCCCCTGAGCCCCGACCTGCGCCACGACCTGCCCGACCTGGGCGGCCCTGCTCCCTGGCTGGTGTTCACCAAGCCCATGTACCTGCTAGGGGCCTTCGTAGAGCTACTGGCTGACATGCTGTTCCCACTCATTGTCAGCTTCCTGGCGTATGCGCTGCTAGTGGACCGCCGCCGCCTGGCCCTCGAACGCAACCACTTCCGCCTGGAGCTGAGCTACCTCAAGGCGCAGCTCAATCCGCAGTTTTTGTTCAACACCCTGGGCCACTTGCAGGGCCTCACCCGCGCCCGCGACCCCCGCGCCGGCGACGTGGTGCTGCACCTGGCCGACCTGCTGCGCTACACCCTCTACGAAACCGATGCCGAGCGCGTGCCCCTGGCCCGCGAGCTGGAATTCACGGCCGACTACCTCGCCCTCGAACGCTTGCGCCACCCCGCCGCCGCCATCACGCACACCGTAACCGGCGCGGCCGAGCCGCTGCGCATTGCGCCCCTGCTGCTGCACCCGCTGCTCGAACAGCTGTTTGTGGGCCTCGAACAAGGCGGCGCGGTGGCCGTGGCCAGTACCTGGGAGCTGGCCGGCAACTCGCTCACCCTCAGCCTGGAGCGCCGCAGCGCCCGCCCGCTGCCCGCCTACGCCACCGCGCCCGCCGTGCAAGCCGCCGAGCGCCGCTTGCAGCTCCAATACCCCGGCCGCCACGACCTTCGCATCCGGGAAACCCCCACGCAGGTCCACGTTTCCTTGCACCTCGACCTATGATGCCGCGCCCGTTTAAGCTGACGTATTCGCCCGGCGTGCGCCGGGCCGTGCATACGGCCCTGTGGCTGGGGTATTTGTACTATTTGCATTCGGTGTTTGTGAACTGGCACGAGGGGCGGGTCGTCACCTGGGGCTTTGCCGGGGTAAATGAGCTGGCGGCAATACTGGGGTTTTACTTCTTCTCGGGCGTAGTGCTGCCGCGCTGGCTGCTGCGCGGGCGCTGGCTGCTCACGGGGCTGGGGCTGCTGGCCATCTACTACACCTGGGCGCTGCTGAGCTACGGCTGGTTTGGCTGGCTGGCGCAGGCCGGGCTGGTGTCTAAAAACATGCACGGCTACGTGCACCGCATCCTCGATAAGGGCCTGTGGACGGGCGTGTTCTCGTGGCACGGCATCAGCATCGGCCTCTACGATTTCAGCTTCGCCGTAATGCCGCCGCTGCTGGTGCGCTTCGTGCAGTTTCTGCTGGTGAGTGCCAACCGCAGCCTGCGCTTGGAGCGCGAAAACCTCGATTTGGAAGTCAATTTCCTCAAGGCGCAGGTCAACCCGCACTTCCTCTTCAATACCCTCAACAACCTCTACACGCTGGTAGCCCGGCAAGACGAGCGCGCCCCCGCCATCGTGCAGCACCTCACCGACCTGCTGCACTACACCGTCTACGAGTCCAATGCCCCGCTCGCGCCCCTCGCGCAGGAAATTGCCTTTCTAGAAGCCTACCTCGAGCTGGAGCGCCTGCGCTACGGCCGCAAGGTGCGCATCGGCTACACGCAGCGCGGCGAGCTGGCGGGCCTGAGCCTCACGCCCTTGCTGCTTTTCCCCTTCGTTGAAAACGCCTTCAAGCACGGCATCGACAGCAGCCTCGACGCCGCGTGGGTCGATATCGCGCTGCTGGTGCAGGGCCGGCAATTGCACGTCGAGGTGCGCAACAGCTACAGCCCCACCGCGCCCGAACGGGCCGTGGGCGGCGTGGGCCTGGCCAACGTGCGCCAGCGCCTCGCCCTGCACTACGCCCCCGCCGACTACACCCTGCGCCTCGCCCAAACCGCTGATACCTACGAGGTAACGCTCACGCTACAGCTCACGCCCACCGCCCCCGCGCCCGCCGCCCAAGCGGCCCCCGCGCCCGCCTTTTCGGCTGCCCCCGGCCTTGCCCCCGCATGATTAACTGCCTCATTATCGACGACGAGCCCTTCGCCCGCGAGCTGCTCGAAGGCTACGTGGCCCAACTGCCCCACCTGCACCTGGCAGCCAGCTGCGAGCACGTGTTCGAAGCCCTGGAAATCCTGCAAAAGCAGCGCATCGACCTGCTGTTTTCCGACATCAACATGCCGCAGGTCAACGGCATCGAGTTCCTGCGCTCGCTGCCCAACCCGCCCTACGTCATCTTCGTCACGGCCTCGCCCCACCACGCGCTAGAGGGTTTTGAGCTCGATGCCCTCGACTACGTCGTGAAGCCCGTGTCCTTCCCGCGCTTCCTGAAGGCCGCCAACAAGGCCGTGGGCCTGCTCGGCAGCAAGCCCGCCGCGCCGCCCGCCCCCACGCCGCAGTTCCTGTTTGTAAAAGAGGGCAACTCGTTGCAGCGCGTGCTCTTCGAGGAAATCTACTACATCGAGGGCCTGCGCGACTACATCCGCATTGTGCTGCGCAACCGCTTCGTCGTCACCTACCTGCGCATGAGCCGCATCGAGGACCAACTGCCCGCCACCCGCTTCATCCGCATCCAAAAGTCCTACCTCGTGCGCCTGGATGCCGTCAAGGCCATCACCGGCAACGAGGTAGAACTCTACGACCTGCCCGAAAAGCTGCCCATCGGCAAGCAGTATAAAGACCTGCTGCTCGGGCAGTTCGGGCTGAGCTAGCGCCGTTGCTCAGGTGGCAGGCCAGCGGCTACTTCACTGATTGGGCCAACTCGGTGAAGGGAAAAATCGTCTTGATACCGGCTGCGCCAACTGGCCACGACTGCACCACCGTGGTCACGTCCAGGTGCAAGTCCTGAATAGCGTGGTAAAGACCCGCCTGCCGGGCGCTGGCCGGGCGACCGGGGCCCTGCTGCGGAATGCCAGCCAGGTCGTCCTCAAAGAGCAGCTTTTCGCCGGGGAAGTAGTACAGCAGGTAGTCGTTGGTGTGGCCCGACTGCGCGCCGATGCAGAAAATCTGCATCTCGAAGTGGCCGTCGGTAATGGTTTTGCGGCGCTGGATTTCTTCTACTTGTACTGGCTGCGGGTGGCGCTGCAAGCTGTCGGGGTGCAGGGTGTGCGGGGCCAGGGCCAGGTAGCGCACGTAGGCTTCGTCGCCGGTTCCGACCAGCACGGTAGCCCCCCGCTGCACAAACGGCCGCAGCCCGCCCAAGTAGTGCGGATGGTGGTGGCCCGCCACGAAGTAGCGAATTGGCTTGCCGGGGGCCAGCTTGTGGGCCGCCGCGATAATCAGCTCGCCATTCTGGCTGTTCAGAGGGGCTTCGGCCACGAGCAAAAACTGGTCGAACTCCACCACCAGGGCCCGGTCGCTGGTGTGTTTCAGCTCTACAAAATGCAGGTGCGGGCGGTAGGTTTCGACCCGCACGTCGGGCGGCACTTCCGTGGTGGGCAGCAGGTGGTAGCCGGCCGGCGCAGTGAGCAGGGTAGGGGCCGTGGCCTGCGTGCTGGCCGAGCGCACGTGCACTTCTTCCAGCACCTTGCCATTGGTTTTTTCGACCTGCACGCGGGTGGCATACGCCAGCTGGCCAACGTGAGCGTAGTCCTGATACCGAAAGGTCGTCGTGACATCGCCTAGCAATTCGTCGGGGCCGAGCAGCGTCACGTAGGCCAGCAGCGCATCCTGCTGCCGGATAAATAAGCGTACCACCGTCTGGTTGATGGTCGTATGGTAGCTCACCAGGCCCGCAGGCGCCAGGGCATCGGCCGCCAGGTGCTGCTGCCTGAAATAAGCCAGCAAGTTTAGCGGCGAGTACCGGGCGGCCCGAAACACATACTCCTGCTGCATATCCTGCGTGGCGGCAAACAAGTCCTTATCGCCGTAGTCGCGGTAGAGTAGGCTGGTAGCACTGCGCTGCGTGCTGGAAAAATACGTGCGCTGCCGCGCCATGGCCGTCAAGGTATCCTGCTTGAGAAACTTGTCAGCGCTCGTCCAGACGGTGCCGCGCCCCGCATAGGCCGTTGTTTGCCAGGGCGCAAGGTTGTGCTCCAACTCATTCACCGTTTCGCGGTAGTTGAGCACCAGCAGGTTATGCTGCAAAGGCTGGCCTTGCTGGTGCCAGCAGGCTTGCAGGTAGTCGTGGGGCTTAGCGCTGGCCGCCGCTCCTGCCAAAGAAAGCAGAGCCAGCAGGTGGTATCTAACCCGGAGCATAGAGGAAGTTTGTAAAAAGTACTCGCAATGACTACCAGGATGCCCGGCGCGTTGCATCTACAGCCCGCAGGCGGGTAGCGGCGAATAGGCAGTAGCAGCCATAAAGGTAGTGCGTCCGGAGGGCCAGCCGGAGTAGCTCACACCAGCGCCTCACCCGTAGCTGTTTTTACTCTTAGGACTTACGCCAACGGCTCGTTGCACTAGCCGCAAAGCGGCGATATGTTGGTAGGTAGTGCTTGAATAACAGTGAAGAGCTGCGAAGCTGCGGCACCTGTCGTTCGGGCAAAAGTGCCGCAGCTTCGCAGCTCTTAAAACCCATTAACTACTTGGCAACTACCAACGTGTCGCCGCTTCGCGGCTAGTGCAACGAGCCGTTGGCGTAAGTCCTATCTATAAGGGAAGCCCGGACTGCGGAAACAGCAGCTGAAACCGGCTGCCCGCGCCTTCCGTCGATTGCACCTGGAGGCTGCCGTGGTGCAGCTGCATAATCTGGCGCGACAAGCTCAGGCCGATGCCGCTGCCGGTTTTTTTGGTGGTGAAAAAGGGCACGAAAATCTCGTCCAGCAGCGCGGGCGCGATGCCTGCCCCGTTGTCGGCTACTTCGAGCACCACGCGGGCGGTTTCCTGCCCGTAGGCCGACAGGCGCAGGTGGGGATTTGGCTGCCCCTGCAACGCTTCCAGGGCGTTGGTGACCAGGTTTATAAGTACTTGCTCGACCAGCGCGGGGTCGGCCAGGATGGTGAGGTCGGTGTCGGCCAGCACGATGTCGGGGTCGAGGCCGCGCCGGGCGAAGGTGGGCTCAAGCAGCGTGGTGACGTGCTCGAACAGCGCCCACACCGGCACCGGCCGGAACGTGGCCGCCGACAGCTTGCTTAGCTGCCGATACGTTTGGGTGAAGTGCAGCAGCCCCTCGCTGCGCTGGCGAATGACGGCCACGCTGCTGCGCAGGTCGGCGGGCAGCGGTGCGGGGCCCCCTGCCAGCTGCTGGTGCAGCGTATCGGCCAGCGACACGATGGGGGCCACCGAGTTCATGATTTCGTGGGTGAGCACCCGCAGCAGCTTCTGGTAGGCCAGGGCCTCGGTTTCTTCCAGCACCTCGCGCACCGGCTGAAAGGCCACCAGCAGCGTCCGGCCGTGCTCATCGGTGAAGGCCGTGGCCGAGAGCAGCACCGGCTGCTGGTGCAGCCGCACCGTGCGGGTGTCGCCCGGCCGCAGCGCCAGCAGGGCCGCGTAGAGGGCCGCGTCGCGCTTTTCCAGGGCCTGAATGTTCTTCAGGTAGGGCACGCCCAGCAGCCGCTTCAGCGACTCGTTCATCCAGCGGATGTCGCCGGGGGCCGCCGTGCCCGGCGCGGCGGCGTGCCAGTCGTGAAACGACAAAATGCCGGTATTGACCAGCGCCAGCACGTTTTGCAGGTACAGGTGCTGCGCCTCCTTCTGGCGCGACAGCTGCTGCAACGAGCGATTGAGCTGGTTGAACGCCTGCCGCAGCCGGCCCGCGCTGGCCGGCACCTGCTGCGTGCCAAACGTGAGGGCGTAGTCTTCGTAGCGCAGCCCGGCCAGGAAATCGGCCAGGTCGCGGTTGCTGCGGTTGAGGTAATGCCCCAGCTCGGCCACCAGCCCGGCCGCCAGCAGCAGGCCCGGCACCCAGTAGAGGGGCTGCTGGCTCACCAGCGCATAGGCCACGCCCGTGAGCGCGAGCAGCAGCAGGCCGGCGCGCCCCAGCAAGGCCACGGGGTAGGAGTGGCGCATGGCTAGATGTTGTGCTTGCCCAGGCGCCGGTACAGGGCCATGCGCGTGATGCCCAGCTCGCGGGCGGCCTGCGAAATATTGCCCTGGTGCTTGTCGATAACGCGCTGAATGGCTGTTTTTTCCAGCTCATCGAGCCGCAGCGGCGCAGCCAGCGCACTAACGGGCGCGGCGGCTTCGAGGGCCGAAAACAGCAGGTCGTCGGCGTACAGCGTAGCGCCCTCGGCCATGATAACGGCCCGCTCCAGGGTGTGCTGCAGCTCGCGTACGTTGCCCGGAAACGGGTGCGCCCGCAGCCGTTCCAGCGCCGACGGGGCCAGCGTGAGGCCGGCCTTGCGGTACTTTTCGGCGTACTGCGCCGTGAAGTGGTGGGCGAGCAGCGCCACGTCGTCGCCGCGCGCACGCAGGGGCGGCAGGGTTATTTCGATGGTGTTGAGGCGGTAGATGAGGTCTTTGCGAAACCGGTCTTCGGCCGCCAGCTGGTAGAGCGGCGCGTTGGTGGCCGACACCACCCGCACGTCGATGGGCACGGGCACGTTGCTGCCCAGGCGCAGCACCTGGCGGTTTTGCAGCACGGCCAGCAGCTTCACCTGCTGCGGCAGGGGCAGGTTGCCAATTTCGTCCAGCAACAGTGTGCCGCCCTGCGCCGCCTCGAAGCGGCCGGGCCGGTCTTGCCGGGCGTCGGTAAACGCGCCCTTTACGTGGCCAAACAGCTCGGACTCAAACAAGCTCTCCGTCACGGCCCCCAAATCCACGGCCACAAACGGGGCCGCCGCCCGGGGCGAAAGCTGGTGCAGCAGCCGGGCCACCACGTCTTTGCCGGTGCCGTTTTCGCCCAAAATGAGCACGTTGGCCTCGGTAGGCGCTATTTTTTCGAGCTTGTAGCGCACGGCCTGCATCGCGTCGGACTCGCCGAGGAGCGCGGCCGCGCCGCGGGCGGGCGGCGCGGGGGCCGTGCCCGCGCCGCCGGGGCGGCCCAGGGCTTCGGTGAGGGTGGCCACCAGCTTCTCGTTGCGCCAGGGCTTCACCACGAAGTCGCGGGCTCCTTCTTTCAGCGCCCGCACGGCCAGGTCGATGTCGCCGTAGGCCGTCATGAGCACCACGGCGGTGCCGGGGGTTAGCTGGCGCAGCTGCGCCAGCCAGTAGAAGCCCTCGTTGCCGGTATTGCGGGCGCTTTGGTAGTTCATGTCCAGCAGCACCACGTCGTAGGGCTGTTGCCGCAGCCGGGCGGGCAGGCGCTCGGGGTGCTGCTCGGTGTGCACATGGCCCACCAGCGGCCGCAGCAGCACGGCCAGCGCCAGCAACACATCGGGGTCGTCATCGACCACGAGCACGGTGGCTTTAGCTAAAAGGGAGGCATTGGCCATGCGGCACAAAAAGGAGATTGGCTACTCAAAAGTAGCCCGGTGGGGCGGGATGCGCGGCCAGTGCCCCGCGCCCAAACGCACTTCGCGCCGCCGCATACCGGCTGTTACGCCGGGCTTGTCGCCCGCCACGGTTGCCTCACGCGACTATAGCCGTTGTTATTCTACGGGTCGCGTTTCCGAAACGCTTACCCTTCCCCGAGGTTGAGAAACCGTCGGCCTACCGACCAGCGGTTCTGTAGGAGTGGGCTGTTGTTTGAGAAATGAGTATTCCACAGCACTTCTCTCAGCCAGCCTTTACACACTATAAACGGTGGTTTGCAGTATGTGAAATAGCTTGCTTTTTTTAGCTTAACGAGTCTGCTCGGCCTCTACACGGGAAAATTCACTGGCCTCGCGTCGTGCCTAATCGACGACTAAGCGCATTCACTCCATACTCGACAGCGAAGACCAGCCCGCATAAATGGGGCAAAAGCATGTAACTAAAAACGTTGACCACCATCACAAACGCGTATATGGGAGCACACACTACCACCGTGAACACGAAGGCCGCGCAAGTCCACCCCAAGCGCTGAGCCACGAAGCGGGGTGGGCGGTTGACTCCGGCATAGATGATATAGTACACCAGTAGCAACAGGGCGAGGTTCCACTCTACGTGCCCTATTAAGGGATTGGTTATTGGCTCGTTATGCAGCCACGTGATGCCTTTGACGTACAGCACCGACCCGAACAAGTAGACCGCCCCCTTAGCGGCGATGGTCAAGCTGGCGTTAAGCCACGAGTTCGTCGGGGAAGGAGCATTCATGAGTTGAGTAGCTAGCAAGTTGCCTCGAAGCAGCACGTTTCACGCGTTAAAGTAATGTAAACGCTCAAATCGGATTCTATTTCTCCAATAAAGTGCCATGTTGCCAGCGGCAGCCAGCCGGGCCAAAACTCGTACTATTCTGATAACTGTCCGGTAAGACGTTTTATGTAAAGTGGCTTTTCTTACAGGAGCAGAGAGCAACTACGCATGAAAAGGATAACGTCGGGCAAAAGCTACCACCGGCAACCGCCTAAAGGTAGGGTATAGCGTTTGGGTGTTGCATGTACAAACCAATAAGCAGGTCGGGAAAATTACCCTGCTTTAAGAAGAACGTTGTGTAGAGCGTAGCCTGACGTTCTTCTCAAATTAATTTTGCCGACCTACTTACCCGGCCCCCGCCCTTGCTCGCGCTGCACCACGTTCAAAAAATATACCGGCCCACCGGCTGGCTGGCCGGCGGCGTCGAGACGCCCGCCCTGCTCGACGTGAGCCTGCACGTAGCCGCCGCCGATTTTGTGGCCATTATGGGGCCGTCGGGCTGCGGCAAATCGACCTTGCTCAACGTGCTCGGCCTGCTCGATACGGTGGACGGCGGGCAGTACGTGTTCGACGGCACCGACGTGACGCGCCTGAGCGAGCGGCAGCGCGACTTGTTTCGGCAGCCCCGCGTAGGCTTTGTCTTTCAGGAGTTTAACCTGATTGACGAATTGACCGTGTACCAGAACGTGGAGCTGCCGCTGGTGTACGCCCGCGTGCCCGCCGCCGAGCGGCGGCAGCGGGTGGCCGCCGTGCTCGAGCGCTTGCAGCTCGGGCACCGGCAGCAGCACCGGCCGGCGCAGCTTTCGGGCGGGCAGCAGCAGCGGGCGGCCATTGCGCGGGCGGTGGTAAACCAGCCCCGGCTGCTGCTGGCCGACGAGCCCACCGGCAACCTCGACTCGGCCAACGGCGAGGCCGTGATGCGCCTGCTCACCGACCTCAACGAGGCAGGCATGACGGTGGTGATGGTGACGCACTCGGAGCAGGATGCCCTGTACGCGCACCGCACCGTGCGCCTGCACGACGGGCAGGTGCTGCTCACCACCCACTGATTGCCTGATGTTTCCGCACCTGCTGTACACCCTGCGCACCCTGCGCCAGCACCCCGCCTACACGGCCCTCAACGTGGGCGGGCTGGCGCTGGCCCTGGCGTGCAGCCTGTTGCTGTACTGGTTCGTGCGCTTCCACCAGAGCTTCGACACCTACCAGCCGCAGGCCGCCCGCATTTGCCGGCTGGTAACGGAGCAGCACTACGGGGCTACCGGCTATAATGCGGGCGTTCCGACGCCCGTGGGGCCCACGCTGCGGGCCGAAGCTCCCTGGCTGCCCGTGGTGGCCATGAGCATCGGGCAAGACCACCAGTACGTGCGGGTGCTGGGGCCGGCCGGGCAGCCGGGGGCGAAGTACGCCGAAGACCTGGCGGTAGCCTTCGTAGAACCACAGTACTTCACCATTCTGGCGTACCGCTGGCGGGTGGGCACGGCGGCGCGGGCGCTGCGCTACCCCTTCACGGCGGTGCTTACGCGGCGGCTGGCCCGCAAGTACTTCGGCGCGGCCAACCCGCTGGGCCGCTGCCTGCGCCTCAACAACTACCTCGAAGTGCAGGTAACGGGCCTGCTCGACGATATTCCACTTAACACCGACCAGCCCTACGAGCTGTTCATTTCCTACGCCACGCTGCACTATTACCAGCATTCGGGCACCCCGCTGACCTCCTGGGATGGCGTTAGCTCGCAGACGCACGGCTGGGTGCGGCTGCCGCCCGGCGGCACCCCGGCCCAGCTGGAAAAAGCCCTTACGGCCCTGCACCGGGCGCACTCGCCGGCCACGCTGGGCGCTATGCGCTACCGGGTGCTGCCGCTGCCGGAGCTGCATTTCTCGGCGGAGTACAACCCGGCCCGCTACGTCAGCCACGCCACGCTGGGGGTGCTCACGGGCATCGGGGCGCTGCTGCTGCTCACGGCGGGCGTCAACTTCGTGAACCTGGCCACGGCGCAGGCCCTGGGCCGGGGGCGCGAAATAGGGGTGCGGCGCACGGTGGGGGCCACCAGCCGGGGCATTTTCGGGCACTTCCTGGGCGAAACCCTGCTGCTGGTGCTGGCCGCTACGGGCCTGGGCCTGGTGCTGGCCAACGCCGGGCTGCCCTGGCTGCGCGAGTGGACGGATACGCCCTTCCCCCGGCCGCTCGACGGGGCCGCCTGGCGGTTTGTGGCCGGGCTGGTGGCCCTGCTCACGCTGGGCGCGGGCTGGTACCCCGGCCGGGTGCTGGCGGGCTTCCGGCCGGCGCAGGTGCTCAAGGGGCAGGCCCCCACGCTGGCCGCCGGCGGCCTGTGGCTGCGGCGCGGGCTGGTGGTGGCGCAGCTGGCTCTGAGCCAGGGGTTTATATTGGCCGTGCTGGTGATGTTTCAGCAGCTGACCGTGTGGCTGCAGACGGACCCCGGCTTTGCTGCCAGTGGGCGGGTGGTGCTGCCGGCCCGCTGGCTCAACCGGCCCGTTTTTCAGCAGCTGGGGGCCGAGCTAAGCCGGGTGCCGGGCGTGCTGGGGGTTAGCTTCTGCTACGATGCGCCCACCATCGGCACCGTCAATACCAGTTATTTTTCCTACGACAACCGGGCGCCCCGCGAGCCGTTTTTGCTGGCCCGCCTGCCCGCCGATGCGCAGTACGTGCCCCTGTTTGGCCTGCAGCTGGTGGCCGGCCACAACCTGCCCGCCAGCGACACCGTGCGCGGCTACCTGCTCAACGAAGCCGCCGTGCGCCAGCTGGGCGTGGGGGCCCCGGCGGCCGTTGTCGGCCACCACCTGCACCTGGACAACGGGGCCGAAACGTCGGACGGCCCCATCTTGGGGGTGGTGCGCGACTGGCACTACAGTGGCTTGCAGCTGGGCGTCATCCCCACCATTCTCTACACCAGCCGGGGCGAGTACAACACGCTGGCCCTGCGCCTGGCCCCCGGCGTGGGCGACTCGCTGCCGCCGGCCGTGCGCACGCTCTGGCACAAGTACTACCCCAACCACCTCTTCAGCGCCACGCGCCTGGCCGACGTAGAGGCGGGCTTTTACGGGCGCGAGCGGCAGCAGCTGGCCCTGGTGCGGCTGGCGGCCGGCGCGGCCATCGCCATCGGGGGCCTGGGGCTGTATGGGCTGCTGGCGTTTCTGGTGCAGCGGCGGGCCCGCGAAATCGGCATCCGCAAGGTATTCGGGGCCCGGCCCTGGCAGATTATGGCCGCGTTCGGGGGCGAGTTTGCGGGGCTGCTGCTGGTGTCGTTCGGGGTGGCCGCGCCGCCCACGGGCTGGCTGATGCAGCGCTGGCTTGGGCAGTTCGACACGCACATTAGTTTGTCGCCCTGGCTGTTTGGGGCCGGGCTGGGGGGCACGGCCCTAGTGCTGGCGCTCACCATCGGCTACCTCACGCTGCGGGCGGCGCTGGCCCCACCCGCCCCGGCCCTGCGAGCCCGGTAGCAAGCTGCTCGGTAGCGAACAGGTGGTGTTCGTTTTCGAACACTTATCCGCCGCTGGTATTTTTTCAGGGTGCTGTAAATAAGCTGTTTGCGCCGATGGCATGGGCTTGGCACTGCCGGGGGCATGGTCATTTTAGTAAGCCTGCCCCCGATGAAAAAGCTGGTTGTTTTCCTTTGCCTGCTCCTAAGCACTTCCGCCTTCGGGCAGCAATTACCCTGGGTGCCCTTCCACTGGGAAGGCGGCACCCTGGCCGGCCGGCACTTCGACAAGCTGGGCATCACGGTGCCCGTCACCCTGGACGAGCTGCCGCACCAATTCAAGATGCAGCTGGATTTGGGGGCCGTCAACACCATGGTCTACGGCAATGCCATGCAGCCTTATTTAAAGAAATATCCGGCCCTGCAAGCCCGGCTCGATACCACCCGCACCTTTCGCATTCAGAATCAGAAAAACCCCGAGCTGGTCGGGGTTAACCTCAAAGTAGGCAAAGTCGATTTTGGCCCCCGCGACCTTGGCTTTTACAGGAATTTCGGCGATAGCCTTACCGCCAAGACGCTGGCTGATAAAGCCGAAGTACACGTCGGCACCCTGGCCCCCGACCTGTTTCAAAACCGGGTCTTGATTATCGACTACCCCCACCAGCGCCTGTGCGTGACCGATAACGTGCCGGCCGCCTACGTCAAAGCCGCCTTTCAGCCCTTCAAGCTCAAGGATGGGCGCATCAAGATTCCGCTGCGAATAAATGGCCAGCCGGAGGACTTGCTCTTCGATACCGGGTCCAGCTTATTTGCCCTGCTCACCACCCGGCAGCAGGCCGAAGCAATCACCGCCGGCGGCGTGCAGGACTCCATCAAAATCTCGAGCTGGGGCAAGTACCACTACGTCTATGGTCGTCGCCCGAAGGGCAGCATCTACTTTGGCGACAAGCAGTTAGCCAGCGCGCTGGTGTTCGCGGATAACGTGCATAAATTCGACAAATTCTACGCGGAAGAGCATATCTGGGGAATCACGGGCAACGCCTATTTCCTGACGAACACGGTCATCATCGATTACAAAAACCACGTTTTTGGCGTGCAATAAGCCATGAAAACCCTCCCCTTGCTTGTCTTGCTGCTCTTGTTCGCGCCCGCCGCCGGCTGGGCGCAGCGCAGCGCCCCCGCTACCCCCTTGCGCACCGAAACGCGGGCGCTGCCCAGCTTCACGGCCATCGACGTAACCGATGGTATTGAACTGGTTATCCAACCCGGCCAGGTAGCTGGGGCGGTTGTGGATGCCTCGACCGCCCAGTTCCGGCGAATGACCAAAACGGTGGTCGAGGGCACTACCCTCAAAATCTACTTCGACTACCAGCACGAGCCGAACTGGCAGGGCCTGGTTCACTCCCGCGAAGTGTTCAAAGTAGTGGTTACCACCCAGGAGCTGCGCACCCTCACGGCCGCCGATGGCGCCACCGTAACCCTGGCCGATGCCCTGACCTTCGGCGCAGCGGGCGCGTTCACGGTGCAGCTGCGCTCGGGGGCCAGCCTGGCCGGCGCGGTGCAGGTGCAGCAGCTCGACTTGCAATTGCGCGGCGGTTCCTCGGCCCGCCTGAGTGGCGCGGCCGCTACCCTGCACCTGCGCGTCACGGAGGGCAGTGCGTTTCGCAGCCCCCGGCTGCAAGCCGACTACTGCACCGCCTTCGCCAGCAGCGCCAGCACGGCGCGGCTGGCCGTGCGCAAAACCCTGGATGCCAGCTCCCTGAACGAGGCCACCATCACCTACAGCGGCCCGGCCCAGCTCACGCAGGAGCGCCACGAGCAAGGCGGCCAGATTTCCCATTTCTAGCCCGGCTTGCGGTAATAAACTGTTTATGAAGCACTTATTGTTTATGCTGCTAACCTTGGCCTGCGCCGCTGCCGCCAAGGCGCAAGCCCCCCTTACGGCCGATGCGGCCTATGAGTACCTGCAAAACGAACGGGCGCGCATGCGGGCCACGGTAGGGGAGGCCGACCACCCACCGCTCGACAGCCTGCAAAAGGGCATCGGCATTTTGCAAAAAGCCCTCGTGTACTACCAGCGCCCCGAAGTGCTGGCGCTCGCCAAAACCAGCAAGTCGCTCCACTTCCGCCGCAGCGACATCTTGTTCGACTTAGCGCAGCTGCAAAGCATGGCCGGCCAGCCGGCAGCGGCCGTGGCCTCGCTCCGGCTGCTGCTGGCCCCCGAGTTCGAGGGCCATTATGCAACTAAAATAGTAGCGGAGCCCACCCTGGCGGCGGCGCGCCAAGACCCCACCCTCAAGCCCCAGCTAGACCGGGCGCAGGCCCTGGACAACGTCTTCAACTCCAAAGCCCTGGCCACGCCCTACCAGCCCAACCTGAGCGTGGCCGAAAAAGTGGCGGGCCTGTCGAAAATGTGGGAAGAGGCCAAGTACAACTTCGCGTATTTCGACCACTTGCCGGGCCTCGACTGGGACCAGCTTTACCTCGACTACCTGCCAAAAGTGCAAGCCACGCCGAGTACGCTGGCCTACTTCCGGCTGCTGCAAACCTTCTACGCCCAGCTGCACGACGGCCACACCGGCGTGTGGGCCAAAGCCGGCCCGCTGGCCGACTCCGTGTACGGTGGCCCGCCCCTGCGCGCCCACCTGGTAGAGGGCCGCGTGCTGCTGCGCGACGTGCGCTCCGACAGCCTGCGGCGCGCAGGTATCGTGCCCGGCCTGGAAATCGTGCAAATTGACGGCCAGCCCGTGGTGGCCTACGCCAACCGCGCCGTGCGCCCCTACCAAAGCGGCTCGACCACCCAGAACGTGGACGTGCAAACCTACGTCTACGGCCTGCTGCGCGGCCCCAAAAACCAACCCGTGCGCCTGACTTTTCGGGATGCCAAGGGACAGGAGTTTTCCCGGGTGCTGCCCCGCAGCGGCTACGGCAAGCAAACGCCTTTTGTGCCGGTGCGCCTGCGCTTTTTGCCCGGCAACGTAGCCTATCTGCAAGTCAACGAATTTGAAACCGACGCCGGTTTCAAGCGCTTCGTGGCCGCCTTCGACTCCATCAAAACGACCAGCGCCCTCGTCATCGACCTGCGCCAGAACGGCGGCGGCAGCTCCGAAAACGGCCTCAACATTCTGAGTTACCTCACCGATAAGGCCTACTCAACGGGCAGCTACCAGTCGCGCACGTACAGCGCCGTGGGCCGGGCGCGGGGCGAGGGCGTGCGCTACGAAGACCTGTACAAAACCGACACCTGGGAACCGGCAGGTGCCAGTAAGCTCTACACCAAGCCGGTGGCTGTGCTCATCAGCGGCGAAACGTTTTCGGCGGCCGAAGATTTCTGCTCGGCCTACGTGGGCCTCCAGCGCGGCGCGCTGGTAGGCGAGCCCACCGGCGGCAGCACCGGCCAGCCGCTCGCCTTCGCCCTGCCCGGTGGCATCATGGCCCGCGTGTGCACCAAGCGCGATGCCTACCCCGACGGCACCGAGTGGAACGGCATCGGCATTCTGCCCACCGTGCCGGTGCGCCCCACCGTGGCCGCCCTGCAAGCCGGGCAAGACCCGGTGCTGGCAGCGGCCCTGCGCTACGTAAGCGGGCTGGCCCGGCCCGCCGCATCGCCGCGCCGCTAGCGCCAGGGGGCCGCTCGCTAGTAGCAGCAGGGGTAGGTCTATGACGGCGCCTGAGCTATACTGACACGCTCAACATCCCACCGTGTCGCTGGCCCTGCAAAAGGACGTGCTGCTAAAGCGCAGCAACGCGCAACTGACTGTGGGCGATATTTTCAACACCTGCCGCGAGCATTTCGCCACCCACTACCAGAATCTGGAGCTGGACATCCAGCAGCGGCGCAACACGCGCCAGGCCACGCTGCGCTTCACCTACACCTTCGGCAAGTCCACGTTCAGCCGCAAAAACCAGGCGTCGGGCAGCGCCGAAGAGGAAGGCCGCGCCCGCTGATACGGGGGCTGAGAATTTCAACCTAAAAACAAGATTACCAGGTAGTTTATTGCGCTGAATGCGTACTTATCCATGCTTAAAAAACTAGTATGCTTGCTGAGTGCGGCCCTGCTGACCCAAGCCGCCACTGCCCAAACTACCCCCGCGCCGCTCGACTCGCTACGGGCGCGGGCCAGCCGCACCTTGCACGCCCGGCGCTACGCCGAAGCCGCCACGCTCCTGCAACAGCAGGCCGCCGCCGAGCCGTTTCAATCGAGCAGGGCCAGCGCTTTTTACAACCTGGCCTGCGCCCGGGCGCTGGCCGGCCAGCCTCAGCCGGCGCTCCGGACGCTGGCCGAGGCCCAACGCCTGGGCTTCAATAAGCTGGCGTTGGTGCGCACCGACACCGACCTGACCAGCCTGCGCGCCACGCCCGAATTTGCGCAGGTAGTGCGCCGTATGGTCCAGGCCGATGCCCGGCTCGGCGACCCCCGCCAGGCGAAGCTGGTCACGACGGACATCACGCACTTTTGGCGGGCCTATGACTTGGCGGCCAAGGATACGGCCCACGCCGAAGCTATCTATCAGCGCGAGTACTTCGATAAAGCGAGCGTGGGCTTACAGGATTATTTCCTGCTGCGGATACGTTCGGTGCGGGACTTTGTGCAAAATCAGCGCGCAAAGCCCCGTTTCTACCAGGCTATCCGGCCTAGCGCGCAGCGCATCGCCACCATGGCCCCGCAGATTCGGGCGGGCTTTAGGCGGCTCAAAGAGCTTTATCCCGAAGCGCGCTTTCCCAACGTGTACTTCGTCATTGGCCGCTGGAACTCGGCCGGCACCGTGTCGAACGCTGGGATGCTTATTGGGGCCGACCAGCTAAGCGGCACGCCCACCACTCCGGTCGATGAGCTATCGGCCTACGGCCGCCGCAGCCTGGGCACTTTGGCGCAGCTGCCCTACGTGGTGGCGCACGAGCACATTCACACCATGCAGAAGCCAAGCAACGACCTTAGCTTGCTGCGCGGGGCCATCAACGAGGGTATGGCCGACTTTCTGGCCGAGCTCACCACTGGTCACAATCCCAACGCCAGCCTGTTGCCCTACGGTCTGGCCCACGAAAAGCAAGTCTGGGCCGACTTCACCAAAGAATTGGGGAGTAGCAACTGGACTAACTGGATTGCTAATGGCAAGCAGGAAACCGCCGACAAGCCCGCCGACCTGGGCTACTTCGTGGGCTACCGCATCTGCCAGAGCTACTACCAGGAGATGGCCGACAAGCAGCAAGCCGTGCACGACATGCTGAACATCAGCGACTACCCCGCCTTTCTGGCCAAAAGCCGCTACGCCGAAAAGCTGGCCGCGCGGTAGCAGGCCGCAGGCTGGCTGCGACGCCCCGGCCGCCCTGCAAGCCGGGCAAGACCCGGGGTTGGCGGCGGCCCTGCGCTACATGAGCGGGCTGGCCCGGCCCGCCGCTAGCACAATGACCCCCTTAAAATATGTGGTAAAAGATGAAGTAGTTCATGGTCAGGTTGAAGAGCGCGTGCGCGGCCATCGCTCCGAGCACCGACCCGCTTCTGGCCCGGGCCACGGAAAACAACAGGCAGGTGCCAAAGAGCGACCCGACCCACAACAGCGCCGGGCCGGGCAAAAACCGCCAGGTGCCACCCGTGTACACGAAGCCAAAATGGGCCAGGTGAACCAGCGCAAAGGCGGCGCTGTCTACCACCGCCGCCTTGCGGTTGCCCAAGCTGGGCGCAAAGCATTCGTGGACCAGCCCCCGGTAGAATAGTTCTTCTCCCACCGGGCTGAAAACCAGGCTGGGACCCGAGAAAATCAGGAAATAAGTCAGGCGGTTCGCGTCCGTGAGCACGCGGGGCACCTGAGCGTAGGTTTTGGAGATATATACCAGACTATTGCCTTCGGTGAAGCCGAAGAAAAACCGGGCCAGGTAGAAGAGGACGGTGCAGCTTAGCGCCCCCAGCAGGCCACCTAGCAAGACGCCCCACCAGCTGGCCGGCGCGGCCAAGCCGATTTTCTGCCGGCCGGCGCGGGTCAGCAGCAGCACTGGCAGCAGGGCCATGAGCACAAAAACCACCACTACTACCTGGTAGCTTTTGGTCACGTTGGCGTGCAGCACCAGCCCAAACCAGACCACGCTAAACAAGGCAATGAGCCCCGCTCCCGTTTGCCAGTTAAACCGGAAGCGCCGGGCAGCGAATGCCCGGACATACGCAGGAGCAGGAGGGTGCAATAGGCTCGTCATCAAAGAATAAGGTGGTTGGGTGCAAGCAGGAGATTGGGTAGTCATGCACGGTTCCTGCTTTGCTGGCCCCGCCTGACTTTTTGCGCCATCAGCCCGAGTGCTCCGCCTGCACCTGTCGAGCAGCAGGTACTAAACCGCACTGCTGCAAACTTGCCGCTTAGTTGCGTCGCCGAAAATTATAGGCTAGTCCCAGCATCGTGCGCACGTAGCCCCCATCAAAATGAGCATTGGTATAGGGCGTCAACTCGAACACTACCTGCACGTTGCGGTACTTGTCCAGGGGCTTAATACGGGCACCAGCCGTGCAGGTGTAGCCATTCACCAGGGGCAGCCCGTTCACTGCCGTCAGTGGGTTGGCATTTACCCCGAGGCCAGTGTAATAATTTACCCACTCCCCCCTTTTCACATTAGCCATGCCTTGCAGCTCCAGGTTCACGTTGGAGATGAACGTGTTGGTTTCGGCGTTCAAGCCTACCCACAGGCGGCGTTCGGTATCCGAGGCCACGCCCAGTACCGACTGAAACGGAAAATACGTGACGGCTACCTGCGCCGATATAGGCCGGGCGCTGAGCCATGCGGCCAGGAGCAGGACCATTTTTATCAGGGGTGAGCGAGTAAGCAAAATGCGGGTTTAGGTTGGTAGTTGTCGTCAAATAACAGCGGATACTCGTCGCGGTGGTAGTAGCTCCTTAGCCACGTATTGCGGTCGCTGATGCCCCAGAAGGTGATGCCGAACTGCTGCGCCCGGGGCAGCTCCTGGTACGTGCGCACGAGAAAGGCCAGCTTGTCGGCTTGGCGTTGCAGCAGCGCGGGAGTGGGCGTGATAGCCTGCCCCAGTGGGTTTATCGCTACATCAATTTCCGACAAGTGCAGCTGCAGACCAGTTTTCTGGGTTTCGCGCAGGGCTTCGGCCAGCTGCGTATTTTCGGGACTCACAAGGGAAATATGTACTTGCAGGCCCAGGCCGTGTACGGGCACGCCGCGCTGCCGCATTGTTTGGAGCCACGCCAGCACGGCGCGCCGCTTCACCGGGTTTGACTCCAGGTCATAATCGTTGTAAAAAAGCAGCGCATCCGGGTCGGCGTCGTGGGCATAGCGGAAGGCTTTTTCGAGGTAGCTGCTGCCTAGGTGCTGGCTCCAGATAGTGCTACGCAGTGTGCCGTCAGCCTCAAAGGCTTCGTTTACTACGTCCCAACTGCCTACCTGCCCCCGAAAGTGCCGGCAAATAGTTTGGATGTGGTCGCGAAACATCGCCTCCCAATCAGCCTGGCTGCCCGAAAAACCAGTCATCCAGCCCGGCAGCTGCTGGTGCCAAATAAGGGTGTGGCCGTGTAGCTGCTGGTTATAAGCCTGGCAAAAGGCGACTAACTGGTCGGCCCTGGTCCACTCATACTGCCCGGGCCCGGGGTGCAAGTAGCTCGGCTTAAAGATATTCTCCGGCGTGACGCTGTTAAAGTGTTGCGTAGCAATACGCTTGTAATCGCTATTGGGAGTCAGTTCATCCGGGTTGATGGCCACCCCCACCGGAAAGGGATAAACGGAAAACAAAGACTGGGTAGCGTTACACTGCGCCAAAGGGGCTTTGCGGCAGCAGACCAGTCCAACTGCCAGCGCCAGCAGCAAAAAGTAAAGCCGGAACAAGGGATAACGCATTACTTCAACGCAAGTAGGTCAAGCTGCCGCAAAGGACGCTATTTCTTCACTATGGCCCAACCACTTACTGCTCCAGGCCAACTAATTCGGCTGACTGATACTAGCCCAAACCCCGTTTGCTATAGCTGCCACGTCGGCTTTGGTTTGCCAACTTTTTGCCACGAGCGCGCCTTTTGTGCCGGGTAAACCAGGGTTCTGACCCGCGCAACGGACTCTGGCCTCATTCTGCCTCCGCCAGTTGCCCCCATGTTAATTACCTCCCGCCGGGGCACCCATGATAAGTGCCACGGCGCGGTCGCGCAGCTCGTCGCGCCCGGCGCGCAGGCCCGCCACCGTGGGGCGCACGGGCACGTCGATAGCGAGGCCCACGCGCTGGGTTTCGCGGCCGTCGGGGTAGTAGGCGCCAATGCCCGTCATCAGCGTGTGCAGGCCGCCGGGCAGCAGGATGGTGCTCGCGTTGCCATCGGCCCCGGCCGTTTGGCTGCCGAGCAGCGTAGCGTGGGGCGTGGCCCGGAAGGCCATGGCCGTGAACTCGGCCTGGCTGCGGCTTACTTCGTTAACCAGCACCACCACCCGGCCCGCGTAGGGCGCCGGGCCCTGGGGCTGCAGCGTGTCGGCCGCGGGCCCGAGGAAGCGGCCGGGGGACGTGGGGTCGCGCCGCGTGAAGGAGATGAACGGCGTGGGCCGGGCCAGGAAAAAGCCTGGCAGGTACGTGGCGACGAACTCGCCGGGGTAGTTGCGCTGGTCGACCACGATGCCCTTGGTGTGGGCAAACGCCTGCATGATGGCGGGCACTTTGGCGGCCTTGATACGGGCTAGGTCGATGTAGCCGACTTCGGGAGTCAGGAAGCGGTACATACTATCGGCGGGCGCGGGCTGGGCCGGAGGCGTGCCCACTTTGGCGGCGGCCGCAACTAGCTGCTGCTCTACAGCCCCACCCCGCACCACGCGTAGGTCGAGCTGCGGGGTGGGGCTGTAGAGCAGGTTGAGGGCAATGGTGTTGAGCTGGGCCGCCCGGTTGGAACCCGGCGTTTCGGGCAGGCGCTGGCGCACAAGCTCAGCCACGGCGGTGCCGCCTACGTGGGTGAGGATGTCGCCGGGGGCCAGGCCGGAAGGGGGCACCAGGCCGTCGTGGCGCACCTGCGTCACCACGGCCTGGTCGTCGATAAACTGCACGCTGGCCGCCACCTGGTAGCCGCCGCGCTCGGCTTCGAGCAGGGGGTCGGGTGGGTAGAAGCGGGCGTGGCCGTCCTGCACCCGCGTGAAGAGCGCCAGCGCCGCATGCCGGTAGGCGAGGGGCGTGGTGGCGGCGGCAAAGCGGGGCAACTGCGCGGGCAGCACCCCGGCCCACTCGCCGAGCAGGTACTTGTAGGGATAGTAGTACTGGAGCATGTTCCAGTAGCGGCACACGGCCAGCAGGCGCAGGCCGGGGGCAGGGCAAGCCTGGTCGGCGTAGGCTTCCTCATGCGGAAAGACGGTGCTCGACCCCAACTGCGTGACGTAGTAGGGCGGGCCCTGGTAGCGGTTGGCAGCAATAAACGCCAGTTGTTGGCGTAGTGGGGCGCTAAAGCGCCGCTGGTCCTGCGCCCACCGCAGGTCGGGGGCCAGGCGCACGGGCTTGGTAGGCGCGGCGGCGCAGGCCGGGCAGGCAGGCACGGGGCCGAGGCCAGTAATCCAGGCGCTGAGCAGGCGGCTGCGCTCAGCCTCCGAATGGCAAGCCAGCAGGGGCGGGAGCTGACGCAGAAACTCGGCGT
>JBPBPU010000002.1:0-50227 GCA_050954465.1 Janthinobacterium lividum
GTGTAGGAGCCGGTGCCGCCGTCGGCGGGCGAGAGCTCGGTGAGCGGGGCGGGGGCGAAGAGCGGGCACGCCGTCTGGTCCGAGCCGATGCTGCCGGGCTGCAAGGCTGGATTTACGGTCACGGTCACGGTGGCGGTGTTGGGGCAGGTCAGGGCCACATTCGTCACGATGAGGGTATAGGTTTGGGTAATGGCGGCACTGGTGGTATTGGTGAGCGTGACGGTGGGGTTGGCGGCCGTGGCGCTGCTCAGGCTCGTGGTCGGGCTCCAGGTGTAGGAATTGCCCGCCACGTAGGGCGCTCCGAGCTGGCCAGTGATGCCCGAGCACAGGGTAACGGCTGCCCCTGGCTCCGCCACCGGGGCCGGGTCGATAGTCACGCTCACGGTTTGCGAACTCGCGCAGCCTGCGGCGTTGGTTTCGGTCAGGGTGTAGGTCTGCGTAATGGGCACGCCGCTGGTATTATTCAGCGTAAGGATGGGGTTGGCAATGGTGGGGTCGCTTAGGCCCGTGGCCGGGCTCCAGGCGTAGGTGTTGCTCGCCACGGCGGCCGCGCCCAGCGTCAGGGCCACGCCCGAGCAGACGCGGCGCGGGTTGGCTCCTACCTCGGCCAGGGGCGGGGGCAGCACTGTCACCGTCACCTGCTGGCTGTTGGGGCAGGGACTGGCCACTCCGGTGTTATTGGTGATGGTGTAGGTGGTAGTCTGCATTGGGCTCAGCGTGAATGGCCCGCTGCCACTTAACGTCGTGGCCCCTCCCACCACTGTGTAACTGGTGCCGCCCGTGGCCGTGATGGTGGCACTCGCGCCCTGGCAAATGGGGGCAGGGCTGCTGACCACCAAGGCCGGGGCCACCTGCACAGTCTTCGTCACTGAGTCGGTGAGGCAACCATACTGGGTGAGGCCGCGGGCAGTGAGGGTGTACGTGCCGGGCGTGCTCCACTGCACCTGCACGGGGTTGGCCGTGCGCGGGCCCACGAAGGTGCCCCCGCCCGAAAGCCGCCAGCTCACGCCCGGTGCTGTGCCCCCGCTAGCCGTGTACGCGGCGGCCTGCGTGGGGTCGCAGATGAGGGCTGGGCCAATGATGGCGGTGGGCCCACTGGGCTTAATAACCGTGATGTGCATGACGCCGGCCACGGTTTTGCCCGCACAGCCGTTGTCCTTGACGACAAAGGTCACATCATAGGGCGTGGCGCGGGCCTCGCCGCAGCCAGCGGCGTACACGAAGGTGCCCACCACGGTGCCGCCCGTGCCCGTGGCCGTAGCTGTACCCGAGGGGTTGCCTGGTGCCACAGTGCCGGCATCGCCGTTCAGGGTGGCGTTGTAGCCACCAGCTCCGTCGAGCAGCACGCTATTGAGAGTGAGTTCCAGGGGACTGCCGCCAGCCTGGGTGGCGGAGAAGGGAATGCTGAGCGTGGAGCCCACCTCAATGGTATAGTTGCGCGGCAGCACGGCGGGCGGGGGCACTACCGGGGTGGTGGTAAGCGGGCAGAAGCCGACTACCAATTGCACATCGCGCCGGGCGGTGCCCAGCAGCACCTCCTGGCCGCCCACGGTGCGGTACTCTTTCACATCCACGGCCACGGCGTACTGCTCCCCTACATTGACTGCCCGAAACTGGGAGATGCCCGACGAGGCGTCGATGCCGGCGTAGTAACCCGGCAAGCTGCCTAGCGGCTGGCTGGCCGAGTACCCTGGCTGGTACGACACTCCGTAGGGTGGCAGCGTTAGTGTGCTGCCCAAAGTCTGGCTGTAAGGCTCCCCGAAAGAGTACACGAGCCGGTCACCATCGGCATCCACGGCATTGTTGAGGATGGTGGTGGTGTCGTTGGCGCAAATAAAAGCCACGGCATTACCCGTAAATACAGGCGAGTGGTTGGTGTAGGCGGGCGGTGCCAGCGAAACGTACAGCATCAGAGGCTGCGAGCCGGAACCCTGCACGTTGGTGATGCTGGCATTGCGGGCGCTGGTGGCAAAGGCCACGTAGTAGCCCACCGTGGATTGGGGCAGGTTTACAACAGCCGTAAATTTCTGGAGCTGGTAGGGCTGCGTGGCCCCCGTAATGGTACAGCCCGGCGGCACATACGGCGTGGTGCAGGCACTGCGCGAGGCTTCCGTCACGCGCATGGCACCTCCCGACAAGCTGCCGCTGTAGTTGAGGGTGGTTAGGGGCACCTGTGCTCCCGTGGCCTGGTCGTACACCAGGAGGCTGGCTAATGCGCTGGTGGCGCTGCTGTTGCACGTCACGTACACCGACAGGTTCACCTCGTAGCGTATGGGGGCGGCCGCCGGGCCACCTGCATCAAGGTAGCGGTAGGTCATCTCGCCGCCTAGCAAGTGGCTGGCCTGCGCCGGATGGGCGGCTGCGGCCAGCAAAAAGGCCAGCCAGCACAGCCCGCCAGCCCGGCGGAATAAAAAGGCAAACATGCGCAGGAAGCATAGCAGGCCAGTCGCGCCGAACCAATGCCAGTGGTAGCCGGTCAGCTCTGTTATCGTAGCCCAAGGGTGAGAGTAGGAATGCTAAGTTACTAAGGCTTTCCCGACTAATTTCCAACGCTTTCCCGAATTCAGGAAGCAAGCAACCGGCTTCCCTAGCTGACTAAAATTATAAAACTGCGCCTCTACGGCTATGGACCGGTTTTTGGCCGTTTTCAGCTACCCAGAAATTACCCGACGAAAAGGGCAGTGGCGGTAGCACAAACCTCTTCCAGCCCAGAAACGCGCCTCAAGTGGCACTACCGAGTAGCGCCAGGGCACGGCCCGGTATAGGCGTAGCATTGCGCTTGGTAGCGGCACAGGCTGCCTGTCGCTGTAGCTTAAAAAGATGCCGTTAGGCCGGTCTACGCAACTCCGTTGGAGTTCGCAGACTGGCCTAACGGCAGTTAGGGAGCTTGCCCAGCTGTCAAAAACAACAACATGGTCTTACTGAGCGGGCTTTTTGGGGCCGCTGTCGTTTACCAATAGCACGGCCAAGGCGGTGAGAGTCAGGCGCAAGGCCCATTTCGCAGCAGTGCTCATTTGGCGGGTTCTTTTTTGACAAATACTTCGTTGCCAGTCAATACTTTGAGCGTGCAGGTGCTGCCGCCCGAACTGTCGTCACAGGTGGTACCCACGATAAAGCCGTCCTCAAAATCGAAGTAGCAGCTGGGGCAGCCCACGCTGGTAATCACGTAGCGGTCGGCGCTAGGGGCAAGGTAAAAGGTGCCATCGTCGGAGCCGCGCAGGGGCATGGCAATGGCGCGGAAGCTGCCATTGTTAGTGCCCAGGCCCACGAGGTAGTACGCGGGCCTGGCTTTGGGGTCGTCGAGCGGGGCCTTGCGGGCAATAACGCGGTCGATAACGGTGCCGTCGTGAAACTGCCGGATGAGGGCCGCCGCCATCACCGACTGCGGGGTTTTGTAGTCGATGCCGCCCGTGGCGTTCACCTGCATCACCTGGCGGGTGGCCGTGGCGGCGGCGTGGGCCTCAGTCATGGTTTCGGCCTGCTTCATGGGGTCGGCGTTTTCGCGGGTGCGGGTGGTTTCGCACGAAGAAGCCAACAGTACCACAAGCAAGCCCAGTAGTAGCAGTCCGAGGAGGCGAGACATAAGAATTAGGAATTAAGAATTAATAATTAAGGAGTGGGAGTCAAATCAGCGTTTGCACATTCAGCGCGAAACTTAACCCTGCATACTAAAGTCGGACGGGCAATAATAACTGCAATTATTAATTCCTAATTCTTAATTCACCTAACGGGGCTTGTAGTATTTTTTGGCCTCCGGCAGCAGATGCTGAATGTCGGCAATGCGGGTGGCATCGGCGGGGTGGTCGGAGAGAATTTCGGGCGTGCTGTTCTGGCTCTGGGCTGCCATGCGCTGCCAGAAGGGCAGGGCCTGGGCGGGGTCGTAGCCCGCCATAGCCATGAAAATGAGGCCCAGATGGTCGGCCTCGCTTTCCTGAGTGCGGCTAAACTTAAGCGCTGCCCCCTGTTCTACTGCCCCAATGGCCGTGTTGAAAGCACTGCCCGTAGCCGCTGGGTCCTTGTTGAGCGCCGTGGAGAGCAGCGAACCACCCAGTTGCAGGCCCAACTGGTCACTCATACGCTCGGCTCCGTGCCGGGCTACAGCGTGCGATATTTCGTGGCCCAGCACTACAGCCAAGCCGGTTTCGTCTTTAGTTAGGGGCAGGATGCCCGTGTACACGGCTACTTTGCCGCCGGGCATGCACCAGGCGTTGGCCGTTTTGGGGTCGTCGATGAGATTGAATTCCCAGGCGTAGCCGTCGAGCTGACTCGACAGGTTTTGCTGCTTGAAATACAGCTCTACAGCAGCCTGAATGCGCTGGCCCACGCGCCGCACCATAGCCACCTGAGCGGCATTGGTCGAGAGCTTAGCCGTGCTCAGGGTTTCCTTGTATTGCGTCACGGCCAGTGAGTTCATCTCACTGCCCGACACGAGGCTGAGCTGGCGGCGGCCGGTAATAGGCACCGTAGCACAAGCCGAAAGCAAGGCTAGAGAACCGGCGAGGGCGAATTTTCTTAACATGAGAAAGAAAAATATTGAATAGAAAGAGCGAACGTCGCTTACCCGGCAAGTGGCAGAAAGCAGGCCAGTTTCAAGAAAAGCCACCCAGACTATACGCAAGGGGGCGGGGGAAATGTTTACTTTGTGGCCTGGGTAGTCGTTTTTCGTTTTTCGCCGCTCGTTTCTCGTTGTTGGCAACGGTTTGTCGAACGGCGAAAAACGAAAAATAAACAACGAACAACGAAATGAAAATCATCTGCATCGGCCGCAACTATGCCGACCACATTGCTGAGTTGCACAACGAAACGCCCGCTGCCCCGGTCATCTTCCTCAAGCCCGAAACCGCGCTGGTGCAGCGCGGACAGCCTTTTTTCGTGCCTGCCTTTTCGCAGGACGTCCACCACGAGCTGGAGCTGGTGCTGCGCGTGTGCAAAAACGGCCGCCACATCGAGGAGAAATTCGCCCACACCTACTTCGACGCCATCGGCCTGGGCATCGACTTCACGGCCCGCGACCTGCAAAGCGAACTGAAAAAAAAGGGCCTGCCCTGGGAGCTGGCCAAGGCATTCGACGGCTCGGCCCCCATCTCTCCCACGTTCAAGACCGTGGCCGATTTCCCCGATTTGGCCAACATCAATTTCCGGCTCGAAGTAAACGGCGAGGTGCGGCAGCAAGGTAATTCGGGCCTCATGCTGCACCCGTTTGCCCGGTTTATTGCCTTTGTCTCGCAGTACATTACCCTCAAGCAGGGCGACTTGCTCTTCACCGGCACTCCCGCCGGGGTGGGCCCCGTAAAGCCCGGCGACGAGCTGGTGGGCTACCTGGAAGACGAAAAGCTGCTGGAAGTGCCCGTGCGGTAGGTTGTAGCGCGGACGCTGCGAGTCCGCGGAATACTGCCGTTGAACAACTACGCTATTCGCGGACTCGCAAAGTCCGCGCTACTCTATATTTTCCTTGAAAACACCCTTGTTGTGCCGGTTGGCTTTGCCGGCTACCGGGGCGCTACTGCTGCTAGGCGCCCTCACCCATGCCCAGGACGAAGGCGACAGCCCCGCCACCGCGCCTACTACTGGCCCCATTCGGGCCGCTGCCACGGCGGCGGGCACCTCGGCCGCTACCGTGGCTCCCGGCTATTTCCTGCTGCCTATTTCGCCGGGGCAGCCGGGCTACTTGGCCGCCAGTATGGGCGAGCTACGTCCCAATCACTTCCACGGCGGCCTTGACATCAAGACGGGCGGCGGGGTTAACAAGCCGGTGTATGCCTCGGCCGAGGGCTACGTTTCGCGCCTCAAGCAGTCGTCGTTTGGCTACGGCAACGTGCTCTACATCACCCACCCCAACGGCCTGACGACCGTGTACGGCCACCTCAACGAGTTTGAGGGGCCGGTGGGCGCCGAGCTGCTACGCCAGCAGTACGACAAGCAGACCTACGAGCTGGAATTGTTTTTTGAGAAGGGCCAGTTTCCGGTGCAGCGCGGCCAGGAAGTAGCCAAATCGGGCAACACCGGCGGCTCGGCCGGCCCGCACGTGCACTGGGAAGTGCGCGACGCCGAGCAGCGCCAGCTCAACCCCCTGCAGTGGGGCGGCTTCTCCGAAATCAAGGACCACACCGGCCCCACCTTGCAGGCGCTGGCCGTGGAGCCGCTCAGCATTGGGGCGCGGGTGCGGGGCCGGTTCGAGCGGCTGCTGCTGGTGCCCAAGGTGCAGCCGCTGCCGGGCGCCACCACCACCTGGCCCGATACCATTGCCTGCAGCGGGCAGGTGGGGCTGCTGCTGCAAGGCTTCGACCGCTTCGACAATGCCTGGAACAAGAACGGCATCCAGCGCGTGAGCATGCGCGTGAACGGCCAACCCTACTACCAGCACGTTATCGACGCGGTGCCCTTCCCGAATGGCTCGCGGCAGGTCAACAACTTCGTGGATTATTATGCCGAATTCACCATCGGCCGGCTCTTGCAAAAGCTGTGGGTCGATGAAGGCAACGACCTAGGCTTTTATACCCCCGCCGGTGCCGGCCAGGGCAAGCTGACAGTAGAGCCGGGCAAGGTATATAGCATCGACTTAGAGCTGGCCGATTCCTACAACAACAAGGCGGCGGCCCACCTAGTGCTGCGCGGCACCGCGCCCCAGCCCTACGCCGCCCTGCCCGGCGCGGCCCCGGCCGCCGCCGCGCCCAAGTTGCGCTACGACATCACCCGCAACCTGCTCCGAGTAACCGTGACGGCCGCCGACAGCGGCAACCTGGTGCTGCGGCGCGGAGCGCGCCGGCTCGAAATCCGCCCCAGCTACGCAGTCGGCCACGAAGCCACTTACCTCTACGACCTGCGCGCCGGCTTGCCCGATTCGCTCAGTTTTGGCCGGGTGAGCAAAGCCTTCGACCGCCAAGTGCTGATACCCGCTGGGGAAGAAACGAGCTACACTACTCCCTACCTTAACCTGATATTTGGCCCCCAAACGCTGTTTTCGCCCCTCTACCTGAGCACTGCCTGGAAGCCCGCCACGGCCGCCACCCCCGAAACCTGGACCGTCGGCACGCCGCTGGTCCCGCTCTATCTGCCTTTGCGCCTCACCCTCAAGCCCACCGCCACCATCGCCGACCCGCAGCGCACCGCCATCTACAGTGTCACGGCCAAGGGCGGCCGCGCCTACCTAGGCGGCACCTGGAACGAGAGCGGCACCGAGATTTCGGCCAGCCCCAAACAGTTTGGGCAGTTCCGGCTCTACACCGACACCAAAGCGCCCGAAGCGCGGCTGCTGGGCCGGGCCGGCGGGCAGCTGCTATTTCGGGTCGGCGACGACCTTTCCGGCCTCGCTACCTACCGCCTGCTCATTGGCGGGCGGTTCCGGCTGCTGCGCTACGAGTACAAGAACAACTCCCTCTTCACGGTGCCCACCGACACGCTGGGCCCGCGCCTGCACGGCCCCGCCGAGCTGCGCCTCACCGACCAAGCCGGTAACGAGCGTGTAATTCCGCTGAGCCTGTGAGGAATTGCAGCCTGGAATTTGCGCTAAGCAGGCTCGGTAGCAACTAATCGAGCTGCGGAATAATTACCCCTTCTAACTCCTCCAATGCCTCCAGAATATACAGGCTGTCGTTGAAGTAGTCCATGTCCGGGTCGGGGTCGCCCCACAGCTCGAAGCGCCGGGTGCAGGTGCCGAGCCGGGCCGGGTCGATGGGCTGCTCGGCCAGGTCTACGAGGGTATCGGGATTAGTAGCCGCGATTTCCAGGGCCTCTTCCTGTACGTGCGCCTCGGTGGCATAATAGATGTGAAAACTATACTCCTCGAATGCCACCGTTAGCTCGTTGCCATCCAGGGTAAGCGTGGGCTTCGGTGCTTGGTTTAGTTGCGCCGATAAGGCTTGCAGGCAGGCTTGCAAACCAGCCAGGTCGGCCGCCGAATCGGGCGTAATGAAAGCCAGATACGAATAATATGTGTAACCCATAACCGTTTTTATCGAGTAGTAATCCCCCCAAACTTACACCCGCCCATGCTTCCCGAACCCGGTACCCCCGCCCCCGACTTCACCGCCCCCGACCAGCACGGCCAGCCCCTGACGCTGAGCAGCCTGCGCGGCCAAAAAGTAGCCCTCTATTTCTACCCCAAAGACGATACCCCCGGCTGCACTGCCCAAGCCTGCAACCTGCGCGACAACGAAGGCCAACTCGCTGCCCAAGGCATCCGTGTAGTAGGTGTGAGTACTGATGACGTGGCCTCGCACCAGAAATTTGCCGCGAAGTACGAGCTGAATTTCCCGCTCGTCGCCGATGCCGACCAGGCTATTGTGCAAGCCTACGGCGTGTGGCAGGAAAAGAAAAACTACGGCAAAACCTACTGGGGCACGGTGCGCACCACGTTTTTGATTGATGAAAACGGCGTGATTACCAAGGTGATAAAGCGCCCCGATACCAAGGAGCACGCCGCACAATTACAGTAAGCCAGCCATAACTGGCGCGGGCCTCTGGCCCGCGCCAGTAAACTACTGCCACAAGCCCCGCGCCGCCTATTTTTGCCCCTATGACCGACGCCGAATTTGACTTGCTCGACGAGCTGTATTTCGTTACGCCTTTCCGGGTGCTGGTAGAAAAAACCGGCCTGCCCGCCGCCGAACTGCTGCCGCTGCTCGGCCGCCTGCTCGAGCAGGGCTTGGTGCGCTACTACTGGCCCGACCCCGACACCGAGCTGGCCTACGAGCCCACCTCCTTCGGAGCGCTGGGCCAGGATGCCAGCTACCTCGCCTCGAAGCAAGGCCTGCTGCACCACAACACCCGTTAGCCGTGGACGCCGCCGCGCCCCCCACCCAGCCGCTGCCTGCCGCTCCCGATACGGCCGTGGTGGTGCCCCCGCCCGCCCGCTCGCCTAGCTACTACGTGCGCCAGCGCCTCTGGCAAAACCGCCCCGCCGTAGCCGGCCTGGGCTTTATCCTGCTCTGCGCTCTGGTGGCGCTGCTGGGCTACTGGGTGCTGCCCGACAATTCCCCCAACGCCAACAACGGTCTCATCCAGCTTCAAAAGCAGCCGCCCGGCTTCCGGGCCACGTTGCGCCAGGTGCCCGACCCCGCCGCCCCGCCGCCCGCCAACATATGGCAGGTGTGGCTCCACGGCCAGCCGGCGCAGCTCAAAGACGAGGTAGTAAGCGAAGAAAGTGCGGCGCGTAAAGCGCAGGATTCAGGCGCGCCTGTGCCGGCTACTAACTCATCGGCTAGCGCAACTCACTCATTCACTTATTCGCTCATTCACCACCGCACCTACTTCCTGGGCACCGACAAAGCCGGGCGTGATGAGCTAAGCCGGCTGCTGCTGGGCACGCGCATCTCGCTGGGTATCGGCCTGGTAGCAGTGCTTATTTCGCTGGCGCTGGGCGTGCTGGTAGGGGCGCTGGCCGGCTACTTCGGCGGCTGGATTGACAGCCTGCTGCTGGGGTTGATGACGGTGGTGTGGAGCATCCCCGGCATTATGCTGGTTATCGGCATCTCGCTGGCCCTCGATAGCAAAGGCGTGTGGGTCAGCTTCCTGGCCGTGGGCCTCACTATGTGGGTCGATGTGGCACGGGTGGTGCGCGGGCAGGTGCTGGGCTTGCGCTCGGCCACGTTCATTGAGGCCGGCCGGGTGCTGGGACTGCCCACCTGGCGGCTCATTTTTGTGCACCTGCTGCCCAACCTGCGCGGCCCGCTCATCGTGCTGGCCACCAGCAACTTCGCCGCCGCCATCCTGCTCGAAGCCGGCCTCAGCTTCCTGGGCCTCGGCGTGCAGCCGCCTGCCCCCAGTTGGGGCCTCATGGTGAAGGAAGGCTACGACCTGCTGGGTACCACCGCCGGCCTCTGGCTGACGCTGCTGCCGGGCCTGGCCATCAGCCTGCTGGTGCTGAGCTTCAACGTGCTGGGCAACGGCCTGCGCGACGCGTTCGACCCCAAGACGGCGGTGGGGTAGGGTGCTTTGATACAGCCGGATAATAGCAGCCAAAGAGTAGAATAATCTGCGTGGTGAACTGTTGTGCCAGCCTATGAAAGACCGGATAATTCAACTGGCTTTAAGCTTCGTGCTGACTTTTGGTGGCCTGTTTTGTGCGTTCAGCCAGTCTATAGAAACCCCTCCTTTCGTAGGGGAAAGGATTGCGCTGTTTTCCGTAATAACCCTGAACACATTATGGTTAATTCCTTGCTTAATCATTTATTGGAGGAAGCGAACGTTTCGAAAAGCAGCAAGCGCTTTGGTGGTTTACCTGCTGCCGGTAGTTACTGTTATGCTTTACGTTGGCTACTACCATAGACCATTTGATTCAAAAAAATGGCAGACTGATTTGAGTGCTACCGATATGATTCATGCTCCTGCTAATCCCGCTAATCCAACTCCAGAACTGGGAACTGTAGAATTGCCTGATGAGCAGCACTATAACAACTACCCGACTCACCTATACCCGGCTCATTTACACGGGGAAATGGTGACGAGTTTCCTCAATTCTAAGGCTGCGATTGGACTTTCAGGACAGGAACTTGATGCCCTTTTAGGAACCAGCTACTATATTGAGAAGCGGGGCGAGGATACCGCCCGTTATTATTACTACGATACCGCGAACATCTTTGACGGGTGCGATAAAATTTATGTGAGGTTGCATGAGGGTCACTGTATCGAAGCCTTTCATGCCGGTTGTGATTAGGTGGGAAAAACCTGCTTCTTTAGGATAAGTCTGAAATGAAAATCTACTCCGCCTTACAAATTGGCGACTACCACCTAAACCACTGCGAGGACTATTTATTCGTCGGCGAAATAGGGGAGAACAAGCTTTTGTGCGCCGTGATGGACGGCTGCACCACGGCAACGGACAGCTATTTAATTTCGACGCTAGTAGGAAAATTGTTGCGGAAAATAGCCAAAGAGAAAGGCTACCAGGAATTATATGGCCTGGATGTGCCCGCCGACCTAGATGGATACTTGCAAACTATTGTGCAGCAATTGTTTGCTGAGCTAAACGTTGTTAAAAATCAGCTTTTGCTAGAGCCCAAAGAACTGCTCACCACCTTGATTATTCTGCTGGTTGACGCGCAGCAAAACCAAGGCATCGTGTTGGTTATTGGCGACGGCTTGGTAAGCATCAACGGCCACATTACCGAATTTGACCAGGATAATAAACCCGATTATCTGGGATTTCACCTGAACAAGGAATTTGCGGCGTGGTATGCCCGGCAGGAGCAGAAAATACTGTTCGACGAGGTGCAGGATGTGAGCATTGCCACCGACGGTATTTTTATGTTTACCCCAGTCAGAAAAGTGGCTGCTCCTGGCCTTATTGACCCCGTAGAATTTCTGGTAATGGACCGTACGCACGCCGAAACCCCCGAGATGCTGACCATGAAGCTGAAAAAACTGGAACACAGCTACGGACTGAAGCCATCCGACGATTTTGCCATGATTAGGCTACTAGCCTAGCGCGTAGCCTGAAACCCCAACTCACTATTCATCCAGCCAGTACCTATAAGTCCCGCCTGCCGGCTGTATACTTGTAGCTGCTTTCCCAATCTCTTATGCCCCCGCCCGACCTGTCCCAAAGCCTCGATAAGCGCCTCTTTCTAAAAGAGCGCGAACTAGGAGCTTTGCTGGAGATAACCCAGGCCATTACCCGCGACTCGGCCGAGGCCGATTTATACAAGATATACCAGTTTACGCTCATTGGGCAGCTGGGCGTGCGCAAGCTGGCACTGCTGGTGCTGGAGGAAGGCAGCTTTCGGTTAAAAGTGAATTTTGGCACCAGTCTGCCAGCCGATACGCGGCTGACTGCTACCGAAGTAACCAGCTGGTGCCCCAGCGCAGCCTGTGTGGTGCAAACCCTGACGCTGCCAGCCATCTGGCAACCCTTCGAGCTATTGGTACCTGTTCGGCAGCAAGAGGGTGTGCAGGCCCTGGTATTCATCGGTACCACGCACGGCGACTACGCCAGCCGCGAGGCCATGACGTTTCTCGAAACGCTGAGCAACATCCTGCTCGGGGCCGTGGCCAACCGCCGCCTCATGCGGCAGCGGATGGCCGCGATGGCCGCCGCCGCCGCCGTGCAGCGCGAAATCGAGATTGCCCAGCAAGTGCAGCAGCTGCTGTTTCCGCAGCGCCTGCCCAACAATAAGCATGTGGCCGTGCATGCCACCTACCAGCCTCACACCGAAATAGGGGGCGACTACTACGACGTGGTGGAGGTAGACAGCGACCGCCTGCTGCTGTGCGTGGCCGACGTGAGCGGTAAGGGTATGCCCGCTTCGCTGCTCATGTCGAACTTCCAGGCGGGCCTGCGCACGCTGCTGCGCACCGACGTCGACTTGGTCACCATTGTGCGCGAGCTAAACCACCTGATTTACCGCAATGCAGGCGGCGAAAAGTTCATCACGGTTTTCCTGGGCATGTACTACCGCAGCACGCAGGTGCTCGAATACGTGAACGCCGGCCACAACGACCCCTTGCTGCTGCCTGATACCGGCCCCCCGCAGCTATTGCACGAAGGCACCGTGATGCTAGGCATTATGGAGGAGCTGCCGAATTTCCGGGTGGGCCTGGCCCAGATGCCGCCCCGTTCCTTGCTCTTCACCTACACCGATGGCCTGACGGAAGTGTTTGACGGCCAGCAGGAAGAATTTGGTGAAAACGGCGTGCTGGACGTACTCAGCCACAGCCGCTACCTGCCCCTGCCTAAGCTGCACCAGGAGCTACTGCGCCGCATCAGCAGCTTCGGCCAAGGCAGCCAGTTTGCCGACGACGTGACGATGCTGAGCCTGCGGGTGAAGTAATAGACGTATCGCAATGGCTGCGCTTGGCGCGGGCCTCTGGTCCGTGCCGACGAGTCGCAGGCCTCTGACCCGCAACGGTAGAACGATACCCAAACGATTTCGCCCTCCCCGTTGCAGGCCAGAAGCCTGCGACTCGTCGGCACGGACCAGAGGCCCGCGCCAGGGGCCTGTTATACCCATTACTCCATGCCTCCCCTCGACCTGCCACCCTTTGCTGCCAAAACCCGGCCCACGGCCAGCGGCGCGGTGGAAATATGGGATGAGCTGCGGCGCAAGTATGTGGTGCTCACTCCCGAAGAATGGGTGCGGCAACACGTGGTGCATTACCTGATGGCACACCTAGGCTACCCACGCGGCCTGCTTAGCCTGGAGCGGGGCCACCGCTACAACCAGCGCCAGAAACGCACCGACCTCGTGGCCCTCGACCCCGCCGGCCAGCCCCTGCTGCTGGTGGAGTGCAAGCGCCCGACGGTGGCCATCACGCCTACCGTGGCCCAACAGGCCGCCACCTATAACCAGACTATGCGGGCACCTTTTTTGCTGCTTACCAATGGGTTGGTGCATTACTGCTGGCGCGTCGATTTTGAGCGCGGCGTTAATGAGCGGTTGGCCGATGTGCCGACCTATGCGGAGGCTGTGGGTGTAGGGTAAGCTTCAACGCTTGGTGTGAGTTTGAGAAGGGAAAGAGGTCGGCAAAGGCCAGGGGCAGCCGCCCTAGGCGTAAGTTGAACACGAGGAGCAGGTTATGTAAGCCACATTTGGCCGCTACGCGGGCCAGCAAACTGCCTGGCTCATGCGGCCGGGCGCGCGGGGCGCGCAAATGGAACCCATTGCAGGTGCCGAAACGCGAACTGGGGTGCCCGGCCAGCCAGCCCGTGCCGGCTCAGCGCCCGTACGGGCAGGGCGGTGGCCTCCAGGGCCTGGTAGGGGGCCTGGGCCGTGCCGCTGCCTGCGGCCAGGTGCTGCTGGCAGGCGCGCAGCAGCGGGTAGTAGGGCTGGAGCTGGCGCAGCCCCTGGCTGTGGTCCGGCAGGCGGGAAAAAGAGGCGCGCCTCGTGCTCGTGTGCTGGAGCCACGCGTAAGAGGCCCATTCGCTGGGCCCGCACTGCCCGCGAGGTAGCAGGACCAGGCCTACTACCTCGCGGGCAGTGCGGGCGGCATGCGGGCCTCGTTTGCTCCGGCACTGCGCCCCCACCTCAGCGCCGCCGTGGGGTCGCAGTGGCGGGGCAAAAGTCAGCCACGAGCACGTGCAGTTGCATTGGAAAAGCGTCGCTGTCCAGCTTAGCTGCCATCTCTCGCCCGAGAAAACAGAAAAACGGAGGGAGGCGCTTTTCTGTTTTTCCAGCCCAGCCAAAACTCACACCAAGTGGGTTAGCCCTTGCCGACACCAAGCAGCACATAGGCTAAAGCCTGGTAAAAATCAGAGCCATTACTGACTTGGCGCTAAAGTGCCGGGCAAAGTGGGCGAGAACTGCCTGAGCAAGGCACTGGTTGCGCTGGCCTTCGGTTGGCGTTACGGCCCCCGTACCTTTGCGGGCATCATGGAGAAACCCAGTATTCCGCAAGGCACCCGCGATTTTGGCCCGGCCCAGGTGGCCCGGCGGCAGCACATTTTCGGCGTCATCCGGCGCACGTTTGAGCTCTTTGGCTACGCCCCGCTCGAAACCCCGACCCTCGAAAACCTCTCGGTGCTTACCGGCAAGTACGGCGACGAGGGCGACCAGCTCTTGTTTAAAGTCCTCAACTCCGGCAACTTCCTGGTGAAGGAGCGCCGGGGCGAAATCACCCCGCTCCTTACGGCCGCCGACCTCGAAGCCGGCCCCAAAGCGGTGCTGCCCAAAATTGCCGAGAAGGGCCTGCGTTACGACCTCACCGTGCCCTTCGCTCGCTATGTGGCTATGAACCGAGGCAGCCTTACTTTCCCCTTCCGCCGCTACCAGATGCAGCCTGTGTGGAGAGCCGACCGCCCCCAGCGCGGCCGCTACCGCGAGTTCTACCAGTGCGACGCCGATGTGGTAGGCACGGATTCTTTGCTGTGCGAGGCGGAAATCGTGCTGATGATGGCGCAGGTGCTCAACGGATTGGGGCTGGTGGATTTTACTATCAAAATCAACCACCGGGGCGTGCTGCGCAACATCTACCAGGCACTGGGCGGCGAGGGCCGGGAAACGGATTTGTTCGTGGCCATCGACAAGCTGGATAAAATCGGGCAGGAAGGTGTGCGCAAGGAGCTAGTGGAAAAGGGCTTCACCGAGCCTACCATCGACATCCTGTTTGCGCTGCTGTCGGTGAGCGGCGACTACGCCGAAAAGCTGGAGCGCCTGCTGGTAGGCTTCGTGACGGCCGGCGTGGAGCCCGACGGCCTACGCCCCACCGCCGACACCGACGAGGACGACTTGGAAGGGGCCTTTTACCGGGGCCTGCACGAGCTAGCCCAAGTGCGCGACCTGCTCGCCGCCTCCGGCTTCACCCAATTCGAGCGGCTCGAATTCGACCCCACCCTGGCGCGGGGCCTCTCCTACTACACGGGCTGCATCTTCGAGGTCAAAATCAACAACGTGGCGATGGGCAGCGTGAGCGGCGGCGGGCGCTACGACAACCTCACCGGCGCGTTCGGGCTGCCCGGCGTGAGCGGCGTGGGCTTCTCCTTCGGCGTGGATAGGCTCTACGACTGCCTCGAAGAGTTAGAGAAATTCCCGGCTGGCCTGGGCGAAACACCCACTCGCGTGCTACTCACCCACTTCGACACCGCTACCGAGCCGGAGGCGCTACGCCTGCTGGCCGAGCTGCGGGCGGCCGGCATTCCGGCCGAGCTGTACCCCGACGCGGGCAAGCTCCAAAAGCAGTTCAAGTACGCCGATGCCAAGGGCATTCCCTACGTGCTGGTGCTGGGGCCAGAGGAGCTGGCGGCCGGCGTGGTGAAAATTAAAATCATGCAAAGCGGCCAGGAGAAGCTGGTGCCTCTCGGTGGCGTGGTGGAGGCGCTTACGGTATGAGACGTGCCGCCTGGCTGCTGGGGTTGGTGGGGCTAGCTGCCTGCCAGGCCCCGGCCGCAACCGACACAACAACTACCACCCAGGTGCTGCCAGCCCCGACTACTGCGCCAGCCGTGGCCGATTCGGCCTTGGTGACGCCGGCCGCCGCGAGCGTGCCAGTAGCAACCCCGGAGTTGGCCGATTCAGTCCGGCCTGCCCACCTGGAGCCTATCCGGTTCGAGCCCTTTCGGCTGGTGCCGCAGCCGGGGCCCCACCGCTACCAGGGCACGGTAGGCGGTGAGCCCGCTACGGCCGAGTTGAGTTGGACGCGTCCCGACTCGGTAACAGGCCACTTTTACCAGTGGCGGCGCGGCCCGGAGTACCAACTGGAATACTACGGCCGCCGTCGGGGACCCCTTGTGCTTTCGCTAAGCCACGAGTATCCCGACCGCCGCCGTCAGGATGGCACCTGGCACTTAGCCAGGCCCCTAGGCTCAGTATTGCGGGGCGTATGGGTAGATTCGGCGGGTCGGCGGCAGCCAGTTGTGTTGCATGAAAGCTATGCCCAAGGAGTGCAGTACGAAATCCAGGCGTTGACGCTGACTGGCGGCCAGGCAGAACCGGAAGAATATGCTTACGGTGGGGTGCCCAGCTATACCCAGGAGTATCTACACCTGCTGGGGGCGGCTGCCCGGCAGCCCGTACTACGCCGTTTGCAAGCCCCATCGCTGGCCGTGCGGCGGCGAACCATGCGCCGGGGATACGCGCAAGATGAAACCAGCTACTACGGGATAAACGTTCGGCTCAACGACTTCGGACTGCTAAGCTACGACACTGGATATGAGGCTTATCCTTTCGGGGGAAGGCGGCAGGATAAGGTGGAAGGCACACTGGTTGACCTGCGTACAGGCCGAAAACTGTTGCTGGCGAGCCAGTTGGTAGCCGACCACCAGCCAGCCCTGCGGCGTCTGGTAGCACAGCACTTGCTTCATGATGGTAACTCTGCCCTTGTTAAAGAAGATAGCTCCTGGAAATGGGAGGAGCGCCCGGCCGCTGCCGCTGCTACTCCTGACACCACTTATAGCACTTCCCTGTGGACCTGCCGCGACCTGGGCCCCTTAACCGATGAGCTGGTGCTGACCAGCGAGGGCCTGGAAATGACGTACTGGGTCCCTGCCCTGGTGGCCGGTGGCAGTATTTCGCCCGACTATACCCTCCTCATCCCCTACGCCGAGTTGCGGCCGCTGGTGCGCCCCGGCACCCCGCTGGCCCGCATGCTAAAGGCGCGGGGACTGTGGTAGCTTGCGCTTATTCTTAATTGCCCGTGCCTGCTCCCGTCGATTTCCGCCCCTCGCTAGCCGCTGCCAGCCTGCTGGCCGTGCTGGCCGGCACCTATGAGGCCGCCGTGCAGTGGCCGGGCCGGCCGGCAACTCCCGTCACGGAAGCTACCCGGCCCAAGCCGGAGCCGGCTGCCGCCCCGGTGGCTAGTGCAGCGGCACCGTCCGCGTCGGCAAGTACACCAGACAACCCTGACTGCCTCCCGCAGCCCATTCGGTTTGTGCGCACCCGGCCGAATCCGATGCCTCACCGCTATCAGGGCCTGGTGGGTGGGGAGCCGGCCACAGCCGAGCTGCGCTGGATGCGCCCCGACTCAGTAACGGGCAGCTTTTACCAGTGGCAGCGCGGGCCAGAATACCAGCTGGCGGGTTATGGCTCGCGCCGCCCACCCTTCGTTTTCACGCTCAGCAGCAACTATCCCGACTACGGCCGCACAGACGGTACCTGGCGGCTGACTGGGCCGCTAGGGCCGATGCTGCGGGGAGTGTGGGTGAATGCGGCCGGCCAGCGGCGGCCCTTCGTGCTGCGCGAAAGCTACGCCAGCGGGGTGCGCTACGAAGTGCAGGGGCTACTGCTAAGCGGCGGCAAGCCCGAGTCGGGGGGCATTGACGGCTTCGCGTGCGCCGTGCCCAGCCACTCGCGCGACTACCTGCACCTAGTGTTGCCGCCCGGCAGCAGCCCAGCCCTGCGGCGCTGGCAGGCCCCGCCGCTGGCCGTGCGTCGCCGGCAGTTGCGGGCCGCGTATCCGCAGGATAGCGAGGGTTCTTCCAGCATCCAGGTGCGGCTCAACGATTTCGGGTTGCTGAGCTACGAAACGGACGAGTACGAGCGACCTTTTGGGGGGCAGCCCGACTATGAGGTGCTGGGTACGCTGCTCGACCTGCGCACGGGCCAGCAACTGGACCCGACCAACCAGCTAGTAGCCCGTCACCGGCCGGCGCTACGGCGGCTGGTGGCGCACCACCTGCTGCACGATGCCAACTTCGACATTATAAACAAAGACCACTACGCCCGGTGGCTATGGGAGGAGCCGGATGCCCCGGACGCTGCCGCCGATACTACCTATAGCCTATCGCTGTGGAAGCAGCGTCGGCTGGCTCCCCTCACCAACCAGGCCGTGCTCACGGCGGAGGGCCTGGAGCTGACGTACCGGATGGGTGACCTCTCGGATGCGGGCACCGCGCCCGACCAGACGGTACTGGTGCCCTACGCCGAACTGCGGCCGCTGGTGCGCCCCGGCACCCCCCTGGCCCGCATGCTAAAGGCGCGGGGGCTGTGGTAGGGCAGCGCGTTTCTTTGGGGCATGAAACCGAACGCTCCCATTGCCTGGCGCCCCGTGCTGGCGGCGGGGGTTATCCTGGCCGTGCTGGCTGGGGCTTACGAGGCTGCCCGGCGTTTGCCCCTGCCGACGCTGGCTGCCAGGGCAACCGCGGCCACACCTGCGCCGGCCGGCCCGGTGGCGGCCCCCGAGCCAGTGGCTGTACCCGTGCCTGCAAAGCCGGCCCCGACAACTCCCACACCCGAGGCGGCCGAGCCAGCGCCGCCGGAGTGCCGGCCCCAGCCATTGCGCTTCACCGAGCGACGGCGAACCGCTTTGGCGCTGGGACCAGGCAGCCCACGCCGCTACGTGGGCACGGTAGGGGGCGAGCCGGTCACCGCCGAAATCGGCCAGGAGCGGCCGGGGGTGGTGAGCGGGCGCGTGTATTCCTGGCGCACCAGCCAGGAGTACGGGGTTAGCCAGCCGGCCCGCCACCGCCCCCGGCTCCTGAAAATTTCCGGCCCGGATGCCTACCGCTCGGGCGGCTGGTGGCACCTAACCCAGCGGCCGGGGACGGTGCTGCGCGGCACCTGGGTGGATTCGGCCGGGCGGCAGCCGCGCCCCCTCGAGCTGCGTGAAAGCTACCAGGGCGGGGTACGCTACGAAATCTGGCAACTGACCCTGACGGGTGGCCCACCGGCCTCGCGCAACTCCTGCGATGTGCCCCAGTGCAGCCGCGACTTTCTGCGCCTGCTGGGGCCAGCGGCTGACCGGCCGCCGCTGGGGCACCTGCAATGGCCCGCGCCGGCCGGCCGCCGCCGTTTGGTGCGGGCCGACTATAGTTCTGACCTGCACGCTGAACGCGGCATCGAGGTACTGCTAAACGATTTCAATTTGCTCAGTTACCATGTATATATTGACGATATGCCCTTTGGAGGTAGCAGCAGTAGCATCCGGGCCAGTGCGTTGGTTGACCTGACTACCGGCCGGCAACTAGCCTTCTACGACCAGCTGCAAGCGGGCTATGAGCTACCCCTGCGCCGCCTGCTGACCCGGCACGCCCGGCAGGATTTTGGCTATCAGCCCGAACCCCGCGACAGCTACAACGGCTGGGAGTGGGTAAACGACCACGGCCGACAGGTGCAGTTGGCCCCGCTCCCCAACGAAAACCCACCCGATGTCCAGGAGGGCGGCGACAAGTGCGTCCTCACCGTGCAGGGTCTGGCCGTGCGCTACAACCAGCCCTTTATCAACCTGCTCATCCCCTACGCCGAACTGCGCCCGCTGGTGCGCCCCGGCACCCCGCTGGCCCGCATGCTGCGGGCGCGGGGGCTGTGGTAGGGCAGTGCATTACTTTAGGATATGAAACCGCAAACCCCCATCGACTTGCGCCCCGTGCTGGCTGCGGGGCTATTGCTGGCGGTGCTAGCCGGGGCCTACGAAGCCGCCCAGCGGCTTCCCCCCATGCCCATTGCCAGCCGGGCGGCTGCCCCGGCCCGTGCCAAGCTGCCTGCCGACGCGGCGGACCCGGATACGGTTAGTGTAACCTCTGACCTTGTGCCGGCTGTCCCCCAGGCCGAGCCAGTGGTGCATTGCCCGTCCGAACCTATCCGGTTTGTGCCGCCCGACTTGTCTGAGCGCTTGCCGCTGGGCCTGCACCGCTACGTGGGCACGGTGGGCGGGCAGGCGGCCACGGCGCTGCTGGGGTGGCACACGCCCCACGATGGCGCGAGCGGCATCTTCTACCTGCACCGGGGCGGGCCGCTGTACGAGGTGGATTTTTGGAACTGGAACGAAAGCCAGGCGGTGCTGCAAATCAGCACCCTCGATGGTTCAGATACGGAGGAAAGCGCCTGGTTTATGACGGGCTTGCCGGGGGCGGTGCTGCGCGGCACCTGGGTCAATGATACCGGCCGCCACCCTTTTGTGCTGCGCGAAAGCTACGCCGGGGCCGTGCGGGCTACCGTGCATACGCTGCAATTGAAAGGGGGGCAGGCTAAGCGGCCCTACTCGTCTCAGGAGTGCGAGGCGGGCAGCTACGTCTACGAATTCTTGCAGCTTCCGGCTTCCCGGGTGGTGGCCCCAGCCCTGCGGCGCGCCCTTAACCCACTACCAGCCGCCGTCCGTAGCCGGATGCAAGCCACTTACGAAGAATTGCATAACCAGCAGCGCGCTCTGGGCAATTTTCTGCTCAACGACTTCAACCTGCTAAGCTATCAGATAGGGCGCGGCAGGAGCTTTACGGGCGATAGCAGCAGGTACGACCACTGGAGTGAATCCTACCTGTTTGACCTGCTTACGGGCCGGGAGTTGACCCTGGCCAGCCAGCTTCGGCCGGGCTACGAGCGGGCGTTGCGCCGCCTCGTCCGGCGGCACCTGCTGCACGACTCCCAATTTGATTTTATCAACCGCGAGCACCGCGCCAGCTGGGACTGGCGCGATGCGGCCAGCAAGGCGACCAACCTGGTGGCACTGCCCGCCGCCAGCCGCTACGATGACAACGGCCACGCCTCGGGCCTGTGCCTGACGGGTAGCGGCCTGCAAGCTACCTACCCTTCCGAAGAGCTTTATTCTCCTCACAAACCGGATGAGCAGGAGTACACCATCAATGTCCCCTACGCCGAACTGCGCCCGCTGGTGCGCCCCGGCACCCCGCTGGCCCGGATGCTGCGGGCGCGGGGGCTGTGGTAGCGGGTGGTAGCGGCGCCTTTTTCTTTGTTGCCCATGAACCTGACTGCTAACTGCCGCCCCACCTTAGCGACCGCTGTTCTGCTGGCCGGACTGGCCGCCGGCTGCGAAGCCCCCGCCACCCGGCAGGCCCCGACCGCCGCTCCTACGCCGCCGGTTGCCCCGGCCGTGGTAGCGGCGGCAGCCACAGTGGCAGCCGCTGCCACGGCTGACCGCCCTTTCGCGGCAAGGCGCCGCACCCAGCTGGCACCCCGGCGGTACGTGGGCACGGTAGGCGGCGAGCCCGCCACGGCCGAGTTGCGCTGGGTGCGGCCCGATTCGGTAATGGGCCGCTTTTACCTCTGGCGACGCGGCACGGAGTACTCGCTTGCCACGGCTACCCGCCACCGCCCGCTAGCCCTGACGCTGGGCCAGGCATACGCATACGGTAGCCAAAACCCAGGCCGGTGGCAGTTGGTCCAGCTGCCCGGGCGGGTGCTGCGAGGCAGTTGGGTAGACTCGGCCGGGCAGCACGGCCGGCCCTTTGTGCTACGCGAAAGCTACCGGGGCAGCATGCGCTACGAAATCCAGAACCTGACCATGACGGGTTCGGTCGCGGGCGAGACTGCGCAGTACAGCTACGATTTTATGTGCCTGCTAGGCCCGACCACTCGCCGCCGGCCCTTTAGCCGGCTGCAGCCGCCACCCTACGCCGAGCAGCGCCGCCGGGCAATGAACGGCGAAGGGGCTGCCAACCGCACCAGCAGGGTTGAGGTGCTGCTCAATGACTTTCAACTACTCAGCTACCAGACCTACGGGCTCGTGGACCCCTTCGGGGGCGAGAATGATGAAGACCTTCAGAATACGCTCGTGGACCTGGCTACCGGCCGGCAGCTAGCCATCGCCAGCCAGCTACAGCTGCACTACGCGCTGAAGTTGCGCCGCCTGCTAACGCACCACTTACTGCACGACCCCGAGTTTGACGACGTTAACCAAGACCATACTACTAGCTGGCACTGGCACGATGCTAACGACAAGCCTACCAAGCTAATCAGCCTGCCCGGTGAGAGAGAAGGCTTTGCCTTGACTGCCAGTGGCCTGGAAGCCCAGTACTACACCCATACGCTGTACGGCAGCGGGCCTTTCTGGCTGATTAAAAGCGTCTTCATCCCCTACGCCGAACTGCGGCCGCTGGTGCGCCCCAGCACCCCGCTGGCCCGCATGCTGCGGGCGCGGGGGCTGTGGTAGCCGGCCCAGCCCGCTACTTTTGCTACACTATGAAATACGCTTTTCTGCTGGCGCTGGGGCTGGTGGCCCGGCTGGCTCCGGCCCAGCAAACCCAGACCCGCGCCGACTCGCTGCTGGCTCTGGCGCAAGCGGCCGGCAAGGCCCAGAACTACCCGCAGGCCATTGCCGCCTACCAGCGGGTGGCGCAGAAGCCCACGGCCCGGCCGCGCTACAAGGCGCTGAGCCTCTACAACATTGCCTGCTACTACAGCCTGCAGCACGATGCGAGCAGCGCCTACCAGTACCTGGGCCGGGCCATTGCGGCGGGCCACGCCAACGCCGACCAGATAGCCGCCGATACCGACCTGAACCTGCTGCACCCCGACAAGCGCTGGCCCCGGCTGCTAACCCAGGCGCGCCAGCAACAGGCCCGGCAGGTACTGCGCCGGCCCCAGGACGTGCCGCTCGTCACTGCCGACCTCGACCATTTTTGGGCAGCCTACGCGGCGGCCCGCCAGGATACGGCCCATGCCCCGGCTATTTTCCGGCGCCTGTACTTTGGGCCGGGCAGCGAGGGCTTGCAGGACTACTACCGCCTCAAAATTGAGAGCGACGCCGACTTCGCCAAGCGGGTGCTGCAGCGCCCGCAGTACTATGGCTCCATTCGGGGCACCACGCTGGCGCTGGCCGACCAGAAGCCGCGCATCGTGGGGGCGTTCCGGCGCTTCCAGGAGCTGTACCCGGCGGTGCGCTTTTACCCCATCTACTTCGTGGTGGGCGGCTGGGTGTCGGGCGGCACCGTTTCGGATGCGGGCCTGCTCATTGGGGCCGACCAGGTAGCCAACGGGCCGGGCGTAAATACCTCCGAGCTAACCCTAGTGCAGCGCAACCGCTGCGCCCCGGTTACCCAGATGCCGGGGCTGATGGTACACGAGCTGGTGCACCGCAACCAAGGGCCCCAGGATGGCACCCTGCTCAGCTACGCCCTCAGCGAAGGCATGGCCGACTTTGTGGCCGAGTTGGTGACAGGCAGCCTGGGCAACAACGGCCGCCTGCACACCTACGGCAACGCCCACGAGCGCGAGCTATGGCAAGCCTTCCGGCAGGAAATGCTAGGCACTGATGCTCACAACTGGATTGCCAACGGCAAGCAGGAAACCCCTACCAAACCCTGCGACTTGGGCTACTATGTGGGCTACCGCATTGTGCAGGCGTACTACAGTAAGGCAGCCGACAAGCCGCAGGCCCTGGCCCACATCCTGACGATGCACGACCCGAAAGCTTTCCTGGTCGAAAGCGGTTACGAGGCCGACGTAGCCCAGCGATAGGGCAGGCAGTTCCAGGCTGCGCCAAGTACGCAACGGCTTGCTGACCTTTGCAGTCTATGCCCCTTCTCTCCCCTGCCCACCCCCTCACCCTACCCGAACTAAGCGCCGCCCTCGTCAGCCGCGACGCCCTGCACCTGCCGCCCGACGCGGCGGCCGCTATTGCCCACTGCCACGCCTACCTGCACCAGCGCCTGGACGCCGCGCCCGAGCAGCCCATCTACGGTATCAATACCGGCTTTGGGGCGCTCTACAACGTGAGCATTGCGCCCGAGGCGCGGGCGCAGCTGCAAGTAAACCTGGTGATGTCGCACGCCTGCGGCACCGGGGCCGAGGTGCCCAGCGAGCTGGTGCGCCGCATGCTGCTGCTGAAAGTGCAGAGCCTGAGCTACGGCCACAGTGGCGTGCAGGTAAGCACCGCCAAGCGCCTGCTCGACTTCTTCAACCGCGACGTGTGGCCAGTGGTGTACGAACAAGGCAGCCTGGGCGCGAGCGGCGACCTGGCCCCGCTGGCCCACCTGTGCTTGCCGCTGCTGGGTTTGGGCGAAGTACACTACCAGGGCTACCGCCTGGCGGCCGCCGACGTGCTGGAACTCTTCGGCTGGGAGCCGCTGGCGTTGCAAGCCAAGGAAGGCTTAGCCCTGCTCAATGGTACCCAGTTTATGCTGGCCTACGCCACCGAGGCGCTGGAGCGCACCCAGCGCCTACTCGATGCAGCCGATGTTATCGGGGCACTCTCGACCGAGGCATTTGGGGGGCACACCTCACCATTTGCGGCGGCGCTGCACCGCATCCGGCCCCACGCGGGGCAGGTGCGGGTGGCTGAGCGGCTGCGCGGGCTGTTGGCCAACTCCGAGCTGCAGGCCCAGGCCCGCTACGCGCTGCAAGACCCGTACTCGTTTCGGTGCCAGCCGCAGGTGCATGGAGCCAGCCGCGACGCGGTGGCTTACGTGGCCAATACCGTCGAAATCGAGTGCAACTCGGTGACGGACAACCCCAATATCTTCCCCGACGACGACCTGGTGTTGAGCGGTGGCAACTTCCACGGGCAGCCGCTGGCCCTGGCCCTCGACCACCTGGCCCTGGCCGTGGCCGAGTTGGGCTCCATCTCGGAGCGACGCACGTTCCAGCTTATTTCGGGGCAGCGCGGGCTGCCGGCTTTTCTGGTGGCCGAGCCGGGGTTGAACTCGGGCTTGATGATTCCGCAGTACACGGCGGCCGGCATCGTGAGCCAGAACAAGCAGCTCTGCACGCCCGCCAGCGCCGACAGCATTGTGAGCAGCAACGGCCAGGAAGACCACGTAAGCATGGGGGCCAACGCCGCTACCAAAGCCCGCCGCGTAGTCGAAAACGTGGAGCAGATTCTCGGCATTGAATTACTAACCGCCGTGCAGGCGTTGGACCTGCGCCGCCCCCACCGCAGCAGCCCCGCCCTCGAAGCCGTGGCCGCCGCGTTTCGGGAAGTGGTAGCCTTCGTGCCCCGCGACCGCGTACTATACCCCGACCTGCACCGGGCCGCGCAGTTTGTGCGGGCGTATAAGTGGGAGGAAGTAGGGTAAGCTTCAGCTTGCCGCCCGTAGGTTGCATGGCCCGTCGTTGGGCAAGGCAACGACGGGCCATGCAACCTACGGGCGGCAAGCTGAAGCTTACCCTACGCCGCGTATTTTTATGCTTTATGCGCTATCTGTTTCTTTACCTGCTGGCCCTGCTGCCCTTCGCTGCCCAGGCCCAATGCCCCATTAACACTCCGCCCTGCGCCAAGCCCTTTATTGCCATCGATGTGGCAACGGGCCAGGAGGTGCAGGCGCTGTGCGTGGGCCGGGCCGTGCGCTTCGACCTGGGCTGCGGGCGGGCGGTGCCGAATAATTTGCTGTATTACAATGCGCTGCCTACCACGGCTGGCACGTTTACCACTCCTACCAACTGCAACTTTGTTCCTAACCAATTAGCGAACAATACCTACACACCTGCCTCGGCCGGCACTTCGGGGGTCATCACCATCTCGGAGCTGGCTAACGACCCGCTCAATCCAGCGGTAGGAACGGTGTACGTGCGCAACTTCCCGCTCTATGACAGCCCCCGGCCCGGCTTCACGCTTACGCCCTGCCCCAACAACAACGTGTCGCTGCTCGTTACGAGCGGTGGCTACGACCAGTATTTTGTGCAGGTAAACGCCGCCCCCCTCATCGGCCCGATAGCCGCTAACACCTCCACCACTGTTGCGGCGGCGGCAGGCAACACCATCACGGTGGTGGGCCAGTACACTACCAACGCGCTGTGCTCCAACACCAGCACCCAGACCGTGCCGACGCTGGCGGCACCCACTACGCCGGTACTCGGACGCCTTACTACGCAGAGCCTGCTACCTGGTAGCCTGCTTTTCGACACTGGTAGCCTGACCGCCGGCTACCTCTACGACGTGCAGCGTAGTGTGGGCGGTACCTTTCAACGGGTGGCGACGGTAGCAGCAGGTAGCACGACATATACGCTGCCCAACGCCCCGGCCGGCCTCTACCGCATCGGGCGGCGCGACGTGTGCCACCTCGACTCGGCCTTTTCGCCAGTGGCCCCCACGCTGGAGCTGCGTGGCGCTTCGCTCAACAACGTGAACACGCTGACGTGGCAAGCTGGAGGGGCGGTGACGGGCTACCTGCTACTACGCGATGGCGCGGTGCTAGCCACGCTGCCCGGCACTGCCACCTCCTACCCCGACGCGGCCGTAACCTGTGGCACCCGCTACGTCTACCGCCTGCAAGCCAGCACGGCGGCTGGCCCCAACGCGCTTGCCAACGACGTGGCGGTGCAAACGGTATCGACCCTGGCGCCACCCGCCCCCTTCGTCAATGCCAGCTTCAGCCTCACCAACCAGGTAGTACTTACGGCCTTTGCGGCCAGCGGAGCGGCGCTGACGGCGGGCGGCCAGGTAGCCTACACCCGCCAGGGCGGCCTGCTGCCCGTGCCCCTGGGCAGCGCCCCCACCGCCAACGATACCCTGCGCGACCCCGCCCTGCTGGAAACTCTGCAAGCAGCTCCGCCCTGCTACATGGCCGTGCTCCAGAGCATGTGCGGCATTGCTTCAACAGTGAGCCCCGCCACCTGCCCCAGCCTGCTCACGGCGCAGGCCGTTGACCCGGCCGGCCTTACGGCGCAGCTGAGCTGGTCGGCCTTTCGGGGCCCTGCGGGCACCCCGGCTACCTACCGGGTGCTCACCCTGAACCCTGCCGGCGTGGTGCTGAAAGCCAGCGCTCCCACTACGGCCCTCACCTACTTCGACCCCACACCACCTACCACGTACCAAACGCTGCGCTACCGCATCGAAGCCAGCGGGGCCGGGCTGCCGGCCGGCACCGTGAGCTACTCCAACGTAGCTACCGTGGTGCGCCCGCTGCTGGTAGTGGTGCCCAGCGCTTTCACCCCCAACGGCGATGGCCTCAACGATGTGCTCGAAGTAAAAGGGCGCTATATCAACAGCTTCACGTTCGTAATCGTAGACCGCAACGGCCAGGAAGTTTTCCGGGCCAGCGACCGCACCCAAACCTGGGATGGCACCATCCGGGGCCACGCCCCGGTCAATGCCGTCTATGTGTGGCGCTTCCTTATGCTCGACGACGACAACCAAACATTTACCCAGACCGGCACGGTTACGATTGTGAAATAATATAGGGTAAGCTTTAGCTTGCCAGCCGAGCGGGCGGCCCTGCGGTGCCAGCTAAAGCTTACCCTACACTTACTACCTCCCAACCACCTCACCCCACTCATGCCAACTACCTTCTTTGCCGCTACCTACCACTTAGGGCAATACCAGCCCGCCGTTGACGCCGAAATCGCGGCCCTCGACAACCAGGATTTTACCTCCCGCTTCTGGCAGAAAGATGCCACGCTCTGGACGCAGGACGCCGCCGCGCAAGAAAGCATCCGCAGCTTTATGGGCTGGCTGCACTCGCCCGAAACCATGCTCCGGGCCGTGCCCGAAATTCAGGCGTTTGTGCAGGAAGTGCAGCAGGCGGGCTTTACCCACGTGGTGGTAATGGGCATGGGCGGCAGTACCATGGCCCCCATTGTGTTTCAGCGCTCGTTTGCCCAGCAGGGCCTGCCGCTCTCCATCCTCGACACCACCGACCCTGGCACCGTGGCCGAGCTGGAAAGGTCGATTCCGCTGCGCGAAACCCTCTTTATTGTGGCCAGTAAGTCGGGCACCACGGCCGAGCCGCTGGCGTTTGGCGACTACTTCTACAACAAGCTCAAGGCCATTAAAGGCGACAAGGCAGGCGAGAATTTCGTGGCTATTACCGACCCCGGCTCCAAGTTCGTGACCCAGGCTAAAGTAGAAGGCTACCGCCACATCTTCCTGAATTTTGCCGAGGTGGGCGGGCGCTTTTCGGCCCTCACCTACTTCGGGCTGGTGCCCGCCGCTCTCTACGGCATCGACATTGCCGCCCTCACCCAGGGCGCCGTGGGCATGATGCGCGACTGCGGTGCCCAAGGCCCCGTAGCCGGCAACCCCGGCCTGGCACTAGGCGCGGCGCTGGGCGTGCTCGCCAAGCAGGGGCGCGACAAGCTCACGCTCATCACCCCCGAGAGTTTGAGCAGCCTGGGCCTCTGGCTGGAGCAATTATTTGCCGAAAGCACGGGCAAGGAAGGCAAAGGCGTGCTGCCCGTAGCCGGCGAGCCCCTGGGCCGCCCCGACGAGTACGGCACCGACCGCGTGTTTGTGTACGTGGGCTACGAAGGCGAGCCCGACCCCGAAAACCAGCAGAAGCTGCAGGCGCTGGAGCAAGCCGGCCACCCCGTTATCAGCATCCGGCTGGATACGGCGCTGGACTTCGGCCGCGAGTTCTACCGCTGGGAAATTGCCGTGGCCGTGGTGGGCATCGTGCTGGCCATCAACCCCTTCGACCAGCCCAACGTGCAGGCCGCCAAAACCGCCACCGACGCCCTCATGAAAGTGGTGACCGAGCAGGGCCACCTGCCCAGCCCCGGCCAGCCCGCCGCCACCGAAGGCGGCATCGGCTACTACAGCCCCGCCGGTGGCACCGACGCGGCCAGCGTGCTCAAGGCGTTTTTTGCCCAGGCCCAGCCCGGCGATTTTATGACCCTGCAAGCTTACCTGCACGAAACCAGCGGCCTCAACCAAGCATTGGCCCAGTTCCGCCAGCTGGTGCAGGACAAGCTGCGCATTGCCACTACGTCGGGCTACGGCCCGCGCTTTTTGCACTCCACCGGCCAGTACCACAAAGGCGGCCCCAATAAGGGCTTGTTTGTGCAGTTCACTGCCGACCACCCTCAGGATTTGCCGTTGCCCGGCCGCACTTACACCTTCGGCACCTTCGAGAATGCTCAGGCCCAGGGCGACCTGCAAGCCCTGCAAGACAACGGCCGCCGCACCCTGCACCTGCACCTGGGCCCCGACCCTGAGCAGGCGCTGGCTACAGTGCTAGCCGCATTGCCGGGGGCACTATAGGGATTTTAGCCTAAAAAAGAACGTCATTCCGAGCTTACCGAGGAATTTCGCTCGCATCGTTGAACAATGGTTTTCAACGACGCGAGCGAGATTCCTCGGCAAGCTCGGAATGACGTTCTTTTTTAGCCAGGGCGTCCTGATAACGCCCCTAATTCATTACCTTGGTGAGCGTGCGGATGATGCGCAACGAGCGCGATTTCACCGTGCCCAGGGGGATGGCCAGCTCTTCGGCGGCTTCGGTTTGGGTATAGCCTTGCAGGTAGAGTAGCTCCAGCAGTTGCCGGTCCTGGGGGCCGAGCAGGTACAGCCAGTCGCGCACGCCGATGTGCTCGGGGCGGAAGGTTTGGGTGGCGGGGCGGGTGTCGGCCAGGTCGTCGGACAGGGTTTGGGTGCGCTGGGTGGCGAGGCGCTGCTCGCGCAGGCGGTCGATGGCCAGGTTGCGCCCGATGCGCAAGGCCCAGGTGAAGAGCTTGCCCTTGGCCGGGTCGTATTTAGGGAAGGAGAGCCAGAATTTGAGGATGCACTCCTGCAAAATATCCTCGGCTAATTCGTTTTGGCGCACGAGCCGCCAGATAGTGTGATAGAGAGCCCGGCCGTATTTTTTATAGAATAGGGTTAGCGCGGCTTCATCGCGAGCGTACAGGCGGTGAACAAGCTGATTTTCCGCCTCTTGTTCTAATACTTTCATTCGCTAGCAATAAGTAGAAGGGGCCTCATGTACGCCCCCTCTTACTGCCTCGGATTTAGCTTATTACGAAAATAAATAAAAGATTTTAGGGAACTTTTACCGCCTTTTGTCAGGCAGAATACCAGGTTGCTTTGGCCTGCCTACTAACGGGCTTTTAATGCTGGCTGCTGCCGCTGACCAGTAGATGCTACTGCCCCAGGTTGTACTGCGTGAGGGTGGTGAAGCCCAGAAACGTGTGGTCGCCGGGCACGCCCTGGGGCGCGGCGCGGGCGCGGAGCGTGGCCAGGCGCGGGGTACCATAGTAGCGGTTGGCCGTTTCGATGCCCGGCCACACGGCGGGGTGCTGCGAGCAGTCGGTGCAGCTGCCGGGGGTGTGGTCTATAGCGTCGGCCAGTTTTTCCCACCCTAGCCTGAGCTGCTGGTTGTTGAGCTCATACAGACTTTTGTCGCCCTGCACCAGGGCTATTTCGGCGGCATTGGTGAGGGCCGTGAGCGTGTATTGGGGGTGGTGGCAGTCGCGGTCGCACAGTTCCTTCACGTTGCCGTTGGGGTAAAACACCTGGGGCAGCACCTGCTGGGCGTAGCGGTAGCCCGCCGTGTACTGGGCCGGGTCGTCGAACCACACGCCGAGCGCCATCTGGGCGTAGGCGCACGAGGCCTGCCAGTTGTTGACCCAGGTGGTGCCAGTGGGCAGGGGGTCGATATAGGTGGTTTGCAGGTTGCGCAAAAAGGCACTGAACCGCGCCACTTCGGCGGCCGGCCACTGGGCCGCCGGGTGCCCTTTGCCTGAATAATAGCGCAGGATTTCGGCGGCAGCCACGAAGGTGGGCACCACCCAGGCTGCTTCCAGGTAGGTTTGGCGGAAGAGGGTGGGCGAGCCGTTGGGCTGGGGAGCCGTGTCGTAGCGCTGAAACTGGCTGGCGTACCCGTTGAGGATACTTCGGGCCTGCCCGGCAGCTTGCTTATCGCCGGTAGCGGCCCAGCTTAGGGCGTAGGCATACGCCAGCTCGGCATCGCGCCGGATTTGGTCTTCGGTAGGACTACCGCCCCCCGCCACCGCGTATACCACAGCTGGGAAAGAGGTGGGGGCCGGGTGTTTTCGCAGGAACTCCTGCACGGGCTGGTAGGCGGCCAGCCGGGCCGGGTTGTGCGCCCGCAGCTGCGCGGCCATGGCATCGAGCCGCTGCCGGGTATCTACCAGGCTGGGGTGCTGGAAAGTGGCGGGGGCTTGCTGCGCGGCGGCGGCGGCGGCCCACAGCTGCACCAGAAACAAGCGTACGAGTTGGTACCGACTATAACAGGCCATGTGGTGAGAGGTAAGTAGGCCCAAAATTTACCCATGAAACAGCTTGTGCCGCCGAATTTCCTGGCCCCGCCGCAGCTGCCGGGCGTGGTAGAGCGTGGGCACGTCGCTGGCCCAGGCTTTGAGCACCAGCAATATACCCACAATTTCGAGGCGCGATGCCAGCCCCAGCCAGAAGCACAGCTGAAACAGCCAGCCCGCGTGCCCGCTCACACTCACTTGCACCAGCGTGGCCAGCGACACCAGCACCCAGGCTTTGGCCCCGAAGGAATGCGTGGCCACTTCCTTGCGAAACTTCACGAAGCACACCGCATACGTCAGCGCCTCCGCGCCCAGCAGCGTGAGCAGCTGCCCGCCGTTTTCCCGAAAAAAGCCCGGCCAGGCCAGGTACGTGGCCAGCACTACCAGCAGCCAGAATACCTGGTCCACGGTAGAATCGAGCCGCCGCAGGCGCTGGGTAGAAATGCCCAGCCGCCGGGCCACGATGCCGTCAAACACATCGGTGAGCACGGCCAGCACCAGCAGCGCCACCGCCCAGGGGCCGTAGTGCGGGGCGTGGCAGTAGCTGAGCACCACTAGCAGCAGCCCCAGCCCCAGGCGGCTGTAGATGAGTGACAAGGGCAGGTAGGTGATAAGCCGGGTCATTGGCCGAAATTACGCCTGCGCTGGTAGCCAGCATTCCAAGCTATAGAGAACCGGAGCTATCACTGGTCAATTACGCGTACTTTGGCATCTTACGAGAAACCGGGCAGACCATTGCCGGCCGGGCGCACCACTTTCACCTTTTCACTCTTCTGTTGTATGCTCCGTCAAGCACTAATTTTCAGTTTCTTGGGTATTCTATACGGTTCGACAGCGGGAGCGCAACGCATTTCGCGTATCGACTTCGACAGCATCAAGGTAGAAACTACCGCTGCCAACTCGCGCTACTACCATGCGGCGCTGCTGAAGCGCTTTCAGGAAGCGGACACTACCCTGACGCGCCACGATTTTCAGTGTCTTTATTACGGGCAGGTGTTTACCAAGCAGTACGCCCTGTATGGTGGAGCTGGGCAGAATGATTTTATGGCCCTCTACAATCGGGAAGAATTTGCCAAAGCTATTCCACAGGGCGAGAAGCTGTTGGCAGCTGCGCCGCTCGATTTAAAGCTGCTGTTTAAGCTGTTGGTATGCTACCACCAACTCGGCGACCGGGCGCACGCTCGTCAATATGCCCAGCGCTACTTTCCGATGCTTCGCACTATCATGGCCAGCGGCGACGGCCAGAGCCGCGAAACCGCTTACGTAGTGGTAGCCGTTCCCGACGAATATCAGGTGCTACGGGAGTTGAACCTGGCGTCCGGCAAACAGGCCCTGGTAGGCCATACCGACGTGCTGACCGTTACGCCGCTCGATGATAACGGCAAGCCGACGGGCGGCAAGGAATCCCAGCTTTACTTCGACGTCACGCAGTCGCTGGCCGCCCTCAGCCGTGAGTTCAATAAGAAATGACTGGCGGCCGGGCAGCAGCTTACTGACTTACACCTACTGGCTCTCGGTCAATGCGCCCCAGGTGCGTATCCTGAAAGCTGGTTGCATACTTAAATCCGTAGCCCAGAAGCCGGTCGAAGCTACTGTGAAACAGCACTACGGTACCAGCCAGCAGCAACACAGGCTGCCCCAGCAGCCAGCCCGCGCCGCCCAGGGCCAGGGCCAGCAGCTTGTGGTGGGCAAAGTTGTAGCAATAAGCGCCCACCCAGGGGCCGGCCAGGTAGCCCAGCGCACTCAGGTCGGGCGCCAGAAACAAGGCGGGCAGCCACCACCAGGCGTAAGGCAAATGCGCAAATATGAGTAGGGCTAGTAGCAGGGAGGCGGCTTCGTCTAGGTTAAGCAGGGTCTTCATAGGTAGGAGTTTTAGGAAGCCAACCTCTCTGGTTGGCGTTGCAAAGTTCCCCTACGCCAGGCAGGCCGAACGTTAACAAAAGCTAAGAAAAACGTGCTGCCTCATATACCCTCGGCGGCCACCCGCGCCCGAATGCGGCTCAGTGATACCGGCGTGATGCCCAGGTAATTGGCCACCAGGTGCTGCGGAACGCGCTCCAGAATCTTGGTTTTGCCGCTAACCAGCAGCTGACGATACCGCTCCTCGGGCGACAACAGCAGCTGCTCCACCAGCCGCGCATCGGTGCCCAGCAAAAGGTACTCGGCCAGCCGGCGGCCAAACCGCTCGTACACCGGGTGCGTGTCGTAGAGCTGCTGCAGCACAGCGTAGTCGAACACTACTAGCTCACAAGGCGTCAGGGCCTGGATGCTGAGCTGGCTGGGTTGCCCGGTGAGGCAGCCGGGATAATCGGCCAGCAGGTGGTTTTCAAAGAAAAAATACGTGGTGCGCTCATCCCCATCGGGGCGCGGGTAGTAGAGGCGCAACGCCCCGCTCAGCACTAGGGCCAGTTCGGGCTGCCGCTGCCCGGCCTCCACAAAATGCGCCTGCCGCGCCAGTTGGCGCGGGCGTAACGCCCCTGCCAGTGGTTCCCATTCGGCTTCGGTGAGCGGTACGAACCGCTGGATTTGGGCGCGTAGTGGATGCATAGGCCGGGCTATTTGGAGTTGTAGGCGTTGGTGCTTACCAGCTTGGTCATTATCGGGGCAATGGCTTCTGGTGCGTCGGCGTACCATTCGGCACTGGTGATTTTGGCCAGCGGCTGGCCCTGTACAGTTAGTTTGATGAACGTGGGCACCGCCGTAACGCCATAATAGGCGGCCAGTGCCCGGCAACTGTCGATGTTGATTTCAACCAGCGTGGTATTGCGGAGCGCAGCCTGCACTCGCTGGTCGGGCAAGGCGGCTTCGAACCGTCGGCACAGCCCGCACCAATCGCCGTAGAAGTGTGCTACCGGCACGTGGCCAGCGGCCACGGCACCCGTCAAAAACTGCCTGAATGTCTGCGGGTCGTCAGCATGCTGGTATACTACTATGGCGGCCTTATGGCTGGCAACCGAGCCGCTGCGAACAGCCCGAACCACTATGCTGGCAATCGGCCAGAGTAGTGCTGCGAAGATTGCCAGGTAAGCAGATAGCTGGAGCTGCTTGGTCAGACTACGGGGATTTTGCATAGTGGGAGGACTTGGCAGGCAGGGTACAGCTACTGTCAACGCTTGTGAGGCAGTGGCTTAGTGAGTGGCGGGCGTGCTATTTTGCCAGCCGGGGTGATGCGGTAGTTGGTGACGACGTAGCGCGTGGTAGTTGGGCCAATGAAGGAATGAAACTGCTTAGCAGTTTCTACGGTGCAAAAGCCGTGGCAGGTCAGTTGCGTGGCTTTAGTATCGCCAGCGGAACCAATTGGCCGCTTACCTGGATTTGCCTCGGTACTGCGCCCCCACGTCAGCGCCGCCGTGGGGGCGCAGTGGCGGGGCAAAAGTCAGCCACGAGCACGTGCAGTTGCATTGGAAAAGCGTCGCTGTTCAGCTTAGCTGCCATCTCTCGCCCGAGAAAACAGAAAAACGGACGGAGGCGCTTTTCTGTTTTTCCAGCCCAGCCAAAACTCACACCAAGCGGGTTAGCCCTTGCCGCTGCGCTCAAAAGATGCGGACAGCGGCAAGCTAGCGTAAACTTTAGAGCAGTGTACGGGCAGTAGAGACGTGACACTTCGCGTCTCGTTGTTGTTTAATTGTTCAGTACCAAACTGTTCAACGACGAGACGCTAATTGTCGCTTCTCTACTGCCCGTACACTGCTCTGAAAAACCACTCTAAAGCTTACCCTACAATTGGTACGCCTGTTTCAAAAACTCGCGGGCCGACTCCGGCTCCCGGCCAATAAGCTGCGCCAAAGTAGGGTCGGGCAAGTCGAACTCGCCCTGGGCGATGCCCTGGCTGAAAGCGGTAGCGAACATAGCCATTTCGGCGGGTACGCCAGCCTGGGCGAGTTGCTCCTTGAACTCGTTGGGGGAGGCGGCGACGTAATGAATGGTTTTGCCTGTGAGCTGGCTTAAAAGCTGCGCGATGTCGGCGTAGGAATACGACGAGTTACCGGCTATTTCGTAGGTCTGGTTTTCGTGGCCGGAGCCGGTGAGCACGGCGGCCCCGGCAGCTCCCATGTCGGCGCGGCTAGCGAAGGAGCCTTTGCCCGTGCCGGCGGGTAGGTAAATGGTGCTGGTTTCGAGCACCTGCGGCCCCATAAACTGCGGCAGCACATCCAGGTACAGCGCATTTTTGAGGATGGTGTAGGTCAGGCCCGACGCTTTGAGGAGCTTTTCGGTAGCTATATGGGCCTCCGTCACAAACGTTACGGCGGAGGAGCCGTCCTCCGTTTTGCGCTGGGCACTGGTGTACACTACGTGCTGTACGCCAGCTTCTTGCGCTGCTTTCAGTACGTTGGCATGTTGGGCCGTCCGGTTCGGGAGGTCGTTGCTGGATACCAGCAACACCTTGTCGATGCCGCTGAAGGCGCGCACCAGCGAGGCGTAGTCGTTGTAGTCGCCCTGATGCACGGTTACGCCCTGGGCTTGCAGGTCGGCGGCTTTGGCGGGGTCGCGGGCCAGCACCGAAATCTGGTGGGCATCGGTGGTTGGCAGCAGGCTTTCGACTACAGCGCGGCCCAGGCCGCCGGTGGCGCCGGTTACAAGAATTTTGCTCATGGTAAGGGTTGTTGTTTAGGCTGATTGGCCCTGGTTTAGTAAGAAAAGAACTGTTCCAGCCACTGCGGCTGGATGATGACGCAAAGGTCGTTATCTTTGCTTACCAAAAGTGAGCAGCTACCTAAAGGTAAGCGCTAACCTACACGTGAGTCCTCCTTCTTATGAGAGAAGCCAATCTGGTACATTGCGTTTCGACGCTGCCGCTACTGCGCGATGCCTTAGAAGTAGTCAACGGCAAATGGAAGCTGCTCATCCTGGTGGCTATTGCCACCGGCCACCAGCGTTTCCGCGACATCGAGCGCAGCGTCACGGATATTTCGTCCAAGGTGCTGGCCAAAGAGCTAAAAGACCTGGAGATGCACCAACTCATTAAGCGGACCGTGCAGGAGGGCCCGCCCGTGCTCGTCACCTACGAACTGCTGCCCCACGCCGATACCCTCGACCCCGTCATTTTCGCCCTGCGCGACTGGGGCAAGCAGCACCGGGCGAAGATTATGGGAGGGTAGCACACCGTTTGTCATTGCGAGCGCAACGGAGTGAAGCGCGGCAATCGCACCCGAACGATACTCCAACGAGTTGTTCGGGTGCGATTGCCGCGCTTCACTCCGTTGCGCTCGCAATGACAAACGGTGTGCTACACCGCTACACCTTCCAGCACCGATTCTACGCTTACTAGCGGCAGGTTCCAGGCGTCGGCTACGCCTTTGTACACAACCTCGCCATGCACCACGTTGAGGCCGAGGCGCAGGGCAGCGTTGCGGCGGCAAGCCTCCTGCCAGCCTAGGTTGGCGAGTTGCACGGCATAGGGCAGCGTGGCGTTGGTGAGGGCCAGGGTAGAGGTGTAGGGCACCGCGCCGGGCATGTTGGCCACGCAGTAGTGCACCACGTCGTCGATGATATATGTGGGGTCTTCGTGGGTGGTGGGGCGGCAGGTTTCGATACAGCCGCCCTGGTCCACGGCTACGTCCACGAGCACAGTGCCGGGGCGCATGGTCTTGAGCATGTCGCGGGTGATAAGGTGCGGCGCTTTGGCCCCTGGTATCAGCACGGCGCCCACCACGAGGTCGGCGGTTTTAATAGCTTCGCGGATGTTATACTCGTTGGAGTACACCGTCTGCACGTTTTTGGGCATGAAGTCGTCCAACTCCCGCAGGCGGTTGAGGCTGATGTCCATGATGGTGACTTGCGCCCCGAGGCCGGCGGCCACTTTGGCAGCCTGCGTGCCCACGATGCCGCCACCCAGCACGAGTACGTGCGCGGGCTTCACGCCGGGCACGCCCCCGAGCAGGATGCCCCGGCCTTTAAGGGGCTTTTCGAGATACTTCGCGCCTTCCTGTGGGGCCATGCGGCCGGCCACCTCGCTCATGGGGATAAGCAGCGGCAGCGCCCGCGAAGGCAGTTCCACGGTTTCGTAAGCCAGGCACACCGCCTTACGCTCAATCATGGCGTGGGTCAACTCCTCACCGCTGGCAAAGTGGAAGTAGGTGAACAGCAGCTGGTTCTCTTTGATGAGCGGGTACTCCTCGGCAATTGGCTCCTTTACTTTGATTATCATTTCGGCCTGCCCATACACGTCGGCAATGGTGGGCAGCATGGCCGCGCCAGCCGCCTCGTACTCGCTGTCGGCAAAGCCGGAGCCTTCGCCCGCACTGGCTTGCACAAAAAGCGAATGGCCGTGCTTGCGCAATTCGGCCACGCCGGCGGGGGTGAGGCCCACACGGTTTTCGTTGTTTTTAATCTCTTTCGGAACGCCGATAATCATGGGGTAGGAGAGGGGAAGTAGGTGAGGGAGAAAACGGCCGTAAAGATACGTGCAGTAGTAACCCCGTAACACCAACCGAAGGTCAGCATAACACTAAGCTCCAGCTTGGTGAGTCAGACGAATAACTCACCAAGCTGAAGCTTAGTGTTACGCCGCCAGTGCCAGTAGCCCCGCCATATCCAGCGGGCGGGTGTACATCACCAACTGCCCCCGCGCATCGGTGGGCCACTCGGCGTGGGGCCGGTCCCAGTATAGTTCCAGGCCGTTACCGTCGGGGTCGGCGAGGTAAATGGCCTCGCTCACGCCGTGGTCGGAAGCGCCTTGCAGCGGGTAGCCCGCCGCCAGCAGCCGTTGCACAATGGCCGCCAGCCCGGCCCGCTCGCGGTACAGGATGGCGGCGTGGTACAAGCCCGCCGCGCCCTCGTGCTGCGCCGGCCGCCCGCCCTGGCTGTGCCAGGTATTGAGGCCAATGTGGTGGTGGTAGCCATCGGCCGACAAAAACGCGGCCTGCCCGCCGTAGAGCAGCGTTACCTCAAAGCCCAGCAGGTCGCGGTAGAAGCTCAGGGCTTTGTTTAAGTCGGTGACTTGCAAGTGGATGTGGCCGATGCTGGTGCCAGCGGGCACGGTGTAGGGAGTGGCGGAATACATAAAGGAAAGGTAAATGTGTGAGCAAAAATAATGTACGTACATTAATTATGAGTTAAAACAAAAAAACAGCCCTGCCGGGTTGGCAAGGCTGTGCAGAATAACCGACGGCAATTCGTTATTTAAACGGCACCGACGACCCACTTTCCTTCACCATACTCGTGGGCACCAGCTCCTTCACCACCGCCGACTTGAGCGTGAGCTTGGCATCGCCGTGCAAGTCGTTAGACGAGATTTTAACGTCCTCGACGTGGGCGCCAAGCGTGGGCTGTGTATATACCAACTCTATTACCATACTCTGGCCGGGCTTGATAGGGGGCGGCGTGGTGCGGACGCCTACGCAGTAGCAGGGCGAGCTGATGGTGCCCAGCACCAAGTCTTTGGGGCCGGTATTTTTCAACCCGATGCGGGCTATCTGCTGCCCCGGCTCGATGCGGCCGAAGTCGTAGCTGCTGCGCTCCAGCACCAAGCGGGGCGACTGCGCCAACTGGGCGGGGGTGAGGGTAGCCAACACTTCTTCCTTAGTGAGCACCGTGCCCTTGAGGTTCAGTACTTTGCTGGGCTCGGTGGCGTTACTCATCACCGTGATGGTTTTGGTGAACACGCCCGGCCGGCCAGCGCTGTTATACACCGCCTTGATGATGCCCGACTTGCCGGGTAGCACCGGGGTTTTGGTCCAGTCGGGGGTGGTGCAGCCGCAGCTGGCCTGGGCGTTGGCGATGAGGATGGGCTGGTTGCCGGTGTTTTTGAACCGGAACTCGTGGGTGGCCATAGTGCCCTCGGGTACTTTGCCAAAGTCGTGGTCGGCGCTCTCAAACGTGAGCACGCCTTGGGCACGGGCGGCCAAGGCTACAAAGCAGAAAACAAGGGTAGAAGCGAGGCGCATAGCTGAAAATTAGGTTAAATTGTAGAGCTTAGAAGCGAGAGTTTAGAACTTAGACTACGTTCGGGTAGAGGCAGTGAGTCTAAGCTCTGTGCGCTCATTTCTAAGCTCTATGCCAAAGGCATAAAGCAAATATACACCCGTCCCGCGCCTGCTTTCGTAACTTTACACTCCCATTCTATCCCACCCACCCACCTTGTATTTCCTTATTCGCCGCTATGTCCATTCCGCTGCTTGCTGCCACTGAGGCCCCGGCGCTGTTGGCCCTCACCAAAGCCGACCTTCTGCACGACTACCGCCTGGGCTGGGAAAGCCGCCACGCCTCGCTGGCCGGCCGCCGCGAAGTGTTCATGGGCAAGGCCAAATTCGGCATCTTCGGCGACGGCAAAGAGCTGCCGCAACTAGCCATGGCCCGCGTGTTTCGGCCCGGCGACTTCCGCGCCGGCTACTACCGCGACCAAACCTTTATGGTCGCCATCGGCGAGTTAACCTGGGAGCAATACTTCGCCCAGCTCTACGCCAACCCCAGCCCCGAGGCCGACCCCGCCACCGCCGGCCGCTGCATGAACGGCCACTTTGCCACCCGCCTGCTCGACGAGGATGGCAATTTTACTAACCTCGCCCAAACCAAAAACTCCTCGGCCGACATCTCGCCCACCGGCGGCCAGATGCCCCGCCTCGTGGGCCTGGCCTACGCCAGCAAGCTCTACCGCGAAAACCCCGAGCTGCACCAGTTCAGCCAGTTTTCGGTGAATGGCAACGAGGTAGCCTTCGGCACCATCGGCAACGCCAGCACCTCGGAAGGCATGTTTTTCGAGGCCCTGAACGCGGCCGGCGTGCTGCAGATACCCATGCTGGTGAGTGTGTGGGACGACCACTACGGCATTTCGGTGCCCGCCGAGTACCAGACCACCAAGCAGAGTATTTCGGCAGCCATGGCCGGCTTGCAGCGCGAGGGCGAAGGCCAGGAAGGCTTCGAGATTTACGTGGTGCGTGGCTGGGAATACCCCGCCCTGCTCGACACCTACGAGCGCGCCGCCGCCGTATGCCGTACTCAGCACGTGCCCGTGCTGCTGCATGTCACCGAGATGACGCAACCTCAGGGCCACAGCACCAGCGGCTCGCACGAGCGCTACAAGCCCAAGGAGCGCCTGAGCTGGGAAGAAGCCCACGACTGCCTGCTCAAAATGCGCGAGTGGCTCGTTACCGAAGCCATTGCCAGCGAAGACGAGCTAAACGGCATCGAAAAAGAAGCCGCTGCTACCATCAAGCAGGCCCGCACTGCCGCCTGGGCCGCCTACTTCAACCCCATAGTGCAGGAACGCGACGCGGCCGTGGCCGTGCTGGGCCAGCTCGTGGCCGAAACCGGGGCTGACGGCCCCGTAGCTACGCTCACGCAGGCGCTGCAAGCCAACACCACGCCCATCCGGGCCGACGTAGTGCGCACGCTGCGCAAAGCCCTGCGCCTGGTGCGCGGTAGTAAGCCCACGGCGGGCCGCCGCGCCGCCCAGCGCCTGCTCGAAGACAGCCTGGCCACCAGCGCCGACCTCTACAACTCGTACCTCTTCAGCCAGAGCGAGCAGGCTGTGGGCAACATCGAGGAAGTGCTCGTAGCCTACACCCCCGACGCGGCTTTGGTCGATGGCCGCGAGGTGCTGCAAGCCTGTTTTACGGCCCACTTCGAGCGCGACCCGCGCGTGCTGGCTTTCGGCGAAGACGTGGGCCACATCGGCGATGTAAACCAGGCGTTTGCGGGTTTGCAGGAGCGCTTCGGCAAACTGCGCATCACCGATACCGGCATCCGCGAATGCACCATTGTGGGGCAGGGCATTGGGGCAGCGCTGCGGGGGCTGCGGCCCATCGCCGAAATTCAGTATCTGGATTATTTGCTCTACGCCATCCAGCCCCTCAGCGACGACCTGGCCTGCCTGCAATACCGCACCAAGGGCGGCCAGAAAGCCCCGCTCATCGTGCGCACGCGGGGGCACCGGCTCGAAGGCGTGTGGCACTCCGGCTCGCCCATGCAGATGATACTCGGCTCTATTCGCGGCATGCACCTGTGCGTGCCCCGCGACATGACCCAGGCGGCGGGCTTCTACAATACGCTGCTGCGGAGCGACGAGCCGGCCATCGTAATTGAGTGCCTGAATGGCTACCGCCTCAAAGAAAAAATGCCCCAGAACGTGGGCGACTTCACCCTGCCGCTGGGCCGCCCCGAAGTGCTGCGCGAAGGCACCGACGTTACGGTGGTTACCTACGGCTCGATGTGCCGCATTGTGCTAGAGGCCGCCATGCAGCTCGCCGAAGTGGGCATCTCGGTTGAGGTCATCGACGTGCAAACCCTGCTGCCCTTCGACACCGACCAGCTCATTGCCGACAGCCTGCGTAAAACCGGCCGCGTAGTATTTGCCGATGAGGACGTGCCCGGCGGAGCCACCGCCTACATGATGCAGCAAGTTCTGGACGACCAAAACGCTTATCAACTGCTCGACTCGCCCCCGCGCTGCCTCGCCGCCCAGCCCCACCGCCCGCCCTACGGCTCCGACGGCGACTACTTCTCCAAGCCCAACGTGGAAGACGTGTTCGACCTGGTATACGAAATGCTGCGCGAGGCAGACCCCACGCAGTACCCGGCTATTTATTGAGTAGGGTAGTGAAGAGAATAAAGTAAAAAAGAACATCATGCTGAGCAAAGCGAAGCATCTCGCTCGCAGACTAATTCACTCGGTAGCACCGCTTTCAACGATTGAGTTAGTCTGCGAGCGAGATGCTTCGCTCTGCTCAGCATGACACTCTGGTTGCGCTACTCTCCCACAACCCTACCGTGGCCCGATAACTACACTGTCCGTCATAATGGTATTGCTGACATGAAGAGCTCGGTCGGCGATACTGACCTGGAACTTCACCTTTTGGCCCGGCACGAAGGGCGTGCCCAGGTTGAAGGCGATGGGAGCGTAAGTAATGGTACCTTTAATGGGCGCACTTTTACTGTCGGTGAGACTGGTAAGGTGGCCGAAAGTCCCATCGTAAGCCGCTGCTGTGGTAGTGCCCAGACTGACCGTCGAGACATATACTTTGCTGCCGGGGTTCTTCACGAAGGGCTCGATGAAGAAGTTCTTGCTGAATTTGCCGGGAAATTTATATTGCGGCAGCGTCAGTTCGGCAGCACTTAGGCCGAGGTCGCCGTCGCCATCCTGGTAGCGAACAGTGATACGGATAGAATCGCGGGGGATGCCGCCCGATACCTTGGGAGCCAAGCGCTGAAGGGTAATATTATCGAACGAAATTTCCGGCGTCGTCGAGAATTCCGGCGCACTGAGGCAGCCGCCCAAGCCGGCCGCCAGCAGGCCCGCGCCGCCCAGCAGGATGGAGAGTCGAAACAGTTTCATAAGCAGCTTGTGTTACGGGTATTCTCCGGTGTCAACGTGGCCCCGGCGGAGTTGTTGCCCGGCCGTAAATGTAAGCCGCCGCGCCCGGCTCGTTATCTGGGTAAACCCACTTTCCATTCTATGAGTTTCCGCACCGCCTTTCTGGGGCCTAACTACCAGCACCTGACCCAGTTGGCTCCCGCTGATTTTGAGGCGCGGGCCTTGCAGCTATTCCAGTACCAGGCCCAACACTGCCCGCCCTACCGCGCCTACCTTGCGGGCCTGGGCCGCAACCTGGCCGCCGTGCGCCGGGTGCCAGACATCCCGTTTCTACCTATCGAGTTCTTTAAAACCCACGAAGTCTGCACCGACCCCGCCGAGTGGCCGGTGCAGGAAACATTCCGCAGCAGCGGCACTACCCAGCAGCAGCGCAGCCAGCACCTCGTGCGCGACCCCGCCCTCTACCGCGCCAACGCCGCCGCCATCTTCGAGGCTGCCTACGGCCCACTCACCAATTGGATTTTTCTGGCCCTGCTGCCCTCGTACCTGGAGCAGGGCGAGTCGTCGCTGGTAGCCATGGTAGCCGATTTCGCCCGGCGCTCGGGCCAGGCGCAGGAGGCGTTTTTCTTGCGCGACCACGCCGGTCTGCTCCGCGCCCTAGCCGAAGCGCAGGCCCAACCCGGCCGCCGCGTGCTGCTCTTCGGCGTCACCTACGCTCTGCTCGACCTTGCCAACACCGTCGGCCCCGCACCTGAGCTGCAACACCTCACTGTGCTCGAAACCGGGGGCATGAAGGGCCGCCGCCGCGAGATGATACGCGAAGAACTGCATCAGGAATTGCAGCAAGCCTTCGGCCCCCAGCCCCTGCATTCCGAGTACGGCATGACCGAGCTATTGAGCCAAGCGTACTCGCCCGGCTACGGTCGCTTTTACTGCCCGCCCCAGCTACGGGTGCTGCTGCGCGACCCATCGGACCCGTTTTCCGTCGGCAGTAGGGGAGACGGTGCCATCAACGTTATTGATTTGGCCAACGTGGACTCCTGTGCCTTCCTCGAAACCAAAGACTTGGCCCGCTTGCACGACGACGGCAGCTTCGAGGTGCTAGGCCGGATGGACAACTCCGATGTGCGCGGGTGCAGTCAGTTGGCGCTCTAAAGCCTGTTATGAACTTTCGGCATGCCGGGCGGGCATGATGCACCCGTTGGTAGTACTACGCTGTAAATGAACGATAAAGCCCCATAAGGGCGGCCCAACCATCTGGGCCGCCCTTATGGGGCTTAAGAATTCCTCGTCAATTACTTACTGGCGACGGGCCGCCCCGCTGAAGCTAGCCAACGGCATTTTTGCGTAAGTCCAGCAGTTAAATTAATGCAGGGCTAGTTTGATGCAGGTGCCGCGCAACCAGTAGTGACTTATTGCTTGAGCAACTGACTCGTCCGCAGGTATCCTTCTTCGTCTTGAAGCAGAATGAGATACAAACCTGGTTTAACATCTTTCAAATCGAAAGCCTGATTGGTGATGCCGGTTTTCAACAGGCTGCCCGTGATGGTATATAGCGAGAACTCCCGCTTGCTTTTCCATCCCACCGTCACCGCATCTGCCGCAGGATTCGGATAGACCTTGATGGACAGTTCTTCTTGTTGACTCAGTGTTGCCAAAGCACTTACATAGACAGTGCTCATATAGTACAGGTTCGCGGTGGTGCCCTTAATAATTTGATGAACACCGACTGCGAGGGGCATGGTTAGCTTACCCGCACTTACGGTCTGGCTGATGCCATCCACTTTAATCGTTCCGCTGAAAGCATCATTGAATACCAGCGTTAGCGTGGCGGCAGCGGTTGTAGTAAAGGCAATAGTGGTTGATGACTCAAGCTTCAAAGCCTGGGTCAACGTCAAGCCATTATAAATTACCGTCCCTTGCGAAGTTGAGAGGTTTCCGGTGATGGTGTAAAATGTGCTGGTAGTGCCCGACAAGGTGAAATTGTGCAGCATATCCGAAGCATTAACGGTAGTGCCACCTCCTACAGGGGTTGCCGCTCCATCGCCTTGAACAGAAACCAGACCGGTGGTATAGGTTACCAGCGCAGTTTGCAAGGGCACGTTGACTGCGGAAGAGGCATCGTCGACCGCATTGTTGAAAGTCCACTGAAAATCGCCACCCTTTACGCGCCCCGAATACTGCGTCACCTTTCCTTGAGCCGCAGCCGGGCTATCAGGAGTATAGGTATACATGACGGCAGCATTTGTATCAAAGTTGTTATAAGTGTTGCTGCCATACGCCGAAACGACGGAACTCCCTATCACCTGCCCTCTGGTGGTAACCACGTACGCATCAAAGTCAACAGTAGAATTGGGGTAGCCTGCTGCGCCATACGGTACAAAGCGCTGTTGCCCTACCATGTAGTTATCGAATGCCTTGATAGTGCCCCCGTCTTCTTTGGAGAAAATCGGCATGTTCACGTAGTCATTGGCCTGCGTAGTTGGATTATAGACGTCCGAACCCTGCATAGAGGTGAGCATCGGATACCGGCAGTTGCGGAAATAATTGCCTTCCATGAATACGGAAGAGCCTAAGGTAGAGCCCGCTCCATATTTGGCATTGCCATCGTAGTAGTTGTTATAAACGTGAGCCGAATAAAAACGAACCCGGGGATGACGGGAATCCGAATGGTCGTACCAGTTATGGTGATAGGTGATGTACAACCCTTGCGTAGTTGCTTCGCTCAGGCCCAAGAGGTTAGACTTGCCCGTATCCCAGAAATGGTTATAGGAGAACGTGACGTAGGTCGACTTTTTGGCATCCAGTGCCCCATCGCCCTTAACCTGGTCAGGGTCGCTGCCCGCGTGGCCGTAAAAGAAGTCGACATTGTGCACCCAGATATGGTCATTGTCCTGCTGAAGGCCAATACTGTCGCCCTCGTCACTGTCGCAGTTCATTGCGCCGATATTGCGTATTTCAACGTTGGAAGCGCCTTTTATCCGAATTCCCCAGCCATTAGCAACGGCATCATTCCCAACCCCTTCCAGGGTGATGTAGCCGGTAGCCAGGTTGTTGTTCTCGATAACAATATCGCCATCCAGCATGTAACTCAGGTCGGTAATTTGCCCAACCAACCGCACTAGCAGCGGGCGTGTATCCACCCCTTTCTTGAAACCCTCCAGAATTTTCTGCAACCCCACACACGGGTTAGTAGTTGCCCCTGCCACAGTGAGGGAAATGGTATTTTTGGTATTTTGCGTGATATAGAGTATCACCGCATTGCTTTTTACCGTGCCATCGGCATTGTAGGCACCCGGCACCCGGCCACCGCTGAAGGCAAACCCGGTACGGTCCTGGGCCAGTACCGATAGGGAGGGAGTCACCGTGCCGGTACCCTCTACCCCCGAGATTACGGGCACAATTTTGAGCGTATACGTTCCAGCCGAGAGGCCCAAAACATCAGCCCGATAAAAGGAACCATAGCTTCGGATAAGCTGGGTATCTATCTTCTGATTTACAACGCCAGCGCCGCTGTAGTACACATTGTAGCTTTGCGCAGTTGCCAATGGCTGCCACCTCACATAAGCCGATTCCAGCCAACCGGATGATTCTAAGACGGTTAAAGCCTGCGCCCGCAGAGCTACAGGAGACAGCATCAAAAGTAAGCAGAGCAACCGCTTTATAAGCTGAGACATATCGGGTGGGTAGCGACAGACGTCACTAGTGGGAATGGTACATACAAACTTACCTAGTAAGCTTCAGAAAATGAGTACTTAAGAAAACAAAAGCACAGCTGAATTTGCGCAAACGTTGTCGGTAACGTTACCGAGCGCAATAAGCCGGAACACTGCGGCTACTCACAGCCTAGGCCACTTGGCTGGAAGCATATAAGTATCCTCATGCGGAGCAGTTGATTTAGTACTTCTGGTAGTTGAGATGGTCGAAAGAGGTCTAGGGCCTGCCAGGTACTTATGGTGTGTCGGGCAAGCATGAGCCAAGCGAAGACGACGAAGTGAAGCTGTTGCAAGTTGCTATTGAGGCACTCGCAACTGCGGCACGGTCGGTGGAAGCGATTGAGCCAGGCGAAGCTGCGCCCAGTAGCGCAGGACATAGTCCCGCTACGGCGCATCTTCGCAGAGCCTATTTCCCCGCAAACGTCTTGGCGTCAGCTTCTTCTATCGTGTTGTCGCTCAAAATAACCAGGCGCTCGACCACGTTGCGCAACTCGCGGATGTTGCCGCGCCAGTCGAGGCCTTGCAGGTACTTGAGGGCAGCGGCCGAAATGCTTTTGGGCTTGGTGCCATAGTCGGCGGCTATGTCTTGCAGAAATTTCTGCACCAGGTCAGGGATGTCCTCGCGCCGGTCGTTGAGGGCGGGCACCTGGATGAGGATAACGGAGAGGCGGTGGTAGAGGTCTTCGCGGAAATTTTTGTCGGCAATTTCCTGCAGCAGGTCTTTGTTGGTGGCGGCGAGCACGCGCACGTTCACCGATATTTCCTTTTCGCCACCCACGCGGGTTATCTTGCTTTCTTGCAGCGCCCGCAGCACTTTGGCCTGGGCCGAGAGGCTCATGTCGCCGATTTCATCCAGAAAAAGGGTGCCGCCATCGGCCTGCTCAAACTTGCCGATGCGCTGCTTCACGGCCGAGGTAAACGAGCCTTTTTCGTGGCCAAACAGTTCGCTCTCAATCAATTCAGAGGGGATGGCAGCGCAATTCACTTCCACCAGCGGGCCACTGGCGCGGGGGCTGAGCTGGTGCAGCTGCCGGGCCACCATTTCCTTGCCCGCGCCGTTGGGGCCGGTGATGAGCACGCGGGCGTCGGTGGGGGCCACTTTCTCGATGGCCTTGCGCACGGCCCCGAGCGCGGCCGAGGAGCCAATCATCTCGGAGCCGATTTTGCCCGAGGTAGCCAGCTTCTTTTTGAGCGTCTTGGTTTCGGTCACGAGCTGGCTCTTGTCCAGGGCGTTGCGCACGGTCAGGAGCAGGCGGTTGAGGTCGGGCGGCTTGGGCAGGAAGTCGAACGCGCCTTTCTTGGTAGCATCCACCGCCAACTCGATGTTGCCGTGCGCCGACATCATAATGAACGTGGCATCGGGGGCCAGGGTGCGGGCGCGCTCCAGCACTTCCATGCCATCCATCTTGGGCATTTTGATATCGCAGAACACGAGGTCGTATTTCTGCTGAATGAGCATGTCGAGCCCTTTGGGGCCGTCCTCGGCTTGGTCCACGGTGTGGCCTTCCATTTCAAGGATGTCCTTAAGCGCCTGGCGAATAGCCTTTTCGTCGTCGATAGTGAGAATGCGAGCCATAGGGTGTAGGGTAAGCTTTAGCTTGCCGGCCGGAAACCGGTAAAAAATCAGAACGATAGTACGGCAGGCTAAAGCTTACCCTACAAAAAAAGCGGCTGCCTCCGCCGAAACGAAAGCAGCCGCCGAAATTACGCAATGAGCCGATAAGCCGGGTTCTGTCCGCCCTACTGCGTTTCCGCAGGCGGCGGCCCCACCATTTATCTAGGCCCACGGTCACCCGTGGGCTCCAGCAACCTACCCGCGAACCCGAGCGGGCCGCCCGGTGCCGTTTCGCCCGTTTGTGAGCAATCCGACGTGTTCGCTTATTTGGTCTTGCAACCCCTGAGGTTTACCCAGCCGGCATGGTCACCCAGCCGCTGGTGCGCTCTTACCGCACCTTTTCACCCTTACCTTTTTAAGAGTTGAGAGTTAAGAGTTGAGAGTTAAGAATTGACAAAACGCCAACTCTTAACTCTCAACTCTTAACTTTTAACTCAAATAACGGCGGTTATTTTCTGTGGCACTGGCTGTCCTGGCCCGATTGGCCAGTCCTTCCCGTTAGGAAGCAGGGTGCCCTGCGTTGCCCGGACTTTCCTCCCCGCCCGCATTTGCGTTGGGCGCGGCGGTGGGGTGGCTCATTGCGGCAGCAAAGGTACGCCCGGCTACGCTTGCGCGGGCAGGCGGGCCTGCACCGCAAAGCCGGTGGCACCGGGCAGCACGGCCACGGTGCCACCCACGGCCTCGGCGCGGCGGCGCATGTTGGGCAGGCCCTGGCCGCCGGGGCGGGCGGTGGCGGCGGGGCCGGGGGCATTGTCGGCTACGCGCAGGCAAAGCTGGCCCTGGGTTACTTCCAGATGAATGGCCACCTGGGTAGCGCCGTGGGCGTGCTTCACGGCGTTGTGCAGGGCTTCCTTGTAGAGCAGGTAGAGGGTTTGGCACACCACGGGGGTAGGGCGGGCAGCCTCGGCGGCGGAGGTGGTGGCAAAGTCTACGGCCAGGCCGGCGGGGGGCAGCACCTCGTGGGCGTGGTCGCGCATGTGGCGCAGCACTTCGGGCAGGGTGGTGGCGGTGGGCTGCAGGCCCCACACCACGTCGGCCATCTGGCGGGCGGCGCGGCGGCTGGTGTCGCTGAGGCGCTCTAGCCGGGCCAGGGTTTGGGCGGGGGTGGCGGTGCCTTCGCGCAGCAGGTCGCTTTGCAGACTCACCTGGGTGAGTAGGCTGCCCACGTCGTCGTGCAGGTCGGCGGCGAGCTGCTGGCGCAGGGCCAGCTCGCGGCCCTGCTGGCGGCGGCGGTAGAGCCAGAAGCCGACCCCGGCCAGCCCTAGCAGCAGCCCGGCCGCGCCCACCGTGCCCAGTAGCCGCTGGCGGGCTTGCAGGCGCTCTAGCTGCTGCTGCTGGCGGCGCACCTGCGCCTGCTGTTGCAGCAGCGCCACCTGCACCTGGGTGCGCGAGCGAGCGTTGCGGGCCTGGGCGGCGGCCAGGCGGCGGCTGGCATCTTCGCCGTTCAGGGTGTCGGCGTAGGCGCTGGCCAGTAGCTGGTACTGGTAGGCGGCGTGGCCCTGGCCGAGTTGGTCGCTGATGCCCGCCAGCAGCTGGGCGGCCTCGCGGGCCTGCGGGCGCAGATGGGCGGGGCGGGCGGCGGCCAGGGCGCGGGCGGCGTAGGGGCGGGCGCTGTCGGGGCGGGCAGGTAGCCAGGTGCGGGTCAGTAGCAAGCTGGCCTGCGCTAGTTGCTCGGGCGAGGGGCCGGGGAGTAAGCGGCGCAGCAGCGCCTGGGTGGCCTGCCGGGCGGCCCGAGGCTCACCCAGGCGGCCCTGCATCTCGGCCAGATTCAACTCAAGCGGCAGTTGGCCCTGGGCGGTGGTCACGGGCGCGTAGGCAGCGTGGGCCTGGGCGTAGGCGCGGTAGGCGGCCGCCCACCGGCCCTGGCGGCGCTCCACGTCGCCGAGCACCAGGTAGACCGAGCCTTGCGTGAAGGCGTCGGGGGCGGCGGGCAGCAGGCGCAGGGCGGCGGCAATGTCGGCGCGGGCTTCGGCAAACTCGCTCAGGCCGGCTTCGATGCGGGCCACTTGCAGCAGCTGCACCAGCTCGGGGCGGCGGCTGGGCAGGGTGCGGGCGAGGCCGTCGAGGCTGGGGCCGAGGGCGGCGGCGTAGTCGCCCTGCTCGCTGTAGCTGCGCGAAAGATTGAGCAAGGCCCGCGACTCAGTGAGGCGGTTGTGGGTGCGCCGGGCCCAGGCCAGCGCCTGCTGGCTGTGGTAGATGGCCGAGTCGTACTGGTTGTGGGCGCGGGCGTTGTAGCCCACGTTGAAATGCGCCTCTACCAGGCCCCGCGCATAGCGCAGGTGCCGGGCCAGGGTCAGCGCCTGCCAGGCCAGGGGCCGGGCGGTGGCCGGGTCGCTGAGGCGCAGGGCAAAGGCCAGGGTGTTGAGGCGCTGCACCCGCAGGGTGTCGGGGCGGGGCTGGGTGGCCAGCAGGTGGGTGAGGCTGTCGCGCACCACGGCCAGACGGGGCAGCGACGGCATGGGGCGCTGCGGCCCCTGGGCCTGGCTTGCTTTACTGCCCAGTAGCAGGCTAATGGCTACCTGTATGGTCCCGGAGTATGGGGCAGTGGGTCGCGGGTGGGGTCGCGGTGAAAGATAGCAGGATTTTTTCGCCATTCGGCGCAAATGAATTCGTAGGG
>JBPBPU010000003.1:0-50056 GCA_050954465.1 Janthinobacterium lividum
CGTGCGGAAGGCCGCATCGTACTTGCGGCGTTTATCGGGCTTTTCCATAGGCGGAAAATACTACCCAATTCTGTCTCGTTTAGCTGGACCACCTCAGAAATCAAGCTCTGCGTCTTTTTGCCGATTGGCCATATAGAAGCTCATGACCGCATGCACCAATTCCTCGTAGGTACGTCCATACGTAGTTGCTAGGTATGCAGCCAGTTCGCCGTCAAACTCGAGGCTATCCAAGAAGTACTTCAACAGACAGTAGCCCCGGTACGGAAGGTAGATGGGGTCGATGGGTACGAGCAGTTCGTTGAGCGCAAGAATCTTTGGGTTAACCGATTCAAACGTGGGCTCTTCCTGTTCGGGGTCTTTGATTTTGGAAATAACGGAGTTGACGCACAGCAGGTACTTGAAAATTGCCTCCCATACCTTCTCCTGGCCCATTTTGAAGCCCGGCTCGATGGCAGCCAACTCTGATTTCAGAATCTCCTCGATGGCGAACAGACAGGTAGCCCGGGTGAAAATAACCGGCTTATTATACTGTCGGTTGAAATGGTCGAACAGTCGCTTGTAGCGCGAAAACAACTCCCGAGACGGTAGGAACCGCTTCATCTCCGTCACTTGCTGCTCGTACGAGGTGAGGTAGTCCACGCCGTCCCGTGGCTTAAGCCGGTAGTTGAGGCCGGCCAATTCGGCGATGATTTCGCGCTGCGGAAAATGGTGCAGCAGCGATAACCGCTCGGCTGGCTCTTCCTGGCCGAGCATGGTCTCGTAGTCGAGAATGAGTTGGGGGGTGAGCAGGGAAGATGGCATTATGGCGATGAAAGGAGGAATATTATTTATCCAGCCCCAGCTTTGCCACAATGTACTCCGACCGCGCCAGCTTTTGGGCCTTCGCCAACTCGCCCAGCTTGGCGTACTCGGCGTCGGTGAAGGAGAGGAGCTAGCGTTCAGTCTCTTCTGCGGGGCCGAGTTTCGGTAGATGATGCAGCCTCCAACTCTTGGACCTCTGTCCGAAATGCCCCATCGTTTTGGCTGGTTAAGGTCAGGGCCAAGTGAGGTATACTAACATAGACCTCCATAACGTGGTCGTTTTCCAAGTAGTGCATATGTACGCCATTCATATGGCACCACTCCCCAGGCTCAGGGGAGCGCTTGAACCCGCATGCGTTCAGCACTTCAGTAGATGGGCGGTAGTCTTTCATGCCACTAAGGTAGGCGCGTGGCTTTTATAAAAAAGCACTCCCCCGCCCCGGTTGTGGCGGGTGGGCAGCGAGGGGCTGCTAGTGGGGCGAGGCCGGTGGGACGGCTACTCTACGCCCAGGCGGCGGGCTTCGTCGAGGCGGACGGGAGGAAGCGCGGACTACCAGGCTGCTCCAGCTTTTGTCGCGCCTAGCGTAAGCCATCTTTGCTAGCGAGCATGAGGCACTAGCACTTGCTCTAGCGGCAATTCTATATACTGCCAGTTGCTTTTGTAGCCCATGTAGTTGTAGCTAAAATCAAACAGGTGATAGGTGAGGCCGTGCTGGCTTACCGTGAACCGCACCGTATAAACGAGGTCGACAAGAGCGGTATCGCGCCGGTCTTTCGCTCGAAAGTAGGCCCTGTCCGGCAAGCTGGCGTATGTTGGCTCTGAGGGGCCAGCAGGATTATACTCGAAGGGCTTTACCAGCCTGGCCCAGTACCATCGCCACACCAACTCCTGCTGCTGCTCGTCGGTGACGGCCTTGGCAGGCCAGGGCAGTCGGCCCCAAAACTCGACCTTGCCTTTGCCTGTCTTGGCATTACGGGGCCACGTTTGGGCAGCGTTAGGGCAGGGCGAGTGAGTAGCCCCAAGGCCAGGAGGTAGCAGAGGGGCTTCATCATGCCTGCTAATATTAGGGAGGCACTCCAATCTTGAAAATAGCGCTGACCTGCTGACCAGCGCTATTTCTGAAAGCTGACTAAGCGGAAGCTGCCCGTAGAGATTCGCTTAGTCCTACACCTCCAACTCGTTACCACGGCCACGCCGCTGCTCCTGGTCTTGTCTTCGGCCTATCACCTCCCGAAACTGCTCCATACAATCGCGCCCGTTTGGCCGCAACTCGTCACTGCTGAAGCGCATGCCATTCACCGGCTAACATCGCCGACGACCTGGGCCTGGACGAAATGAGGGGCTGCCGCTACGCCTGCGCCTTTACCTGGGTGTGCGCCAGTACCTCGACCAGGAGCGCCCCGGCTACTGGGACCGCTTGACGGGCGCCCAACTCGCCCGCCTCTGCCACGAACTCAACTCCCGTCTCTATTTCGACACCAAGGCCATCCAGACCTGGGGGCTCGACACCTGTCGGGTCGCCTATCCCCGGCCAGGCCTGACGAACTTGCTGCATCGCTTGGGCTTTCCCTACTACCTCACCACCTCGCTGCCCTATGAGGCCGCTGCCAGCCAGCAACACGCCTTTTTGGACGGGTTGGCCGGGCTCGAAGCCGGCAAGGCCGTGCTCTACTACGTCGAGGCAGCCTATCCCACCCACACTACCCGCGCTACATGCGTCTGGTGCGTGGTAGCCACGAGCGGCCCCTGCTCACGGTCAGTGGCCGCGAGCGAGTGAATCTGAACGCGGCGCTCAACGCCTACCCGCCTACGCAGGTGGTGCTGGACGAAACCGACTGCGTCAATGCTCCGCCTAGCCAGCGCTTATAGGAAAAATACCAGCCGCCCACTCTGACCAGGACCACCGGTACGTGGTCTGCGATAACGCCCGTTACTACCTGGCGCGGGGCGAAATATTCTTTTGCAACAGCGCTCCAAGGCTGGTTGCCTATTCCAAGGCGCAGCGGCGTTAGGATTCTTTCGGGCGGCACCAGTTCCGTACTTTGGGGCCTACTTCTCCCCCACTGCCTTTTTTTATCTCCTGTATGCTTCCCTCTTCCTCCGCGGCCACCCGCAAGCAAGCCCTGCAGGAACACGTGCTGGCCACTATCAGCGGTCGGCGGCTGGCTGGCATTGCCCTGACCATGGGCTTGGGCAAAACACTCATTGGCCTGCGCGACATGGCCCGCCTGCTCGCCGACGAGAAGCAGTCAGCCAGCCCATCGCCTGGCAAACCCTTCCTGGTAGCGGCTCCCACGCAGGCCATCCTCGACGCCTGGCCCCAGGAAGCCCACAAGTTTGGCCTTGGGCACCTGCTCGACCGCATCGACTTTACCACCTACCGCTCCCTGGGTAAAACCTTGGCGGCCGGCACGTACCAGAAGCTCTACCTCGACGAGTGCCACGCCCTCAAAGACTCGCACGAGCCGGGCCTGCAGGCCCACGTCCGGCGCAAAGGGCACATCCTGGGCCTGACGGGTACGCCCCCGGCCCAGGCTCAGAGCGAGAAGGGCCGGCTCGTGGCCACGTACTGCCCCATCGTGGTGGACTACACCACCGACGAGGCGGTGCTGGCGGGCCTGCTCAACGACTACCGCCTGGTGGTGCACCGCCTGCCGCTACGCACGGTGCGCGACTACGAGCTGACGAACAAGGCCGGCCAGACGTACACGACCAGCGAGCGCGAGAATTATCAGTACTGGACGAGCCGCCTGTCCCGGGCCGAGGCCGGGAGCGATACGCTGCCGCTCGAGACGCTGCGCATCCTGCGCATGCATGCCTTGATGCACTACCCCGGCAAAGGGGACTACATGCGCCACCTGGCCAGTCAGCAAACGGAAAAGGTGCTACTTTTCACCTGCACCCAGCAGCAGGCCGAGCAGCAGAGCCCTTATAGCTACCACTCCGCCAACAAGGCCAGCCAGGCGAACCTGGAAAAGTTTAACACCGGGCAGATTCAGCGCCTGGCCTGCGTGGCCCAGCTCTCGGAGGGCATCAGCATCCCGAACCTGCGGGTGGGCATCATCTGGCACGCCTTCGGCAACGAGCGCAAGGCGGCCCAGCGCATTGGCCGGCTGCTGCGCCTCAATCCCGACCAGACAGCTACCGTGCACCTGCTCGCCTACTAGGATACCATTGACGAGCACTGGGTGGCGCAGGCACTGGCGGCTTTCGACCCGGCTAAAATCAGCTATGTCAACGCAGCCGACGATGACCTGCCGGGTTTCCGTGCAAAGCTGCTCTGATAGCCCCTAATTGGGTTAGGTTAGTTGGTGGCTGCCTGTGCCGGGTCGGCCGCGCTTGTTGGTAGTGCGCCCCACTCAGCACTTATGCTTAGCTCAGGCAGTACTAAGGTCAGCTCAGGCGAGGGCACTGCCGGGTCGATTGCCACCTGCTGCGGCTCGTGTCCTACCTCACTCAGCCGCTGATGAGGAGTAGCCAAAGCGCCTCAATGCAGCATCTTTTTGCTACAATCACAGCGGGCAGTTTTTTAGAGGCCCTGGCAAGCCACTGCCTGTGGCCGTGACGTGTAGTACTCCCCAAAAACTGGACAGTCAAAACGGGCTAGCTTAGCTCGATTATGACCCCAAACGCACCCGCCGCCGCTACACAGCCGACTTCAAAGCCGAGGTAGCCCTGGCCGCCCTCACCGAGCGCCAGCCCCTAGCCGAGTTGGCTGCTCAATACCAACTGGCCACAGCCCAAATCACGTGCTGGAAGCAGCACCTGCGCGAGCAAGCCGCCCAGGTGTTTGCAGACGCACCAGCCCCCAGCGTCCCCATGCCTGATGTGGAGCCGCTCTACGCCGCCATTGGCCGCCTGCAGATGGAAAACGCGCTGCTAAAAAAACGCTGCCCCGATGAGCACGGCCCAGCAACGCGCCCTGGTCCACGCCCCCAACTCAGCCGGCGGCTCCGTGGCCGCCCGCTGCCAGGCCCTGGGCCTGGCGCGCAGCAGCTTCTACTACCAGCCCTGCGGGGAAAGTGCCACTAACCTGGAACTGATGCGCCTACTCGACGAGGAGTTCACGCAGCATAACTTCAAAGGTGTGCTCGGCTTGCGCGACCGCCTGCGCCTGGCCGGGCACGGCGTCAATGCCAAGCGCGTGCGCCGGCTCGTGCGCCTGATGGGCCACGAGCCAGTGTACCCCAAACCACGTTTAACTATTTCTGGACAAGGCGTTACGCCTTATTCGTACTTGCTGCGGGACCGCCCCGCGACGGCCCCGAATGAGGTGTGGAGTACCGATATTACCTACGTGCCGATGGCCAGGGGCTTCCTCTACCTGGCCGCCGTGCTCGACTGGCACTCGCGCTACGTGCTCAGCTGGCAGCTCTCCAACACGCTCGACGTAGGCTTCTGCCTGCTGGCGCTGGCCGATGCCTTGCGCGTGGCCCCGGCCCCGCACATCTTCAATTCTGACCAAGGCAGCCAGTTTACCAGCTTGGCCTATGAGCAGGCCCTACTGGCCGCTGGCTGCCGCATCAGCCGCGACGGCCGGGGCCGGGCCACCGACAACGCTTTCATCGAACGCCTCTGGCGCACCGTCAAATGGGAGCATATCTACCTCAACCCCGCCGACGATGGCCACCACCTACATCACCAATTACAGGCGTACTTTGCCTACTACAACCACCGCCGACCTCACCAGAGCTTAGGGGGCCAAACGCCGGCCCATGTCTTCGCACAACCTTCTTTTACCCAACCATAACCATATTACTTAACAAGACCCGCTAAACTGTCCAGTTTTTGGGGAGTAGTACAACATAGTGAGGGCGTATGGAGAAGTGATTGCTGATGCAAAGCTCTCCCCAGCCCAATCTGAAATACACCCGATTCTTGCGCAGTTTCAGCTTTGAGCTGTGGTTTAGCCGCCGCTCAAAGCTGGGCTAATTGCCGAACAAGGACTAGCCAGGCCTCCGACCCCAACCTAGGCACCAGTCCGTTACGTCTGGCTAGGGTCGGAAGCCCTGCGGGCTGCTTCCCAGCCCAGCAGCGCCTGCTTCCGGCTCGCGCCCCAGCGGTAGCCGCCCGGCCCGCCGTTCTGCTGAATGACCTAGTGAGAGGGAATGAGGTAGCCGATGGCGTTGGCCCCCACGGCCCCGCCAACCGCCTGGCTAGCCTCGGGCTGCCCAATAGCTGCCGCGAGGTTCCGGTACAAAACGCAGGCCCCGGCCGGAATCCGCAACAAGGCTTCCCACACCTTTATCTGAAAGTTGGTGCCCTTCAGCAACAAGGGTATAGGCTTGCTGCAGCAACAAGGGTATAGGCTTGCTGCCACGAGCCGCTGCTGGGCCGAACAACTGCGCGGTGACCGCAGCCGTTTCCGCCTCATCGGGGTAGTGCGTCGCCCCAGGCCAGGCGGCGTGTAGCTGGGCTAGCGCTACCGGCCGCTCAGTTGCCGGCTGAAACGTGAGGCCGCAGATGCCGCGGTCAGTGAGGCTGAGTAGGCGTTCGCCGAAGGGTGTGGCATGAAAGCCGTAGCGAATCACCAGGCTGGTCATATCGTCAAGAGTGTAGGCCAGAGGCGCGGGTTGCCCGGTCCCGAGCGCGGTCATCATCTTGGCCCAGTCGGGCAGCCCCGGCGCGTCCAGCCGGGTCGAGAAGCCTAAATCGCGCTTTAGTAGCACCATTAATAGAACGTATAATGGGGCCAAAAGGGATTCTGTTAATAGCCCTGATAACAGGGCTACCAACAGTTCTATTGTCAGTTCTACTTAAGCGATAATTTCCGACGCTCTTTCTTCATTTTTTCTTCAATAGCTTCTATAATAAAGCTATGAATTGACTTTGGTTTTTTCCGGGGCTGAGCTTCTTTAATAGCCTGCAATTCATGGAGCATGCTGGCATAGAGTCGAAGTGTAAATGATTTTTGAGAGTCCTCTTCCTTGGGCGCGTCAGCCATAGGAGATGTTGTTAATGCTGGACGGGTGGGTCCTAATAGCAGTTCATCAACGGACTCAGTAGGTTTGGCTAAGTGAGCCAACGAGATTTTTTGCTTGCTCATGAGATTACCTAGCTAGAGTAGCGACAATTTCGGCGGTCAAGGATTCGTAGTCTTGTAGCGCAGCACAGGTGGGGGCCCATTCATATAGGGACTGGCGTTGCACTTGGGCTTCCGCTACTGCTACGTTCTCTCGAATGGTGGTACTCATGAGTAGCTGACCTAGGCTAGGGTGCTCGTGCATTGTTTCAACGAATTGATGATGTAGGCTACGGCGGTAGTTAGCTGCATACTTCGTCAGAAAAAGCCCACCGACTCGCAAGCCAGGCGCAAAATTCTTCTTGATACGCTCGACCAACTCTAGCAGGCTTTGTAACCCGTTGAAAGCAAAAAATTCCGGAGAGGTGGGAATAAATACTCGGTCAGCCGCTGTGATAGCCGCCAGCGCAAGGGGAGAGTTCGGTGAGGGGTTAGTATCAAATATCAGATAATCTATCTGACTAGCTAAGCCTCCCAATGCGTTGCGCAGCACTAGGGCATACATGGCATCAGCTCCCAATACCTTCTCAGCGGCGGCTAACGTAGGGGCAGCTGGTACCAGCCAAAGGCTATCTCTTACTGGTTGCATTACATCAACTAGGCTAGCTCCTAGCCCATCAATAACCTGCGTTAAACTTCGCGTGAGGTCTACTTCGGGCAAGCATTGCGTCAAATTCATTTGCGGGTCACAATCGACTACCAACACCTTATTACCCGCGTGAGCCAAGCACTCGCCCACTGCCCAAGCAGAAGTTGTTTTCGCAACCCCACCCTTCCTATTAGCAAAAGTAATGATATGCATCTTATTCCTGTGTTTGAGGGTTTTATCTGTTCAAAGTAGAACTAGTAGCAGGGCTACTAACAGTTGTGTTAGTAGATTTACAAATGAACCTACTAACAGCCGCAAACTTACGTCTAAAAATGGAACTAGTGGGATTGCCTGAGTTGCTGGCCGAACATTGCGTTCAATGCTTGGCCTAAGTTAGAGTAGACTCTAGATTAATGTACGCTCCAACCAATTGCTGTTGAAGCCGACCGCCTGGTTAACAGGAGCGTCATCTGCCTAAACCAAGCTGACTGGCCAGCCGACTTCAACAGCTGGCCGACCAGGGGCAACTGCTAACAAGTACCCAAACTTGGAAGCCACTCTGACTTGCCAGGTGGTTAAACCGATGTCAAAAATTATTTCGTCTGCTAAGTAATGTACGTACATCATTCCGCCCTTGGTGTGCGGAGCTTTTGCATTAGGTAAACGCTGACTAACTACCTTTTAAGAGCCTGAAAAAAGCTAAAAAAAAGAGGAAGCTCATTCCTTTTTATTAAGTTTAATATTATTTAAAATTAGGGACCGCGTAACCAACTGACTTTCAAAATTTTATGAGCCTCAAAAGCGCGGAAAGTACAGCGGGACGCTCGGAAAGTACGTCAGGGACAGCCCCAAAAGCTCAGAAAGTACATTGGGACAGCTCGGAAAGTACATCGGACTGTCCCAAAAGCGCAGGAAGTACATCCAGGACAATTTACCGGTCATGAAACCACATTTTTCGGCTAGCTTCGTGGGTACTAACTCAGTAGGTTCTATGCAACCCCCATCTATCAAGGGCGTCAGCTTCGACAAGTCCAAGGGAAAATGGAAAGCGCGTACCATCCGTGATGGTCGCACTATCAACCTAGGCACTTTTGCCTCACAGCTTGAGGCCGCGCAGGCCGTTGAGCAAGCGACTATTTCGCTGCCTACTGCACTGGTCGAAACGGACAAATTACCCCTACTGCCTCTCGACCACGAAGAAATTGTTGCAAAAGCTCAGCGTACCAAGCTGGTAGCTCAGCATAATACGCTTATTGAGACCCCTACTACAACTACGCTGCTGGAAGCCAAAATATTCGCTCTGATGTTGCGCTGTGTTAGTAGAAGCGATGTGGAGGCACCTACCGCAGTTATTCCTTTGGAAGACTTATTCCCGAGCTTCGGAGGGAAACAGCATCAGTTGTTGGAAACTGCCATGCGGCGAATGATGAGCGCGACGATTCAGATACCAGAGTTGAATCAAGAGAACGTGCATTTAGTATCACTATGTGATTCTATGCGTTATGATTCTGATACTAAGCTACTGGTTGCTACTTTTGGTAAAGCTGTTATTCCGTATCTGGTGAATCTGGTGGGCAACTTCACAACGGCTGATGTGGATGAGCTACTTGCCATTAAGAGCAACAATACACATAAGCTTTACTGGCTCATGCGCTCCTGGCAGTTCAAGAGTCCCCATACTGTCAGCGTAGATGAGTTGCGTGAGCTAACCACGCCCAGTAGTCAATTCACTCGTTACTCGGAGTTTAGAACGAAGGTGCTCAAACCTTCAGTAGCAGAGTTGAATGAGTTGAGCTTCGACATTACGTACACCGAGCGTCGGCAGCGGGGGAGAGCCGTCACGGATATCACGTTTAATATTAGTAAAAAGACTAACGCAAAGCAACTGGCTCTGCCAATAGAAGCTATCGTTCTGGAAGCGCCCGAGCGGCAACTGACGCCATTGCAGCAGAAAATAAGTACTCGTCTGACTAAACTTAAGTTAACGCAAGCTCAAATTAAGAAAGTACTTGCCGCAGTGCAGAGCGACGAAGAACTAACTAAGCTTCTCAAAGAAACCTACCCGGTGTTGCGCGATTTCGAGACGAAGGCGAAGCCAGGCGAGAATGTAGCGGCGGCTACGATGGCGTTGCTGAAGAGTACATTCCCAGCCGTTTGGGCCGCTAACTAACTGATTATTAAGAGTATAAAATGGTATTTAGCCGCTTGTTAGCGCTTGTACTATTATAGACTAATCAAGGGGGTTGTCGAGCGTGAGCGACTGGGATGGGTGCGGCAGGTAGTTGCGGTAAGAATACCGGGGAGGCGTTAATTTCACGCATGCTTTCTACTCGCATTGTTTCCTGCTTCGTGGTCCTCGCGCACATGCTGGCTGCTTCTACCCTTGCCGGTGCCCAGCACCCGACCTCCTCGCAGCCGGTCAAGGCCCGCATCAACATGGGGCATTGCGACCAGCAGGTGGTCTACAACCTGCCCGCCCAGCGCTTCGACGAAACGGCCATTGCCATCGCCCACGCCACGGGCTGCTTCATCCGCTATACCGACCAGTCCCTGGTTAATATCCCCGTGCAGCCGGTGCGCGGCCGCCTCACGCGCCGACAGGCCCTGCGCGTGGCCCTACGCGGCACTGCGCTGCGCATTGTGCGCGAAACGCCCAACCTGATGGAGGTCATGCGCGTGCCGGCCCGCTAGGCGCCCCGCTACCCTAACCCGCTGTGCGGCTACCCCCTCCGCCGGTACCAGTTGACAGCGGGCGCGGCAGCTACCCGACTGCGAAGCTTACGCCACCAACTCCTGCCGGTAGCGCTTGACACTGGCGCGGCTGATGCCGGTGAGCGTGACGATTTCGGCCACGGACAAGCCTTTCGCCAACGCCTTGGCCACCTTACCCAGCTTCTCGGCATCGCGCCCGGCAGGTCGGCCCATGTGCTTGCCCTGCTGCTTGGCTAGCTCAATACCCGCCAGGCTCTTCTAGCGGTTGTTCTCCCGCTCGTACTGGTTAAAGGAAGAGAACACCCCAATAATCATCTTGCCAGCTGGTGTGCGCGAGTCGATGCCCAGGTCGAGGGCCCGAAAGTGTACGCCCCGGCGGTTAAACTCCTCCACCAGCTGAATTGTGTGTACCGTGTTGCGCCCCAGCCGCGCCAGCCGATTCACCACCACGATATCGCCTTCCCGCACGGCGGCCAGCAACTCATCAAGCGCGAGACTACGAGTGCGGGTACCCGAGACCTTTTCCTGTAGGACTTACGCAGTCGTAGCTCCAAGCTCTGCTTGGATGGTCGTTGGCTTCGCCTTCCTTCGGTTGAACGACACCTGAACGGCGCAAACGGCTCTCCAAGCAGAGCTTGGAGCTACGACTGCGTAAGTCCTATCCTGAAAGATGCGCGAACACCCCGCCCGAGTCAGGTCCTCTACCTGGGTATCGAGGTTTTGGTCGGTAGCGGAAACGCGGGCGTAGCCGAACGTATGCTGCATGGCTCAATAAGTATGGCTCACAAATGTACGAGCTTAAAACTTTCAGAACCCACTTCTTGACCCGCCAAAAGCGTACTTTTTGCTTTGGGCAGCTGGTAGGGGAGGGGGGTATCAGCAAGGTGCACCTTTCGGGGCCACGAGATAAGCAGGCTCTAGATTGTGTTGGCATTCTTAGCTTGACTTTAGCCTTATGCAGCCCAGGCTAGTGCCTCTTGCCAGATGCGGAGTTGGTGGCAGGGGATTTTAAGCAGGATAGTGTCGGTCGGCGAGTTGTCAAAACTAGTTTCAGCCCATAAATACCGGCGCACGGCGGCCAGCGCATCGCTAAAGGTGGGGATGCCGCGGGCGGCGATGCGCGGCCCCCAGCGGCGTTCGAGGGTTTCGTCCAGGCCGAAGACGAGGGGGCCAGCGGGCAAAAAGGCGGCCACAAGTTGGGTCAGCAACACGCGGCTAGCGGCGCGGGCACTCCAGCGGGCCCGGCTTAGCACCCGGTGGTACTTATGCCAGGCGGGCTGCTGGCCCAGGCCGACAATGCGCAGCACGGACGTAACCGTGCGTTTACCAGGGGCCAGCAGCGCCCCGAGCAGCAACACCCGGACATGGGCGAAGACGCGGCGGCAAAATAGGTGCGCGTACGGTACTATTACGGTCTGAAACTCGCGGGGGAAGGTGGGCATGACTTGACGGTGTGGTTACCCAAAGTTAAGCCTGCCCATCCGGCGGGTTTCTTTTTGCCCCTAATCCACTCCCAAAGGGCTAAAGTCAAGCTTAGGAGGGAAGCGCACAGGTCGCACCCCAAATTGCGCCCCGTCGTGGGAGTCTTTTTTCTTGCTGCCCTACCTCCTAAACAGTTTCTCTGTTTAATTATACGCGAGTTCTTAAAAAACAAGTTTTGATACACCTATTCACGCCGGTACAAATCCTGCTCAATGCGATGCATCACGGCGTGTTTATAGCTGTTGCCAAGCGGTAGCGTTTGGCTGGCCAAGGCTATTCTGTTGTTGTCTAGTGACTGAACAGCGCTTAGTGCTACGATATACGACTTATGTATTTTGATAAATTGGCCGCTTGGCAACAGGGCTTCGATACCCTTAAAGCTGATATAAGCGATATGCTTGCGGCTGACAGTATGAATGATTACGTAATTTTCCATTGCCTCAACATACAGCACCTCTGACATGACGATTTTTTCAATCCTGTGGCTGGATTTGATAAAAAAGTAAGGCTTGTCGTTGGGCAGTGGGCTTTTGGTTGGCGAATTCAGATAGGCTTGGGCTTTGAGGACCGCCTTGAAGAAACGTTCAAAGTAAATCGGCTTTAGCAGGTAATCGAGCACGTTTAGGTCATAGCCCGCTACCGCATACTCGGAAAAGGCGGTGGTGAATATTACCGCCGGAGGATTGGGCAAGCTTTTCAAAAAATCAATGCCGTTCATTCTAGGCATCTGAATGTCTAGAAAAATCAGGTCTATCGGGTGGCTATGCAACAGACTGCCGGCCTCCAGCGCATTTTTACATTCCGCGACAGGATTCAGGAAATCAACCTGCTCGATATGTTCGAGCAAGCCCTTGCGGGCAATGGGCTCATCCTCTACAACCAGGCAATTAATCATGGTAGTGCAGTTTCAGGGTTGCCTGATATATTTTTTGTTGCTTATCAATCAGCAGGCTATGCTTACCCGGGTACAGTAGCGATAATCTTCTTTCTAAGTTTTCAAGCCCCATGCCGCCGGAGTCCAGCAGGCGTGCCGTACGCAACGAGGGGTCGCACGTATTGGTCACTTGCACGACTAAGATACTGTTGTTTTCCGTGCTGATAACCAGATGAAATTTGTTCTGGTCAGGTTGATGATAGTTTGATATGTGCTTGAAGGCATTTTCTACCAGCGGCAATAGCAGCAACGGGGCGATATGGAAGCCCGACAATTGCTCCTCCACGAAGACCTGAATGTCTGCTCCCGGTTCCATGCGGAGCGTTTGCATCGCTACATAATTTTTGATGTAGGCCAATTCTCTTTCGATAGCAATCCGGTCGGTCGTGCATTCGTACAATTGGTAGCGCATCATTTCAGCCAGCATGGCTACCGATGACCGGGCTTGCGTATTGCTACGGTCTATTTGGAAATAAATAGTGTTCATTATATTAAACAGGAAATGGGGATTTACCTGCGCCCGCAAAAAATTAAGCTCGGTAGAAATTTTCTCCGTTTCCACTTCCAAAAGTCGCTTTTCCATGAAGAAACGGTCGGCAATAATCTTTATAACGCAGCTTGCGGCGATTAGCATCAGGTCGAACAGATAGATGGCTTCCATAACTGCCAGCACAATTGCCAGCGTTCGAAACATAGGCAGGCCGGTAACAAGGTGATACAGCGCCGCCGCAATGAGGTAAGTGACCAGCGAGTTGCCGAGCGTTAGCAGGGCAATACTGCCTATAAACCGCCCTGCTTTTTTCTGATATAGATACTTAGGAACCAGATAGGTAGCCGCGTAATAGCTGGCCGGCCCCGCCAGGGCTACACTGAGCATGGTGCTGAGCCACTGCGGCAGCATAGGCTGCTGGGGGTCGTAGACAATAAACATCATCACGAATGACACGGCCATCCAGCTGAATGCATAGAGCACGATACGGCGCGTACTGAGCCTATTGAAGGTAGATTTCATTGCCCGAAAATTTGCAACAAATTACACCCTGCCAAGCCTGCTGCGGGCAGTGGTTCGTCAAGTAGTTTCGGGGGTTTGTCAAGCCAAAGGCAGTGCTTATGTAACGGGCGGAATTACCCCCCTTCAGGCGGCTATTTTTGATGGTATAAAGCTGGCGAAACGGCAATGGTGACAGAAAGTAGCCACAGCCGGTAAGAGCATCATCTTCAATAGCCCAACTATGAAATCCTTGACCCTTTTGCGGGTGGCCCTGCTCGGGGTAGCTGCTGTCTGGTTCACCGCCTGTAAAAAGGGGGACGATGCGGTCACTCCGTCCAATACAAACACGACCAACAATGCTACTTCCAGCGTTCCGGGCTACTGGTTTGGCTCGGCCTATGGAGGCGCGTTCAACCAGAGCTTTTTATTAAAAGCCAACGGCACGGTAAAAGTGTATGACTTTTATTATTACCCTACTTCTACCGACACCACCAAGGCATATGATGGCATCGGTACGTACACGATTAGCGGCAACACGATTGTTATTAAAACGACCTTTCCCAACGGGCAGGCCTTTACCGGAACCGCTACACTTGCCTTAACTGCAAGTCCGAAAACGATGACGTTCGACAACTCCAGCAATGGCTATGCGAACGATGTGTACAAGAAACAATAAGGTAGCGGATATCGGAAAACCGGGGTGAAGCACGAAGAAAACGAGCCAGCAGGCCCCGAACGAAGCCCCGGTACTTTTCCCCGGCACTGCTTGCCAAAAGTGGGCAGCCTATGCCAGGCTCGTTGGGCGGGCGTGAGGGATTTACGGGCGCAAAAAATTACTACGTAACAGGTTACTTTTTTTCTGAGTTTCTCCCTGCTCCTTCATGAAAAAAGCGATTCCTTTCCTGCTGCTGGCAGGTGCTGCCCAGGCCCAAAACGCAGTTGCCCCAGTGGGCGGTGGCAGTTACAGCACCCCACCCGTCGAGTGCGTCAGCCCGGCGCAGAAGCTGCGCATCGACAGCATGCTCACGGCCAATGTGCGGCTGCTGCGGGCGCGGGGCGTGCTGTCGGCAGCCAGTCAGCGCTCCACGACCAGTGTCTCCTTTAGCTGGCCCCTGCGCCAGAAGGCCGGGTATAGCTACCCGTCTATCTATAGCGTCAATTACTTCGTGGATGACGACCCGCGCTACCCCGGCTACGTGCTCGACTGGAACTGTGGCACACGGGCCAAGGATTTTTCGGGCGGCAACCACGCGGGCACCGACATCGTGCTCTGGCCCTTCGGCTGGAATATGATGGCGGCTAACCAGGGAGAAATCGTGGCGGCAGCCCCTGGAGTCATTATTGGCAAGACCGATGGCCGCCCCGACATGAACTGCCTCTCCACCCCTACCAACGACTGGAACGCCGTGTATGTGCAGCACAGCGACGGCACCGTGACCTGGTACGGCCACATGAAGCTGAATACCCAGACCAGCAAAGCCGTGGGGGCGAGCGTGGCGGCCGGCGAATTTTTGGGCAACGTCGGTAGCTCCGGCAGTTCGGACGTGCCGCACCTGCATTTTGAGGTGCATGACGCCCAGGGCAACGTGCTAGACCCCTACCACGGCAACTGCAACACCCCAGCCAGCCTCTGGGCCACGCAGAAGCCCTACAACGAGCCAACCCTCAACGCGCTGCTGACCCACTCGGCGGCGCCCGTGTTCAACACCTGCCCGCAACAGGCTACCACTTACGAGAGCAGCAGCTTTGCGCCCGGCAGCCAGCCGTACTTTGGTGCTTACTACCACGACCAGCAGCAGGGGCAGGCAACGACCTACACCATCTACCGCCCCGATGGCTCGGTGTTCCAGACCTGGACGCACACCAGCCCCGCCAGCTACCTCCAGTCGTACTGGCTGTGGACGTATTCACTGCCCGCCACTGCGCCCAGTGGCGCCTGGCGCTTCACGGCCACCTTCCAGGGCAGCACCGTGACGCAGCCTTTTTCGGTCGGCGTACTGGCTACCACCAGCGCCGGGGCCACCCGGCTCAAGCTGTATCCCAACCCCGCCCACGGCCACGTCACGGCCGAGCTGCCCGCCGCTCCCACCGCCACCGCCGAGGCGGTCGTCACCAACCAATTGGGCCAGGTAGTGAGCCGCCAGTCCTTCACCACCCGGCAAGTAGAGCTGCTCCTGCCCGCCGCCGCCGGCCTCTACTTCGTGACCCTGCCCACCCCCGGCGGCCCCGCCACGCAAAAGCTGGTGGTAGAGTGAGCCGCCCCCAAGCCAGGCAACTCGTCAAGCCCTATGTCAAACCAGAACGTCCTGCCGGGCCTGTCGAAGCAGGACGTTCCTGTTTAAGGCAACTAACCGGAAGATGATAGATACAAACCCTTTAACATCCTGACTTAATATATTTTTAGGCAAGTAGCTATAGTACTGCCGCACCTACTTGCTTTTCTCTTCCTGGCTCATGAAAAACGCCTTTCTACTGTTGCTATTGGCCGCTTGTGGTACCGCCCCAGCCGAACAGGCTGCCACCAGGGCTGCCGCTGCCGATACGGCATTTGCGCTTGCTACCGCTACCACCACTACTGCTACCTCTATGTCCCCTGCGGCCGCCCCCACTCCACGCTACGACATCCGGGGCATCTTCGACCCCGGCTTTGACGGCATGGTAGCCTTCGCCCTCAAAATTCCGCACGGCTGGCTGTTGCAGCAGTCGTTCGGGCGGCGCTGGATTGACAACTATCCGGTAGAAGAGATTTACAACAGCGTGGCCTCGCCCGGTGGGCACACGGTGTTTGAGGCACTACCGCAGTTGTCGTACACCTACATGGACGACCCGCAGATGCAGCAGATGATACGCCTGGGCGAGCAGCAAAACGGCCAGAAGCTGAAGGATTTTCTAGCCCCGCTGCTGCCCGTGGCCTACCTCAAAACCGTGCTGCTGCCGCTGCTGGCCGAGAAAGCTCACTTGCAAGCCCGCGTGACGGCCGAGCACCAAGACCCTGTGCAAAGCAACCCGCAGGCGCATGGCCAGTTGGCTACCGGCTACGTGGACGCGGTGCTGCCCAACGGTCGCAAGCTGCGCCTGCAAACCCAGTTGGTGGTGTTCAGCAGCCCCATCAGCACGGCCCAGGCCGGCCGCATGGCTACTATGTACAACTGGACGGCCGATAATCTCGTCATCCAAACCGATGGCGACCTGGCTACGGCCGTGGCCCAGCAGGCGGCTATTCAGAAATCCGCTGCCGTGAACCCAGCCTGGGCGCAAAAGAACGCGGCCCTCAAGCAGCGCGGGGCCGATGCCAACAACCAACTGCGCCAGCAGCAAACCCAGCAGATGCTGCGGCAGTCACAGGAGCGGCTGGCCCAGCAGCACCAGCAGTTCGCGCAGCACAACGCCGCTTGGGCCGCCCAGCAGCGGGCCAACACCCAGGCCAGCGAGGCTTTTCGTGACTACCTGGGCGGCCAGACGCTCTACCAGAATCCCGAAACTGGCGAGCGCACCCGCGTGGATAACACCTACAGCCACGTCTATCAGGATGCCCAGGGCACTACCCTCAGCACCAATGCGCCACTCAGCGCGGGCCACATCAACTGGCAGGAGCTACAGCAGGTGGAGTTGAAAAACTATTAGGGGGCCGCCCTACCAAAGCACTTGCGCACCACAGCCGCCTCCGCTCCCTTTCCTTCACCGATGCCGAGTACCAGAAGCTAGGCGAGCAGTGGCCCGGTTAGGGCGTAGCGAGTACATTATTGACCAACTGGGCCTCGACAAGTATTCACCCGCCGCCCTTCACCCAAAACTAATTCCTGATTATATATGTTGGCAGGTATAAATATACTCACTTAGCTGCTATTCGCCGTAGCGCTGCTACTTAGCCGCCCCGTTCTGGCTCAAACCGCTCCCACGACCTACGAATTTCTGACCGTACTAGAGGACGAGCAGGAGGTGAGCAGCGCAGCGAAAATTTACTTTGCACCTGCTTTCCAAGGCAAAACGGAGATACCGCTCGCCGGTCTGCCTAGCATGTCCTATACGAAGAGGCAAGTTACCCTTCGGCAGAATGTAGAGTTGCTCAATCAGCAGTTAGAAGCTGTTACGGCCGCTGGGTGGGAACTGGTACAGGCTTTAGCCATACACGAAAAAGACAGTTTCACTCCCCTTGCTCTTCGCATAATCTAAAAAACGTTTGAAATTGCGTAAGCCCTGCCCAAACGTGTTCTCATACCCATCATGCGTGGAGGCAGCAAAATGGGCGAAGTAAGATACTCTTTGTAGAATGTCTGGTAGGATAGGCAGCAGGTGAGTAGGCAAATCAGGCAGCAGGGCCACTTTCTGTAGTAAGTACTAGGCCAGATTTATTTTAACTGATGTTACGCAGACAGTAAGCAAAGTTTGCTATACATAGCTTTCAAGCCGAACGAGTAGAGCTGTGCCTTGAGCCGAAAATGCCCCATGCCGTGCTTAAGTTTAAGCACTTCGAGTTTGCTGTAAGCGAGTAGGGCGGCAAAGAAATGAGTGGCTTGGGTGGCGGGCATTTTGGTGGGCGATTTGCCCATCGACGCGTTCTGTTTGAGCGACTTATGGTATTCTTCCACTCTCCATCTTCTCTGATAAATTGTGGTGAGTTGGGTCTGCGTCAAGTCGGTGTCGCTGCTGACCAGATAGAGCGTCCCCTGGCTACCGTCTTTGTTTGTAAAGACTTGTCTGGCAACGAGTACCGTCTCTTCGACGGACCGTAGATAGACGCGTAGGGGCTGCTCATCGGGAAAAGCCAGCGACTGCATGGCTTGAAACTGGCCTTTGGCCCGTGCCTCGGCGCTCAAGGCCACGGTGCGGCTGCTTTCGAGGGCAAAGACAAAGTGGTGGCCCAACTGGCGCACCAAAGTCATGTTTTCAGCGGAGGCGTACCAGCTATCGGCCAGCAGGTAGCGGTAGGCCACTTGCTGCTGGGCTACGCGTAGCATCTGCTGCAGATACTCGTTCTTGGTGAAGGCACTTTGGTAACTCGTTTGCTGCGTTTTGGCGTTGAACACAGGTACCGTCTTGGCCACGAGTTCGGCCGCGATAGGCAGGGCTACCTCGCCGGCCTGATAGAGGAGGCTCCCAAAGTTGAGGCCCTGCACAAAGCGCTGCTGGCTGTGGTCCCAGTGCGTGCAAATCAGCTCGTTGGTGTCGGTATGCGGCTTTTCCAGAATCGAGTCATCGACGATAAGCACGGCAAATTCGGCTGCCTGGCGTTGCGCCTCGGCCTGCCGAATCAGCGGCTTGGCCTGCCGCCATAAGGCAGGCGAACCTAGTACCGTACTGCTCAACCAGCGGGTAATGTGGTCGTGACTCAGCGCCCCGTCCAACAAGCGCGACAGCCCCGTAGCCGTCGTCGGGCCGGTGGAACTGACCAAATAATCTGTGTACAGGTCGAGTGTGCAAGTCATGATAACGAGCTTAAACGGCTGGAGTGACCCAAAGACTGCGTAACATCAGTTATTTTAACTATGTCAGGTTTTAAATTGGCTGGTGTATTGCTGGCCTACCCGGTCAAGGATGTGCCAGACGGCTATTTTCAAGGTTTGGAAGGTGGCGTAGGCTTCGGGACGGAGCCATTCGTACTTGACTTTGCGCCAGAGCGTTTCGCTTTTGTTGAGGTGGGGGCTCTAAGTGGGCAGGTAGAAGATATGCACGTCTTGGTCTTCCCACGCGGCGAGCCGGGCCTGGAAGGCGGCGGCGTGATGGATTTTGGCGTTGTCGAGCACGAGCACCGTGGGCCGGGTGCGGGTGGCAGCCCAGGCATCGAGCGTGTCGATAACAAAAGCCGCGTCCAGGCTGCCTTCGCGGGCGGCCGTGTGCAGTTCGTTGGTCGTGGCGTTGTAGAAGCCCAACACGTTGAAGCGCTGGCTGTGGCTGTGGCGCGTAGCGACCTGTTCGCCGGGGAATTGCCAGCCGTAGGGGATGGCCGAGGTCAGGCAAAAGCCCGCTTCGTCGCCGTAAAACACGTCCACCAGCCCTTCTTTTTCCAGGTCCTGCCCCCAGGCCAGGCGTTCGGCTTTGTCGGCGTACTCGTCCGGGTCCTGGGCGTCTTTCAGGGCGTGGCGAAACCGTCGCCACGTCCCACCACACTTTTTAAAAAACGGCGTAGGGTGCGAGGCGAGAAGTCTGTGGCTAACTCCTGGCGCAGCGTCGCCGTTACCTCCTTAAGTTGCTGCCGGTTGGCCCGCACGGCAGCGGCCACCGGCACCTCATCGGCGGCGGTTAGGATGGGCCGCCGACCCTGCCCGGCGGCGTTGGCCAGGCCGACGAGTCCGTGTTCTTGCCAGCGATTGAACCAGGTGTAGACGGTCTGGCGGCTCACGTTGAGCACTGCCATAATAGCGGCAACTGATTGACCGTCAGAACTTAGTAACAGCGCCTGGCAGCGGTCACGGAACTGATGTTGTCGGGGCTACTGTCGCCCCGCTGATAAGGTAGGCTGCTCGTCAGCCGTCAAGGTGATAAAACGCTTTTGCATCCCCAAAGATAGACCAACCAGATGGCTAAAATAAATCTGGCCTAGCACTTACCTCAAGGAACCAGCTCACCACTCGGGCGGGCGGGCAAAGGACTCTCGCCGTCTTGCCCATGCTTTCCCAGATAAAGCTCTGGCGCAGATGCTCGTAAAGCGAGTGGGAGTCGACCAGCGCTGCTACGGCCTGCGCCAGTAGCGCCCCAAGCAGCAACTGAAAGATGGGCGAGTGCCGGTCCGTCATTTCCAGCACCAAGATGGCCGCCGGGAAAGGTGAGCGCACCACGCCCGTCAGAAAGCCCACCATGCTCACTAGTATCAGCAGGTTGCAGTCGGCCACCGCCACGCCGGCCAGGCGGGCCAGTCCATCGCCGAGCAGGGCGCCCGCGCTCAGGGAGGTGGCAAACACGCCGCCGGCCCCGCTGCTGCTGTAGCTCAAGGCCATGCCCACGAAGCGCACCGGGAATAAATAGCCCGGCATCACCCCGCTGTTCTGAAAAGGGGCCTCTCAGGAAACGGAAAATATAGCACGTTAGAGCAGATTTCATATCAGTGTACATGGTATCCACAGTGGGCAAACCAGTTTTGGGCATCGGTTTTTGTAATCCAGTCACAGGCTTGGGTCAGGGCATCACTCAAAGCTTGGCGGGTACGTGCCTGCGCCGTTCGCACAGCTGTTTTGAATTTACTCCAGGCCAGTTCCATGGGGTTGAAGTCGGGCGAATACGGTGACAGAAACAGCAACCGGGCTCCGTAGACCGCCACGCGCTCGGCCAAGCCGTCCATTTTATGTACGCCCAGGTTGTCGAGCACCACGACATCCCCCAGCACGAGTGTGGGACCCAGCACCTGGTCGAGATAGGTGGCAAAGGCCGCTTCGTTCAAGGCCCCGTCCAGTTCCATGACCGCCTCCAAGCCCGTGCTCGTCAAGGCCCCCACCACCGTCACGTTGCCGCTGCCACGCAACGGTACGCCCTGGCCCACGCGCCGTGCGGGCTGCGCCCGGCCGTAGGGCCGGGTATAGCTCAGGTTGGTGCCCGTTTACGCCCCCAGCTATGGAGGGCCAGTAAGCGGCACAAGGTAGACGCGCTAGCGGTAGGTAAGTCTTTGCTAGCGAGCCAGTTTTAGAGTTCGGCCAGGGTCGTGTCCGGACAACGGGCCAGCGCTCGTTTTTCGGCACGCGGCGTCCGGCAGGGCGCGGCCCCGCCGGAGTGGGGCTTAGCGGCGACGGAGCCGCTCACCCGTTGGCGCTGTTGGAGTTTGGCCACAAAGCTCACGCTGACCCCAAACTGGGCGGCTACTTGGCCTTGGCTACGGTGCAGCAGCGCGGCCGCAGCGGCCACCCATTCGCGTAAATCTTGTGAATATGCTTGCATAACCATAAATACGATAAAATTATGTACACTGCCGTGCAATCTGCTCTATAAGAATGGTTTCTAACTGATGTAACAATGCAAACAGGATTAAGACGTGGCGTAGAAGCGGGTGGAGCGCTGCCACCAGCCGGGACTATGCAACACCGGGTGCTCGTGGTGGCCGTGGCGGATGGGGTTCTGCACCATCTTGAAGAGGGCAGTGGGGCGGGGCTACCCATCGCTCAGGTCGAAGGTGCCGCTTTCGTAGGAGGCCCCGTCGCGGGTAAGCAGGTTGTCCCAATCGTAGGCGCCTAGCAGCGACCAAATGGTGAGGCCACGCACGTCTACCCCACTGGCTCGCAGGCGGTTGGTGACTTGCCAGGCCTCTTGCAGCCAGCGCATCTGCTCTTCGCGGGTGCAGCCCAGGTGCGATTCCGTCATGGCCAGCGGACGGCGGTAGCGCGTCCAGGCCTGGTGCAGCAGGTTTTCCAGACCCACGGGGTGCGCGTCGGCCATGCGCACGGCTTCGACGTAGGCGGGCTGGCCCGCCACGGCCGGGCGCGCCCCCTGGCCAGGGTGATGGGTTAGCCGCTCATCCAGAAACCGCTCGCTGGTGGCGTAGTAGTTGAGACCCAGGATGTCGGGCGGCAGCGGGTCGTAGCGCAGCTCCAGCAGCTCGGCGGTGCTCAGGCCGTGGCGGCGCAGGTAGTTCCACAGCGGGTGCCGGCGCGTGACGGCCCCGCTCAGCAAATCGAACGTGAGCCAGCGCCGGTGGTTCTCGAAGGCGGCCTGCGCGGCCAGCGCCGGGGTGGCGTGGACCTGGCCCAGGTCTTCGGTTTGCACCAGCTCGGCGGCCGGGTTCACCTGCCGGATGGCCCGCATGGCCAGCTTGGTGGCCAGCACCTGGTTATACAGCAGGCGCACAAATACCGCGTCGCTGGTGCCGTGCGGGTACCACAAGCCGTAGAGGCCGCTGAAGCGGGCCGTCGTCAAGGGCTCATTTACAGGCGTGTGGTAGCGCACCCAGGGGTAGCGCTCGGCTACCAGCCGGGCGTAGCGCGCCAGGCCGGGCGCGAAGGTGGGTTGGTCGAGGGCCGTGTAGCGGGGGCCGCTGCCGTGGTGCACCAGCCCCACAATGGGCTCGATGCCTAGCGCTTGCAGGCGGGGCAGGCGCTCGTCGGGCCAGCGCCAGTCGGGATGGTCGAGGCTTTGCGGCGCTACGTGCTCCCAGAGCACGGGGTAGCGCAGGGTGCGCAGGCCCAGCTCGGCAAAGCGGTCGAGGTCCGAGAGCCGGTCGCGGTGCCCGCTACGCGTGAGCTGGTCGGAATAGTCATTGCCGACTCGCCGGCAGGTGCATTCTACCCCGCCCTATAGCTCCACGTTGTTCGTCGCAAAGGTTTTCATAAACCAGAATATTAATAGGGGCAGGTGGTGAGCCCTGCGCTTCGGGGCCGGCCCAACTCTGCTTAAACCAAACAAGGCGAAAAGGCGGCCCCGACCGGGGCGCGACCTTTCGCCTTGCCGAAAAGACTCGTAAGCGGGTGCCTGCTATTGGCCGTTCATGGTGCCGGCACCCGAGCCGCTGGTAGTGCCTGATTTGCTGCCCGTGCTTCCTTTGTGCTTGCCGCTGCGCGAGTTAGTCGAGCCACTCCGGTTCTGGCCCGAGGTAGAACTGCCCGAATTGCCCATGCTGCCCGAAGTCGAGCTGCCCGAATTGCTCATGCGACCCGAGCCCGAAGAGCCTGAAGTTGAGCTGCCCGAATTGCCCATGTTGCCCGAGGTGGAACTGCCCGAACCCGAGCCGCTGGTGTTGCCGGTTGAGCCTCCGGTTTGCGAGCCGCCCGTTTGCGCGTGAGCCGTGGTAGCCAATAGGCCCAGGCCCAGCAGGAAAGCTGCCGCACGTAGCGACACTGAGAGATGCTTTTTCATAAGAAAAAAAGAAAGGGGAAAATAAAAAGTAAGCTGTTATTGGCCGGAAGTGCCACCCCCCGACGTAGTGCCACCCGCGCCGCCGCTGCTGCTGCCGCCACCTGCACCACTGCCCGTGCCGCCGCTACCTGAACCGTCGGTGCCCATGCCGCTGCCGCTGGTACCTGCGCCGCCCGTCGTGGAGCCGCCTGTTTCGCCGGTGGCAGCACCGCTGGTGCCCGTGCCATCAGTAGTTGAGCCCATGGAGGTAGAGTCGCTGCCCGTGCTGCCGGTGCCCGCCCCGGAAGTGCTACCCGAACCGCTGGTGCTGGAGTCGCCGTGGCCGCAGGCGCTCAGCAGTGAGGTGCCAAGGGCCAGGGTAAGCATGGTGCAGGTAAAAAAGTGCTTGCGCATAGTAAGGAAGCTGGGGAATGGTTGGCTCTTTATACGGCTGTCGTTTAGCGGATACTAAGGGAAAAATACGCATTTCCGGCATAAAATACGGACGTATAACTACCAGAATTTGCCGGCTGCGCCCCGCCGCCGACTCGTGTTTTACTTCGGCTCGGGCTGGCGCACCGGGTAGGTAGCCACCACCGGCCCCCTGCCCGCTGGCTGGTGAAAAATGGTGGTTATGCGGGCCGCCCGCCTTAAGCCGCACTCAGGTAGGCTTCGGCCGGAGCGAGGTCGGTAAAGGTGGCGTAGGTGATATTGCTCTTGGCGGCGTGGGTGTGCATTTCCAGCAGCGATAGGCGCGCCACTACCTCGTGCGGCAATACCAGGCTACTGACGAGGCGGGTAGGCCGCGCTACCCGTCGCCCAAGCCATTGGGTACTAAACCAGTCTTTTTCGGCGGCCGTCAAGGGTGTCATCTCGCGGTTGTCGGCCAGAAATTTCACCCAGCCGTTGCGCAGCAGCAAGTGCCCTAGCTCCGTAAGCAGGGCCGGCAGCTCGGCGGGCGGGCGTTTGCCGGGCTGGGAGCGCAGCACCGCGTAGCCGTCCAGATGCGCCGCCACCTGCCCGGCCGGGTTGGTAAAATAGCGCAATTCAGTTGGGGCAGGCATAAGCGGTATAGCCTTGAAGCCCCGGCGCAGGCCAAGGCTTCTTCGTGGTGCCAGTCGCCGGTAGGGGGGCCGACGCTGGACTTTAGGCAGCGGCCGGAATGCCCGGCTTGATATCGAATACAAAGTTCCGGCGCCTGGCCCCGGCTGCTGCCTCGGCAACTACCCGTTTTACAGCTTCCGACTACTGGTTTTAGAGTAGGTATTTTCACGGCCACCAAGCACTGCTTGCCGTAGCCGGGCAGCAGGCAGGAGGCCGGTCAGGCCCTGATTTTACCCTGGTTGTCCCAGTGGCTGGATTTCACGGCCAGGCTGCCGGGCTCGCGCTTGATGGGGCGCGTGTAGCGCTCGCTCACAATAAGGCCATCGGGCCGGCGCTTGCCGAAAAACAGCAGCACTGGCTCGCCGTGCTCGTTGGTGGCAAAGGTGATGTCGTAGCCCTTAAACACGTCGCCGACCGTGGTTTTGGGCTCGTATAGCTTGCTCAGCTTCCTGGCTAGTTCGGGGTGCAGCGGCACGGGGAAGGGTGCCAGGGTTGTACGGGGCTTACGGTGGCGGGATGGCGGGATGGCTGGCCGCGCCATAAAAACCTGGGTAACTACCAGGTAGCCGAATTTATACGGAAGCAAAAAGCCGTATAAATTCGGCCAGCATCGGCTGGTTTTCAGCCGTAAGAGTTGGGTAGCTACCCCAGCTCGTTTGCAGGAAAGCCGCTTGGCAACCACGTTTCCCACTCCTTTTTCACCCTTTTACTCAACCATGTTCTACCACGACAAACGCACCCAGTATAAAGTCCGCGTCGAAAAGCCTAATCCGGCTTTCGCCCGCATGCTGCAACAAGCCATCGGCGGCATCGAAGGCGAAATGCGCGTCTGCCTGCAATACCTGTTCCAGGCCTGGAACTCGCGCGGCCCGGCCAAGTACCGCGACATGCTGCTCGATACCGGCACCGAGGAAATCTCGCACATCGAAATGCTAGCTACCGCCGTGGCCCTCAACCTGGAAGGGGCGCCGCTGAGCGTGGCCGAAGCGGCTATCAAGCAGGATGGCGTGGTAGGCGCCGTGCTGGGTGGCATGAACCCGCGCTCGTTCCTATCGGCGGGCCTCGGGGCCATGGCGATGGATGCCGAGGGCGTGCCCTTCAGCGGGGCCTACGTGGTGGGCAGCGGCAACCTCATGGCCGATATGTACACCAACGTAGCCGCCGAAAGCACCGGCCGGGTGCTGGCCACGCGCCTGTGGGAAATCACCGACGACCCCGGTATGAAAGATATGCTTGGCTTTATGATTGCCCGCGATACCATGCACCAGCAGCAGTGGCTGGCCGTTATCGAGGAGCTGGGCGGCGCCAGCGCCTTGCCCATCCCAAACTCGTTTCCGCAGCTGGAGAAATACAAGCAGTTCGATTACGCCTTCATCAGCCCCGGCATCAACGAGGCCAGCACCCCCGCTACGGGCCGCTGGACGCAAGGCGAAAGCCTCGACGGCAAAGGCGAGTTTCACGTCCTCAAAGCCGAGCCTTACGGCGACGAGCCCAAACTGGCCCCGCCCGTGCCCAAGGGCCACGCTCAAAAAGAACAAATGACCCTGCTGGACAATGTTATCGGCAATATCAAAGACACGCTGAGCTAAGCGTTGCGGCTGACTGCCTCCAGTCCTAAAAGAACGTCCTTCCAAGCTGGTCGGGGAATCTCGCTCGTACCGTTGTTCAGTTGTTCAACGAGGCAGGCAAGATTCCCCGGCCAGCTCGGAAGGATGTTCTTGCTTGTTTGTATGCTTAGCCCCAAGCGCTTAAATGAGCTGCCAGCGGCTACGGAAAGCAGGTAAGGAAGATGGATAAGGCAGTGCCTGCTGCCCCTGTGCGGCTACCGCGACCAGAAATCCCCCTTAAACAAGGGTGAGCTGTAGAGGTAGCCGGGCTGAGCAGCTACACAGAGGAACCGGTTCTTATGCTCACTTAGCTCCGCCAAAATACAAATTCTACCGGTGGTAGATGCGTGATTTTCACCGCCTATTTATTCGTCGGGCACCGCTCTCGGGCAGCGTATGTACGTGCTGCTCCGGTTACCCCGCTGCTTGCCTCACGTCAGCGTCACGCCAGCCACTTACTGGTGAAGCAAGCCTTTCTCCATTGCATGCTTCACCAGGGCCGGGGTGTTTTTGGCGCCGGTTTTTTCCAGCAGGTTCTGCCGATGGGATTCGACGGTGCGCTTGCTCGTAAAAAGCTTATCGGCAATTTCCTGGTTGGTCAGCCCATTAGCTACCAGTTGCAGTACCTCCCGCTCACGGGTTGTTAGCTGGAAAGGGTCCTTAGTGGAAGTTGCCGGCCCTTCGGGTTCATAGGCCAACAGTTTTCCGAGCACGTTCAGGCCAATTTCTGAGCACAGAAAGCGTTTGCCTGAGGCTACGACCTGAATAGCCGTCATGATTTCGGTTTTATCGGCGTTTTTGAGTACGTAGCCGTGGGCACCGGCTGCCAGCAACTCGCCGATGGTTCGCTCGTGGGCCGCCATGGACAGTATTAGAATATACAGGTGCGGGTACTGCTTGCGTAGCTCATGGGTGGTGGCCAGCCCATCGAGCACGGGCATGTTCAGGTCCATCAGCACCACGTCGGCGGGCACGGTGGGCAATTGCGCCAGTAGCTCCTGGCCGTTAGCGGCTTCGCCCATTACTTCCAGCAGGGGCTCAGCAGCCAGCAGCGACCGCAGGCCGTCGCGCACAATAGCATGGTCATCAACAAGAAAAACGCGAATCATGGAAAAAAAGTAGAAAAAGAGCGGTCGGTAAGCGATGGTGGGGACCGGGCTCAAGCGTAGAACCACTTGTACTGGTGCTGCCCAATAGGTCGCGGCGGTATGGCGCATACGCAAACTTGGTACCTAAGATAACGCCGGGGGGGCAGCTGTTGTCGTCCCGCAGCATGACCCAGCCGGGCAGCGGCGCTTCCTGGCCGGGCAGCCGGGCTAGTAGCCCAGTGGGGGTCTCCTATACCTGCGCAATCAGCAAGTGGGGATGACCTACTGAAGTAGGCCTTACGCCAGTTCCTACGACAACCGGTCGGACGCCGGAGGCGTCCGACCGGTTGTCGTAGGAACTGGCGTAAGGCCTGTGAAGCAGCGGCTGGCTAGCCTGCGTAAAAACCGCAAGAATAGCTGAGGTGAATACGGATAAAGAATTCGTATTCGCCCCCTTGCCTGGCGTGTTGTCAGCTGCCAACTTTGCAAGTACCTAGTGTTTGGCATAATTTATTATCTGTCAATAAGTTGCAAGCACACCGAGCGATTATTTACTTGAAAGTTCTGGACATTACTTATGCTGCTTAGTTCCCTATACTTTGGTTCTGGTGGAAAATGCGTACTCAGCTACGAGGAGCCGGAACCGTGGCTATGTGCCACCTGGAGCGGGCTGATTGGCAACCACGAGGCGATGAAGGGCGCCCGCAACTACCTGCAGGAGGTAGCGGCGCATCCCTGTGCCTTTTTGCTCAACAACAACCTGGACTTGCACGGCCCCTGGTTCAACTCCGTAGAATGGCTCGAACACGCCTGGCTGCCCCAGGCGCAGCAGCTGGGCCTGCGCTACATCGCGCACGTGGTGCAGGCTGACCAGGGCGCGGATATTCTCACGCTCACGCATTCCGACCACTTGAGCGGAGTGCTTGAGCTACAGCTCTTTCACGACTTAGCCGCTGCCAGGCACTGGCTGCGCAGCTGCCAGCACCAGGCTGGCGCGCCGGGGGAGGCTACCCCCTCCCCCGGAGCAAAAGCGGCGTTGCGGTGGCCGCTGGGTTAGTGGGCGAAGTACGCTGGTTACTACCGTCATGCTGGCGTCTCGTGAGGTGAGACGCCAGCATGACGATACCTGCTACCCGCTAGCCTGCTCCCGCAACGGGGATATGGATGGTTACCTGGGTGCCGGTGCCGGTATCGGGCGTATGGAGGGAAAATGTGCCATTGAGCAGCTTTACCCGGTCTTCGATGGTGCGCAGCCCGATACCGGGGGTTTTGCCGGCCTCCGAGCTGATTCCTTTGCCATTGTCGCGCACTTTCAGGGTTACTTCGCCGTCCTCCTGCACCAGCAGGATATCGGCGCTGGTAGCCTCCGCGTGCTTCGTCACGTTCGTCAGCAGCTCCTGGCAGATGCGGTACACGGCTACTTCCAGGTACGACTCCAGCCGGTTTTCCAACCCCACTACTTCGCAGTTTACCCGAATGCGCGTTTGACTATATTTCTGGCCCAAATCCCGAATGGATTGAGCCAGGCTAAATTTATCGAGCGTAAGCGGCACCAGCTCGTGCGATACCCGTCGGGTTTCGTGAATGGCGTCATCCAGCATTTGGTTGGTGCGCTGAAATACGTCTTTGGGCACCAGGGCGGCCACCTGGTCGAAATTGAGTTTCGTAGCGAACAACAGCTGCCCTACCCCGTTGTGCAGCGACTCGGCGATGCGCCGGCGCTCTTCCTCCTGGGCATCCAGAATGCCGAGCAGCAAGGCTTTCTGCTGGTTGAGCCGCATTTGCAGGTTTTCTTCCTCCAGGCGCTTTACTTCCGAAATATCCAGGTCGAGGCCGAATGTTTTCAGGGGCTCGTCCTGGCCGTTGCGCAGCACCACCGACTTGATGCGGAAGGTATGCCCCTGGTCGGCTACGTGCAGGCGCAGCGTTTCGTCCAGGGGCTCGTGCCCTTGCCGCAGATGCCGCACCAGCTTTTCGGCCAGGGGCTTATCGGCTTCCACGGCATAGTCGAGGTAAATTTCCGGGCCTACCGGGTGGCCGATGGGCAAGCCAAACAGCCGGTACATGCCGGCGCTCCACACCAGCTCGCCGCTCACGATGTCGTACTCCCAGCTGCCCATCTGGGCTACTTCCTCGGCCTGCTCCAACAGGGCCAGGTTGCGCTGCAGGGTGGCCGTGCTCTGGGTTAGCTCGGCCGTTCGTTCCTGCACCTGCTCTTCCAGGCCGGCCGATATGCGTTCCAGCGCCTGAATGGCCCGGTGCCGCTCCACAAAATCGGCGGCCGTCCAGGCCAGCAAATCAAGCAGCTGCAACTGGTGCTCGGTAGGGCGGTGCGGCTGGCGAAACTGGTTGCTCAGCACCCCCACCACGCCGCTGCGGCGGGTGATGAGCGGGGTAGATTGGGTGGCCCGAATGCCTTCCGCCAAGGCTACTTCCCGGTCGGCAGTGCCTAGCAAGGGCCCAAAGGTTTCGACGTCTTCGATAAGCAGGCGGGTGTGGTCGCGCCGGGCCGCCTCGCAGGCGGGTTGCGAGCCTTCGTGCAGGAAGTGCTCGATGAACGGGTTGCTGGCCTCGTAGCCCTGGTAGGCGTACATTTCCAGCCGCTGGCCGTCGTCGCTCACCAGCTGAATGCACCCCCGGTCGGTGTGGGCAAAGTCGCAGGCCAGGGCCACCAGCTCTTCCAGGGCCGTTTTCAGGTTGGTTTCGGTGACCAGCTTGGCGTGCAGCTCGTGCAGCCGCTGCATACCCGCCAGGTCGGTTGCCACGGCTTCTTCGGCTTGCTTGCGGGCACTCACGTCGATGGTGTACTCTACCAGCGTGCCGTCGCCGAGGTCGGCGGCCACAAACATCAGCCAGACCCGCGAGCCGTCCTTGCGGAAGTACTCTTTCTCGTAGGGGCCGCCGCGCCCGGTTTGCCGCAGCTGCGCCAGCGCCTGCCGGCTGGCGGCCACGTGCTCTGCCGGGGTGAAGTCGAGCCGGGTAAACGGGCGGGCTTCGAACTCGGGGCGGGTGTAGCCCACCATTGCCAAAAAGGCATCATTGGCTTGCAGCAGCGTGTCGGTGTGGTCAAACGTGAGCACCCCCACGCTCGGCACGTTCATCATGCGTAGCAGGCGCTGCTCGCTGGCCTGCAAGGTTTCCTCGGCCTGCGTGCGGTCGGTGATGTCAAACAGGGTAATCACTACGCCGTTAATCCGGTCTTCGGCCGTGCGGTAGGGCAGCACCCGCATCAGAAAGGCCCGGTGGTCGGTGGTAGTTACCTCCCGCTCGATGAGCGTGAGCTTTTCCAGCACGGTTTCGGCGTCGGGCAGCAGCTGGTCGTAGGCCAGCCGGTGGGTAATATCCGAGATGGGGCGGCCGTAGTCCGACGGTATCAGGTTGAAAAGCTGCTGCGCGGCCGGCGTGTAGAGCCGGATGCAGAAGGCGCGGTCGAGGAAGATGGTAGCGACCCCGGCCGAATTGATGAGATTTTGCAGGTTGTTGCTGGTGACGCTGATTTCCTCAATCTTTACTTTCAGCTCCTGGTTTACCGTGCGCAGCTCCTCGTTCATCGATTGCAGCTCTTCCTTGCTGGTTTCCAGCTCTTCGGCCGCCGAGCGCAGCTCTTCGTTCACGGCCTGAAACTCCTCATTCGACGCCTTCAGCTCTTCGGCCTGGTACTCGTGCTGCTCGGCCGAGTGGCGTAGCTGCGTCTTCACCTGCATCAGCTCGCCTTCCAGCTGCCGGGCCATGGGCTCGTCCGAGGTAAGCACCACCTGGTCCTCGGGCAGCGCCTGCTCGTGCAGCTCAAAAAGAACCAGCAAAAACCCTTGGGCCGTATCGCCCTTCCGGGTAACGGGCTTGACGCGGATGGTGAGCGACTGGTGCTCCCCGTTTTTAGTCCAGCCGATAGGGCGCGCCTCGATGGCCGTTTGGCCCTGCACGGCTTGGTGCAGGGCCGAGCGCAGCTCTAGCCGCAGCTCGGGCCGGATGAGCTTGAGCAGGTTCTTGGTGGGCTCGCCGCCCGAAAACTCCAAAAAGCCGCCCACTTTTTCCGACATGTGCAGGATGTCATACTCCTCGTTTACCACCAGCGAGGGCGGCGCGTACTGCTCCAGCAGCTGCTGGTGCAGCTCGCCCAGCGAGAGGCGGTTTAGCTGCCGGCTGTCGGCCTCGTGCAGCTTGAGCACGACCGGGGAGGCGGGGGAGGAGGCCGGTGCCGATTCGGGCATCGGGTAATGGGGCATCGCCACTTCCCGGGCCCGGTACAGGTGGTTTTCCCGGCTCACGGTGGCGTACAGGTCGCTGGCGCCATCCACCGATTCGGCAGAGCCCAGAAACAGGAAGCCGGCCGGTTTCAGGGCGAAGTGAAACGTTTCCATCACCCGTTCCTGCGCCGTATGGTTGAGGTAAATCAGCACGTTGCGGCAGCTCACCAGGTCGAGGCGCGAGAAAGGCGGGTCTTTCAGAAAATTGTGGTTGGCAAACAGCACCATTTCGCGCAGCTCGCGCTGCACCCGGTAGTTGTCGCCTTCTTTGGTGAAGAAGCGCAGCAGCCGCTCGGGCGACACGTCGGCGGCATCGTTGAGGGTGTAGAGCCCTTCGCGGGCAGTGGCAATGGCGGCCTCGTCGATGTCGGTGGCGAAGATTTGTACGGTGGGAGCATCCGGCACCCCGGCGGTTCGTTCGGCCACCAGCATGGCCAGCGAATAGGCTTCTTCCCCGGTAGCGCACCCGGCCACCCATATCCGTACCGCGCTGTCCGGCGTTTTCGCATGAAAGATGGCCGGCAGCACATCCTGCTCCAGGACCTGGAACGGCTTCTTATCGCGAAAAAAATTGGTCACCGAAATCAGCAGGTCTTTGAGCAGCGCCTGGCTTTCCTCCGGGTTTTGCTGCAAAAAGGCGGCGTAGCTCGGCAGGTCGGGCAGGCTGCGCACGTTGATGCGGCGCTCAATCCGCCGCAGCAGCGTGGCCTGCTTGTAGTTGGAGAAATCGTGGCCGGTGCGCACGCGCAAGTGGGTAAATATCTCGCGCAGGGCCTGCTGCTGCTGCTCGGCCCGGTTTTCCAGCGCCACCGGAATTTGCACCGTGCCCAGGCTGGTGCGGTAGGCGAGGATGCGGCCGGGGATTTCGGCCACGGGCAGCACCTCATCCACCAGCTCGGTGGCTATCGCGTTGCGGGGCATCTCGTTGAACTCCGCTTCCCGGGGGTTTTGCACGTACACCACCCCGCCCCTTTCCTTCACCCGTTTCAGCCCCATCGAGCCGTTGGCCCCCGTGCCGGACAGCACCACGCAAACGGCCCGCGCCCCGTGCGAATCGGCCAGGGTGCGAAAGAAGATGTCTACGGGTGCCCGCCTTTCTTCCACGCGCAGGTTGAGGGTAGGCACAATAAAGTCGTCTTCCATCATCAGGTGCCGGTTGGGCGGCACCACGTAGACGTGGTTAGGCGCTATTCTAACCTTTTCCGTCACCTGCATAACGGGAATGCAACTCACCGTTTGCAGCACCTGCGCCAGCTGGCTGTCGTGGTCGGGCGAGAGGTGCAGAATCACCACGTAGGCGATACCGGAATCTTCGGCTACGTGCTGAAAGAATTCGCGCAGGGCCTGAATGCCCCCGGCCGATGCCCCCAGGCCCACCAGGAGAAAGCCGTGCGGCTTTTCGGCCATAAAATCAGTAGATTCAACAGGTTCCATTACGCTTATTTTTACTTCGACCCTGGAAGGGGGCTTTTAACTTTTTTGACAATGGTCGTTCTCTGCGGGTTGCCTCACCCCCTATTGATACGTTCGGGCGTTATCGCCCTCCGCGACACCTCACGGGACCCCTATGGGGCATAGCCCCCTCTCCAAAAAAGAGGGGGAACTAGTCTCTAAAATCTAGTTTTTAGAGTTAAAGATACAGCTAGTTCCCCCTCTTTTTTGGAGAGGGGGCTATGCCCCATAGGGGTCCCGTGAGGTGCCTCGGAGGGCGACCAGACTAGAACTTATCGACTCTGCCCCCTAGCAGGGGGCCAGGGGGTGAGGCACCCGCAGAGAACGACCAGCCTAAGCCTCCTCTTCTGCCACCTGCTTGCTGATGCTGGTGGTAGTGAGCTGCTCGTGGCTGAAAACCGTCTGGCGGACGATTTCGGCGCGGCTTTCGGCTTCCTGCGCCTTTTTAAAATACATGGCGGCCAGCTTCGGCTGGTTTTTTTCGGCGTAGTGGTCGCCCAGGTTGTTGAGCAGCAGAATACTTTCCTCCACGCCCCGGATGGCATTCCACAGCGTGTCTTCAATCCGCTCGGTAATGGCAGTGAGGAGGCTATCGGCCGAATACGCGTGCCCGGTATGACACCGGTAGCGGATGATGTCGCCGTCGGTAATGGCCGACAACACCCCGTGGCACTCCGGGCAGGCATAGGGCGTGAGTTTGCCAAACGCCAGCTTACCCCGCTCCAGCCCTCCCTTTTCCGCAGCGATGCGCACTTCCCGCGCCGTCTTTTTTTCCTCTTCCATCGCAATTTCGCCAACTTCGGTTACAGTTTCGGCCGTTAGCTTCACCAGCAGGGGAGCCATTTCGGCAATGGACACCCGGTAGTCTACCTGCACGGCGGCCAGGGCACTTTCGGGCATCGAGGATACTTCGGCTTCGGCGGGTTCCTGCACGATGGCGATGCCGCCCCGGCTTTTTATCGTCCATAAGCCGGACGTGCCATCGTCCAGAGCGCCCGACAAGACAATGCCGATAACCCGGGCCCCGTAGATATAGGCCGCTGAGCGAAACAGCGGGTCAACGGCGGGCCGAAACCGGTTTTCTTTCGGCCCCCGGGTAACCCGTAGGATGCCCTGCTCCAGCAGCAGGTGCTTGTCTGGTGGCGCTACGTAAATATGGTTGCGGCTAATGGGCTCGTTGTCAATAGCGTTGCTGGCTACCAGAGTGTTTTGCCGGTTTAGCACCTGCGGCAATATGCCCGTTACATCGGGCGACATGTGCCAGACGATAAAAATAGCGGCATCCAGCGTGGCCGGCAGGGCAGCAACCAGTTGCTTAATGGCCTCGAAACCACCCGTAGAAGCGCCGATAACGATGATGTTTCTCTTTTCCAAAATAGAATTATCGGCTAAGTTGCTAAAAATCAGTAAAGGGCTTGCTGCTGGTCGTCCACCAAGGCCGGGTTGGGTACTCGAAAAATCCCTTCCAGGTGCAAAGAACGCCTTGGTTCCCGCTACATTTCAACGGCCCTCCTGGCAGCACAGCCGGGAGGGCTTTTTCAAGCCAGCCAGCAGCTTGGGTAAGAACCAGCCCGCGCACTGCAGCAGGGGCTGGTAGCTCGCTCACCGGCCGCCCAAGCCTGCACCCGGCCCAAGCGCCTGGCTGGCCGCTAGCTGGCAGGCCGCCAACTGGCGGCGATGCCTGCGAAAGCGCCCCAAACCTACTGCCGCTTCTCTTGCAGTAAGGCAAGGTGCCTTCCCTAGCTCTCCGGCTTTGCCAAGCCACCTCAAGCGGCTTTACTACCCGCTGCGGCTAACCAGGCGGGTTGTAGTTCCTGGTGAAGCGTTCGCACGGCGTGCTGCTCGTAGTCGGTGGCGAGGGTTTGCTCGGCGTAGCGGAGCAGCAACTCGGCCTGGGTGTGCAGCGCGGCTGGGCGGGCGCGCCGCTTCGGCCACCTGAGGCGGGCTACGCGGGGGTAGCTCGCGGGCCTCGGCCCTGAGTTTGCCAATGGCGCTGCACCCGGATGTAGCTGTGCTCCTGACGTTTGCTTGCGGGCTGTTTTCGGCCGTTAGGTAGGGCCTGCCGTTAAAGAAGCTGTTAGCCTTACTCCCTCGCCAACCGGCCGGAGTGGGTACGTCCCCGGCTTGGTTTCCGCCTTACTGCTCATGTCTCCTACCCAACACTATTTTGGCAACGCGGTCGCGTCGGTCGATTTCGTGCCCGACGAGGGCTACCTGCTGTTGCACTGGACGGGCCAGCCTATGGACGAGTCCCGAATTTCGGGCCCGCTAGGTGCATGCCCACAATCTGTTGCTGCGCTACCACCTGCGGGGTATCCTGGCCGACCACCGGGCGATGCTTGCTGCCCCCGACCCGGCCGACCGCACCTGGCTGCTAACCACCTGGCTCCCCCAAGTCGTCGCCGAAACCGAGTTTCGGCGCTATGCCGTGGTGCCGGCGCTTGACCCCGCGCACCGCTTACACACCAGCTTGGTAAGCGACGAAGTGCGACGTAGCGTCAGCACCGGGTTCTTTGCCGAAGTCGCCCCGGCTGTAGCGTGGCTTCGGGCGGCCTGGCGAGGGGGCGGTTAAGTCATTTGGCGACAGGTCGAGCCCGGTAAAACTACTGATTACCCTGCCTGGTGGGCTGGCTCACCGGAAAAGTACGCAATTACAGGTGCGGCTTATCTGCCTTATAAAGCCGTATTAATCCGGGAGCTAATTAGTGAGGGAAGCTTGTTTAACAGGAGTATTCGCTAAGCGCACAACCCGCTGCCTTCCCCTCGGGATTCTGCTTGTCTGCGCGCCTTCTCCTGTTCACCACTTCCTTTTTTTATGCCTACTATTCTAGCTACCCCGGCTACGCTTGCCTCGTTCACCCCGGTGGATTTAGATGAGGCAGAGGCCACTTCCCTCGTGCACGACTTGGCGCAGGGTCCGGAAATGCCCCCTGCCCAACTCCTGATTGATTGCGCTCACTTGCGCTGCCTGCGCCAGTTGGGCGTCAGCTACGTGGTTTCGCAACTGCTGGTACTTCACCAAAGTGGTGCCCGCGTCTTTTTGTGCAACGTGGACCCGCTGCTGCACCGCTGCTTGCGGCTGCTGCGGCTGGATGCCTTATTTATGGTGCTATAAGTAGCCCGCGCGCTCGCTTAGGATGGCAGCAAAGCCTGGCCTACTGCCCACCAGCTCGCGGCCCGTTCGGCTGAGAGTTCTTGGTTGGCTGTGGGCGTTACCCCTTCCTGAACTAGGCTGGTTTGTGTACTTATGTTTGAAAACGATATCCTCGGGCAGTTTGGCCTGCTGCCCGAAGTGGGGGAGTTTACCACCTTGCTCGCGCAGCAAGGGGTAACTGCCGCCCTGGCCTATCTCAACCGCCGCACGCCGCACCGCTATACGGGCTTGTTTCGCTTCGACGGGGACGTGTTGCGCACGCAGGTACAGTTTGACTGCAACCTCCCCGCCCAGCAACAAGAGCAGGAGGAGGAGCGGCTGGCAACGGCCTATTGCGCGCTGGTGGGCCGCCAGCAAGCTGGTTTGGATGGCATCGAGGCCCCAACCGACCCGGCAGCTACTGAGCCACTTACCTCTTCTATCTTCTACCACAGCGTGCTCATCCACGATGCGCAGGGCCGTCCCTACGGCACGCTCTGCCACTACGATTTGCAGCGCTGCCAGCAGCGCACCACCGACCAGCCCTTACTCGAAGCCGCGGCCTTGCTGCTGTACGCGCACTGTAGTGGTTAAAAAACATTAGCAGGTCTGGTTGCATTATAGATAGCAAATACTTTGTCCAATGCTCCTCTATCGCCTGTACCTGACCGATGAAGAACGCCAGACCTTGGAAGGGTAGCAAAAGAAATACAAGCAGCACTCGCCTAAACTGCAACACATTCACATTCTATTAAATAGCGACGAGCAGACCGGCCGCCGACCAGCCAGCAAACTGGGGCCAGTGCTCGGCGTGTCGACCAAAACGGTCGAGCGAATGCGACGCCAGTTTTACGAACAAGGCTGCTCTGCCAAAGCCCGCCCGACGAGCCCCCGCTGGCAGCTAAAACTACTGGCTGAGCGCCTGGTCGAGTTAGCAGCGGTCACCCACATCTCGACCACGATGCTGTGCTTAGTCGGCAGGTACTCGACCAGCCATTTACTACCACCGAGTAAGTGCGCCGGGTCGTAGGACAGTGGCAAGACCGCCAGAATACCCGACCCAACCCGCGCAACTGGCACTTTAAAACGGCGGATGCCCGCACGAAACTCGCTAAATTGTACCCGATTATCTAATGTTGCGTTCCAATTGGAGGCGCAGCTTGCCGCCGCTGTCGTAGCGCACATCGGACCACACCAGCAGGGGTAGGAAGTAGCGCACGCCCACGCACACCACCTAGCGGTAGTCTTTGAAATTGAGGCGTTTGCCACTCTCGTCGCGCTTCATCAGGCCGGGGTTGAGGTAGCAGCTGTTGTCGCGAAAATCGGCCCCCGCGTACACAGCCACGAACTGCTTGGGGCCGAGGTAGCGCTGCAAGTGGGTTTCGGTTTCGTAGTCGCCGTGCCAGTCGAAGCGGGCTTCCTGGCGCAACAGCCAGTACGAGTTGCGGATGCCGCCTTGCAGGAAGGTGCCCTGGCTTTGCCCCATTGCTTCGGCGTAGGGGAAGAGCTTTTTATCTCCCCCAATGAAGCGGGCCAGCAGGCGGGGGTTGTCGGTGCGCACCGAGTCGCCCGCGTAGTGCACGATGCGGGCCATGCCCGAATGGAGGTGGTAGAGCAGGTGGCAGTGAAAAAACCAGTCCTGGTACTCGTTGGCGTCAAATTCCAGCGTCACTAGGTCCATGGGGGCCACGCTGAGCGTGTTCTTGAGCGGCGCGTAGTCGCCCTGCCCGTTGATGACCCCGAAGTAGTGCCCGTGCAGGTGCATGGGGTGGCTCATCATGGTGGTGTTGTGCAGCACGAAGCGCACCGTTTCGCCGCGCTTAATCTCGATTTTATCGGCCTCCGAGAGCACCACGTTGTTGAGGCTCCACACGTAGCGAAACATGTTGCCTGTCAGATACAAGTGCACCGTGCGCACCGGCCGGTCGGCCGGGATGGTGGTTGGTAGCGGGGCCTTGAGCAGGGTGTAGTCGAGCAGCGTTTCCTGGGGGTAGGCCGCTTGCAATTGCTGGTGGCCCGTCACGAACGTGCCGAGCGGGGCCGCCTGCATGGCGCCCATTGGCTGGCTTTTCCCGTCCATACGCATACCGCCCATGTGGCCCCCGCCCAGGGCGGGGGCCACATGGGCGGCGGGCAGCTTCTGGCTGGCCGTGCCGGATGTGGTAGTTGAACCAGCGGGGGCTTTTTGGCCCATGTCCATCCCGCCCATATCCATGCCGCTATGCTGGCCGCCTTTGCCCATGCCACCCATTTTCATGCCGGGGCCGGGAGGTGGGGGTGCAGTGCCGGCGGCCACCACGGCGGGAGCAGGAATGCTGGCCGGGGCGCGGCCCATTTTCATGCCGGGCATGTGGTTCATCAGGCCGTTCATTTCCTGCACCAGCTGGTAGTAGTTGATGCGCGGCAGGGTGGGGGGCGGGTGCAGCGCGCCGGTGCCCAGCAGCAGGCTAGTGTGCTGGGCCATGTCCCAGGATGTGGCGCGCAGCTCGTACTGGCCGGGGCCAGGCGGGGTTACCTCCACGTCGTAGGTTTCGGCCGTGCCGATGAGCAGCTTATCCACCTCCACGGACTGCACATCGATGCCGTCGGCGGCTACCACGCGCATTTTACCGCCCCCAAACTGCACCCAGAAGTACGAGGCCGACGAGCCGTTGATGACCCGCAGGCGCACCGCCTGGCCGGGCTGCGCCGTGGGCAGCTGCTAGCTGGGCTGGCCGTTGGTCAGGTCATGCTGGTAATACACGTCGGCCAAATCCATCGCGGGCATGCGCTTCCACTCCTGGCCCACTTTGGTGCCCAGGTAGCCTTGGCGCCAGGCCCCGCCGTAGCTCTGCACCGAGTTGCGTTTGATGGCGTACCAATCGGTTTCGCGCTTCAGCGAGCGCAAAATTTCCCAGGGCCGCTCCTTGGTCCAGTCCGAAAGCAGCACCACGTGGTCGGGGGTGGCCAAGGGGGTGGGCGGGTACACCACGATGGCCCCGTACTGCCCCAACTGCTCGTTGAGGCGGGTGTGCGAGTGGTACCAGAGCGTGCCGTGCTGCACCAGCGGAAACTTGTATTTGAGCGTCTGCCCCGGCTCGATGGGCGCGGTCGTCAGCATCGGTACCCCGTCGTAGCGGTTGGGCAGCAGCATCCCGTGCCAGTGAAACGAGATGCTTTTGCGGCTGGCATTGTGCACGTAAATCAGTGCCGTATTGCCCTCCGTAAACGTGAGGGTAGGGGCCGGCAGCTGGCCGTTGGTCACCAGCGCCCGGTTGCGCACCCCGCCGATAGTGAGGGTGGTATCGGTCACGCGCAGGTCGTAGCGCACGGTGCGCCGGTTGGTACGGGCCGCCGCGCCGGCCGGGTCGCTGTAGAGTGCTGCGTAGGCTGCCGGCCTAGCGTGCTGGGCGTAAGCAACTTGGGCAACTAGTAAGCTAATCAGCAGCAACCCCGCCAGCAACCGCCAGTACCGGACAATGTACCGGACGCGGGCCGGCCCCGGATATAGTAGTGGAAGCATCAGTAGAGGTACGGGCCGCTATGGTGCGCAGGGCCAACTGTGGGTCTACTCCATTGCAGGCCAGTAGTTTTAATAAAATCCCCCGCCGCGCATTGTTTCTGCCTAGCGGTCCAGTTTGGATAGGAAGGGAAGGAAGTTTTACCTCTCATCCAACTGTCTGCCGCACAGAAAAGCACGAACTAAGCGGTATCGCTGACACCAGCTGGGCCCAGCCTGCCGTTGGGGTTGGTGCCGCATCGGGGTCCGGCAGGCAGTGCGGGCGGCGGGCAATGACCAGCGCCGAAAGCCCACCGCTGGCTGCTAGCGCCGCCAATAGCCCAAAGGCATCGGCCAGTACGCCCGTGAACGGGGCCCCGCAGGGTAACCCGTGGTTCTTTTTGCCGCTCTCCGCTTCCACGTACTCGCCGAGCGGCTGAGTTCCTTTTAGGAAGCTGACCACGGCCGTTTGCTGGGCTTCGAGGCCGGGGCCCCTTGCTTTTGCGTCGAGACCCGAAACAGGCGAAGTAGTCGGGAATGCCAGGAAGACAGCGTAATTGAAAGGAGATTTTAAGCGAAGACAGGGGGTACAGTCAGTTGTTAAACGGTCATTTTTAAAGAGTATAACGCATCGTGGCTCTGAAAGGCACACCTTTCGGAACCCACCTAGTCGAAGAAACTGCTTTGGTACCCCGTCAGTTTTTATTAGGTATAGAAACAATTATTGAATTAAGTATTTATTTTATAGTTCAAAAAATCTCCAACTGTTTTTTCATAGCGGGTAGCCAGGGTGTTGGTAGCGCTTGGTGCTCTTTCAGTGCTTCCATGAGCACCGGCGCGAGCTGTACCTGGTTGACACGCTGGTAGCCCTGCGCAGGGTATTGGCCCCGCTAGTGGGCTTGCTGACCAGCACCTGGTAGAGGGTAGCCTCGCCAGGGGGAGCAGCTGGTCGGCGGTACCGCTGGAGATAGCAGCACTGGTGCCAGGCGTGAGGGTGCCGGCGTTGGCGAAGTCGCCGCGCACTTCGAGCAGGCCGCTACTCAGGTCGAGGGTGCCAGCGTTGGTGAGGGTGCCCTGGCCTGGGTACGAAGGCCGCCAGTGCCCACGCAGCGGCTGGTGCCCAGCGGCCCGTAGCGGGTGCTGCCGACGTCGGGCAGGTCCTGGGCCCTCACTCCCTACCTGCCCAGTAAGCCCAAAACGAGCGCAAACAGCGGAGGCACTAGTTTCATGATTAGAGAAAAGCAATGCCATAGTGCGCGCAAATGGCCGCCACCTGGCCCAGGTCGGGCGGCCCGGCGGGCAGCTGGCTCAACTCCCCAAACATGTTCTCCAGGCCGGCGGGCCAGACGTGCACCAGCATCCGGGTCGGCGTCGCGCTCACGGCCCGGAAGCTGTGGGCAATGTCCCGAGGGGCATAGACGAAGCCGCCCGGCTCCACGACCGTGGTCGTGTCGCCGACGACAAACTCCACCTGGCCTTCCAGCACCCAGAAACTTTCGTCTTCGCGCGTGTGCCGGTGCAGGGGAATGCCGGTTCCGGGTTCGTTGAACTGCTCCACGGCTGTGAAGCGCCCGGCGGTGTCGGGGCTCGTGAGCTTGAGCAGGAGACGGTCGCCCAGCACGGTGAGCGGGGTACCCGCGGCGGCGGGAAGTACGGTTGCGGGAGGAAGCATCGGGAAGGGTAGGGGGTGAAGTGAATAGGGGAGTAGGGGCGGCCGGTTGCGCCAGCGGGTCCGTTGAGCAGGCAAAGTTTCCGTCCGCTCCTACCCCGGACCCAATCGGATGTGTAGTCTTTTTCGACTACACGCCCGCTTGGGTCCCCCATCACTAGCGGCCCACCAGGGTCCGCGTTTAAGCCAGCGGCGGGCTCTACGAGGGAAATAGTTCCTCGCGGCTACGCTTGGAGCGGGTCCGTCGCCGCTGCTGGCGGCCAGCGGCGGCCAACCTGGCTAGCCGGACACCGGAGCCGGGCTAGGCTACCCCCTTTCCAGGGCCCGGCTACGTATCTTGCCCGCCCTTTCCTGAGCCCCTATGAAGCACTGGCTGCCCTGCTTACGGCTACTCCTGGGCCTGCTGGGCGGCCGGCTGGCCCTGGCGCAGCCCGCGCCCGGCGGCTGGCGGGCCGACCCGCCGCTGCGGGGGGTGGCCCTGCGCGCCCTGGCCCAAACCCCCGACGGGCTGCTGTGGCTGGGCACCGAGGACGGCGTGTTTCGCTACGATGGCACCGAGCTGGTGCCCCTCAACGCGTTGCGCCGCACGGGAGCGCCGCTGCCGGCCGTGGCCTGCAGCCAGGTGCTGGCGCTGCCCAACGGCGACGTCTGGCTCGGCACCGAAGCCGGCACCTTCCGCTTCACCACGGCCGGGGCCCTGCGGCCCGTGCGGCTCCCCGGCCAGGCCCGGCGCGTACTCAGCGCCCTGGTGCTGGCCGCCGATGCCCGCCGCGTGTGGCTCGTGCAGGAGCAAACCGGCCTGCAAGCCTACACCCTGGCTGGCCAGCCCAGCGGCCCGCTCCTGCCCGCCCCCGACCCCTACCTGGGCCTCTGGCCCGCCGCCGACGGCACGCTCTGGCTGTTTTCGCGGCCCGGCCACACCCAGCACCTGACGGCTAGCGGCCAGCGGCTGGGCGACTGGCAGCACCCCCACCGCTTTCTGCGCCCCGCCGCCGACCCCACCGGCCGGGTCTGGCTGCTGAGTGCCCGCGCCGCCTACCGCCCCGCCCCCGGCGGGCAGCTGCCCGAAACCAGCCGCTGGCGCCCGCCCGGCCCCGAACCGTATTTTGCCCTCACCCCCACCGACACCAGCGCCACGCTGCTCATCCACGACCAGTTGGTGCACCTGGCCTGGACGCCCGCGGCCGGCCCGCGGGTGCGGTTTCGGCTGGCCCCGCTGCCCTGGACGGGGGGCGACTGGGGCTCGATGCTGACCGCCGATGCCTCGGGCCACTGGTGGCTCTTCAATACCGGCCTGCGCGGGGCGTGGCGCCGGGCGGCAACTCCGTCGTTCATCCGGGCCTTGCCGGGGCCGGGGGGGCGGCCCTACAGCGTGCGCAGCAGCACCCGCCTGCCCGATGGCCGCCTGCTGGTGAGCACCTACGCGGGCCTGCTCACGCAGGCCGCCGACTCGCCGCTGGCCCCGCTGCGGCCGCTGGCCACCCCGCGCCTGCCCGATGGCCGCCAGCCCGTGCTGGTAGGCGCCGTGCCCGCGAGCCGCCGGCCGGCGGCCGACTGGCTCACGGGCTGTCCGGGGCCTTTTCTGGCCCTGAACCCGCGCACGAACCGGCTGCGGGTGGTGCCGGCCGAAGGGCCGGGCGCGGGCCTGCCCGAGGTGCGCTGCCTCGGGCGCGACCCGGCCACGGCCCAGGTGTGGGGCGGGGCCGTGACGGGCTTGTATGCCTTCGAGGCCGGGGCGCAGACGTTCCGGCCCTACCAGCCGGCCAAGGGCCCCACCCACCAACTGCCGCCCCTGCTGGGGCGCACCATCGAAGACCTGTGGCCCGACGGCCGGGGCCACCTCTGGCTGGCCACCCCCGAGGGCGTGGTGCGGCTGACCATCGCCACCGGGGAGCAGCTACCCTATGGCCCCCGCGAAGCCGGCCCGCGCCGGGTGGCCGCCGATGGGGCCCGCTGCCTGTATGGCGAGGCTAGCGGCCGGGTGTGGGTGGGCACCCGCGCCCACGGCCTGGTAGTGGTAGAGCCCGATGGCCGCGCCCGCACTGTCCTGACCCTGACCCAGGGGCTGCCCAGCGCCTCGGTGGCGACCATTGTGCCGGGGCCGGACGGGGCCTTGTGGCTGGGCACCTACCAGGGCTTGGTGCGCTACCAGCCGGCTAGCGGCGCGCTGGCCGTGTTCACCACCGCCGACGGGCTGAGCGCCGACGAGTGCAACGGCCGGGCGGCGCTGGTCGACCGCGACGGCTCGCTGCTGATTGGGGGGGTGAACGGCCTGCACCGGGTGTACCCCGGCCAGGTGCCCGCGCCCCGCCCGGCGCGGCCCCGGCTGCTGCTCACGGCCCGCAGTGTGCTCGGGGCCACCCTGCGCGAGAGCTACACCCGCTACCAGCTGGCCGCCGATGCCCTGCCCACCCTGCACCTGACCCCCACGCAGCCGATAATAGACCTGCAACTGGCCCTGAGCGGGGAAGTGGATGCGGCCAGCGCCCGGTATGCCTACCGGGTGCCGGGCTGGCTGCAGGGGCGCTGGCTGCCGCTGGGCAACACGCCTCGCCTGCGCCTGCAGGGGCTGCCGCCCGGCGACTACGTGGTAGAAATCCGGGCCGAATCGAGCCAGGGCGTGGCGGCCACCAATACCTTGCGGCTGCCGCTAACCGTGACGGCCGAGTGGTGGCAGCGCCCCGGCACCTGGGCCCTGGGTGCGCTGCTGGCCCTGGCAGGGCTGTTCGCCTGGCAGCGCCAGCGGCAGCGCCGGCAACGGCTCGATACGGCCCGGCGCGCCCAACTGGCCGCCGACCTGCACGACGAAGTGGGAGCCTTGCTTACCCGCGTCACGCTCCAGGCCGACTTGCTGCAGCACCTGCCCCCGGCGGCGGTGCCCGCCCGCCTGGCCACGCTACGCGCCCACAGCCAGGCGGCGGCCGCCACCGTGCGCGACATCATCTGGAGCGTGAGCCCCGAAGCCGATACGCTAGCCGGCTTGCGGGCCCGCATGCAGGACGTGCTCGACCACGCCACCCACGATGCCGGCCTGACGGCGGAGCTGCGTACCGAAAACTGGCCCGCCGACCCGCACCGCCCCCTGCCGCCCGACGTGCGCCAGCACGTGTACCTCGTTTTTCGGGAAGCCGTAACCAACGTGCTGCGCCACGCGCCCGCCGCCACGCACCTGACCGTGACGCTGCGCTACCTCGGCCCCGGCCAGCTCGCCCTAACTGTGTGCAACGACGGGCCGGTGGCTGCGCCGCCTACTACCCGCGCCAGCCAGGGCCTGCGCAACATGCGCCAGCGGGCCGACGCCCTGGGCTGGCAGCTCACGGCCGGCCCGGTCCCCGATGGCGGCTGGGTGGTGCGGCTGCGTCCCTAAGCGCCGGGCGCTACAGCTCGCCCCGCGCTACGCGGCTTAACAATTCGGTGCGGGAGTGGACGTGGAGCTTTTCGTAGAGGCGGCGCACGTAGGTGCGCACCGTGAGCGGCGACACGGCCAAGCGGGCGGCTACTTCCTTTTCGCTGAGGCCGTCGAGCAGGGCTTGTAGCACTTCCTGCTCGCGGGCCGAGAGCAGCTCGGGCTGGTGGCTGGGCTGGGGCACCACGAAGTGGGCCAGGGCGCGGCGGGCCACCAGCGGCGTAAACACGGCCCCGCCGGCGGCCACGTCGAGCAGGGCCTGCTTGTACTGCTGCAGGCTGGTGGCACTTTTGATGAGGTAGCCCGTGGCCCCGGCCCGCAGCGCCTGGCCGATGCGCGCATCATCGTCGTGCATGGTTTGCACGAGCACGTCGGCCTGGGGCAGCTTCTGCTTGAGCAAGGGCAGCAGCTGCAACCCGCTCTGGCCGGGCAGGCTTAAATCCAGTAGCACCAGGCGGGGCGGCAGGCTGACTTCCAACTCGGCGAGGAAGGCCTCGGCCGAGTCGGCCACGATAACGCACTCGAATTCGGGCTGGTAGCTGAGGTACTCGTGCAGCAGGGCGCGCACGTGGGGGTCGTCTTCGACCAGGGCGAGGCGGAGGGGGGCGGGCATGGTACAAAGGTGGGCCAGCCGCGCCGGGCAGCGCAACCGGGGCGTGTAGTCGAAATAGACTACACGGCGGGTTTGAAGCAGGGCCTACGGGCGGGGGACCTTTGCCGGCAGTAAAGACAAAGCCCCTTTTGGGTGCGCCAACCGCCTGGCTTATCGCCCTTTTCCCCCAGCCCGCTATGAAAACGACCCTTCCACTCCCGGCCTTGCTGTGCCGGTACCTGCTTAGTCTGCTGGCCCTGCTGCCGCTGGCGGCTGCCGCCACCGGCCCGGTGCTCACCCTGCAAGGCACGGGCGGCTCCGGCACCGACGTGACGGCCTTTGTCGACCAGGTGGAAATTGTGAACGTGGCGACGGGCGCGGTCGTGGGCGGGGCGCTGGCCAATGCCGGCTTCGAAACCCCCAGCCAGGCTGGCGTGACTGGCGGCTACAGCTACGCGCCCAGCGGCGGGGCCTGGACGTTCGGCCCGGCCGCCGGCATTGCCCGCAACGGCAGCGTGTTTGGCAACCCGACGGCCCCGGAAGGCAGCCAGGTGGGGCTGGTGCAGTACACCAGCAGCTTGCAGCAAGCCCTGGTGCTGGGCGCGGGCACCTACCAGGTGCGCCTGCGCCTGGCCCAGCGCACCTGCTGCGGCAGCCACGACCAGGAAGTACAGGTGAAGGTAAACAACGTCGTCCTCGGCACCGTAACGCCGGCCACCGTCTTCACTACCTACACCACCTCGTCGTTTACCGTATTTGAGGTGGCGAGCCTGAACCCGGCAGCCAACGCCCGGGCTGCCAGCCGCAACACGGCGGTGGGCGTAACGTTCACCGGGCCGGTAGATGCGGCCACGGCCGGTACCATAAAGGTGTTTTCGGCGCAGTACCGGGGCCGGCGCACGGCCACGGCCAGCACCAGCGGTAGCACCGTGACCCTCACGCCTACGGCCAATAGCGGGGCGGCCAGCTTCCGGCCCGGCGAAACGGTGCAGGTGAGCGTGCCGGCTACCGTGCACGGCGCGAGTGGGGCGGCGGCCGGGCCCTACGTGTACCAGTTTACCGCCGCCGTGGGCGGCACGGGAAGCGGCCGCTTCACGGCCCCGGCCACCAACCCCAGTTCCGGTGTGGGCAACAATCCCAATAGCGTGGTGGTGGGCGATGTGGACGGCGACGGCGACCTGGATATGCTCACCACCAACCAGAACAGTAACAGTGTGAGTGTGCGCCTCAACGATGGCACGGGCAACTTCACCCCGCTGGCCACCAATCCCGACCCGGCCGTGGGCAGCGCCCCCACCAGCGTGGCGCTAGGCGACGTGGATGGCGACGGCGACCTCGACTTCCTAACGGCTAACAATGGCAGCAGCACGGTGAGCGTGCGCCTCAACAATGGTATGGGCAGCTTTACCGCGCCGGCCACCAACCCCAACCCGGCCGTGGGCAACGGCCCCCTTAGTGTGGCGCTGGGCGACGTGGACGGCGATGGCGACCTGGATGTGCTCACGGCCAACTACGGCGGCACGGTGAGCGTGCGCCTCAACGATGGCACGGGCAACTTCACGGCCCCGGCTACCAACCCCGACCCCGCCGTAGGCAGCGTCCCCATCAGTATAGCGCTGGGCGATGTGGACGGCGACGGCGACCTGGATGTGCTCACGGCCAACTACGGCGACAATACGGTGAGCGTGCGCCTCAACGATGGGACCGGTAACTTCACCCCGCCTGCCACCAACCCCGACCCGGCCGTGGGCAGCGCCCCCATCAGCGTGGCGCTGGGCGATGTGGATGGCGACGGCGACCTGGATTTGCTCACCGCTAACGTAGGCGACAACACGGTGAGTGTGCGCCTCAACGACGGTACGGGCAGCTTCACGGCCCCGGCCACCAACCCCAACCCGGCCGTGGGCAACGGTCCCCTTAGTGTGGCGCTGGGCGACGTGGACGGCGACGGCGACCTGGATATGCTTGCGGCCAACAGTGGTGATAACACGGTGAGTGTGCGCCTCAACGATGGTATAGGCAACTTCACGGCCCCGGCCACCAACCCCAACCCCGCTGTGGGCAACGGCCCGCAAGGCGTGGCGCTGGGCGACGTGGACGGCGATGGCGACCTGGATGCGCTCACGGCCAACTTCTACGACAATGCGGTGAGTGTGCGCCTCAACCAGCCGCCGCCCCCGGTGCTTAGCAGCCTCTCGGCCAGCAGCGCGGCGGCGGGCGGCGCGCTCACGCTCAGCGGTACCTTCCTGACCGGTGCCACGGTCGCCACGTTCACTAACACCGGCACCGGCGCGGTGACTACGGTAGTGGCCGCCGCGTTCACGAGCACGGGCTACGCGGTCACGCCCCAAACTATTGGCCTGCTGGTACCCACCAGCTTAGCGGTCGGCAGCTATACGGTGCGCGTAACCACGCCCGGCGGCACCAGCAACGCCCTGCCCCTGACCGTGCGGCTGCTCGCGGTAGCGAGTCTGAGTCCGGCGGCCAACGCCCGGGCGGCCGCCCGCAGCACGTCGGTGGGCGTAACCTTTACCGGGACGGTGGATGCGGCCACGGCCGGTACCATCAAGGTGTTTTCGGCGCAGTACCGGGGCCGGCGCACGACTGCGGTCAGTACCAGCGGCAACACGGTGACGCTCACGCCCACGGCCAGCAGCGGGGCGGCCGCTTTTAAGCCCGGCGAGACGGTGCGGGTGAGCGTGCCGGCCACGGTGCATAGCACGGGCGGGGCGGCGGCCGTGCCCTACGTGTACCAGTTTACTACCGCCGTGGGCGGCACGGGCATCGGCAACTTCCGCGCCCCGGCGGCCAATGCCGACCCGGCGGTGGGCAACAGCCCCCAAAGCGTGGCGGTGGGCGACGTAGATGGCGACGGCGACCTGGATATGCTCACCGCTAACTCGGGCAGCAGCACGGTGAGCGTGCGCCTCAACGATGGCAGCGGCAGCTTCAGCGCCCCGGCTACTAACCCCAACCCCGCCGTGGGCAGCGGCCCTGGCAGCGTAGTGCTGGGCGACGTGGATGGCGACGGCGACCTCGATATGCTCACGGCGAACGCCAACGATAACACGGTGAGCGTGCGTCTCAATAACGGCACGGGCAACTTCACGGCCCCCGCTACCAACCCCAACCCGGCCGTGGGCAGTAGCCCTGGTAGCCTGGCGCTGGGCGACGTGGATGGCGACGGTGACCTCGATATGCTCACGGCGAACTTTGGCGGCAACACGGTAAGCGTGCGCCTCAACGACGGCACCGGCAACTTTACCGCGCCGGCCACCAACGCCAACCCCACCGTGGGCAGTGGCCCCATCAGCGTAGCGCTGGGCGACGTGGACGGCGACGGTGACTTGGACCTGCTCACGGCTAACTATGGCGGCAGCACCGTGAGCGTGCGCCTCAACGATGGGACCGGTAACTTCACCCCGCCAGCCACCAACCCGAACCCCGCCTTGGGCACCGCGCCCTACAGCGTGGCACTAGGCGACGTGGATGGCGATGGCGACCTGGATTTGCTCGCGGCCAACTCGGGTAGCAACACCGTGAGCGTGCGCCTCAATAATGGCACGGGCAGCTTTACGGGCGGTTCCGACCCCGCCGTGGGCAGCACGCCCTACAGCGTAGCGCTGAGCGACGTGGACGCTGATGGCGACCTGGACTTGCTCACGGCCAACCACGGCGGCAACACCCTAAGCGTGCGCCTCAACGACGGCAGCGGCAGCTTTACGGCCCCGGCCACCAACGCCAACCCCGCCGTGGGCAGCTACCCCACCAGCGTGGCGCTGGGCGATGTGGACGGGGACGGCGACCTGGATGTGCTCACCGCCAACTCGGCCGATAACACGGTAAGCGTGCGCCTCAACCAGTCAGCACCGCCCGTGCTCAGCAGCCTCTCGGCCAGCAGCGTGGTGGCGGGCGGTGCCCTCACGCTCAGCGGTACGCTGCTGACGGGCGCGACCCTCGTGACGTTCACCAACACCGGCACCGGGGCGGCGACGACCGTAGCAGCCAGCGCCTTTACCAGCACGGGCTACGCGGCTTCGCCCCAAACCATTGGCCTGCTGGTGCCTGGCCTGGCGGCCGGCAGCTACGCCGTGAGCGTAACCACGCCCAACGGCCCCAGCAATACCCTGCCCCTGAGCGTGCGGCCGCTGCTGGTAACGAGCCTGAACCCGGCGGCCAACGCCCGGGCGGCCGCCCGCAGCACGCCGGTAGGCGTGACGTTCACTGAGCCGATTGACGCGGCTACGGCCGGCTACGTGAAGGTGTTTTCGGCGCAGTACCGGGGGCGGCGCACGGCCTCGGCCAGCACCAGCGGCAACACCGTGACGCTCGCGCCCACGGCCAGCAGCGGGGCGGCGGCTTTCAAGCCCGGCGAAACGGTGCAGGTGAGCGTGCCGGCCACGGTGCATAGCACGGGCGGGGCGGCGGCCGTGCCTTACGTGTACCAGTTTACCACCGCCGTGGGCGGCACGGGCCGGGGCAACTTCCGGGCTCCGGCCGCCAACGCCAACCCCGCCGTGGGCAGCTACCCCACCAGCGTAGCGCTGGGCGATGTGGACGGGGACGGCGACCTGGATGTGCTCACCGCCAACTCGGCCGACAACACGGTAAGCGTGCGCCTCAACGACGGTGCAGGCAATTTTACGGGGGGCTCCGACCCCATCGTGGGCAGTAACCCCGGCAGTGTAGTGCTGGGCGACGTGGATGGCGACGGCGACCTGGATTTGCTCACGGCCAACTTTGGCAGCAACACGGTGAGCGTGCGCCTCAACGACGGCACGGGCAATTTTACGGCCCCGGCTACCAACCCCAACCCCGCCGTGGGCAGTAACCCCTCCGGCCTGGCGCTGGGCGACGTGGACGGCGACGGCGACCTGGATGTGCTCGCGGCGAACTATAACGGCAACACGGTGAGCGTGCGCCTCAACGACGGCGCAGGCAACTTCACGGCCCCGGCTACCAACCCCAACCCCACCGTGGACAGCGGTCCCCAAA
>JBPBPU010000158.1:0-48934 GCA_050954465.1 Janthinobacterium lividum
TGACCTGTTGCCAGAGCTGCCTCGGCGTAAAGTGACTGGTTTTGAGGAAGTACTGCACGTTGTCATGCCGGAGCCCTTCCAAATGGTCAGCCAGGTAGGTGCCCGTATAATTGACCTGGCTGCTGAGCAAAAATTGCCCGTAAACTTGTGCCGTTACTTTCATCGCTTTTTTGCTCAAGTTAACCCGTTTTGCGTAAGTCCTACAATAGTTGGGCGGGGGTGGGCTGCCGCTCGAAGAGGTCGAGCTGGCGGAAGTCGGTGCATTTGCCGCGCAGGGCAGCTTCAACTTCGGCCAGGGCTTCCTGCATGGCGGCTTCGAGCAGGCCGGCGTAAGGGTAGGCATCCTCGGCCTCGTCGGCAAAGCTGACGTAGGGGCTGGTGAGATTGAGCACCTTACCGCCTGTGAGGGTGCGCTGGCTGATGAGCGTGACACCGGCCTGGGCCTTGCCCATTGAGAAGCCCGTGACGGTAAAGGGCGCGAAGCGGGCGGGCAGTTCCTCGGTTTCGTCGGGCCAGTAGTCGGGCGTTTCGGTCAGCTGCTCGGTGAGTAGGCAGAGGTGGGGCACCAGGCGGCTGAGGCGATGGAGCAGCTCGGGATGTACCTGCTCATAGCAGGTCAGGGCGAAGCTGCGCGGGGGCGCTTCCTCACCGCGCTGCTCGGTGAACTCGCTGACTAAGTGCTGGTCTTTGAGCTTGGCTTTGAGGACGGTGATAATGGAATTGGTGGCGGTGGGGTCGTCGGGGGCGGGCACGCCGGAGCCGACTACGGGGAGTAGCTGGGACATGATAAAAAGGGGGTGTTAGGCAGCCTGGGGCAACTGGCGGTTGTAGCGGTCGAGGTAGCGGTTCAGCTCCGACTCGCGGAAGCCCCACTCCTTCTCGTTCAGCTTCACGCCGGAAAGGCGGCCGAGGCGGCGCGCCTTACGCACGCCCGGCGGGGTGATGTTGAGGTAAGCGGCGGCCTAGCGCACGTTCAGGAGCTGGTCGGGCGCGGGAGGCGGGGTGGCGAGGGCAGCCTCGTGTTCTTTGAGGCGCTGCACGTCGGCCACGAGTTCCCGCCACTCTTGTTCGGGGACGAGGATGGCAACTTGCATGGCTAGGCGGCAGCAGCTTTGGTGGCGCGGGCTTCGAGGGTGGCAATGCGTTTGCGCTCAGTTTCCACAACGGTGATGAGAGCTTCGGCCACGTCGGTGTTGAGGTAGCGGCCGCTGAGGACGTTGTAGACCTGCTGCTTGGAATACTCCCTGCCCTTTGTGGCCAGGTGTTCGACGGTACGGCGGGCATAGTCGTTTCGCTTGGGGAAGGTGGCCCGGAGTTCAGAAATTTTCTTTGCGAGATGTTCCGTTTTGTTTGCTATGTCGTATCTTTTTTTAGACCTTTGTCGTACAAATCAAGCGAACAAGGTTGGTTTAAGCAAAAAAAGTTTACGGACTGACAGCAAAAAAAGTGGAGCAAAAGACCCTTGTTGGAGACCGAATAAGCGCCTTGATGCAGCACTATAGCCTGTCCGCCTACCAATTAGCCAAGAATTTGGGATACGAAGGCCCACAAAAGTTGTACAAGCTGGTTCAGAACAAATCGAAGCCGGGGTACGAAACTTTAATGGACATTCTGGACAAGTACCCCGAGCTGCGGGCGGAGTGGCTGATGCGCGGCGACACGCCCATGCTCCACATCGACGCGGCCCCGGCTTCGGGGTACCCGGGCATTCCATACGCGGTGACGGTGGACGAGAAAGGCAACGAGCGGATAAGCATCGTGCCCAGCAAAGCCCAGGCGGACTACTTGGTGGCGCGGGCGGCCGGCCAAGAGGCATTAGGCGAGTATGAGACTATCAGCGTGCCTGGCTATACGGGGCGAACGGTGCGGGCCTTTGAGGTGGCCGGCGACAGCATGCAGCCCATCATCAACCAAGGCGATTTGGTTATCGCCACCTATACCGAACGCCTCGACCTGATACAGCCCAAGCACGTGTACGTGGTGGTGACGGACGAACTGATTACCGTGAAGCGGCTGCGCGGCCCGGTGAAGAAAAACGATGCCCTGGAACTGCTGTCGGATAACCGCTACTACGACCCGTTCGTGGTGCCTCAAAAAGACGTGCGGGAGCTGTGGCACGTGCAAGCCCTGCTAACCCGCAGCATCCCCGCCAACCGCGACGAGGCCTTCGACCGGATGCTGGTGCTGCTGGAAATGCTGGCCCACGACTCGCAGCAGCTCCGCAACCTGCTCATTGATGTAGCGGCCCGCTACGATGTCCGATTGGTGTCAGAATCAGCCTCCTAGAATTTTAAGCTCCTAATTGCGCTCCTAAACTTTCCAGCCCACATTTCATCAAGTCATAAAACGTTGTCAGTAAAGAGGTGGCGCTAGCTGCCAGGGGGTGTTTTCTGGTTCCGTCCAGACCGCTTAATAAGCAAAAAACATCTTGTAAGTGCTTCACTTACAGGGTGTTTTGCTTTTATCAAAAACCTAAGGGATACCATAGGGGGCGGCTCTGAAAGCCTTTCTGCAGTGGTTTGCGGGCGGAGACAGCAGAATTGATTCCAAGTTTAAGGAACTGGCGTCCCCTACCGGGCGCGCCGAGGGGACAGCGCCAGGGGACATTGCCCTTACCTGCTTACTGGTTGCGCTGGGGTGGAGGACTACCGTGCGAGGCGGCCAGACACGCTTGGGGATTCAGGACAGTACGCAGGGCTTGCAGGGCCGCAGGATGGTAAATGGTAGCGTGGGTTTCGGCGGGCAAGGCCTAGTAGGGCCAGCTGATGTAACTTTTGGCAGTGTGGCGCAGGGCGGTGCGGAAGTGCCGGGTGCTGGGGGCACCGAGGGCGTCGCGGCTGAAGGCGACGTAGAGCGTTTTGGGCGGGCCGGCGTAGGTGCGCAGGCGAGTGGCAGCCTCGGGCACGAGCTTGCCGTCGTTCCACCACAGGCTGGGGTCGAACGCTATGTAGGTGGTGAAGAGGTCGGGCTCCTGCACTAGGGTTTCGACCACGAAGAGGCCAGCCAGCGACTCGCCTATAATGGCGGTTTCGGGAGTGGTGCGGTAGCGCTGCTGGATGGCGGGCATCAGCTCGGTGCGGATGAACTGGCGGAAGGCGGCCGAGCCGCCCACGCGGGGCGCAATTTTCTGGTCTTCGGCGTTGGTGGTGGGGCCGGTGAGGTCGCGCCGCCGGGCGGTGTTTTCGATGCCGACCAAGATGAACGGGCGCATGGTGCCATTGCCGATGAGCACCTGCAGCAGGCCCGCGACATGCAAAAAGTCTTCGGCCAGGCCGCCGTCGGGCATATACAGCACCGGCAGCCGCACCGTAGCCGAGTCGGTGTAGGCGGGCGGCAGGTACACATTGAGACGGCGGGTTTCGGCCAGCACCTTCGAGTCCAGGGTGAACGTTTGGCCGATGCAAAGCGGCGCGGGGGCGGTTTGGGCGGCGGCCGGCAGATACGAGGCGAGGCAGAGTAACCAGGCGAGTAGCGCACGAGAAGTCAGGGTCAGCATAGAACAAGAGAGTAGGAAACAAGTGGTGCCGGGGCGCACGGGCTACAAGTACAACAGCCACCAGTGCGTGTGCTGCTTGTAGCGCTGGTACCAGCGACAGGGCCAGTATAGCAGCAGCACTACGGCCAGCCAGACGGCGTAGGCGCGTAGCAGGCTGGGCGCGTAGGCCGGGGGCCACTGCTTGGGGTCGCTGAACGAGAAATTGACCGACTGGCCAAAGGCCATGTGCGTCCACCACCACGCGCCCCCGCTGAGCAGGGCCAGGTGCAGCAGATAATAGAAAAAGGGTACCTGGCCGTAGGTGCGCAGCCAGCGGTCCCAGCGGTAATCGGGAGCATTCTCCGCCCCGCTGAGCAGTAGCAACGTGACCCCTAGCGTGAGGCAGTCGAAGAGCAGGGAGGGCGGGTATTTCGTGACGTTGACAAAAAATAAGACGCTGTATAGAGTACCCCGCGCCTGGCTGCCCCAGGGGCTGGGTTCGCCGTACCAGTTGGTGGCGCGCAGGGCCCCAAACAAGAGCAGCAGGCCCGCGCCGGTCCAGCGCAGGTAGCGGGTGCGTTGGGGCAAGGGCAATTGTAGCCAGGGCCCTACCAGGTAGCCGGCCGGCAGCACCCCTAGCCAGGGGCCGATGGAATAGGCCACCAGCACGGGGGCAGCGAAGCGGAAGCGTACAGGAATGGCCCATTGTGCAGCAGAGCCGGGCCGAGGGTGGCAGCCGTGACGGGCTGCAGGGCCAGCAGCAGGTTGTGGCCAGCCCCGATGGCCAGCGCCAAAGCGGCAAGTAGCCAGCGGGGCAGCCAGCGGGGCAGCCAGAGGAGGCCCGCCAGCGCCACCAGGCTCCAGCCAATTACCCAAATTACTTGGAGCAGAAGCAGGTGGTAGTCCCAATGCAGCAGCCAACTGACAACCAGTACTTCCAGCGCCACCAGCCACAGGCCCCGCGTGAGCAGAAACCAGCTTACCCGGCCCCGGCTCACCTGTTTTTGCTGGTAGAAGTAGACGCTGGCCCCCGACAGAAACATGAAGGTGGGCGCACAGAAATACGTAGCCCACCGCGTCAGAAACAGCAGGACAGAAGCCTGGGTTACGTCTTCAGGGCGCACGAGCGTAGGGCTCCAAAACTCGCGGGTGTGGTCGAGAGCCATCACGACCATTGCCAGCCCGCGCACCACGTCGAGGGCCTGCACGCGGGGCACCAGCCGCCGGGCGGCACCAGAAGAAACGGGCGCCTGCTGCATAGAAGTGGCAAAGGAACAGGTGAGGAATACCCGGCGCTTACCCCGCAGCGGGCGGCTGCCGCAGATGCGGCGGCAGCAGTTGCTGGAGCAACCAGCCATTGCCATCAGGGTCCTGGAAGGCGGCGTACTTAACGCCTCCCATATCGGCAATTTCGCCTACAGCCACCCCCCCGGCTGACGAGTGCGGCCCGGGCCTGCGCCACATCGGCCACCACTAGGTGCAGGCCGCGCAGGCAGCCCACCGGCATAGCTAGGCCCGGCAGGCCCGCGCCCAGCACAATGGAGCAGGCCGAGCCGGGCGGGGTGAGCTGCACGACGCGCATAGTGGCCGTGGGCCGCACATCGTGGTCGAGTTGAAAGCCCACCTGCTCGGTACAGAATTCTTTGGCCCGGTCAACATCCGCAACGGGCACTGGGAGGAGTTCGGGTTTGAAGTAGGGCAAACGCATGAACAATGAGCACTGGCATTTTAAGCAACTGAGGGTACTTTTGTTGCAACGCATTTTCAGACTAGCCGCCTTGCCAAGTGCCTTTAGACACCGCAAAGGCACTTGGCAATTTGTTCATGCGTTTGCCCTGGGTTTGAAGTCCATGCGGGAGAAAAAATGAGAAGCGCTTTTCCACTAACCGCCTTAGGCGCGTAGCGGGCCAACGTGCCGGTAGGTGTTGAGGAGCACGCCCGTGGGCGTGGCCTGCGTGCTGACGAAAGCGAGTTCGCACGGGTCGGCGGTATCCGAAAAAAAGCGTTTGCCCCGGCCTAGCAAAACCGGGTACACCAGCAGCAGCACCTCATCGACCAGTCCCTGGCCGAGCAACAGGGACGTCAGCGTGGAGCTGCCGCAGACGAGCAGGTCGGGGCCGTCCGTGGCCTTGACGCCGCGAATACCCCCGCTGATGTCCGCCCCCAAGTCCCTGACCGGGCCCCATTCGAGGCTGTCCGGCCGGTGGGTGGCGACGTATTTCGTCGCCGCATTCAGCCCATTCGCTATCGGGCTATCCCCGGCCTTGGGCCAGAAGCCGGCCCAGGCATCGTAGGTGCGGCGGCCCAGCAGCAAATCGAAGCGGCTGCCCTGGGCCTCGATGACGGCCGCTAATCCGGCCGGCGTTCGGTAGGGTGCCGTCCAGTTGGCATGCGTGAAGTTTTCGTCGTTGTCGTGCTGCATCACGCCATCCAGCGAAACGTGTTCCATCATTCTGATTTTTCTCATTTTCAGGACAGAAAAAAGCGAGCCGATGATTGCCTAATTGATTTAGCAAAGGTATCGGTAGCCAGAAGAAAGCGAAAGAGGCAAACTGCGACTATTTAAGGGGGTGAATGCGGCAGGTGCTGCTAAATTTGTCAGCCTAAAGCACGAGACTTACCCAAAGTAGTCTTCGCCAACCCTGGGTGAGCCTCTGAAACCCCTTTGGGGGGCGCATAACGGGCGCAACAGCAGTTACTCATCTACCCACAGTCGCAGCTACCATCTTATCTTATGGACGAGAAAACCAACGAGTCCGGTTCAGGTATCAGCCGCCGGGCGGTATTGAGTGGCCTGGTGCCCGCCCTGGCGGTAGCGAGCACACCCGGCGCCTGGGCCGCTCCGGCCGCGAGCCCTACCGCAGTCCCTGGCCGGGGCCTGTTTCCCGGCCTTATCACTCGCGAAAGAGAGCCCCAAAACCTGGAGCTGCCTTTTGCCACGCTGGAAGAGCGGGTGGTACCTACTAACCGGTTTTTCGTGCGCAGCCATTTCCGCGTGCCTATGCTGGAGGCGGCCACCTGGCAGCTGCGCATCGAGGGCGAGGTGCAACAGGCACTCACTATCGGCTACGACGAGTTGCGCCGCCTGCCGGCTAAAACGGTAATGGCTACGCTGGAATGCGCCGGCAACGGCCGCGCCCGGCTCGCGCCCAGGGTGAAAGGTCTGCTCTGGGAGCAGGGCGCCGTGGGCAACGCCACCTGGACTGGCGTGCCCCTTTCGGCCCTGCTGGAGCGGGCCGGGATGAAAGCCAGTGCGCTGGAAATTATTTTTGAAGGGGCCGACCGGGGCGAAGTGAATGACGAGCCGAAGTCGCCCGGCCCCATCCAGTTTGCCCGCAGCCTGCCCCTGGCCAAGGCCCGCCAGCCCGAAGTGCTGGTGGCCTACCTCATGAACGGGCAGCCCCTGGCCCCCGAGCACGGCTTCCCGGCGCGGCTGGTGGTGCCGGGCTGGTACGGCATGGCCTCCATAAAGTGGCTAAGTAAAATCAGCGTGAGCGCGGTGCCCTACCAGGGCTACTGGCAAACGCTGGAATATGCCTACTGGCGGCGCGAGCGCGGCCTACCCACCCTCACGCCCGTGACGGAAATACAGGTGAAAGCCGAAATTGCCCGCCCCGCCCTGCACGAGGCCGTGCCCGCCGGCCAGCCCTACCGCGTGTTTGGAGCTGCCTGGACGGGTGAGAGCGAGATAGTACGCGTAGAAGTCAGCATCGACGACGGCCACTCCTGGCAGCCCGCCCGGCTCCTGGAAGCCGCTGTGCCCTTCACCTGGCGCTTTTGGGAATACAGCTGGGCCGTACCCGCCGCGCCGGGGCGCTACACCCTGCGCGCCCGCGCCACCGACAGTGCCGACCACACCCAGCCCACCGACCACGACCCTGACCGCCGCAACTATATGGTAAACAAGGTGGCTGCAGTAGAAGTCGTGGTGGAGTAGAGGGTGTAGAACGGAGTTGCACTCCGTTCTGCCGCATTAGCGGCAAGGCGGCTTGTTTAGTCTACAGCAGGCGCGAACTTGGCACTCCGAGCCAAAACGGAGTGCCACTCCATTCTATCTACCCAAAACCCTGAACTGCCCGCGCCCGTTGCGCGGCGCTGATGATTTCTACGAACCGGACGGCCACGAGAGTCGCTCCCTTTAGTTTAGCGCAGTGTTTGTGGCTTATCTAATCGCGTTTTCCCACCGGCTGCGGGCCCTTTCCACCACTCATACACCTTGCTTTGTGCTGCGCTGGCTGCTGCTGGCCGGGCTGGTAGGCGCGCTGGCGGGCACCGCTTCAGTTGGCTTTCTGGTGGCGCTGGACTGGGTTACGCGCTGGCGCGAAGCCCACGCGTGGGCCCTTGCGTTGCTGCCGGTGGGCGGGTTGCTGGTGGGTTTGGCTTACCACTACTACGGCCACCGGGCCAGGCGGGGCAACAACCTGATTCTGGAAGAACTGCACGCTCCCACGGCCACTATTCCGCTACGGCTGGTGCCCCTGGTGCTGGGCGGCACCCTGCTCACGCACCTGCTGGGCGGCTCGGCAGGGCGCGAGGGAACCGCCGTGCAAATGGGCGCGGCCCTGGCCGACCAGCTCGCGCGCTGGCTGCCCCGGCGTGAGCGCCGGCTGCTGCTCATTGCGGGGATGAGTGCGGGCTTTGCCGCTGTGTTTGGCACGCCGCTGGCAGGTGCTGTCTTCGGGCTGGAAGTGTTTTTAGTGGGCTCCGTGTGCTACGAGGCCATTTGGCCAAGTTTCCTGGCCGCCGTGGTGGCCGATGCCGTGACGCGGGCCTGGGGAGTGGGCCACACCGTCTACCCCGAGCTGGCAGCCTTGTCCTTAACGGCTACGGGGCTGGCCTGCACGCTGCTGGCGGGCGCGTTATTTGGCCTCACAGCGCGCAGCTTTGCGGGCCTCACGCACTGGCTGGGGCGGCAGTTTAGGCGCATTGCTTACGCGCCGTTGCGGCCCGTGGTGGGCGGCGTGCTGGTAGCGGGCAGTATGGGGGCGCTGGGCACCATGCGCTATAGCGGGCTGGGCGTGCCGGTTATATTGGAGGCGTTTCAGCACTCGCTCGCGCCGCAAGACTTTGCCTGGAAGCTGGCGCTCACGGCCCTCACGCTGGGCGCGGGCTTCAAGGGTGGGGAGGTAACGCCGCTCTTTTTTATGGGGGCGGCGCTGGGCTCGGCGCTGGCTGCCGTGCTGCCGCTGCCGGTGGCCCTGCTGGCCAGTATGGGCTTCGTGGGCGTGTTTGCCGGGGCCGCCAACACGCCGCTGGCCTGCCTGCTCATGGGTTTGGAACTGTTTGGCACGCACGCGGGCATCTACCTGGGTTTGAGCTGTGTAGTGGCCTACTTGTTCTCGGGGCACAGCGGCATCTATACCGCCCAGCGCATCGACCAGGCCAAGCACCCGCTGCTGGGCCGGCACCAGGGCCGCCGCCTTGATGAGTTGCACCAGCCCTGATGGAGCCGGGCCTTCCCCCATATCACCACTTGCCGTCTTTCCTCGTTAGAGGAGATGCGCCTGGGCTAGCCAGGTCGATTACTGTTTTTCTGCCCCATGCGCACGCTGTTTTCTTTCCCGTACTTATCTGTTTACCTGCACGAAGAAGGCCCGTTACCCACGCTCGAAACCCACTGGCTGGGCTACGCCGCCAGCGCTGACTTTCGCACGGCTGTGGCGCAGGTGGTAGCAGCCGCCAGCCAGTACCATGTAAAAGGATGGATAGCCGATGACCGCTTCCTTGGGGCCGTGCGCCCCCGCGACCTCGAATGGGTAGAGCAGCAGGTACTCAACGTGTTGCACCTGGCGGGCCTGCAACGCTTCGCCCAGCTCGAAGCCGAGGATACGCTCAACCGCCTCACCATCGACCGCATGTACCAGCAGGCCACCCTCAACGTCGACTTCGAGTTTCGCCGCTTCGCCGACATCGACCAGGCGCGGGCCTGGGCCAGCGGCCGGGCGTAATTTTGGTTTTTGGCAGCGTGGGCTGACTCGTTCAACGATAGACTATAAAAGTCTGAAAAAGACTTTTATAGTCGCGCCCGCTACCGTACACTATTGCGGAAGCCGCCCTAAAAACCAACATGCCTCCCCTGCCCCCCGCCTTTGCCGCCGAGCTGGCCCGCCTCAATGAGCGGCAGCGCGAGGCCGTGCTGCACCCCGAGGGGCCACTGCTGGTGGTGGCCGGCCCTGGCACCGGCAAAACCCAGTTGCTGGCCGCCCGCGTGGCCTGGCTGCTGCTGCAGCCCGATGCCCGGCCCCAGGAAATTCTCTGCCTCACCTACACCGACGCGGCGGCCCGCAACATGCGCCAGCGCCTGCTACGCTTCATCGGGCCGGCGGCGCACCGGGTAGCTATTCACACGTTTCACAGCCTGGGCCAGCTCATTATCCAGGAAAACGCCGAGCTGCTGGGCCAGCACGACCTCACGGCTGCCTCCGATATGGAGGCCGATGAGCTGCTGCGCGGGCTGGTCGACCACCTGCCCGTGGGCCACCCGCTGCGGCGCGATACGGGCAGCGTGTACTACGATTTGCCCCACCTCAAAGACCTGTTTCAGCGCATGAAGCGCGAGGGCTGGCAAGCCGCCGAGCTACTGGCCGAGCTGGAAGAATACCGCTTGGGCTTGCCTTACGACGAGCACTACCTCTACCTGCGGCCCTCGCCGGCCATGCAGAAGCAGGGCGTGCGGGTGGGCGACGTGAAGCAGCAGGAGCTGGCCGCCGAGGAAGACAAAATAGCCAAATCGGTGGCCGCCATCGAGCTATTTGCCGCCTACCAGGCCGCCCTGCACCGCCACCAGCGCTATGACTACGACGACATGCTGGGCTGGGCCACTGCCCTGCTGACCGGGCACGAACACCTGCGCCTGAGCTACCAGGAGCGGTTTCAGCACTTCCTGGTCGATGAGTTTCAGGATACCAACGGTGCCCAAAGCCACCTGCTGCACCTGCTGGCCGACTACTGGGACACCCCCAGCGTGCTGGTGGTGGGCGACGACGACCAGAGTATTTTCCGCTTCCAGGGCGCGAGCGTGTCCAACGTGCTCAACTTCCGGCAGCGCTACGCCGGCGTGGCTACCGTGGTGCTAGAAGAAAACTACCGCTCCTCCGGCCCCGTGCTGGCCGCCGCGCAGGGCCTCATTGCCCGCAACGAGGAGCGCCTGACCCGGCAAGTGCCCGGCCTCAGCAAGCAGCTGGTGGCGCGGCACCCGCTGTTTTCTACCGCCACCCGGCCGCCGCTGTTGCGCCGCTACGCCACCCCGCTGCACGAAGCCGCCAACATTGCCGCCGAGCTGGCCAGCCTCTACCACGGCAACCGCTGGCCCGAGGGCGGCGTGGGCATTATCGCCCGCAACCACGACCAGCTCGACCTACTGGCCCAATTGCTGCGCGAAGCCGGGGTTCCTTTCTACCGCAAGCGCCCGGTAAACGTGCTCACGGCCGAGCCGCTGGCTGCCAGCCTCTACCGGGTGCTCAGCTACCTGGCCGCCGCCCTGCGCCCCGACCCCAGCGCCGCCGAGCCCGCCCTGTTTGCGGTATTGCACCTCGACTGCCTGGCCGTGCCCCCCGCCGACCTCGTGCGCCTGGCCGCCGGCCACCAGCAGCGCCGCCGCCAGGCCCAGGGCACCGGCCGCGCCGCCCCACCCTGGCGCGCCTGGGCCGAAACCGCCGCCCACGACGACGCCACTGCCGCTGCGCTAAATATATCTAACGCCGGCCGAACAGCCTTGCACCGAGCGCTGGCCCTGCTCGATGAGTGGGTGCAGGCCACCGCTTCGCTGCCGCTGCCGGGCCTGCTCGAACGGGTGCTGCTGCCCACGCTGCTGCCCGCCGCGCTCGGCGGCCACCCGCAGCCCACCCATCTGCTGGCCGTGGCCCAAACGCTGCTGCAGTTTGCCCGCCGCGAGGCCCGCCGCCGCCCCACCCTGAGCGTGGCCGAGCTGCTGCACATCTGGGACACGCTGGCCACCACTCGCGAGGGCTTGCCCCTAGAGCAAGCCAGCGGCAGCGAAAGCGCCCGGCTGGAGCTGCTCACCGCCCACGGCGCCAAGGGCCTGGAGTGGGAACGCGTGTGGCTACTAGGCTCGCAGCAGCACAAATGGCTGCCCAAGCAGCGCAAAGGCGGCTTCCGACTGCCGCCCGCCCGCGCCGCGTTGCCCAGCGAAGAGTCAGAGGCCGAAGAAGCCCGCCGCCTGTTTTTTGTGGCCCTCACCCGTGCCCAGCACCACCTCTGCATCAGCTGGGCCACCGCCGACGATGCCGGCAAGGAGCTGGCCGAGTGCGAGTTCGTGACCGAGCTGCAGGAAGACGGCCTGGTGCCCAAAGACGTGGAAGTGCCCGCCGAAACCCTGGCCGCCGCCCGCCGCGCCCAGCTAGCCCCGCCCCCACCGCCCGCCCCCATCCCCGACCCTGCCCTGCTGCAAGAGGTACTAGCCGACTTCGCCCTCAGCATCACCACCCTCAACGCCTACCTGGCCTGCCCCATCGCGTGCTACTACGAGCGGCTGCTCGGCGTGCCCGTGCCCCAAACCGAGCCGCTCATATACGGCCTGGCCGTGCACGGCGCCCTGGAGCACCACTTTCGGCAGGCGCAGCGGCAGGGCACCTTCGGCACCGACGAGGAGCTGGCGCAGGGCTTCGTGCGCCGCCTGGCCCGCTTCCGGCCCGATTTGTCGGCCCCCGCCTTCGGGCGGCTGCTCAATGCGGGGCAGCAGCAGCTGCGGGCCTGGTGGGCGCACTGGCAGCCCAGCGCCCGCCCCTCGGCCGTGGCCGAATACACCGTGTACCGGGCGCGGCTGCCCGGCGGCCTGCTCCTCACGGGCCAAATAGACCGCCTCGATGTGCAGCCCGACGGCTACCGCTGCGACGTGCTCGACTACAAAACCGGCACCCAGGCTAACGCCGCCGCCCAATTACGCGCCGCTCCCGCCCGCGCCGTGGATGCGGGCCTACTCGACTGGCACCAGGACGAGCGCCTGCGCGGAGGCGACTACTGGCGCCAGGGCATCTTCTACCACCTGCTCCTCACCCACGACCTCGAACAGCGCTTTACGCCCCTCTCCGTCAGCTTCGACTTCATTCAGCCCCAGGAAACGCCCGGCCGGCCGCCCCTTTTCGAGCGCCGCAAAATCGTCCTCACCCCCGCCGACGAAGCCACCGTATTGGCCCAGATACGCGAAGTGGACGCGGCTATCAGAAGGCATGATTTTGCGCACGGGTGCGGAGAGTGCGCGTGGTGTAAGCTACGGAAGATTGGGGAACTACAGGCCTAGAATAGCTAACGCACTAATTCGGTCATAGTGAAAGTTACGCTCAGCTTCTTGATTGTGGCAATAAGAGGTGATGTTGTTCTCATTGTTCATTTTATAACTGATGTTACGCAGTTAATTTAGCAGCATATTTATTCTACTGTGATGACTTGTACGCTGGACTTATACACGGATTATCTGCTCAGTTCGACTGGTCCCACTTCGGCCACAGGCCTCTCGCGCTTGGTAGACGGGGCCCTCAGCCACGACCAGATAACACGCTGGCTAAACGCTACTTACTTGGATTCTAAGGAGTTATGGACACACGCCAAGCCCTTGATTCGCCAAGTCGAACGTCAGCTTGTCGCCGACGAATTTGCCGTGCTCATCGTAGATGACTCGATTGTAGAAAAGACGCATACGGATGAAAATACGCTGATTTGTACCCATTATGACCATAGTAAAAACCGATACGTGCGCGGGCTAAACTTCGTGAGCTTGCTCTACCAGGCGAGGAACTTGGCACTGCCTATCGCCGTGGAACTGGTGGAGAAAACGGACCTGATTACTGATGTTAAAACTCAGAAAAACAAGTATGTAAGTAAGCTTACGAAGAACGAAATGTTTCGGCAGATGCTCCGCCAAGCCCAGCAGCAGGTGAGCTACCGCTACCTGCTAGCCGACAGTTGGTATGCCTCGGCCGAGAACATGCAGGCGGTCTTGGATTTGAAGCATGACTTTGTACTGGCCATGCCCAGTTCGCGCACCGTGGCCCTGGGTGAAAGCGCACGTAAGCACGGCAAGTTCGTGGCGCTCGATAGCGTCTGTTTTCCCGCTAAAAAACCCTTACTCGTGTACCTGCGTGCCCTGGACGTGGCCGTGCTCGTGGTGCGCCAAGTCTTTACAAACCAGGACGGTAGCGAAGGGGTTTTATACCTGGTCAGCAGTGATACGAGCTTGGACTACGAGCAAATAACGACGATTTACCAAAGACGGTGGAAAGTCGAGGAATACCACAAATCGTTGAAACAGCACACCGGTATTGGTCACTCGCCGACCCGCACCCCGGCCACGCAGGCCAACCATTTTTTTGCCTCTATGTTGGCCTACATTAAGCTGGAAACCCTGAAAATCAGGCATTCCATCGGGCATTTTCGCCTCAAAGCACAACTCTATACGGTTGGCTTAAAAGCAATGTATCAACATCTATCAATGTTCACTGCGTAACATCAGATTGTAAATATTTCCGATTTGCATGAAAATTACTCGCTCGAACTTGTAAAGCTAAATAAAGTAGCTGCTAACTTGCATTTTATTCCTCAAATTGGCTATCCTAGCGTTGTAACTACCCGGGGAAGATATGTATCTGCTCTGAGAAACGTTGATGCCAACGTTATCTCAGATATGGAAGCAATGGGCAATAAGTTCAGCGATGAAGAAAATAGAAGTATTCGTGCAAACCTAAAGAAGCGTAATAACCTGCTAGAAATTAAGCAGCTAGCCAATTCATGCGCATATGCAACATCATCTTGGCAGTCGCACTAGCTGCACTGTTCGCCAATAAAGCCCACGCCCAAACCACGCTCACGGGCACTGTGCGCGATGCCGCCGGGCACCCGCTCGAAGGCGTCCTGCTCGAAGCCGAAACCAAAACCCAGCAGCCCGCCTCGGCCTTCGTTATTTCGGGGGCTGATGGCGGGTTTGTGCTGAAACTGCCCGCCACCCCAGCCAGCGACTCATTGCGCCTCTCGGCCCGCTCCCTGGGCTACGCCGAGCAGCTTGTGCAGCTGGCCAACCGCAGCCAGGCCGTGCCGCTGACGATGCGCGAGAGCAGCATGGCGCTGAAGGAAGTGCGGGTGCAGGGGGCCCCCATTACGCGCAGCCACGACACGCTCAGCTACGCCGTGGGCGCATTTGCCAACAAAAACGACCGGGTAATTTCGGATGTGCTCAAGAAAATGCCGGGTATCGAGGTGGGTGGCAATGGGCAAATCAGCTACGAGGGCAAGCCCATCAGCAAGTTTTACATCAACGGGCAGGATTTGCTGGAAAGCCGCTACACCCTGGCCAGCGACAACCTGCCCGCCGATGCCGTGCGCAGCGTGCAGGTGCTCGAACACCACCAGCCAATTCGGGCGCTCGATACCCTGGTACACCCCGAAGCCGCGGCGCTCAACATCCAGCTCAAGCACAAGGTGACGGCCACCGGGCAGGCGCGGCTGGGCGCGGGTTTCGCGCCCTCGCCCCTCAGCGCCCGCTACGAAGCCAACGTGTCGCCGATGCTCTTCACCAAAAAGCAGCAATTCATCGACACCTACCAGGCCAACAATACCGGCCAGGACGTAGCCGCCGCGCTGCACCCCTTCACGATGGCTGACTTGCAGCGCGGCGACGAGCTGACCAACCAGCCCCCCAGCCTCACCAACATCCTCGGCCTCGGCCAGCCGCCGGTGGGCAGCGCCCGCTACCTCTTCAACCAGGTGCAGCTGCTCAGCGCCAACCACTTGGTAACCATCGACAAGGAAAACCAGCTGCGGGTGAATGCCTCCTACCTGCACGATGCCCAAACCCAGCGCGGCCGCACCCAAACCACCTACTACCTGCCCAACGACCAGGCAGTAGCCCTCACCGAAGAGCAGTCCAACTGTCTCTATTTCAACACGCTGCAAGCCGACCTGGCGTTTGTGAAAAACGTGAAGCGCTACTACCTCAAAAACACCCTGACCCTGGACGGCCGCTGGAACTCGCAAACCGGCGACATCTACCGCCCCGAAAGCCAAAGTCGCATTGCGCAGGCGGCCCGCCAGCCGTTTGTGGGCGTCACCAACCGGCTGGGGCTGGTGCGGCCATTGAGTGGCGGGCGCATCCTGCAAGCCACGTCGCTGGTGTTTTACACCAACAGCCCGCAGCAGCTTACGGTGAGCCCGGCCCCGTTTGCGGCGGTGCTCACGGGCGGCGTGCCCACCGACACGGCCCGGCAGCAGGCGCGGCTAAGCGCGTTCTACACCAGCAACTCGCTGGGCCTTACCGCCAGCCGGGGCTACTGGGCGTATTCGGGCACGGTGGGTTTCACGGAGGAAATCCAGCGCCTGGCCTCTTCCCTAAGCACTGCGCCCGTGCCCGCCACGGCCGGCCCGCTGCTTGAAAACGACTTGCACTGGGCGCGGGGCCGCTACTACGTGCAGCCCGGCCTGAGCTTTAAAACGGAAGCCTGGCAGGCCAGCCTCGACGCGCCGGTGAGCTACTACGATTTCCGGGCCACCGATGCGCCGCTGGCGGCCGGGCAGCAGCAGCGCGTGCTGGTAACCGAGCCCAGCCTGCGTTTGCGCCGCGAGCTGGGCGCGCTCTGGTACGCCTCGGCAGGCGCGGGTTTCAGCAACGGCTTCGGCGACATCAGCCAGCTCAACTACGCCTATATCTTGCGCGACTACCGCACCCTGGAACGCAACGCCGCGCCGCTGCCACGCACGCTGGGCCAGAGCTACCACGCCGGAATTTATTTCAAAGACCCGCTCAAGTCGCTGTTTTTCAATGCCAGCTACGGGTTTTCCAGCACGAGCACCAATCGCCTCTATAGCAGCCAGGTAGATACCAACGGGGCGCTCACTACCGTGGCCCTCGACCAGGACAATACCAACACCAGCCACTCGCTCACGGGCAGCGTGAGCAAGTTCATCAGCCCCTGGAAAACCAACCTGAGCCTACAGCTGCTTGGCAGCCTCAGCCGCCAGCCCCAGGTGCTCAACGGCGTGCTGACCCAAACGCAGGCCCGCACCACCACGGCCACCTTTAAGGCCAGCGTGTCGGCCTTCGACTGGGGTAGCTTCGACTACAACGGTAGCCTTACGGGGCTGCGCAGCACCGTGGAAGACGGCCCCACCCAGCCCCTAACCTTGCTGCAAACCCACCACGCCGCCGTGAGCGTGTTTCCGGTGGGCCACCATTCGCTGTCGCTGGCCGCCGACTACTACCGCAGCCAGGGGCCCAGCCCCACCGTGCAGGCCGTATTTGCCGACCTCACCTACCGCTACACCCTGCCCACGGCCCGCAAAATAGACCTGGAAGTACGCTGGAACAACATCTTCGATACCCGGCAGTACCAGTATGGCTACGTGAGCCAGTTTGTGCTGGTGCAAAGCACCTACGACTTGCGCCCGGCCCAGGTGCTGGCCCTGGTGCGGTTGTCGCTGTAGCGCGGACTCTGCGAGTCCGCGAATGGGGTGGTTATTTAGTTACGTCACGTACCGGTAAAAGCCGCGCCAGCCCAGGCCGCCCGAGCGTTATTGGGCAACTACGCTATTCGCGGACTCACAGAGTCCGCGCTACATGGCTTACTTTTACCGCGTCAGCCGGGCTGGCTGTATTTACTCCCCACCCTTTACGTTTCCCTATGAAAGTTACCGTAGTTGGGGCGGGCAATGTGGGCGCTACCTGCGCCGACGTGCTTGCCACCCGTGAGATTGCCAACGAAGTAGTGCTGGTTGATATCAAAGAAGGTTTTGCTGAAGGCAAGGCCCTCGACATCTGGCAGAAGGCCCCGATTATCGGCTACGACACCCGCACGGTGGGCGTTACTGGCGACTACTCGCGCACGGCCGGCTCCGAAGTAGTAGTAATTACCTCGGGCCTGCCCCGCAAGCCCGGCATGAGCCGCGACGACCTGATTGCCACCAACGCGGGCATCGTGAAATCGGTGACGGAGCAGGTGGTAAAGCACTCGCCCGACGCCATTATCATCATCGTGAGCAACCCGCTCGACGTGATGACTTACCAGGCCCACCTCACCGCCGGGCTGCCCCGCGAAAAGGTATTCGGCATGGCCGGCATCCTCGACACGGCCCGCTACCGCGCCTTTCTGGCCGAAGCTCTCAACGTGAGCCCCAAAGACATTCAGGCGGTGCTCATGGGCGGCCACGGCGACACGATGGTGCCGCTGCCCCGCTACACCACCGTCGGCGGCATCCCCGTCACGGAGCTGATTGACAAGGACAAGCTCGACGCCATCGTGGAGCGCACCAAAAACGGCGGCGGCGAGCTGGTGAAGCTCATGGGCACCAGTGCCTGGTACGCGCCCGGCGCAGCGGCCGCCCAAATGGTCGAAGCCATCGTGCGCGACCAGCGCCGCGTATTCCCCGTGTGCCTGGAGCTGCAAGGCGAGTACGGTATCAATGGCGTGTACCTGGGTGCACCGGTTATTCTGGGCAAAAACGGCGTGGAGCGTGTAATTGAATTGCAGCTCAACGACGACGAAAAGGCGTTGCTTGAAACCTCGCGCGGCCACGTAAAAGAAGTAATGGACGCGCTGGATAAGATGAGCGCAGCGGCGTAAGTCCAGTAGATTATTTCTGTGTCTTAAAAAAATCGCACAGAGTTCACAGAGTTAGAAAGAGTTTTTATTAGAAGCTCTTTCTAACTCTGTGAACTCTGTGCGATTTTTTTTATGCTTACAAATGAACTGCTTGTAACTTGCTGCTGCTAAGTCCCCTTTATGCACCTAAATCTTATTGATACCAACCCCGAAATAACCACTGCCTAGCAACAAGTATTTGCCGACGTGCCGCAGGCAAGCATTCTCCACGGCTCTATTTTTGATTATCCTGCCGATGCGCTGGTGAGCCCCGCCAATAGTTTCGGCTACATGAATGGCGGCATTGATTTCGCTATTTCCAAGCACTTGGGCTGGCATCTGGAAAAAGAATTACAGCAGGTAATTCGCACTAAATATTACGGAGAATTATTGGTGGGGCAGGCAGAAATAATGCCTACTGGCCATGCCGGTTTCCCCTACCTCATTGCGGCGCCCACCATGCGCACGCCCATGACCATTTCGCGCGGCCCTAACATGTACCAGGCTTTCAAAGCGGTGCTCTTGCTGCTACGCTACGGCCGCCTGCCAACGGGCGAGCCCGTGAGCCAGCACGTAAAAACCGTGGCTGTGCCGGGCCTGGGCACGGGCATCGGGCAGGTGCGCCCGCTGGTATGCGCCCGCCAGATGCGCCTAGCCTGGGAAGACGTGCGGCACGAAAACTACGCCGTCGAAGCCAGCTGGGAGCAGATGTGCGCGAATTACGCCTATTTCTACACCCACGAAAAAAAGGACATCAAGTACGACATTGGGTAGTTGCAGGCGCCAAGGCCGCCTACTTTTGCAATCCGCCCATGCCCGACAATCCCCCTGCCACGCTGCTCATCCAAACCGCCTTTATCGGCGACGTTATCCTGGCCACGGCGCTGGTCGAATACCTGCACCAGACCGCGCCTACGGTGCCCGTCGACGTGCTGGTGCGGCGTGGCAACGAGCAGTTGCTGGCTGGCCACCCGCATATTCGGCAAGTACTGGTCTGGGATAAAAAGCACCGCAAATACCCCAACCTGCTGCGCCTGCTGAGCCAGATTCGGCAGGCGCGCTACGGGCGCGTGGTTACGCTGCAACGCTTCGCCAGCACAGGTTTTCTCACGGCTTTTTCGGGCGCACCGGAGCGCGTAGGCTTCGCCGAAAACCCATTCAGCCGCTTTTTCACGCGCCGGGTGCCGCACGTTATTGGCGACGGCACCCACGAGGTAGCGCGGAACCTGGGGTTAATTAAGAATGAAGAATTAAGAATTAAGAATGACGACGAAAGCAGAATTAGCTCAGCAAATTCCCCAGACTCAATTCTTAATTCTTCATTCTTAATTCTTAATTCAAAGCCTCGCCTCTACCCTACCCCGGCCGACGAAGCCGCTGCTGTGCCCTATGCCGCCGTAGGCGACTACGTGTGCCTGGCGCCTACGTCGGTGTGGTTTACCAAGCAATACCCCGAAAGCAAATGGCTGGAGTTGCTGGCGGCGCTGCCGCCCGGCCTGCCGGTATACCTGCTCGGCGGCCCGCCCGATGTGGCCGCCTGCGAGCACCTGGCGCAGGCAGCGGCCCGGCCGGGGCTGGTGAATCTGGCGGGCCAGCTGTCGCTGCTGGCGTCGGCCGCCCTACTGCGCGGGGCGGTGCTGAATTATGTCAACGACTCGGCCCCACTGCATTTGTGCTCGGCCGTGGATGCGCCGGTGTGCGCCATTTTCTGCTCTACGGTGCCGGCGTTCGGGTTTGGGCCGCTGAGCACGTTTGCGCGGGTGGTGGAGCATCCGGGGCCGCTGGCTTGCCGGCCCTGCGGGCTGCACGGGCACGCCCGCTGCCCGCTGGGGCACTTCCGATGCGCCCACGAGATAAAAACGGCGCAGCTACTGGCGGCGCTGGCTGAAGCGCAGGCGTGGCGGCAACGCGGTACAACGGTTTCTACGTAGGGAGCGGTACGGGTTGTCGTCCTCCACGATACCCCACTTCCTAGCCCGCAGAACTGTTAAGTTCTGGTGCTGTCGCCCTCCGCGTTGCGCCTCACCCCCCGGCACCTTCTCAGAAAAAGGAGAGGGGGTGCGTTCAACGACGCAGCAAACCGGGTTTCGCGTGTGCCACCGTGGCTCCCCCTCTCCTTTTTCGGAGAGGGGGCCGGGGGGTGAGGCGCAACGCGGAGGGCGACAGCACCAGAACTTAACAGTTCTGCCCCTAGCTCCCAATTATGAAAGAAGAATTTACCGGCTTTGTAGCCGTGCGCGGCGCCCGCGAGCACAACCTGCAAAACGTCGACGTTGACATTCCCCGCGACGCCCTGGTAGTATTCACGGGCGTTTCGGGCTCCGGCAAAAGCAGCCTGGCGTTTGGCACGCTCTACGCCGAGGCCCAGCGGCGCTACCTCGAGTCGGTGTCGCCGTATGCACGGCGGCTCTTCAACCAGATGGCCGTGCCCGAGGTCGACAGTATTGAGGGGCTGCCACCGGCCGTGGCCTTGCAGCAGCAGCGCGGCGCGCCCAGCACTCGCTCGTCGGTGGGCAGCGTGACGACGCTTTCTAACCTGATACGGATGCTGTACTCGCGGGCCGGGCACTACCCGCCGGGCCAGGGAATTGTGTACGCCGAGGGGTTTTCGCCTAACACGCCGGAGGGTGCCTGCCCCACTTGCCACGGCCTGGGCCGGGTGTACGAAGTGACGGAAGGCTCCATGGTGCCCGACTCCTCGCTCACCATCCGGGAGCGGGCCGTGGCGGCGTGGCCCCAGGCCTGGGGTGGCCAAAACCAGCGCGACATTCTGGTGAGCCGGGGCGTGGACGTGGACGTGCCCTGGCGCGACTTGCCCCAGGAGCTACGCACCTGGATACTCTTCACCGACGAGCAGCCCGTGGAGCCGGTGTACCCCGGCTACTCGCCCGAGCAGACGCGCCGCGCCCGCCAGCGCCGCGAGGAGCCCAACTACATGGGCACCTTCAGCAGCGCCCGGCGGCACGTGCTGCACACCTTCGCCACCACCCAAAGCGCCCTCATGAAGAAGCGCGTGGCCCAGTATATGCTCAGCCAGGCGTGCCCCACCTGCCACGGCAAACGCCTGCGCCCCGAGGCCCTGGCCGTCACTTTCGCCGGGCTCGATATTACGGAGCTGTCGCGCCTGCCGCTCAAGCGCCTGGCCGAGCGCCTGCGGCCGTTTGCGGCCGATAAGACGCTGGCTGAAGACGCACCCGAGAAGTCCATCGTAACCCAGCGCATTGCCGCCGACCTAGTGGCGCGGCTGGCCGTGCTACTGGATTTGGGCCTCGGCTACCTCGATTTGGAGCGCGGCACCCCCACCCTCTCACCGGGCGAGCTGCAACGGCTGCGGCTGGCTACCCAGCTCTATTCCAACCTGTTTGGGGTGGTGTACGTGCTCGATGAGCCTTCCGCCGGCCTGCACCCGGCCGATACGGAGGCTTTATTAACAGCGCTGGCGGGCTTGAAAAAAGCCGGCAATTCGCTGTTTGTAGTAGAGCACAACCTCGACGTGGTGCGCCAGGCCGACTGGCTCGTGGATGTAGGCCCGGCCGCCGGCACCGGGGGCGGCTACATCCTCTACAGCGGCCCGCCCGCCGGCCTCTCGGCCGTGGCCGAGTCGCAAACCCGCCGCTTCCTGTTTGCCACCTTAGCGCCCACTGCCCACGCGCCGCGCCCTGCCACCGGCTGGCTCAAGCTGCGCGAAGTGACGCGCCATAATTTGAATGACTTGGCTGTAGACTTCCCGCTGGGCGTGCTCACGGCCGTTACGGGCGTATCGGGCTCAGGCAAAAGCAGCCTGGTGAGCCAAGTACTGGTGGAATTAGTAGCCGCGCAGCTCGGCCAGGCGCTGCCCGACGAGGAAGAAACCAACGACCCGCTGGAGCGCGATACCGCCGAGGCCACGGGCGGCCGTATCGTGGGTGGCTTGGGCGGCATTCGGCGGCTGGTGCAAGTCGACCAGAAGCCCATTGGCCGCACCCCGCGCTCGAACCTAGCCACGTACACGGGCTTGTTCGACCAGGTGCGGCAGTTGTTTGCGGCCACGCCAGAGGCCCGGCAGCGGCGCTACGATGCGGGCCGGTTCTCGTTCAACGTGGCCAAGGGGCGCTGCGAAAACTGCCAGGGCGAGGGCTTCGTAATGGTAGAATTGCTGTTTTTGCCCAGCGTGTACGCGCCCTGCCCAGTGTGCCACGGCGCCCGCTACAACGCCCAAACGCTGGAAATACTGTACCAGGAAAAGACTATTGCCGACGTGCTAAACCTGACCGTAGACGACGCCTGGGCCTTTTTTGAGCACGAGCCCACCATCCAGCGGGCCCTCACGGTGCTGCGCGAAGTGGGCCTGGGCTACCTGCGCCTGGGCCAGCCCGCTACCGAGCTAAGCGGCGGCGAGGCCCAGCGCGTAAAACTCGCCACCGAGCTGCAACGCAGCCAGCGCGGCCAGGCCCTCTACGTGCTCGACGAGCCCACTACCGGCCTGCATCCCGCCGACGTAGAGCGCCTCCTCACCCAACTCAACCGCCTGGTCGAAGCCGGCCACACCGTTATTGTAGTCGAGCACGATATGCGCGTAGTGGCCGCCGCCGACTGGGTACTCGACATCGGCCCTGGCGCGGGCGACGAAGGCGGGCGCGTGGTGGTAGCCGCGCCGCCTGGAGAGGTAGCCCAGCACAGCCAAAGCAAGGTGGGGCCGTATTTGCGGCGGTTTATGCAGTTCCACCCCCCGGCCCCCTCCCCTGCGGGGGAGGGGGAGCCAGTGGTAAACTGATGTCAGGAGTCGTCAGGCTCCCCCTCCCCCGCAGGGGAGGGGGCCGGGGGGTGGGGCTGCAGTAGCTTGCACCTATGAAACTCCGCTACCTCGCCCTGCTCCTGCTAGCCACCGCCGCCCATGCCCAAATTCCCGTCGAGCCCGGCGTGTCGCAGCAACTGGCCGAGGCGCGGAAGCTGCAGTTGAGCCAGGTAAGCTACACGCTGAGGCTGACCGTGCCCGCGAATAAGGCTGAGTTGATTGCTGGCTTTGAAACGGTGGAGTTTACCTTGAAAGATACCAGCCAGCCGGTGCAGCTCGATTTTAAAGCGCCAGCCGGCCACCTGCGTAGCCTGAAGGTAAATGGCCAGCCGGTGCCCATCGACTACCGCCACGAGCATCTGGTGCTGCCCGCCCGCGCCCTGCGCACGGGGCGCAATGTGGCCGTCATCGACTTTCGGGCGGGCGACTTATCGCTGAATCGCAACAACGACTACCTCTACACGCTGCTCGTGCCCGACCGCGCCCGCACGGTATTTCCGGTGTTTGAGCAGCCCGATTTGAAAGCGGTTTTCACGCTTGAGCTTACCGTGCCGGCGGGCTGGCAGGCGGTGGCCAATGCGCCCCTGCGCGACTCAGTGCGGGCGGGCAATGCCAAAACGTACCGCTTTGTGCCCTCCGATACCATTAGCACTTACTTGTTTTCGTTTGTAGCAGGGCACTTTAAGCACCTGGCACAGGTGGCGGGCGGGCATAGGATGAACTTCTACCACCGCGAAACGGACTCCGCTAAAATCAGGTTGAGCGTGCCGGCTGTGTTTGGGCTGCACGCGCAGGCGCTGGCTTTTATGCAGGAGTATACGGGCATTAAGTACCCGTTCCGGAAGTTCGATTTTACGGCCATTCCTGATTTTCAGTATGGCGGCATGGAGCACGTCGGGGCCATCGACTACAAGGCGGCGACGCTGTTTCTGGACCAGGGTGCCACCCGCGACCAGGAGTTGGCCCGGCGCAACCTCCTTTTCCACGAAACGGCCCACCAGTGGTTTGGCGACCTCGTGACGATGCGCTGGTTCAACGACGTGTGGATGAAGGAGGTATTTGCCAATTTTATGGCCGATAAAATCGGGGAGCCGGACACGCCGCCCGAGGAGGCGCAGCTCAAATTTCTCACCGACCACGCGCCGGCCGCCTACGCCGTCGACCGCACCGCCGGGGCCAACCCCATCCGGCAGCCGCTGGCCAACTTGCAGGACGCCGGCTCGCTCTACGGCAACATCATCTACCACAAAGCCCCCATCATGCTGCGGCAGTTGGAGCTGCTGATGGGCGAAAAACAGTTCCGGGCCGGCGTGCAGGAGTACTTGCAGAAGTACGCCCACGGCAACGCTACCTGGCCCGACCTCATCGCCACTCTCGACGCTCATACGCCGGCCGACCTCGTGGCCTGGAACCGGGTGTGGGTAGAGCAGCCGGGGCGGCCGGTTTTTAGCTATGGCATCCATATGCGCGATAGCGCGAGCAGCGGCGTCCTGCTTATTCAGCAGCGGGCCGAAGACCATTCGGACCACGTCTGGCCGCAGTCGTTCGATGTGGAACTGCTGTATACCAACGGCAAATCGGAGCGAAAATCCGTTCATATGACAAAGAACTTAGAGCGGATTGAGCTGGCTGGCTTGCCGCAACGCATCTTATTTAACTCACAGGGTCTGGGCTACGGCGTGTTTCCGGTCGATGATAAAGCCGCCCCCAACCTGGCGAGCCTCGCCGACCCTGTGGCACGAGCTAGCGCTTACATCTCGCTTTACGAGAACCTATTGCTCAGTAAGAATCAGCATTTTGGCAATGAGAGTTCGCCCCAACAATTGCTGGCCGCCTACCAGGCGCAGCTACCCCGCGAAGACGCCGACCTAAACATTAAGCTGCTGACCGGCCAGATAAGCGACATTTTCTGGAAGTTTATCCGCCCCGAGCAGCGCGCCGCGCTGGCCCCAGCCCTGGAAGACTCTCTGTGGCAAGCGATGCTGGCGGCCCGCACGCCGGGCGCGCAAAAGCTGTTTTTCAAAGCCTACCAAAGCATCGCCCTCACGCCGGCGGCGCAGGCGCGGCTCTACGAAATCTGGCACACGCAGCAGCCCCCGGCCCAGGTAAAGCTGACCGAGGACGACTACACCAGCCTGGCCCTGGCGCTGGCCGTGCGCGACTACCCCGCCGCTGCGCCCATTTTACCGCAGGAGCTAACGCGCATTAAAAACCCCGACCGCCGCCTGCGCCTGCAATTTCTGCTGCCCGCTCTCTCGCCCAACGTGGCCGTGCGGGACCAGTTTTTTGCCGGCTTAAAGCAGGAGAAAAACCGCGAAAAGGAAGCCTGGGTGACGGCCGCGCTCGGCTACCTGCACCACCCGCTGCGCCAGTCTACCTCGGCAAAGTACCTGCCCGCCAGCTTGGAGCTGCTACAGGAAATCCAGCTCACCGGCGACATTTTTTTCCCCGCCGCCTGGCTGCAAGCTACTTTGGGCTACTATCAAACGCCCGGCGCGGCGTGGGTAGTGCGGCAGTTTTTGGCGGCGCACCCGAAGTACAATGCACCGCTGCGGGCCAAGCTGTTGCAAGCGGCCGACGACCTGTTTCGGGCGGAGAAAATGTAGCGCGGACTCTGTGAGTCCGCGAATGGCGTAGTTGAACAACTACCGTATTCGCGGGCTCGCAGAGTCCGCGCTACGTGCCGACCTTTGCGCTTTAATCCTATCCCGAATGCTCGATTACGAAATTCACGAATACCCTAACGGCATCCGCCTCTTGCACAAGCAGGTGCTGCACACCAAAATTGCCCATTGCGGGTTTTTGCTCGACATTGGCTCGCGCGATGAGCAGGCGCACCAGCAGGGGCTGGCCCACTTCTGGGAGCACATGGCCTTCAAGGGCACGCACAAGCGCAAGTCGTTCCACATCCTGAACCGGCTCGAAACGGTGGGCGGCGAGTTGAACGCCTATACTACGAAGGAGAAAATCTGCTTTTATGCCACGCTGCTGAGCACGCATTTCGAGCGGGCCTTTGAACTGCTTACCGACCTCACGTTCAACTCCATCTTCCCCGAAAAAGAGGTAGAGAAAGAGCGCGGCGTGATTCTGGAAGAAATGAGCATGTACCAGGACGCGCCCGAAGACGCCATCATCGACGACTTCGACGCGGTGATATTTGGGCAGCACCCGCTGGGGGTGAATATCCTGGGCACCCGCGAGAGCGTGAGCAGCTTCCAGAGCCAGGACTTCCACACGTTTTACGACGAGAACGTGCGCACCGACCGGCTGGTGTTCAGCTCCGTCAGCAACCTGCCCTTCAAGGAAGTGAAGCGGCTGGCCGACCGCCTGCTGGCCCCGCTGCCGGCCCGGCTGGGTGCCCGGCCCCGCCCCACGTTCAGCGGCTACGAGCGCCAGAGCCGCACCGAGGCGCGGCCCATTACGCAGGCGCACTGCCTGGTGGGCGGCCCGGCCTACCCGCTCACCGACGGGCGGCGCATCCCATTTTTCATGCTCAATAACATCCTGGGCGGCCCCGGTATGAACTCGCGCCTCAACCTGGCCGTGCGCGAGAAATACGGCCTGGTGTACACCATCGACAGCTCCTACTCGCCCTACACCGACACGGGGCTGTTCGGCATCTACTTCGGCACCGAGCACAAGCAATTAGCCCGCACCCTGGGCCTGGTGCAGAAAGAACTGAAGCTGCTGCGCGACAAAGAGCTGACCACCAGCCAGCTGCACGTGGCCAAAAACCAGCTCATGGGCCAGCTCGCCATGAGCGAGGAAAGCAACTCGGGCCTGATGCAGCTGCTGGGCAAAAGCACCCTCGACCTGGGACGCGTAGAGCCGCTGCCCGAGATTTTCACCCGCATCGAGCGCGTGACGGCCACCGAATTGCGCGAAATGGCCAACGAGGTGCTGGCGGAGGAACACCTAAGTATTTTGCAGTACGTACCAGAAGGCAAATAAATACGTAGCCCTATGTCCCCGCCGCTGACGTACAATTTCTTACAGGTATTTTGGGCCATGTTTGTGGGCTGGCTGGCGGGCTACCTCTTCTACGCCGTGCAAATGGTACACTTCAGCGAGTGGCACCGGGTGACGGACTTTAGAGCTATATTTTTCTTTACCGCCTTATACGCCGGCCTCAGTGCCGTGATAATAGTACCATTGCTATTCTGGATTTTGCGGCGGCTGGGCCTAGCTGAGAACAGATTGGCGTTCGTGGTTTTGATGACGGTTGCAGCCCCATTGGCGCTGCTATTGATAGGATTGCTGCTAGGTGGAGTGCTTACACTCAACGAATTAAGCGAATACTTTACCAGCCTTCTTGCTCTCTATGCTGCCATTATCGGGCTCGTATTTGCACTAGCTTACTTGGCGCTGCGCCACTATCAGGGAGGCGGCACCAGCACGGGAGCCCGTGGGTTTCTGCTGGCTTCGCCCGCGCTGGCGCTGGCTTTCCTGTTCTACGGCCTGCCCTACCTGGCCCCGGCGCTGGCCGTGCGCTACTTCGGCGACGCCATTGCCGGCCGGGCGGCCCGGCACGGGCTGGCCCGCTTCCACGTGGGCGACCGGCTGGCCGACGTGCGCCGGGCCCTGCCCTACCTGGTGGGCGAGAACGTGGACGACGGCCCCGACAGCGCGGGCTATTTTGGCGGTAGCGGCTACCACGTGGCGTACCAGGATGGTGTAATAACGGAGCTGGACCTGGACGAGTAGCCGCGCCTATGCCCAAGCCAACTGCCGCATTCGGGCCGGTGCCGGGCATTAGGCCGGGCCACGAGTTTGCCAGCCGCCTCGAGCTGTGGAGCGCGGGCGTGCACCGGCAAACGCAGGCGGGCATCAGCGCCCGGCAGGGCGAGGGGGCCGAGAGCATCGTGCTATCGGGTGGCTACGAGGACGACGAAGACCTGGGCGACGTCATTATTTACACCGGGCGGGGCGGGCGCAGCGCCGAAAGCCAGCAGCAGGTAGCCGACCAAACCCTGACTGGTGCCAATCGCGAGCTGGCCCGCAACATCGTGCTGGGCCTGCCCGTGCGCGTGACGCGCAAGGTGACGGAGGCCGGCCGCACGTTTTACCGCTACGCCGGCCTCTACCGCATTGCCAGTCACTGGGCCGAGCCGGGCCGCTCAGGCCACCGCGTCTGGCGCTTCCAGTTGGAAGCCCTGCCTGAGCTGGCCGATGCGCTCCAACCAGCCACCACCACAGACTTTTCCGAAGCGCAAGAACCGGCCGCCAGCTACGGCTCCGCCCCGCGCCGCGAAACCACGACTCTGCGGCTAGTGCGCGACACGGCCGTGACGCGCCGCGTGAAAGCCCTGCACAACTACCACTGCCAGGTGTGCGCCACGCAGCTGCGCAGCGCCGCCGGCCCCTACGCCGAGGCCGCCCACATTCGCCCGCTGGGAGCCCCGCACCACGGCCCCGACGTGCTGGCCAACGTGCTCTGCCTTTGCCCTAACCACCACGTTCTATTCGACTTGGGCAGCTTCGGCATCGCCGACGAGGGAGCACTGCTGGGGTTGCCCGGCCAGTTGCTGCTACACAAAAAACACCCGGTGGGGCCGGAGTTTCTGGCCTACCACCGCACTCATTTTTACGAGCCGCAGGCCGGGCTGCTGCCATGAGTAAACGTCCGATGCTATGAACCCTCAACCCACTCATAACCTCACCGCAGCCCGGGCGGCTGACTTGCTGCAACAAGGGCTGCCTGTGTCCGACAGCTACATCGGCGGTGCGTTAAAGCTAGAAGGCGTCGAAACGTGGGATAAAGAGGTGCTTTTGGAGAACTGCATCGTCGAGAATTTTTCCGGTAGCGCCAGCCAGTTTACCAAAGCTGTCCGGCTGGTTAATTGCCATTTCAAAAGCTGCCAGTTCGTTTTCACCTACTTCCTGGGCGGACTGGAAATCACTGGCTGCTCGTTCGACAACTGCCTGGATTTTCAGGCGGGCGGACACAACAAAGCTGGCCAACCCGTACGCATTACCTACAGCCGCTTCACTGGGTTTGTCAATTTCTTCGACTGTTGGTACGAGAGTGCAGTGACCATTGCTCATAACGATTTTCAGCAAGGCACTAACTTGCTGGGAAAGCCCCACAACATTCCAGTTACGTTCGATTTCAAGCCAACCATCAGAGATAATAAGGGGCGACTCGACTTCGACAATGAGGGGCCCGACCCTGAATAAGCAGCCGCCACCGAGCCCGGCAGTGTCCGTTTTATGTCCTCTCCTACCTTTGGCCACGTGGGCACAGCCCAACCCGGCGACCTGTTCGCCTCGCGCCTGGAGCTGTCGCTGCTGCGGCAGCACCGGCCGCCCCGCTCGGGCGTGTGCGCCACGGTGGCGCACGGGGCCGAGAGTATCATCCTGGCCGGCCAGTACGAGGACGACGAGTACCACGAGGACTACTGCTGGTACGCGGGCCACGGCGGGCGCGACGGGCGCACCGGCCGGCAGGTGGCCGACCAAACGCTGGACTACCGCAACCAGGGGCTGGCCCGCAGCCAGGAAACGGGGCGGCCGGTGCGGGTGTTCCGACGGGTGGCCCCGGCCGGGGCGGCGCAGTTTCGCTACGAGGGGCTGTGGCATGTGGTGGCGCACGAGTACGTGGTAGGCAAGTCGGGCTTTATGGTTTATCGGTTTCGGTTCGAGTTGTGGGGGTAGCGCGAAGCGGTTGTCAGTTTTGGAAGTAGTAGCCGACAAACGGGCGGCAAGCCAGCGGCTTTCATAAAAAAACCGGCCGCCCAATTGGGGCGGCCGGTTTCTGTGAGTGTGGCGCGGCAAGCGCTGACCTGCCTTACTTCGGCGTGGTGGTGGCGCGGCTTAGCTCATACGTGATGCCGGCACCGATGAAGCGGGCCTTGCTAGGGGCAGTCTGTTCGAATCGGCCTTCGTCCACCCGGGTCCCCTGGGTTACCCTCAGCTGCAAGGTGTTGCCCTGGCGGCCGGTGGGCGTGTAGGCAACGGAGGAGCTGTCGCCGCGCCCGGTGATGAAGGTCAGCGTTTTGTCGCTGATACACAGGTAGGCGAGCTGAAATTCTGGCGCGCTAAGTATTTCGGTGAGCTCTTTCAATTCCGTTGGGCTATACCTGTCCCGGTTCTGAATAATGGGCGCACGGACGGGCGAAACCGAAGTTACCTGCCAGGTGCCAGTTACTGGCATCGGTTCCGGTGAGCTTTTTTGGCAAGAAAAGGCGGTGAGGCAGCAGAGCAGCAGTAGCTGCGAATTCAACAGGAACTTACTCATGGTAGTATTGGCTTATAAGTTCACTTAGCATGGAACGGAGTTCGGGCGAGGATGCAACATCCTCCGTTTCGCCGGTGTCGTCATGGGTGAGGGTGCCCTCTACTTTGATTCCTCCAGAATTGGTATCGTCGTCTCCGGCAGCACCCGCAGGAGCCACTTTCAGGTTGGCCGTGAAGTCATCGCAACCAGGGCCACCGTGGCTAAAAACAAGGTGGTGATGTTCAGGGCCTTTATGCAGTCTACCAAAGTAATCGGAGTAAACTCCGTCATCATACCACCCATCAACCTGGAAATGACAACCGGTGGTACTTATGGTGGTGGTGGTGTGAACAGGAATCTTCCTGGCTTCCTGGGCTTGGGCTGCGGTTGCCATAAGGACAAGGGCTAGCAGAGCGAAGAACGTAAAAAGGGTTTGCGCATGATAAACACAGCTTTTTGCCTCCTCCACTTAATCAGGGCTATCGGAGGGCTTATGACTCCCTTACTCGGTAACGGTAACTACCTGTCATGCTTGTTTTCCTGGCTGGCCCGGCAGTAGTCATTATCCTGGCCGCAGTTGCCTGAAACCTGCATCCGGAACAGGAGCAGGCTAGGCGGCGCGGAGTTTTGAGCTACGTACCGACGGGCAAAAAGTAGAGAGCGACTAATTGCTTCTGGCGCAGCATCCTGGCTGTGCCGGGTGCGGATGCTGCCGTGGGTTACGCTCCTACAGGTGGCCAGGTCTCTAGGAAGCGATACAAGTATACTAGCTAGTATGGATAGCGCAAAAAAAAAAATTGAATTTGATGTAACCTAGTGAAAGACAGTAAAATATTTTTTATTGCCTGTCGTATAACAAGCGCATAGCTGTCGTTTTTACCCAGCCTGTGCTTTTACTTCATACCCTCACAGCCAGTGCCCTGGCTGGTCCTACTGCTGGCTGCGTTCCCATACCAGCTGGTACTCCCCAACCTCTCCGCTACCCGCTTACGTTATAGCTTCGCCTTTTCATTCAGTATCTTGCCTTATGCGTCGCTTTCTTGGTTATTTGCTCGCCCTGGTGGGCCTGGGTTTTCTGGTGCTGCTGTTTCTGCGCCTCTGGAATATCGCGCCCATCAACTGGGACGCCGTGGTGCGGGTGTTCCTGACGTTGCTCCTGCTGCTGGCGGGCGTGTTGCTACTAGCGGCTGTTCGCTACCTGTTTTTCAAGGAGTTGCCGTCGTTGCGCAGCCTCACCGGCCGCCGCAATGCGCCCGACGAAACCCCGTACTAGCGCGTGCCCGCTCCCGACCACGCAATGCAGGCGTATGCCGAAACCCACTCGGAGCCCGAGCCCGAGCTGTTGCACCAGCTCTGGCGCGAAACGCACTTGCAGCTGCTCATGCCGCGCATGGCCACCGGCCACTGGCAAGGGAGGCTGCTGAGTATGCTCGCGCACCTCATCCGGCCGCAGCGGGTACTCGAAATTGGCACTTTCACGGGCTACGCTACCTTGTGCCTGGCCGAAGGGTTGGTCCCTAACGGGCTGATTCATACCATCGAAATCAACCCCGAGCGCGAGCGCCGCATTCGGCGCTACGTGGCGGCGGCCGGGCTTTCGGCAGCCGTGACGCTGCACGTGGGCGACGCGGCCGACGTTTTGGGCAGGTTAGTCGGCGAAGTATGGGATTTAGTCTTTATTGATGCCGATAAGCTTCACAATGCCCGGTACTTTGGGCTGGTGATTGAGCAGGTGCGGCCGGGCGGATTGCTGGTAGTGGACAACGTGCTCTGGGGCGGCAAAGTGCTGCCCGGGTATCCGTTGAAAGCCAACGACCACGATACCCGGGCCGTGCGGGCCTTCAACGAGCAAGTACAGCACGACCACCGGGTGGTGCCGCTGCTACTGCCCGTGCGCGATGGCCTGCTACTGCTACGGCGCGTGTAGCCGGCAGCGCTGTTAGCTACCAGGCTGCGCTGCGGAAAAGCACGTAGCTCTGCGCTGTTTACACAATCGTTTGTGTAAACAGTGGGCTGGCCTTATCCATTACCGTTACGTATCTATTTGTCTTACTTCACCTTACTAGCTGTCCTATGCGCTCTTTACTATTAGTTAGCGCTTTTTCCCTGCTTGCCGTGAGTGGCTTTGCCCAAAGCGTGGTACGCGGCAAGATGCTCGACAGCAAAGACCAAAGCCCGCTTATCGGGGCCAATGCCGTGCTCACGCACCTGCCCGACTCGGTGAAAACCGGCACGGCCGTGGGCGCCGATGGCAGCTTTCAAATCGACCACGTAGCGCCGGGGCGCTATATCTTCCAGGCCGTGTCGCTGGGCTACCAAACCCAGCGCCAGCCCATTACAGTGCCTGAGGGCGGCAAACCGGTAGAGCTAGGCACTATCTCGCTGGCGGCTGGCGTGGCCCTGGCCACGGTAGTGGTGGAGGGCCAGGCCCCCGTGGTGCAGCGCGGCGATACCACCAGCATCAGCGCCAAGGCCTTTAAGGTCAACCCCGATGCCACGGCCGGCGACCTCATCACCAAGATGCCGGGTATTCAGGTTGATGCCTCGGGCAAAACGCAGGCCCAGGGCGAGCAGGTGGCCCAGGTGCTCGTGGATGGCAAGCCTTTTTTTGGCACCGACCCCGATGCGGTGCTCAAAAACCTGCCCGCCGAAGCTATCGACCGGGTGGAGATTTTCGACCAGCAGAGCGAGCAAAGCCGCTTTTCGGGCTTCAACGACGGCAATACCCAGAAAACGCTTAACATCATCACCAAGCCGCAGTTTCGCAACGGGCAGTTTGGGCGCTTTGTGGGCGGGGCCGGGGCCGGTGACCAGGCCGGCGACAACGCCGCCCGCTACCAAACCAGCCTCAACCTCAACGATTTTCACGGCGACCGGCGCGTGACGGTGCTCGCCCAGGCCAACAACGTAAACCAGCAAAACTTTAGCAACGACGACCTGCTGGGCGTCATCGGCAACTCGGGGGGCGGCGGGGGCGGCGGGCGCGGGGGTGGGGGCGGCGGCTCAACCGGCAGCTTCCTGGTAAACCAGAACGGCGGCATCAGCAACACCCTCGCCGGAGGGGCCAACTACTCGAATAGCTGGAACAAGGCGGCCACCCAGCTGACGGGCAGCTACTTTTTCAACCACTCAAGTAATGCCCTCACCAGCAATACCTTCCGCCAATACGTGCTGCCCAGCCAGGCCAGCACCGCCTATGCCGAAACGGCCAGCTCACACAGCTACAATACCAACCACCGCGCCAACTTTCGCCTGGAGCAGCGCATCGACTCGGCTACGTCGCTGCTGTTTCAGCCCCGCCTCTCGTGGCAGATGAACGATGCCGATAAGTTCCTCACGGGCATCACGACCCGCGAAGGAATTATGCAGAGCCAGCTTAACACCATCTATAATTCCGATAACCAGGGCTTTAACCCTGGCGCGAACCTGCTGCTACGCCGCCGCCTGGGCCGCCGGGCGGGCCGCACCCTCTCGCTCAACCTGAGCGGCTCGCTCAACGACCGCACCGGCACCTCCATCCTCAATACAAACAGTGTAGGCAGTAGCAGTAGCACCACACTCAACCAAAAGTCGTTTCTGACCCAGCACAGCGGCAACATCAGCGGCAACCTGGCTTATACCGAGCCGGTGGGTGAGCACGCCCAGTTGCAGGCCAACTACGCACTAAGCTACGCGCCCAACAACTCGGATAAGCGCACCTACGACTTCAACGGCACCGAGTACACGAGCCTCAACACACCGCTGAGCAACGTCTTCAACAACTACTACCTCACCAACGGCGCGGGCCTGAGCTACCGCTATAACACCCGCAAGTTGCAAGCCTCGGTGGGCGTGAACGGCCAGCAGGCCGTGCTGGACGGTGAGCAAACCTTCCCCACACCGGGGCCGGTGGAGCACACTTTCTGGAGCATTCTGCCCCAGGCCATGCTCATGTTTCGGCCCGACCGTGAGCACAACCTGCGCCTGTTTTACCGCACCAATACCAATCCGCCCAGCATCAACCAGCTGCAGGCGGTAGTTAATAACTCGAACCCGTTGCAGCTCACCATCGGCAACCCCGACCTGCACCAGGAATACACCCACAACCTGGTGGCCCGCTACTCGGTATCGCGGGCTGAGAAGTCGAGCACGTTCTTTACCCTGCTGTCGGGCTCCTACACTGCCAACCCTATTTCTAACCGCACCCTGGTGGCGGCCCGCGATACCATCGTGGCCCCGGCCGGCACCAGCCTGGCCGTGCGGCTGCCCGCCGGGGCTCAGCTCACGCAGTCGACCAACCTGCAGGAGCAGTATTCCATCCGGGCTCTGGCCAGCTACGGCCGGCCGCTGCCCACCCTCAAGCTCAACGTTAATGCCAACCTCGGCGCTAGCTTCAGCCAGAACCCTGGCCTGGTCAATGAGCGCCTCAATTACTCGCGCACCCCGGCCCTGACGGGCGGCCTCACGGTGAGCAGCAACATCAGCGAGCGACTCGACTTTACGCTCTCGTCGAATGCTACCCAGACGTATGTGCGCAACACACTGAGCACGAAGCTGAATTCAACCTACTTCACCCAGATTAACCGCCTGCGCCTGAGCTGGATAGTGGGGCCGGGCATCTCGTTTCAGACCGATGTAGCTTACCAGCTCAACAGCGGCCTGAGCGCCAGCTACAACCAAGACTACGTGTCTTGGAATGCCTCGCTGGGCAAAAAGCTATTTCCCGGCCAGCGCGGCGAACTCAAGCTCTACGCCTTCGACATTCTCAAGCAAAACCGGGCCATCAACCGCAACGTGACTGAGGCCTACTACGAGGACGTGCGCACCACCGTGCTCCAGCGCTACTTCATGCTGATGTTCACCTACAACATTCGTTCGGCCAACATGACCTCCCTGCCCACTGCCCCCGAAGGCGGCGGCCGTGAGCGCGGCGGCTACGGCCGTCCCGACGGTGGCGGCGGCGGCTTTGGGCGCCCTGATGGCGGTGGCGGTGGTGGCGGTCGCCCCGACGGCGGTGGCGGTGGCGGCGGCGGTGGCCAGTAAGGAACTGTTTGAGTTAGCGAAGAGCCACCTTCTTAACCTACATTGCAGCGTGCTGCGTAGCGGTGCCAGGCTGGTAGGTGGAATACCAAAAAAGAATGAGTGCCGCTTAACGGTGCAAGAGACGCCAAGCGGTTTCTTGCACCGTTAAGCAGCACTTTTTTCGGTGCTCAGTATTCGCTACAAACCTGGCACCGCTACGCGGCACGCCGCAACGTGGTTTTTTAAGCATTCAGGCTTACTTGCTTACCTTCGCGCTCTTGCCTGCTTCGCTATGAAAAGACTGCTTCCGGCGCTGCTGCTGGGGCTAGCGGCCCGCCCGGCCCTGGCCACCCTGCCGGGCCCGCCCCCGCCTACCGTGCCCGCTGCCCTCGACGCCGTGGGCCTGCACCTCACGCTGGATGAGGACGCCCGCCAGCTGGTGCAGGCGCGAGTCAACAGCCTGTGCCGCCATCCGGCCTCCCTCACAGCGCAGGTGGCCCTAGCCGAAGCCGCCTTTCCCCTCATCGACCAGGTACTGGCCGCTGAAGGCGTACCCGCCGATTTTCGCTACCTTGCCTTGCAGGAAAGTGCTCTTCAGGGCAATGCGGTGAGCCCGCATGGGGCCGTGGGCTACTGGCAGCTCAAGCGCGAAACTGCGCTTGGTTTGGGCCTTACCGTAGACGAGCAGGTAGATGAGCGCCGCCACCTCACGGCCAGTACCCGCGCCGCCGCCCGCTACCTTGCCCGCAACAACGCCAGCCTGCACAACTGGGCCAATACCCTGCTCAGCTACAACCTGGGCTTGAGCGGCGTGCGCTCCTCTACCACCCCCGCCGACGCCAATGCCACCACCTATGCGCTCACGGCCCGCACCAACCCGTATATCCTGATGTTTCTGGCCCAGAAGCTGGTGTTTGAGCCGGCTTGTGCCCAGCATTCCGTTCCCTTCGTGCCCTGGCGCGAACTGCCGGCCGCTCCCGGCCAGAGCCTCCCACAGCAAGCCGCAACCCTGGCCGTAGCCCCCGAAGCCCTGGCTCGCCTCAACCCCTGGCTGCTGGCCCCCGCCGTGCCCCAGAACGGCCACGTTTATACGCTGGTAGTACCGCTGGCTTCCAGTCCCCAGCCCACTACGCCCGTAGCGGCTGCGCCCCTAGTATTTAGCTGGGTGAATGGCGTAAAAATGCTGCTGGCCCGGCCCGGCGACACCCCAGCTTCGCTGGCCGCGCTGGGTGGGGCCAGCCTGGGCTTTTTCCTGAGAGTAAACGAGCTGGCCTCCAACGAGGCGCTGGTGCCCGGTGAGCCCTACTTTTTTCAGCGCAAAAAAGAAGCGGCCGACGAAGACTACCACATAGTAGCCGAGGGCCAAACGCTAGCCGCCATTGCCCGGCACTATGGCGTGCTGCGCCACGCCCTGCGCACCTACAACCACCTCGGCTCCGATGAAGCCGTAGCTCCCGGCCTGGTGCTGTGGCTCAGCCATGTGCGCCCGCGCACGGTACCCCCCGAATACCAGTCGCTGCCCCCGGTAGCCACCCAGCTGCCTGCTACTCCGCCTGCTGCGGCCCCTGCTGCCAGCCCCACGCCTTCCGATGATGAGGAGCTAGCCTCTATTAACGACTTGCCCACCGAAGTACCGGGCCCGCCAGTAGCCACCATGCCTACCCGGCCGGTACAAGTAGTGCCCGGCCCGGCAGCCAACCCTGGCGTACCGGCTTCCCTTCCGCCCTCCGTGCCAGCTGCTTTACCCCGCCCAGCCACCGGCTCGGGTACGTACCAGGTAGCGCCTGGCGAAACCCTCTATGCCCTGGCCCGCCGCCTGGGAGTGCGCCCCGCCGAATTGGCGGTCTGGAATAACCTGCCCCCCGATGCGGCCTTGCAAGCGGGCCAGCTGCTACAGCTTAGCCCGTCTGCGCCGGTTGCATCTGCTGCTTCGGCAACCTACGTGGTAGCTCCCGGCGATACGTTCTTCAGCATCTCGCGGCGCTACAAATGCACCGTTGCGGAGTTATTGGCTCACAATACCCGGCCCGAGCCAGTATTGCACGTAGGAGAAATTTTGCAGGTGCCCCGGTTGTAAAAATCTGCTCGGGAAGCGGTTAGTTAAGCCGATTGAGCATCACACTCTGCTCTGCCGTTAGCCAGTGCCAACTCCTGCTGGTCGCGCAGCCAAGAGTATGCCTGCCCGGCATTTTCAAAAAAAGCACAATAGAAATTGTGTTCGGCAGCCCAAGTACGCGTCATGGAGGCAGATACATGCTCAATTTTAGCGAGAAGCTGCGGCGCCACCAGATACGCCACGAAAACGGGTCCATTGAGCAACTGTGTAGCCCGCAGTACAAAATCCTTTTGTAGCCACAGGTCGTCGGCCAGGACCAGCTGAGTGCGCTCACTGATATCAAGCAGCCAAATACGGCATTGGTTGCCTTGCGCAGCCTGTTCCAGCACGGTATTGTAGCGCTGGTACAACTCGGAGCCAAGCAGCGTTTTGCCCCATTTCACCCGCAGAATGCCATGGCGGTAGTGCGCAGAATTAGATGTATCAACGGTATAAGTTTCCATAACTTAGGGAAGAGCTGAGAGAAACGGACAATCCTTATTGGCCCAAAGCAAGGTTGTCTATCACTTTCTTGCGCCAAAGATAAGTTCGGCGCTAATAAGTACTCGCATAATAGCAAAGAAACTGAAAATATATTAAGCTTATGGATTGGCAACTAGCATCTTAAAGTCATATATTAACGGTTTATTACCCAATCAAGTTGTTTTAAAATTATTTTCAAAAAGCTAGTAGAAGCGAGCTGAATGCAATTTCCATTGGTATGGCCAACCGCTCCTCAACCAGCCTTGTATATAAGAAATCGACTGCTAGGCGTTTAGCGCTTTTCCCGCTTCATGACTTACTTTTTCTTACCCACTGTAGCAATCGGGTTGCTGCTGGTATTGGCCCCGCCTATGGCTACTCCTGCCCCGCCTGCTTACCTCTGGCTTTCGGCTCCGCCTAGTGCTGCCCAGAGCCTGGTGCAACGCTTTATGCCCCCCGCTGGCTGCCGACGTGTGGCGGTGGCGGCAGGCTCGTGGGGCGCCTGGCTACGCGGGCTACCCCTGCTGCCGGCTGGCACCCCGGCCCGCCTCTTCAATGGCCAGCTGAAAAATAACCAGCCGGTAGTAGCCGCCGTGGTCGATATCGACCCTGGCACTACCGACCTGCAGCAGTGCGCCGATGCCGTAATACGCTTGCGGGCCGAGTACTTGTTTAGCCAGAATCTAAATAAAATCCACTCCCATCTTACTACGGGGTACGATGCTTGGTTTTCGGATTTTGTGGCCGGCCGCACCTTCCGCGTGAAAGGCGGCGAGGTGCTGGCTGCCCCCAAAGCGCCGGAAGCTCCCACGCATGCGGCCTTGATGCGCTACCTGCTGCCTGTGTTTGGCTACGCCGGTACGCTCTCGCTTAGCCGCGAGGTGCTGCCAGTATCACTGGCCGAGGCCCAGCCCGGCGACGTGCTCGTGCACGGCGGCAGACCCGGCCACGCTGTGCTGGTAGTCGATATGGCCGAAGACCCGCGCACCGGGCAGCGCTACTTGCTATTAGCCCAGAGCTATATGCCGGCCCAAAATATCCACATCCTGCGCAACATAGTTCACCCCGCCCTGGGACCTTGGTTTGCCGTGCCCGGCCCCACCGAGCCGCAGGTAGAAACGCCCGAATGGACGTTTGGCCGCCATGAATTGGGACGGTTTGAGTGAATGAGCGAATGAGTGGATGGGTGAATGAGCGAATCAACTCACTCATTCACCCCATCCACTCATTTGCTCACTGCTTCTGCGCCGTAATTTGCCGGCTCATGAAGCTGTTTACGTACGCCACCCTGGCTAGCTATGAGTGGCAACACCCGAAGCTGCTGCTGCTGCTGGCGCTGGTGCCAGTGCTAACGCTGCTGCGCTGGCTGCTGGCCCGGCGGCGGCGGCAGGTGCTGGTAGCTTTCGGGCCGGGCGGTGTGCGGGCCGACTGGCGGGCGCTGCTGCGCTTCCTGCCCGATGTGGTGCTCAGTCTGAGTTTAACGTTACTGCTGCTGGCCGCCGCCCGCCCCCAGCGCGCCGACGAACACCTCACCCAAACCGGCCGGGGCATCGATATCGTGCTAGCCCTTGATGTGTCGGGCAGTATGGAAATTGAGGACCTGCAGCCCACCCGCCTCGAAGCAGCCAAACGCCTGGCCAGCAGCTTCATGAAGCGCCGCACCGGCGACCGTCTGGGCCTGGTAGCCTTTGCCGGACAGGCGTACAGCCTCGTGCCGCTCACTACCGACTACGACCTACTGCTTACCAACCTGAGCACCCTGCGCCCCGGCCTCATCGCCGACGACGGTACCGCCCTGGGCACCGCTATCGGGGTAGCCATCAACCGCTTGCGCGAGTCCAAGGCTAAATCAAAGGTGTGCCTGCTGCTCTCCGACGGGGAAAATAACGCGGGTAGTCTCGACCCCTTACTGGCCGCGCAACTCGCCCACGCCTACGGCATCCGGCTCTACACCATCGGCCTGGGACGCGACGGCTTCGTGCCCTACGGTCGCGACTCGCTCAGCGGCAAACAGCGCTATGTAGAAACCCAACTCGACGAAACCACGATGCGCCAACTGGCCCAAGCGGCGGATGGCCGCTTCTTCCGGGCTACGGACAACGAGGCGCTCAGCCAGGTTTTTTCGGCCATCGACCAGTTGGAGAAGTCCGACATTACCACCCAGCGCTACCGAAGCGTGCAGGACTATTATCGGCCCTACCTGGGCCTGGGCATCGTGCTGTGGCTGCTGTGGCTGGCGCTGAAGTCTACGTTCTTGGCAAATGTGCTGGAGGATTAAGGGCAGGATGTAGTTTTACCTGGTTTGCCAAGCTGCTGTTGGTATAGTGGGAGCAGTAGTGGGTTTTTAAAAGTTAATATACTCTACTATGAAAGAATTTTATGCTATTCTTGGCTACACGGTCCCCAACTTTGGTAAGGAAAAGAATGGCGACAGCTTTCTGTTTGAACACCTAGCGGAGGAAGACCTTCTTATTGCAGTTGTTGCTGACGGTGTCAGCCAGCAACCTTGTGATTGGTTGGCTTCTTTAACAACTTGCAGGGCACTAATTGACCATTTTAAACGCGCTGATACTCGAAAAGGCATCAAGGAACGCCTTTTAGATAGTATAGCGCAAACAAGCCGGGAAGTAGCAGCAACTGAAGGCAAATGCTACCAAATGGCCGCTACTCTCTCAGTTGTTGTTTGCCAGAAATCTTCGGAGGATTTCTATTATGCTAACATTGGCGACTCCAGGATTTATAGCCTTTACGGCGGTAATCTTGAGCAACTCACAAAGGATGATGTGATAATTAGGAAGGAAAGGTATTTGACCAACGCTGGTGTAAGAGTGGTTGACAAACCTGTTCTTACCAAGGTTATTGGTCAGGATTACATCTCTTTCAAAATTTACGAGGCATCAATGCGGGCAGGCGAAACAATTGTTTTAGCAACTGATGGGTTTTATGATGCTCGCAAGGCGATGTTTCAAAAAATAATGCTCGAGTTTGGGGGGGCTTCAGACTTCGAAAGAGGATTTGTAGAGCTTATAGACCAGTTAAAAATTCTTAGAGGCGACGACTTGACAGCAATAGCTATAAAAAGGAATTAGCCTCCCTACCTGGGCATCGTGCTGTAGTTGCTGTGACTAGGGCTGAAATCGACGTTTTTGGCGAATGTGCTGGAAAACTGAGAGTGAAGGGCAACTTTACTTGGTTGGCTAGATTGCCGCTAGCGTGCTAGAAAGCTAGCTATTCGTCAAGTATTTACTGTGCCATAACCTTATTATGAAAATCAGGTAAGCCGAACTCCGCCTCCGTTCAGCTTTTCTTTTGCACCTTTGCTTTGCAAAACAAAGCACTTCGCAAGCATGACCCCTACCTCGCCGCCGTTCTTCGACCGCCTCAATGCCTGGGTGCGCACGTCCGTTACGCTTAAGCTACTGAGTATCGGCATCTTGATTTTGCTGTTGCTCATTCCGAGCAGCATGGTGGAGAGCCTTATTACGGAGCGGGCCAGCAACCGCGACAGTGCTACCGAAGCCATCAGTGCGCAGTGGGGTGGGCCGCAGCTGGTGCTGGGGCCCGTACTGGTGCTGCCCTACTCGGCCACCGAAACCGACGAAAAAGGCCGCACCCAAGACGTGACCCGCTACCTGAGCTTGCTGCCCGACACGCTTAGCAGCACCGGTACACTGGCCCCCGAGCGCCGGCACCGGGGCATCTACGAGGCGGTGGTGTACCGGGCGCGGCTGCACGTGCAGGGCTCGTTTCAGGCCCCGTCGCTGGCCGACCTGGGCGTGGCCCCAGCAGCAGTACGCTGGCCCGAAGCCTTCGTGGCGCTGGGCATCTCCGACCTCAAGGGCATCCGTAGCGGGCTCGCCCTGCACTGGGACGGGCAGGCGCAGCCCTTCGAGCCGGGCGTGCCGAGTGGCGAGGTGCTGCCCAGTGGCTCGGCCCCCGCCACCAGCACGCAGGTGGAGACGGTGCAGCTGGAGCGGGCGCGGTACTCGAAATACCGGCCCGACGACGATACTGAAAGCACCGGCGCGGCTGCCGACGGCCTCAACGCCCTGGTGCCCCTGCCCGATGCCGCCGCGCTGGCCCGCCGCCACGCCTTTGCCTTCGACCTCGACCTCAACGGCAGCACCGGCCTTCTGCTGGCTCCGCTGGGCCGCCAAACTACGCTGCACCTGAGCGCCCCGTGGGCCGACCCGAGCTTTATTGGCGCGTTTTTGCCGGCGCAGCGCACGCTGGGCGGGCAGCAGTTTACGGCCGATTGGCGCGTATTTCACCTCAACCGCAACTACCCGCAGCACTGGCGCAGCACCGAGGCCCGGCCCGACGTGGACGGCTCTACGTTTGGGGTGCGCCTGCTGGTGCCGGTGAACGAGTACCAGAAAACCATGCGGGCGGCCAAGTACGCGCTGCTGCCGCTCACGCTCACGTTCCTGATTTTCTTCTTTGTAGAAATTCTCAATCGCCGCCGCATCCACCCGTTTCAGTACCTACTGGTGGGGCTGGCACTGGTTATTTTCTACGTGCTGCTGCTGGCCCTGAGCGAGCAAATGGCTTTTGATGTGGCTTACGGGCTGGCAGCGCTGGTAATTGTGGGGCTAGTAACGGCCTATGCGGCGGCCAGTTTCCAGCAGCGGCAGGCTACGCTGGCTACGGCCGGCGTGCTCACCCTGGTGTACGGCTTCGTGTTTGTGGTGCTGCAACTGCAGGATTACGCCCTGCTCGTGGGCAGCCTGGGCTTGGTAGTGGTGCTGGCGGCCGTTATGTTTTTGTCGCGCAATATCAACTGGTATAATACGAGCGAGGAGGCGCAGGAATAATGGCTTTTTTCCTCGTTTCGACTGACTTTACAAATAGGCTGGGTCGGCTGAGTTTTTGGTTGGTAGCAGCCGGTTGCTTTTGCACCGGCTGCAGCCCCGATATTTCTGCCGGCGAAGTGCTGGGCAATAAGGATTTATCCCTTAGTACCATTCACTATCAAGATTTCAATGGCCTTTCCCCGCATGGCGAATTCTTTGATTTTCAAGAGTGCGCCGTCGATACTACGGGCTTGCGGCAGCTTGTTCAAAGTTCAGCATTCGCCCAAGCACCGGATTATAGTTCGCATCGGAAATTCTACAAGAGCAAACTGCGAAATATAACTTTCGTTACCTGGCGGAAAACCCCGATAGATTCAACTGCTGACAAAGAATTTCACTGGATTTTGAAGTATGGCAACCTACTGGATGATACGTACAGCAGGCGATTTTTACAGAAGAATTACCTGACTGCTCCCGGTAATTTTTATGCGTATTTCGCTGGCTGGCCGTCTGGTAACAACTTGTATGTTTTGGTGCCAGCCGAAGGCCGGCTATTTATTATTCGGAAAGGCGGCTAGTTTCCCAAGCCTCATTCCTACCCGCCCGGCTGCTTATCTTTGCCACTAGCAGCAGGGACACCGCACTGGTTGAGGGAAATCTGATGAGGCAAGGCAGCCCCTGAGCGGGCCCACCGTTTGTGCCTGCTGCCCCGCTCATAAAGCCCGCCGTATCCCCGCGTGAACCGTCCCAATCTTTGGTCCGAAGGCAGAGAAATTCTGTTCGAGGACAACCACTTGCTCGTCATTAATAAGCCCGCTGGCATCTTGGTGCAAGCCGACGAAACCGGCGACGAGCCCCTCTCCCGCAAAGCCGCTGAGTACCTGCGGTTTAAGTATAAAAAGCCCGGCGAAGCGTTTGTAGGCGTGTGCCACCGCATCGACCGGCCGGTGTCGGGCATCGTCATTCTGGCCAAAACCAGCAAGGCCCTGAGCCGCCTCAACGAGATGTTCCGCGACAACCTGGTACAGAAAACCTACTGGGCGCTCACCGGCAAGCCGCCCGTGCCCGAACAGGGCACGCTGATACACTGGCTGCTGAAAGACCCCATGCGCAACGTAACCAAAGCCTACCCCGAGCGTCACCCACAGGGCCAGCGCTCCGAACTGAGCTACCAGCTGCTGGGCCCCGCCGCTAACCGCTACCTGCTGCAAGTAAACCCCGTTACGGGCCGCCCCCACCAGATTCGGGTGCAGTTGGCTACCGGCCTGGGCCTGCCCATTGTGGGCGATGTGAAGTACGGCTTCCTCAACCCCCTACCCGATGTGAGCATTGCGCTGCACGCCCGGCAGCTCGAAATTCAGCACCCCGTTACGAAAGAGCCGCTGAAGCTCGTGGCTCCCCTGCCCGATGCCCCGCACTGGGATGCAACACGCGCCCTAACCGCAGATTAAACGGATTTCGCGGATACGCTTGCTGCGTAAGCTGACTACCCGATTCGTTCTGGGTTGACTGCTTACGTGCTAGTCTAGTCAGCCACGCAGTGGCGTATCCGTTAAATCCGTTAAATCTGCGGTCCGTGTAACATTATGGCATTGTGACCTTCTGGGGCAATTTGGGCTACTGCAGGGGCGTAATTTTGTGGTACCGCTGAACCAATGCTACGCTCCGAAACCTTAGTGCGTGCAGGAGTGGCTTCACTTATTTTACGCAGGATGGCTATTTTAATTTTCTTCGTTGCCCATTATTATTTATCGTTGTTCACGCAGACGTTTTATCTGCACCGTTATGCGGCGCATAAGATGTTCACAATGAATAAGTTCTGGGAGCGTTTTTTCTATTTATTTACTTACATCTGCCAGGGCAGCTCGTTTTTATCGCCCCGCGCCTACGCGCTGCTGCACCGTATGCACCACGCCTACTCCGACACGGAACTGGACCCGCACTCGCCGCTATTTTCGAACAACGCGTTCGACATGATGTGGAAGACCAAGACCATTTATAACGACGTACTCCACCACAACTACGAGTTGGCCGAGCGCTTTGAGGGCGACTACCCAGTGTGGAACCTGGTAGACGCCATCGGCGACAAGTGGTACTCGCGCCTGGCCTGGGGCACGGCTTACACGCTGTTTTACATTGGGTTTGCAACGGCCTGGTGGCAATATCTGCTCTTGCCCCTTCACTTTTTGATGGGGCCGATTCACGGCGCTATCGTGAATTGGGGCGGGCACAAATACGGCTACCAGAACTTCGACAACCACGACCACAGCAAAAACACGCTGGCATTGGATTTTCTGGCTTTCGGGGAGCTGTTCCAAAACAACCACCACAAGCTGCCGATGCGCGTCAATTTTGGTGTGAAGTGGTGGGAATTCGACCCGACTTACGTCGCCATCTGGACGCTGGACAAGGCTCATATTATCAAGATAAAGCGCAAGAACGTGCAGCCCAAGCAACGGCCCGCTAAGCTGGCGCAGGCAGCTTAGCAAGTCACGTTGCGGAAAGCAGAAAAGGCCGAAGTTTCGCTTCTGCCTTTTTTATTGCCCTAGCTTTTCGTACCTTTGCACTCCCAAATTTTTGGGAACCCCACCAGACGCACGAGTTGCGTCGCACAACCCCCACCGGTTTATGGCAGTTAAAATCCGCCTCGCCCGCCGTGGCCGCAAAAAGGCCGCGACTTACGACATTGTAGTAGCTGATGCCCGCGCCCCGCGTGACGGCCGCTTTATCGAGAAGCTCGGCACTTACAACCCCAACACCAACCCTGCTACCATCAACTACGACGGCGAACGCGCTTTCTACTGGGTGATGAATGGGGCTCAGCCCACCGAAACAGTGCGGGCTATGCTGGCCTACCGCGGCGTGCTGCTGCGCCGCCACCTGCAGCTCGGCGTTACTAAAGGTGCCCTCACGCAGGAAGTAGCTGATGAGCGCTACAACCAGTGGCTCAGCGACAAAGACGCGAAAATCGAAGCCAAGAAAACCGGCCTCGTGGATACCAAAGCTGAAGCTCGCTCGGCTGCGCTGGCTGCTGAAACCAAGGTAAAAGAGGCCCGCGCCGCTGCCCTAGCCCAGAAGCAAGCCGCTGCCCTGGCTGCTGCTACTCCGGCCGCTCCGGCTGCCGAAGAGGAAGCTCCCGAAGCCACCACGGAAACCGCCGAAACGGCGGCCGAAGGCACTGCATAAGCTTGGTAAAAAAGCTGGCTAAGTAGCCTATCAAAAAGAACGTCATGCTGAGCTTGCCGAAGCATCTCGCGTGCCGACTAACTCAATCGTGGACCCGAGGTGGCGCTACCAATTGAGTTAGTCGGCGGGCAAGATGCTTCGGCAAGCTCAGCATGACGTTCTTATTTTTACTGCCTTTCCTCCCCATAAAATGACTCTTGATGAATGCTTTGAGCTAGGTTTCATTGTGAAGCCCCACGCGCTGAAGGGCCAGATGGCCGCCGAGTTGGATGTGGACGACGCTGCCACTTACGACAAGCTCAAAACGGTGTACCTGGCCCTGCCCACCGCGCCCACTAAGCTCACGGCCTACACCGTGGAGCGCGTGAACCCCCAAACCGGCCGGCGCGTGCTGCTCAAGCTACGCGGCATCGAGCGCATCGAGGAAGCCGAGCCCCTGCGCGGGTCCAAGCTGTGGCTGCCGCTGAGCGAGTTGCCGGAACTGGGCGATGCCCAGTTTTACTTCCATGACGTTATTGGTTTCCAGGTGGTTGATGAAAAGGAAGGTCCTTTGGGCGTGGTAGAAAATTTCTACGAGCTGCCGCAACAGGATGTGCTGGCCATGCGCTACCAGGGCCAGGAAGTGCTGCTGCCCGTAGTAGATGAGCTGGTTAGCCACGCCGACATGGAAACCCGGCAGCTTTTCGTGAACATGCCGGAAGGGCTGCTGGATATTTATATGAACCCCAACGCCCACAAAAATCCCAACGCCGACTAGCCCCGACCACCCGCTTCCTCTCCTCCACCCCAAAGCGTAGCCAAGCGCGTAGCGCCGTATCCGCGTAATCCGTTAAATCCGTTGAATCTGCGGTTCGATATACTTACCTGCCAGCCGGCGTTGCTCGAAAGCCCGTTTGCCCACTCCATTGTGAAGCGGGCACAGGACAAGGGCCTGGCCGAAATCCACGTTCACGACTTGCGCGACTACGCCATCAATAAGCACGGACAGCTCGACGACTATGTATTTGGCGGCGGGGCCGGCATGGTGTTGCGCGTAGAGCCCATTGCGGCTTGGATTGACGAATTGCAAACCCAGCGCCCCTACGAGGCCATTATTTACCTTACGCCCGACGGCGAGCCGCTGCGCCAGCCGCTGTGCAACCGGCTCTCGCTGCTGGGCAATATTATCCTGCTCTGCGGCCACTACAAGGGCGTTGACCAGCGTATTCGGGACCACTATGTTACCCACGAAATAAGCCTGGGCGACTACGTGCTGAGCGGCGGCGAACTGGCGGCGGCCATCCTCGTCGATGCCGTGGTGCGGCTGCTGCCCGGCGTGCTCGGCAACGAAGAGTCGGCGCTGTCCGACTCCTTTCAGGACGACTTGCTGGCCCCACCCGTGTACACGCGCCCGGCCGAGTGGCGCGGGCGGGCCGTGCCGGAAATTCTGCTCTCCGGCAATACGCCGCTCATTGAGGAGTGGCGGCACGAACAAGCGCTGGCCCGCACGCAGGCCCGGCGGCCTGATTTGCTGCCGTAGCAATGTAGCGCGAAGCTTTCGCTTCGTGCATCGCCGCCATGCGGCGAAGGCCGAACCGCGCCGCCACGACTTGCCCTAACTGCGCTAGCTTAAATTCGCCGCGTGGCGGCGATGCACGAAGCGAAAGCTTCGCGCTACGGTTTGCTTTTCTGCGCTTAATTCTCTATCTTTGCGCTCCGTTTCGCAAAATATCAACCTGTTGGCAGCGGCGCTGCCTTTTTGAAATTTACTTTTCGCCATGAGCGTACTACTCGACTTTATTAATGCCGAAGGCCAGGAGCGCCGCGCCAGCTTTCCCAAGTTTGCTGCCGGTGACACCATCAATGTGCACGTAAAAATCCGCGAGGGCACCAAGGAGCGCATTCAGCAGTTCCAGGGCGTGGTTTTGCAGCGCCGCAACCCCAGCAGCAACGGCGAAACCTTCACCGTGCGCAAGATTTCCAACCAAATCGGCACCGAGCGGATTTTCCCGCTGCTCTCGCCCAACATCGACAAAATTGAGTTGATTCGCCGCGGCAAAGTGCGTCGCGCTCGTCTGTTCTACCTGCGTGGCCTCTCGGGCAAAGCGGCTCGTATCAAGGAGCGTCGCCGCGACATCGTGAAAGAAGTAGGCGCATAAGCCGTTTGCTTACCAGCTTAGAAGCCGGCCTTTCCCTTTGCGGGAAGGGCCGGCTTTTTTGTTGCCCGTACGGCAACGTTGTCGGCAACGATTGCGCAGAAAACACTAGTAAGCATGCGGGCAGCGTAGTAGGTTTGTGTACACCGCTTCTTTTCCCACCCGATGCACACTCGTTTTTTTGCAGCCGTAGCCGCGTTGGGGCTGCTGGCCTTGCTGGCTTTTCGGCCCGCGCCTGGCAAGCTCCAGGTATTTTTGGTGGGTGATTCCACTATGTCTATCAAGCAGGTGAAAGCCTACCCGGAAACCGGCTGGGGGATGCCATTTGCAGCATTTTTTGATGAGGGCGTGACCGTGGACAACCGGGCGCAGAACGGCCGCAGCACCAAGACCTTTATTGCCGAAGGGCGCTGGCAGGCCGTTGCCACCGAGCTGCACGCCGGCGACTACGTCTTCATCCAGTTTGGGCACAACGACGAGGTGCCCACCAAAGCCAGCTACACGCCCGAAGCCGACTTCACGGCCAACCTCAAGCGCTTTATCGCCGAGACGCGCAGCCACCAGGGCCTGCCGGTGCTGCTCACGCCAGTAGCCCGCCGCAAGTTCGACGCCACTGGCAAGGTAGAAGAAACCCACGCGGCCTACGCCGAGTTGGTGCGAACCGTGGCCCGCGAAACCAATACCCCGCTCATCGACCTCGACCGTAGCAGCCAGGCGCTGCTGCAACAGTTTGGCCCCGAGAATTCCAAGCTACTCTTCAACCAGTTAGCTCCCGGCGAACACCCCAACTACCCCGAGGGCCGCGAGGATAACACCCACTTCAACGAGTTGGGTGCCCGCCGCGTGGCCGAGTTGGTGCTGGCCGATATTCGGACGCTGAAGCTGGGACTATCCGACCACCTTGTGAAGGGGATGGTGAAGAAAACGGTGGACCCGCAGGCGCGGTAATTTAGTTCGGTCGTAACTGGCGCGGGCCTCTGGCCCGTGCCTGGCTGCTGCAGGCCTCTGGCCTGCACGTTAGAACAGGGCGTTCGGGTGTCGTCCTGATGTGGCAGGCCAGAGGCCTGCAGCAGCCAGGCACGGGCCAGAGGCCCGCGCCAAATGTTCCTCAATTCAACTCGTTTACTTATGCGTTTATTCAAAAAAGCCCTGCCACTTGCGCTGCTTAGCCTAGTGGCCTTTGTGCCCCCGCCG
>JBPBPU010000161.1:0-48378 GCA_050954465.1 Janthinobacterium lividum
GCGGCCCCATGAAGCCCTTAACTTTCTAACCCCCATTGAGTTTCGTCAAGCTGCCCAACCTCTACTTTTGACTGGCCTACTTTAAGGGGGAGCTTACACATGAACGATACAACTGCTTTTTAACAGTTTCTGCACTCGTAATTTTCTTTCTGAGCCTCCATCAAAATACAACTCAAATATGAGCCTGCCAGACTTGTCGGTAACAAAGCAATAGCCGGGTATAGCTCCTTTCTGCTTACTGGCTGTGCGCATCTCTAACCGCCCAGTGGCTACAGATTCGAGTAAAGATTTGGGTATTTCTACTAGCTCGTAATGCCATTTTTGTGGCAACTTGGACAGTACCCGTAAAGTGAACATTCGGTCACATTCAGCAACCCGGTCCAAGAATACCTGCCGAAGTCCCACTAAGTCTTCTGGATTGTCTGTCCAAACCGGCTTTCCAAGCTCCATAAACTTGGAGATATGAATCTTATCAGCCTTTATATCTTCGCTAGCCTCTGTTTTTAGAGACAACTTTTGCCCAGCCACTATTATGTCGTATCCAGGATTACCTCTAGCTGCCAGCTTAGCAGGGACCCCGCATAATAACGAAACTCGCTCAAAGACATACTCGAATTTGTCTTTGGTAAAAGCTTGCTTTGAGAAGCAATGATGCACTCGGAGTGTATCACCGAAGTCCTTCAGGAAGCGTTCAGTAACGATGTCAGAGCCTATGTTTCTGACAAAATTATGAGGCCGGGCAAACTGCGAAATCATATCGTCAACCCACAAGGCTTGTCCTTCTGACAATCTTGGCAGAGCTTCTGCTATTCTCCTTATCCGTTGCTCTTGTTCGTTATTGTTCAATTTAATAGCTGGTTTTAAGCCACTCATTGAATTGTGAGCGGCGATTCAGCGACAAATATGCTACTTAGTGTGTAGACTTCCTTAAAAAAGAGTTAGCCAAAAGTCAGAGAAGCGCTCTCGTAATAACAACGTAGTCTGAAGAGGCTAAAATAATGCTTATAGTCAACCTAGCCTGCTACGAGCTCCCCACCTCCGCCGTAACTTGCGCCTAGTTTGCGCCTACCGCAAACCCCCGCTCTATGCTCCATATCACCCTCCCCGATGGCTCGGTCCGCCCGATCGAGCCCGGCACGAGCGGCTACGACCTCGCCGCCGGCATCAGCGGAGTCTGACCCAGTTTTGCCCGCCGCCCCCGGCACCCCCACTGGCCCAGCCGGGCCGGTCAGTGCTGCTGTAGGTAGAGCTAGCGGGGTAAGTGAAGGTATTTATATTTTCTACTTTTGACTGGCTTACTTTTCGGGGAAGCCTATGCAGGCACAAATACAGCAGTAGGGTTTGGGTCTTATTCTCCACAGTTCGGCGTAGGTGCTAGCCGTACATTTGACTCGAAGTGGACAAAATTCCAGACCCTTTGGCGTTAGTAGAGATGAATAATTTTTTTGATAACATAGCATTTCCACTGATAGCTATTGTTCTGTGTGGGATATTTATATTCATAGGATGTCTAGCAATTTTCAATCCAATGAAAATAATTAACTATTACTCTAAAGATAATACTGCTTTTATACGACGCGTAAAAACTAACGGCTTGACAAAGAGGGATATATCGCAATTTATTGCTACTGGTATTGCTTTTGTTGTTATGGGAATCGTAATATCCATTGTTATTTTATTTAATATGTAGACTCCCCGAAAAGCGAGCCGGTCAAAAATAAAGCGCTGCCTCCACAACAACTTGGCTTGAAGTAGCCAACGCAACGAGCATAACCCGGCCCACCACTCCCCACCCCCGCCGTAACTTGCGCCTAGTTTGCGCCTACCGCAAACCACGCCCTATGCTCCATATCACCCTCCCCGATGGCTCGGTCCGCCCGGTCGAGCCCGGCACGACCGGCTACGACCTCGCCGCCGGCATCAGCGAAGGACTCGCCCGCAACGCCCTGGCCGTGAAGGTCAACGGCGAAATCCGCGACCTGCACCGCCCGCTTACCGACGACGCCAGCGTCGAAATCCTGACCTGGAACGACGCGGGCGGCAAGCAAACCTACTGGCACTCCTCGGCCCACCTCATGGCCGAGGCGCTCGAAGCCTTGTACCCCGGCATCAAGCTGGCCATCGGCCCGGCCGTGGAAAACGGCTTCTATTACGACGTGGATTTGGGCGACGGCCGCAGCATCAGCAGCGACGACTTCCCGGCCATCGAGAAAAAGATGCTGGAGCTGGCCAAGAAGAAAAGCCGCTACGAGCGCCGCGAAGTTTCCAAGGCCGATGCCATTGCCTACTTCACCGAGAAGCAGGACCCCTATAAGCTCGAACTGATTGACGGCCTGCAGGATGGCAGCATCACGTTCTACACCCAGGGCGACTTCACCGACCTCTGCCGGGGGCCGCACATCCCCGACACCGGCACCATCAAGGCCGCCAAGCTCACCAACGTGGGCGGCGTGTTCTGGCGCGGCGATGCCAACAACAAGCAGCTCACCCGCCTCTACGGCATCACCTTCCCCAAGGCCAAGGAGCTGGAAGAGTACCTGCAGCGGCTCGAGGAAGCCAAGCGCCGCGACCACCGCAAGCTGGGCAAGGAGCTGGAACTGTTCGCCTTCTCGGAGCGGGTGGGCGCGGGCCTGCCCCTGTGGCTGCCCAAGGGCACGGCCCTGCGCGAGCGCCTGGAGCAGTTTCTGCGCAAGGCGCAGGTGAAGGCCGGCTACCAGCCCGTCGTCACGCCCCACATCGGCAGCAAGGAGCTGTACGTGACCAGCGGCCACTACGAGAAGTACGGCGCCGACTCGTTTCAGCCCATCCAGACGCCCAACCCCGGCGAGGAATTCTTCCTCAAGCCGATGAACTGCCCCCACCACTGCGAAATCTACCGCACCAAGCCCCGCAGCTACCGCGACCTGCCCGTGCGCCTCGCCGAGTTCGGCACCGTGTACCGCTACGAGCAAAGTGGCGAGCTGCACGGCCTCACCCGCGTGCGCGGCTTCACCCAGGACGACGCCCACATTTTCTGCCGCCCCGACCAGGTAATCGACGAGTTCAAAAAGGTCGTCGACCTCGTGCTCTACGTCTTCAAGGCCCTGGGCTTCGAGGACTTCACCGCCCAGGTAAGCCTGCGCGACCCCGAAAACAAAACCAAGTACATCGGCACCGACGAAAACTGGACCATCGCCGAAAACGCCATCATCCAGGCTGCCGCCGAAAAGGGCCTCACCACCGTCACGGAGCTGGGCGAAGCCGCCTTCTACGGCCCCAAACTCGACTTCATGGTGCGCGACGCCCTCGGCCGCCGCTGGCAGCTCGGCACGGTGCAGGTCGACTACAATCTGCCCGAGCGCTTCGACCTCGAATACGTGACGCCCGACAACACTCGCGCCCGCCCGGTGATGATTCACCGCGCCCCGTTCGGCTCGCTGGAGCGTTTCGTGGCCGTGCTCATCGAGCACACCGCCGGCAACTTCCCGCTCTGGCTCTCGCCCGAGCAGTTCACGGTGCTGCCCATCTCCGATAAATTCGCCGACTACGCCTACCAGGTAAAAGCCGCCCTCGAAGCCGCCGACCTGCGCGGCACCGTGGACGCCCGCGACGAGCGCATCGGCCGCAAAATCCGCGATGCGGAGCTGGCCAAAACGCCCTACCTGCTGGTAGTAGGAGAAAAAGAAGCCCAGGACAACCTTGTGAGCGTGCGCCGACACGGCGAAGGCGACCTTGGCTCGATGTCGATTGATGCCTTTATCCAGAGCGTGAACAGCCAGGTGGCTGCGGCAATGGGGTAAGCGTTTTAAGGAATTAAAAAAGAACGTCATGCTGCACGCAACGCAGCATGACGTTCTTTTTTACGCTTTCCTGAGTGGGGCGATTGCACCAAGCGGGTAAGCCAGGACTTCCGCAGTCGGTGCTCCTGGCGCGGGCCTTTGGCCCTTGCCAACCTGCTACAGGCCACTGGCCCCTGCTATAATTGAGCGAAAATCGTTCTGGGGTGTAGGCCAGAGGCCTACAGAAGCTGGTCACGGGCCAGAGGCCCGCGCCAGGGGTGCCGACTGCGTACGTCCTGGGAGCATTTTCCGCCCCGAAATTCAGCGACTAAACCGGGAGTTTGCCGCAATGCTATGCACTGCGCTCCCCAGCCGGAAAGCGGGAGCGCTCAAGTCGTAGCCTCGCCTGCTTCCATGTGCCCCCGCGAGCGGGTTTCGCCCATGCGCCAGTACACGAGCAGGGAAATAAAGGCGCAGACCGTGACGTACCAGTAAAACCACTCGGCTACGCCGTGCTTCTTGGCATAGAGGGCCAGATACTCGGCTGTGCCGCCGAAAAGCGCCGCCGTGAGCGCAAACGGCAGCCCCACACCCAGGGCCCGCACATGCGTCGGAAACAACTCCGCTTTCACGATGGCCGAAATGCTGGTGTAGCCGCTCACCACAAACAGCGCCGCCAGCAGCAGCCCCCAGGCCGCCCACGGGCTATGCACCTGCGCCAGCGTGCGCAGCAGCGGCACCGTGCCCAGCGTAGCCCCGATGCCAAAAAACAGCAGCACCGGCCGCCGCCCTACCCTATCGGAAATAGCGCCTAGCAGCGGCTGAAACAACAGCGCCACCGCCATAGCGCCGAACGAAATAAGCGTGGCCTGCTCTTTAGTGAAACCGCTGGTATTGACCAGAAACTTCTGGGCGTAACTGGTATAGGTATAAAAGGCCAGCGTGCCGCCCATCGTGAGGCCCACCACCAGCATGGTTTCGCGGGGGTACGCTCGCAACTGTTGCCATGCTGAAGGCTTTTTAGAGCTTACTTCTTGCTTATCAACGCTTTTCTCCCGTTCAAAAGCGGCCGTTTCGCTCATGTGCTGGCGCAGCAGCAGCGCCCCCAGTGCCGCGCCAGCCCCAATAACGAAGGGAATGCGCCAGCCCCAAGCCGTCATCTCGGCCGGGGTTATAAGCTGCTGCAACACCAGTTGCACGATGAGGGCCAGCAGTTGCCCGCCCATGAGCGTAAGATACTGAAAGCTCGACCAAAAGCCCCGGTGCTGCGCCCCCGCCATCTCGGAGAGGTAGGTAGCCGACGTGCCATACTCGCCGCCCACGCTGATGCCCTGCAGCAGCCGCGCCAGCAGCAGCAAGGCCGGCGCACCCAGCCCGATAGTGGCGTAGCCCGGCGCGCAGGCAATAAGCAGCGAGCCGCCCGCCATCAGCTGCACCGAGAGCAGTAGGGCCGCCCGCCGCCCGTGCCGGTCGGCATAGCGCCCCAGAACCGCTGCGCCAATGGGCCGCATCAAAAAACCCACGGCGAAAATGGCGGCCGTATTTAATAGCTGGGCTGTTTCATTGTCATCGGGGAAAAATACGGGCGCGAAATACAGCGCAAAGGCCGAGTAAGCGTACCAGTCGTACCATTCCACGAGGTTGCCGATGGAGCCGGAAATAATGGAGCGGAGGGGGGAAGCGGGCATGGGGGCGAAGGTAACGGAAGCGAAAGCGGCAGATAGCTATCCAGCCACTTTTGTACTGCCACAGCAGCTCAGAGACCAACGTAATAACAGAAGCTGAGTGCTACAACGCAATTGAATTCACAGATTCATACTAGGAGCTGTTCTCAATTGAGAGAAAATCGTCTGTCATTGCGAGCGAAGCGCGGCAATCGCACCAGAACGAAACCAGAGCGACTTGTTCTGGGGCGATTGCTTCGCGTTGCTCGCAATGACAACCTTTTTTTTCAATTGAGAACAGCTACTAGAGCACACGCATCAACTACTGCTAGGCCAAATCTTGCTGTAAAAAGCTTTTTTCAAAGGTATAATGGTATCGACCTGAATACTTTATGCAGTCTACGTTTAGCTTTCGTACTCAGTTTGTTATTTTCCAGGTGAATATCTTGGAGAGAACTCATTTCATAAAAGGAATCGGGCAATGTTTTTAGCTTATTTTTATTCATTGCAAGCCCTACAAGCTGTTTTAATTTTCCAAAATCATTTGGTAAGCTCTTGATTTTATTATCATCAAAACCTAAATAACGGAGACCCGACAATTCGGCAAATGAACTTGGCAAATCTTCAAGTTGATTTTCATCAAAGTACAACCAATTCAATTTTTTAAGCCCCCCAAGACTATCTGGAAGTCGCGTTAATTTGTTGTAAGACACATTAAAATTGACGAGATTAGCACATTGAGCCATTTCTTCGGGAATCAATTTCAAATCGTTGCTATAAGCCTCCAAAAAATAAAGCTGTTTCAAATTCCCCACTGACTTAGGAAATTCAGATAACTTATTGTTAGAACACTTAAAAACAGTAAGGCTAGCCAATTCCCCTAACTCATTGGGCAGCTCCTCTATCTGGTTCATTTCCAGGGATAAATGGGTAAGATTTTTTAGATGCACAATGGATTTCGGCAGATAAGTTAATTCGTTCCAACTCAAATTCAGCTCGATTAATTTGTCAATCTCACCAACCCAATCAGGGAGTACTTTCACATCATTAAACGCTAAATTCAAAGATTTCAGGTTTTTAAAATTTTTAATTTCACTTGGAACCTCGGTTAGTGACTGGGAAGATAAATCCAGAATAAAAACATCATCAGGACTTTTTTTTGCGTCCTCGATAGTTGTGTAAGTTTTGAAATTCTCCAAGCCTTTTGGGGCAACTGACATTGTAGTTGAATCCTTGTCACTTACATAGGCTTGACTGTCTTTTACAATTGCAAAAGAATGGCTGTCTATTTCGTTTTGAGGAACTTTACATCCTAAAAATGAAATGCAAATTATTATCGCAGTAAATTTTATTGATTTCATAATATGCTTTAGTCTAACATGTTATGCGGCATCCACTACCCTTTGTAAACTCTACCAGTAGCCGTAACATCATCCCACTGCTGGTATAGCAACGGCAAGTATACATCACAAGCAGGCAGCAGTCAAGTATCTATCCCCAACCCGTAAATTTGCTCCCGGTTTAGCGGTTAACTCCCGTTCGCCCTCCCCCATGCCCTACGAACTAGACCTGGCCCTCGCTCCTGAAGTGGCCTACGACGAATTGGCCCGTTACGAAGCCATCCTCACTGCCGCTGGCCTGCACCCCGGCGACGCTGATTTCGTGCATATCCGCAAGCGCTCGCTCGATGCGCGGGGGCGGCAGCCGCTGGTGCGCCTGCGGGCCGACGTGTACCTGCGCACCGAGCCGGCCCCCGCCCGCGAGCTGCTGGGGCCGTGGTTTAGCTACCCCAACGTGCGCGCCGCCCCGCGCCGGGTGCTGGTAGTAGGCGCGGGACCAGCAGGGCTGTTTGCGGCCCTGCGCTGCATCGAGTTGGGGATGAAGCCGATAGTGCTGGAGCGGGGCAAGGATGTGCGCACCCGCCGCCGCGACCTGGCCGCCCTAAACAAAGACCACGTCGTAGACCCCGACTCGAACTACTGCTTCGGCGAAGGCGGCGCGGGCACCTACTCCGATGGCAAGCTTTACACCCGCGCCACCAAGCGCGGCGATGTAGGGCGCATTCTGCGGCGGCTGGTGCAGCACGGGGCCACGCCCGATATTCTGGTGGATGCCCACCCCCACATCGGCACCAACAAGCTACCCGCCGTGGTGCAGAGCCTGCGCGACGCCATACTCGAAGCCGGCGGCGAAGTGCGGTTTGAGACGCGGGTGACGGATTTTATCCTTGAAAACAACCACTTGCGCGGCGTAGTCACGCACACCGGCGAAGCCTTGGAAGCGGAGGCTACCATCCTGGCAACCGGGCACTCGGCGCGGGATATCTACGAGTTGCTGCATCGGCGCGGGGTACTTATTGAAGCCAAGCCGTTTGCGCTGGGCGTGCGCGTCGAGCACCCCCAAAGCCTCATCGACCAGGCCCAGTACGGGCGGCCGGAGCGGGGCATTTTGCCGGCCGCGAGCTACGCGCTGGTAGAGCAAACGCAGGTGCGCGATGCGCAGCGCGGCGTGTTTTCGTTTTGCATGTGTCCCGGTGGCTTCATTGTGCCGGCCGCTACGGCCCCCGGCGAGGTGGTAGTGAACGGCATGAGCCCGAGCCGCCGCGACTCGCGCTTTGCCAACTCCGGCATCGTGGCCGCCATGGAATTGGCCGATGTGGATGTGGCCCGGCACGGCCCGCTGGCGGGCCTGCGCTTCCAGCAGGCCATCGAGCAGGCGGCCTGCCGCCTGGCGGGCAGCACCCAGCTGGCGCCCGCCCAGCGCCTTGGCGACTTTCTGCAAAAGAAGCTCTCGCCCACCCTGCTCGAAACCTCCTACCAGCCCGGCCTCACCAGCGTGGAGCTGGATGCCGTGCTCGGCCCCGCCCTCAGCGAGCGGCTGCGGCAGGGCTTCCGCGCCTTTGGCCGCAAAATCCCCGGCTTTGCCACCAACGCCGCCCAGATTGTGGGCGTAGAAAGCCGCACTTCGGCCCCAGTACGCGTCCCGCGCGACAACCATACCCTGCGCCACCCGGTAGTAGCTGGCCTATTCCCATGCGGCGAGGGCGCGGGCTACGCTGGCGGCATCGTAAGTGCCGCAATGGACGGCGAGCGCGTAGCAGAAGCCGTGAATCACGGATTACGCGGATTTTAACGGATTTCACGGATTTTGTGGACGGCGCATCACAAAACTCAAAAAATCGTAAATCGTAGTGCGGCCGTCCACGAAATCCGTGAAATCCGTTAAAATCCGCGTAATCCGTGATTTATGAAAACCCTTGTTCTCGGAGCCACCGATAATCCCAGCCGTTACGCCTACCAGGCAGTGCACCAACTCAAAAACCACGGCCACGAAGTAGTGCCGGTGGGTATTCGGCAGGGCCAGGTAGCGGGCCTGCCCATCCGCACCGACCGGCCGCAGGAGGCCGATGTAGATACTATTACGCTCTACGTAGGGCCCCAAAACCAGCCCGGCTGGTATGAGTACCTGCTGGGGCTAAAGCCCCGGCGCATCATTTTCAACCCCGGTACCGAAAACCCAGAGCTGGAGCAAAAAGCGCAGGCCGCCGGCATCCTTACCGAAGAAGCTTGCACGCTGGTGCTGCTGAGCCTGGGCCAGTACGAGAAGTAGCCCAAAACCACTACGGGTAGCCCCTGATTATAACAAAGTCCCCAGGCCGTCGTGCCGACGGCTCTGGGGGCTTTGTTTTTTGTTAGGAACTGGTATCTCCACAGCTTATGGCCGCAGACTGAGACGAGTTGCACTTTATTGGCACCCAACTGGCACTCACCGTAGTACAGGATAAAATATTGCCAACCCACACGGTGTATTCAGTGGAAAATCGGGTTAATTTTGGGACTTCTGTACGCTGCTCTCTTCTATACCTTATTATGAATAAAAACTTACCTTCGGCTGAACGTGCTGCTTTTTCCCCGTTGGCGTGGCTGCCGCGCCGCTGGCGGGCGGCTGGGCTGCTTTTGGGGCTGCTACAGCTGCTAGCTACGGCCGCAATGGCGCAAAGCCGCTTCGTGACGCACGACGATAGTAACCAGGTGCCGACCCGAACCACCAAGTCGGGCAACGTGATTATAAACGACGAAAACCTGGACAACGTGGCCTCTACCGCCTTCGGGGTGTACCTGGTGACGCTCCCGGCCCACGGCAGCCTTAGCCTCAACCTAGACGGCAGCTATACCTATACCCCGGTCAACGGCTACTTTGGGTCCGACACCTTTACGTACCAGATTTGCCAGCCGCGGGGCGGCACCAACTGCTCTAACGTTTCGACGGTATTTCTCAATATCTACAACCCCAATCTGGCTTGTACCCAGGGCACTGGCCCCAACCTGCTGGTGAATCCTAGCTTCACGCTCGGCAATACCGGGTTCACGTCGGGCTACACGTATGTGCCGACGCCCAGCTCCACCCCGAGCCTCTACGTTGAGGGCACCTACGCCATCACCAGCAATGCTTCGCTCTACCATCCGGCTTTTGTGGGCACAGGCCGCACCGGGGCGGGCGACAATTTCATGACGGTGAACGGGGCCGCCGCTTTGCAGTCGGTATACGCCCAAACCGTGACGGTGCTGCCCAACCGCTTCTATACGATTTCGGCCTACGCCACTACCTGCACGCCCAGCAGCCCGGCGCAGCTAGGGCTGGTAGTCGATGGCAAATCAACCTCCGTTATTACCACGCTGCCCACCACTTCCAACCAGTACGTGCAGCTTTCCGATTTGTACTTCTCCGGGCCGGGCCCCGCCGCCGGCTGGCAGGTAGTGGTCGAAATCCGGGACCTTAACAAGTCGCCCGGGGGCAACGACTTCGGCATCGACGATGTGTATTTCGGTACCTGCGCCACCAACCTGACTGCCGATGCCCTCACCACCACTGCCATTAATGCGGGCAGCACGGCGGCGGCCATCCAGCCCCTGAGTGCCACGCTCAACGTGGGAGCCAGCATTGGGGTGCAGGTAGCCTACTTTACCATTTCTACCCTGCCCACCACGGGCACGCTCCTCTACAATGGCGTGGCCGTGACTTTGGGCCAGCAGATTCCGGTGAGCAGCACGGGGGGCCTCACCAGTGCCCCGCTTACGTACACGCCAGCGAGCGGCTGCACCAGTGGCAGCGCCACATTTACCTACACCGCCACCGACAATAACGGCGGCTTGTCGATTAACACCGCCACCTACACCATCCCCATCACCGCCGTGGCCGTGACGCCCGGCAGCATCGGCACCGACCAGACGCTGTGCGCCGGCTCCACCCCGGCCCCGCTCACCGAAACGGCCGCCGCCAGTGGCGGCACGGGCACCTACACCTACCAGTGGGAAGCTTCAACCGACAATATTACCTGGACGCCCATTACCGGGGCTACGCTGGCCACGTACGCGCCGGGCGTGCTACCGGTGACGACCTATTTCCGCCGCCAGGCTCAGTCGGGCACTTGCGCTACGGCTTATAGCAACGTCGTCACGCTCACGGTGCAGCCTGCTGTAGTGCCCGGCACTATCGGGGCCGACCAGACTATTTGCGCGGGCGCTACGCCGGTTGCGCTCACCAGCACAGCGGCCAGCGGGGGCACGGGCACGTATACCTACCAGTGGGAGTCTTCCCCGGATAACACCACCTGGACGCCCATCAGTGGTGCTACGGCCGCTACCTACGCGCCGGGGGCTTTGAGCGCGACGACTTATTTCCATTTGCTGGTACAGTCGGGGGTTTGTGCAGCCGTGGTTACCAACGTGGTGACGATAACCGTGCTGCCGACTGTGGTAGCGGGCAGCATTGCGGCCGACCAGACCATCTGCGCGGGCACGGCCCCCGCGCCGCTTACCAGCAGCGGCAGTACGGGCAGCGGCACGGCGTATCAGTGGGAGTCTTCTTTGGATAACCTCAACTGGATGGCTATTAGCGGGGCTACGGCGGCGACCTATTCGCCCGGCAATTTGAGCGTCACCACCTATTTCCGTCGCCAGGACCAGGCCGGTACCTGCGGCACCGCCCCCACCAATGTAGTGACGATAACGGTGCAGCCCGCTATTGTGCCGGGCAGCATTGCGGCCGACCAGACTATTTGTGCGGGCACGGTGCCGACTGCGCTCACCAGCACGGCGGCCAGCGGTGGCAGCGGCACCTACGCCTACCAGTGGGAATCCTCGACCGACCAGCTTACCTGGACGCCCGTGAGCGGGGCTACGGCCGCCACGTATGCGCCAGGCGCTTTGAATGTGACGACCTACTTCCGCCGCCAGGTGCAGGCGGGGGTTTGCGCGGGCGCACCGACCAACGTGGTGACGATAACCGTGCAGCCCCTTATTGTGCCGGGGAGCATCGGCACCGACCAAACCCTTTGCACGGGAGCCACGCCCGCGCCGCTTACCAGCCTCACGGCGGCCAGCGGGGGCACGGGTACCTACGCCTACCAGTGGGAGTCTTCGACGGACAACATCACCTGGAAGGCCATCAGCGGAGCCACGACGGCCACGTATGTGCCGGGCGCCTTATCTGTGACGACTTACTTCCGCCGCCAGGTGCAGGCGGGGGTTTGCGCGGGTGCGCCGACCAACGTGGTGACGATAACCGTGACGCCGGTGTTGACTACGACCGTCACGCTGGCTACGCCCCCGGCGCAGTGCCCCGGCACGGCCATTACATTCGCGCCCGTGGTGACCAATGCCGGCCCAACCCCGACGTATAACTGGCTGGTTAATAACGTGTCGGTGAGCACCAGCCCCACCTTCACCAGCAGCACGCTGGCCAATGGCGACCAGGTGAAAGTGGTGGTTACGCCCACGGCGGGCTTCTGCAGCAGCGGCGCAGCTACGGCTACCGTCGTCATTAGCCTGACTACTGCGCCAGCCCCGACGGTAAGCATTGTGGTGCAGCCAGCCTTGCCGGTGTGCGCGGGCACGCCGCTCACGTTCAGCATCGACCAGGTAAGTAATGCCGGAACGAGCCCGCAGTACCAGTGGCAGCTGAATGGGGTGGCTATTGCGGGGGCCACGGGGACTACCTACACCAGCGCTACCCTGCGCGACGGGCAGATAATCACCCTGGTGCTCAAGACCGTGACGAGCTGCAGCCAGCCGGCTACGGCTACCTCCAACGCGGTGCCGGTGGCCATCAGCCCGCTGGTGGTTATCAGCGCGGGGCCGGATAAGGACGTGACGGAAGGCGGGCAGGTGACGCTCGACGGGCAGGCCAACGGCACCTACCCCGTGACCTGGACGCCCAGCACGGGCCTCACCTTCGTCAACAACGACTTCCTGCACCCCATTGCCGCACCCCTGGTAACTACTACCTATACGCTCTCCGCCGGTACGGGCGGCTGCGCCAGCAGCAGCCAGGTGACGGTGACAGTGGTACCGCGCCTGCGCATCCCGAACGCCTTCAGCCCCAACGGCGACGGCAACGACGACACTTGGCACATTGACCACCTCAGCGACTACCCCAACAACCACGTCACCATCTTCAACCGCTGGGGCAGCAAGCTTTTTGAAACCACTGGCTACGGCCCCGGCAACGAGTGGAGCGGTACTATCCACGGCCAGTCGATGCCGCTGGGCACGTACTACTACCTTATTACGCTGCCCACCGGCAACGCCTACACGGGCTCGCTGACGGTGGTGTATTAACTGTTACGTCGTGGGGGGGCACCCTCCGCGTTGCGCCTCACCTCTTGGCCGCAGCGCTGTTAAGTTCTAGCGTGGTCGCCCTCCGCGTTCACCTCACCCCCTAGCCCCCTCTCCGAAAAGGAGAGGGGGAACTAGCTTTAGTTCTAGTTTTTAGCTCCATTCTAGTACTAGAAACTAGTTCCCCCTCTCCTTTTCGGAGAGGGGGCTAGGGGGTGAGGTGAACGCGGAGGGCGACCACGCTAGAACTTAACAGCGCTGCGGCCAAGAGGTGAGGCGCAACGCGGAGGGCGACCCCCCACGACATAACAGCAGTTACACTCTGTATCTTGGCAGTCTCGTCCTTCACTTATGAAAAACATTCTCCGCATCACGGGGGTGCTGCTGGCACTAGCGGGCAGCGCGCCGGCCCTGGCCCAAAACGCCGAAGACGAAGCCCATGCCAAAGGCGTAGCTGCCGTGAAGCTGGTGGATGAAGGCCACTTCGAAGAGGCCGTTAAGCTCTTTCAGGAAGCCCGTGTGCTCGACCCGCAAAAATCGGTGTATCCCTACGAGTTGAGCTACGCCTATTACCAGCAAAAGCAGTACACCAAGGCGCAGGAGCTGCTGGAGCCCCTCACCAAGCGGCCCGATGCTGACGAGCACACCTTCGAGCTGCTGGGCAATGTGTACGACAACACCGGCAACTCTGGCAAAGCCTTGGCCACCTACGAAGCAGGATTGCACAAATTCCCGAATTCGGGGCGGCTGCACCTGGAAACCGGCATTGTGTACATGGGCAAGAAGGAGTACAACAAAGCCCTCAGCTATTATGAGAGCGGCATCAAGGTTGACCCTGGGTTTGCGTCTAACTATTACTGGGCCGCCAAGCTGTTTTGCAGTTCCTCGGAGGAAGTGTGGGGCATGATTTACGGCGAACTGTTTATGAACCTGGAGCGCAACAGCCCGCGCACCGCCGAAATTAGTAAGCTGCTGTACGATACCTACAAGAGCGAGATTAAATTTCAGGGCAAAGACACGGTAGCCGTAAGTTTCAGCAAGAACAGCGTACTAAGCGTTGACAACCTGAAGAAGGGCAAGGACCTGAAATTACCTTTTGGCGGCCTGATTTACGAGCCGATACTGATGATGTCCATTATCGGCGAGACAGCTATTGACGCTAATTCGCTGAATAGAATTCGGACGAATTTTTTAACTAACTATTACCGCCTGCCCGCCAGCAAAAAGACACCTAACGTTTTATTCGAGTACCAGCAGAAAATCGAGCAGCTTGGCCACCTTGAAGCCTACAACCACTGGCTGCTGATGATGGGCGACGAGCAGGTATTTACCGAATGGGAGAAAGCTAACCCCGGCAAATGGTCGGCGTTTGTTACCTGGTTTAAGGATAACTCCATTACGCTCGACAGCACCCACCGCTTCTACCGGGCACAGTACGACTGAGCGGCTGGCAAGTAGTCATTACTCTGGCGGCGTTTGTTTCTATGCTACCTCTTCCCAAACCTGGCAATTTATTTATAGCCACTTGCCTGCTGCTCGTGGCTTGCGAGCGCAAACCGGCCAGCCACGAGCCGCTCACAAGCCGCCCCACTCAGGCTGCTGCCGCCCCCGCTCCACCCACGCCGCTCGCCACTGCCAGGATGGTAGCCCCCGGCCTGGTAGTGCGCATCGCACCGGCCTCCCCCACCGATACTGCTATCGGGCAGGCGCTGGACCAGCGGTTGGTACTCACCATTGAACGCAACCGGCACGTTATTTTCCAAGACACTACCACCGATGGCCTGGCCTACTCGGCCTACTCCGAGCCGCAGACCAAGACGCTATATCCGCTGTGGGTGCCCGCCGGAGCTGGTGCGGGCGAGCTACTTCTGGCGTATAGCAACCGGCCTGGCCGCGACCAGGTACGCCGCTTTCGTATCGAAGGCCAGCAGGTTACGCACCTTGATACGCTGACGGCTTTCGATGGCCCGGCCAAAAATCTGGACCAGGATGCCCGGCTGGAATATAGCGGCTATGCCGACTACGGCGAGCACTGGACAGACGAGCAGGGCCACCACCGCCAGACCTATAACCCAGTGCTTTACTACGAAGTGCGGCCCACTGGCCTGGTGCTCGATACAGCCCTGACCATCCGGCAAAACCGCGCCCGGTACGGGAAATTTTATGGCTACCGCTACTCCGAGCAGCCGGTGATTGTGGTGAAATAGCCCGGCCGCCGAAAACTTAGCGCCGCCCAGGCAACCCCGCTGCCCTTGCGCGCATCTACCGCCCCGTGACCGAGCCCGACCTCATTGCCACCTGCCTGCGGGGCGACCCCCGCGCCCAGCGCCAGCTCTACAACCAGTTTGCAGGGCTGATGCTCACCGTGTGCCGCCGCTACCTCAAGCGCCCCGAAGATGCCGAAGAAGCCCTGCTGCTGGGCTTTGCCAAGGTATTTCGGGCCTTGCCCACGTTCCGGCAAGAGGGCTCCTTCGAGGGCTGGATACGCCGCATCATGGTCAACGAGGCCCTGATGGAGCTGCGCCGCCGCGAGCCGCTGCACCTCTCGTTCGAGGACTTTGCGCAGCCCGAAAACCTGGCCGCCACCCCCGCCACCGCCGAGATGGAGCTGCAAGCCGAAGATTTGCTGGCCCTATTGCAGGAGCTGCCTACCGGCTACCGCACCGTCTTCAACCTCTACGCCTTGGAAGGCTACTCGCACCAGGAAATAGCCGAAACGCTCGGCATCACGGAAGGCACCAGCAAGTCGCAGCTCAGCAAGGCGCGGGCGCTGCTACAACGCCGCCTAACCGGCAGCAGCGCCACCGCCCGCTTGGCCAAACCCACGTATAACTTTTAAGTAACCGCTCTCCCATGTCCGATAACCTCGACGACCTGTTTCGCCAGAAGCTTGCCGACCACGCCACGCCCCCCGGCGAGGACCTGTGGGCGCGGCTGCAACAGGCGCAGCCCAACGCCGCCGACGAGCCGCTCGACGCGCAGTTTCGGGCCGGACTGGGCGACTACGCCACGCCGCCCCGGCGCGAGGTGTGGGAGCGCCTGGAGGACGAGCACCTGCGCCCGCGCCCGCGCCGCCGACGGCCCGTGGTGGCATGGTGGCAGTTTGCGGCGGCCGCCTTGTTGCTGTTTGCCCTGCTGGGCGGCGGACTCTGGCGCGGGGGCTTCCTAGGCCACCCGGTAGGCGACATCGTGACGATAGAAGCAAACGCCACCCAGCCGCAGCCAGCCAGCAACCCGCAGCTGCTACCTGCTACCCAAGCAGCTAGCAGCCCTACTACAGCACTGGCACTAGCCGCTCCCGAAAAAAACCAGGAAATTTCGGCAACCCAGGCAACCGCTCCTCACTCTGCTACATCTAACACCCCGATAGCCAGTACTACCCGGCCGCGTCGCCCCGCCACGACAACGCCAGCTAGGGCCCGCTCTCACCCACAGGGGCAGCAGCCGGACGCGACTGCTACCCAACTGGCCCACGCCGGGGGGCGGAACACCCCGGCCAGCCAGCCTGCGCTACCCGTAGCGCCTGCTCCGACCCCAACGCTGGTGGCGACAACCACGCTCCAGATAATTGAGGTAGAAGTGCGGCGCCATAGCCGCCCGGCAGCCAGCCCGGCCCCCGCCGTGGTAGCTGCCACCAATACCGAGCCGGCCCCGGCTCGCCGCTCCCGGTCGCGGCTGGGCGGCCTGCTGCGGCAGGCCGGCCGCCTGGCCCAGGGCGAGCAAGTGAGCCTGGCCGATGCGGCCGGCTTGCCCGATACGCTGCATGTGCAAACCCGCATTGGCAGCCGGATGCTGGCGAAAGCCATCTCGCTGTAAGCGCTCAGCTTACGCTTTCCCAAAACTGCTTTTCCACCCTGAAAACGGCTTTTACGCCGTTTTACACTCCCTTATTGCCTTATGAAACCGTTTCTGCTCTCCACCGCTTTCCTCGCTCTGGCTGCCGTTTCTACCGCCCAGGCCCAGACCCTCGCTCCCACTGACACCATCGTGGTGAAGCTACCCAACCAGGCCGTGATGATGCTCATGGTGCGCGATGCCCAGCAGCTGCGCCAACTGCCGCAGTACCACCTCGACTCGCTGGTGGCCCGCCTCGGCGGCTACATCAAGCAAACCGATGAGGCCGCTAAAACGGCCAACGGCGACCAGGTGACGCGACAATTTTACCCCGACAAGGACCACCCCGGCCAGGGCCTCCCCGACCAGATTCGGGTGACGACCCGCCAGCCGCAAGGCAGCCGCTCGACCGATGTGGAAGTGGGCCACGAAGTCAAACCTCGCGTGAGCGTTGGCCGGGATGATGAGGACCGCGTAATCATTATCCGGAGTAAAAAAAACCGCGCTGGCGAGGTAGCTTCGGCCGACTCGGCCCGCCACAGCTACGGGGCCGACCGGCACATCGTGAAGTTTTGCTTCGACTATGGCCTCAGCTTTTTTACCAACAACGCCAACCACAACGACCCGGAGGTGCCTAACCTGTACACCAAAAGCTCCGGTTATTTTAATTTTGGGCTGCACTACGTGCAACCGCTGCACTACACCAAGCAAAGCCGCCTGGGCCTCACCGTGGGGCCGGATTTTATTTTCAGTGACTTCCACCTGCCCAGTAGTCACATCTGGACTACCAATAGCGCCCGCACCACTTCGGTGGCAACGCCCAGCAATATGCAGGTAGACTACTCGCGTCTGCTCGTCACCACGCTCAACCTACCCATCATGGCCGAGCTAAAGCTGCTCGACAAACGCCAGAAACGGACGCTAACTGCCGGCCTAGGGGGCTTCGTGGGCGTGCGCCTCCACAGCTCCATCCAGACCCGCTACAACGTGGCCGGCAACGACAACGACCTCGAAAGCCTGGAAGAGGGCAAGCTGCACGTCAATGATTTTCAGTACGGAGCACAGGCCGAATTGGGCTTTATCGGCCTGCGCTTCATCGCCCGCTACAACTTCAATGAACTGTTCGAGTCCGGCCAGGGACCTAAAACCCACATGATGAGCGTTGGAATTATGCTCTTCGGGTTTTAATCGGGCTATTTTTCACAACACCGCCCCGCACTGGCAGCAGTGCGGGGCGGTGTTGTGAAAAGGCTGAGTGGTTACTTAAGCTGCTACATTTTGCTTTTTGGTATCGGCGCGGCGTGCAGCAACTTTTTGGTGAGCGGTAGGTAGCTTTTTTCGTTGGGCAATAAAGGCGCTAAATTCCGCCTCCTGTTGTGGGGTCATGGGGGCCTACTCCATGTATAAATCTACTTTCAATGGCTCAATGCTAAATGGCGGCATACTACTTCCGCCCCGCCACAATCTCCTCCACCACCAGCGGGTCGAGCAGCGTGGTCGTATCGCCCAGATTTGACGTTTCGCCCTCAGCCACTTTGCGCAATATCCGGCGCATGATTTTGCCGGAGCGGGTTTTGGGCAAGCCACTCACCAGCTGGATTTTATCGGGCTTGGCGATGCGGCCGATGGCGGCCACTACGGCTTCGATGATGCTGGCTTCGGTGCGCTGCACCTCCAGGTCGGTGGTGGGCAGGCCGTGCTGGCAAATGACGTAGGCGTAGATGCCCTGGCCCTTCACGTCGTGGGGGTAGCCCACCACGGCGCTTTCCACCACGTACTCGCTTTGGTTGATGGCGTTCTCGATTTCGGCGGTGCCGAAGCGATGGCCGCTCACGTTGATGACGTCATCGACGCGGCCGATAATGCGGTAGAGGCCCTGCTCGTCGCGCCGGGCGCCGTCGCCGGTGAAGTAGTAGCCGGGGTAGGGCTGAAAATACGTTTGGCGGGCGCGCTCGTGGTCGCCCCAGGTGGTGCGGATGATGCCCGGCCAACTCGCCTTTATGGCCAGGTAGCCTTCCTGGTCGTTGCCCTCGATTTCGGTGCCATCCTGCGCCAGCAGCACGGGCTGCACCCCTGGCAGCGGCAGGCCGGCGCGGGCGGGCACGGAGGGCGTGATGCCGGCCAGCGCCGAAATGAGGATGCCACCGGTTTCGGTTTGCCACCAGGTATCCACGATGGGGCAGCGGCCTTTACCCACGTGCTGGTCGTACCAGTGCCAGGCTTCTTCGTTTATGGGCTCACCCACCGAGCCCAGCACCCGCAGGCTGCTGAGCGAATACGCCAGCACGTGGTCGACGGACTGCGCCATGAGTGAGCGGATGGCCGTGGGCGCGGTGTAGAAAATAGTAACGTGGTGCTTGTCAATCACCTCCCAGAAGCGGCCCGGTGAGGGAAACGTGGGCACGCCCTCAAAGAGCAGCGTGGTGCTGCCCGCCAGCAGCGGCCCATACAGCCCGTAGGTGTGGCCCGTGACCCAGCCGATGTCGGCCGTGCACCAGAATACGTCGCTTTCCGCTACCTGAAACACGTTGCGGAAGGTGTAATCGGCCCACACCATGTAGCCGGCCTGTGTGTGTACTACGCCTTTGGGCTTGCCGGTGCTGCCGCTGGTGTAGAGAATAAAAAGCGGGTCTTCGGCCGCCATCGGCTCGGGGGCGCAGGTTTTGGCCACATCCAGTACCTCGTCGTGGTACCAGGCATCGCGGCCTTCCTGCATTTGCACCGGCCAGCCGGTATGCTCCACCACAATAACGCGCCGCACCGAGGGGCAGCTTTGCAAGGCCTCATCGACCACGCCCTTCACCGGAATCTGCTTGGCGCCCCGGTTCAGGCCGTCGGCCGTGAGCACGCAGGTAGCCTGCGCATCGTTGACGCGGTCGGCGATGGCGGAGGCCGAGAAGCCCGCAAATACCACCGAATGCACCGCCCCAATGCGAGCGCAGGCCAGCACCGCCACGGCCAGCTGCGGTATCATGGGCAGGTAGAGCACCACGCGGTCGCCTTTTTGCACGCCGTTCTTTTTCAGCACGTTGGCAAACTGGCACACCTGCGTGTGCAGCTCGCGGTAGGTAAGGCGCAGGTGGCGGGTTTTGGGGTCGTTGGGCTCGAAGATGATGGCCAGCTTATTGCCCCGGCTGGCCAGGTGGCGGTCGAGGCAGTTCTCGGTGAGGTTGAGCGAGGCCCCGGCGTACCAGGTGCTGGTGCCGGCCGGCGAAAACTCGCCGCCGCGCACGGTATCCCACTTTTTATACCAGGTAAAGGGCTCGGCCGCTTCGGCCCAGAAGGCATCGGGGTTTTCGGCGGCGCGCTGGTAATCGGCGTGATATTCTTCGAGGGTGCGGGTACGGATGGCGGACATTGGTTTTTGGTAGGAAGTAGAGGTTAGGGGGTTGCCCTTTGCGTCACCTCACGACACCTCACCCCCTAGCCCCCTCTCCAAAAAAGAGGGGGAACTAATTTCTAATTCTAGAGCTAAAAACTAGTACTAGTTCCCCTCTCCACGGGAGAGGGGGCTAGGGGGTGAGGTAATCGTGAGGTGTCGTAAGCGCGATATTTCAATCCATAATGCGCACATCACGCACGTCGCGCATCAGCGCCGAGCCGACTACCCAGCACACCAACGCAATAGCCACCGGGTACACCAGGCCCGCCAGCGTGGCGTGCTCTTGGGCAAACGAGCCCACGGGCTGGTGCTTGGCCCAGGCCCCGATGGAGGTAGCCAGCAGCGGTACGAAGCCGCCGAAAATGCCGTTGCCGATGTGGTAAGGCACCGAAAGCGAGGTGTAGCGCACTTTGGTGGGGAACAGCTCGACGAGGTAGGCGGCAATGGGGCCGTAGACCATCGTCACGAACAAAACCAGGCAGAACGTGAGCCCAATCATGGGGAGCAGGCTCGGGGTGAGGGCTTGCTTGATGGCCTCTACGGCGTGGCCGGCGGCATCGGTGGTGGCGGGCGCGGTTTCGGTGAGGGGGCCGGCGTAGGCTTGCAGGCCCGCAAACAGGGGCAGGGTGAAGAGCGCGGCGCACAGCAGCCCGGCCATGATAATGCGCTTGCGCCCGATGCGGTCGGAAAGCGAGCCGAAGTAGACGAACAGCGGCGTGGCCAGTACCATGCTCACCACCAGCACGATACTCGCTTTTTCGAGGCTCAGCCGGAGCGTATTCTGCATGAAGGAATAGGCGTAGAACTGGCTGGTGTAGAACACCACGCCCTGCCCCATGGTGGCCCCAAAGAGGGCAATAAGCACCAGGCGGCGGTTTTCGGGGTTGCCAAACGACTCGGCAATGGGGTTGCGGCTGGTTTTGCCCTCGGCCTTGGCTTTGGCAAACAGCGGCGACTCGTGCAGGCGCTGGCGGATGTAATATGAGGCCACCAGCAGCACCCCCGACAGCAGAAACGGAATGCGCCAGCCCCAGACTTTGAAGTCGGCATCGGACATTGCTTTTTTGGTGAGCACAATTACCAGAATGCTCAAAATGAGCCCCGCCGTGGCCGTGAGCTGAATAAAACTGGTGTAGTAGCCGCGCTGCTTATCGGGGGCGTACTCGGCTACGTAGGTGGCTGCGCCGCCGTACTCGCCGCCCAGCGCCAGGCCCTGCAGCAGCCGCAGCACCACCACGATAATGGGGGCGGCTATGCCGATGGTTTCGTAGCCTGGCACCAGGCCCGTGGCCACGGTGGCCCCGCCCATCATCATCAGCGTTACCAGAAACGTGTATTTGCGGCCAATCATGTCGCCTAGGCGGCCGAAGAACACCGCCCCGAATGGCCGCACTACGAAGCCCGCCCCAAACACGGCCAGCGCCCCCAGCAGCTTGTCCTCGAGTTTGCCCGAGTAGCCAAACAGCACCGGCCCGATGATGGCCGCCAGCGAGCCGAAGATGTAGAAATCGTACCACTCAATGACAGTACCGACCGAGGAGGCAGTAATTACCTGCCAGATGGTTTTGGTATCGACGTGGTTGTTGTCGTGGGTTACTAGGGTATCGGAAGTTTGTTCCATAATGGGCAGAGTGGGAGAAGTTGGGGGGATGTGAGTTCTCAGTCATAGGTAAACGAACCTAAAAGAACGTCATGCTGAACAAAGTGAAGCATCTCGCTCGCTTCATCGAACGATTGAATTAGTCGGCGAGCGAGATGCTTCACTTTGTTCAGCATGACGTTCTTTTCCTTAAGCACAACCGCTCATTCTTCCACGTAGTCGAGGTCTTTGGCGTAGGTTTCGGGCAGGGTGCTGGCACTGAAAAACGCCAGGGCCAGCAGCACCGCGCCAATGAGCCCGGCGCTGCCCGCCTTGCCCAGCGCGGGCAGGGCCGCGAGAGCCTTGTAGGTGGGCGCAATAATGACCAGCGCCCCACGCGAAAAATTGGGCACCGTAGTAGCCACCGTGGCCCGCAGGTTGGTACCAAACTGCTCGGCCGCCACCGTTACGAACAGCGCCCAGAAGCCCGCCGCGCAGCCGATGAGGAAGCAGACGCCATAGAACGTAGTGGTGCTAGCCCCGTGCAAACCCAGCAGATACACCGCCACCATCACGGCCGAAGCGGCGATGAAGCCTTGCAGCGTGCGGTTGCGGCTGTGCAGCACCTGGCTCAGTGCCCCGCTGGAAAAGTCGCCCAGCGTGAGGCCGAAGTAGCACCAGAAAATGCTCAAGCCGCCCGTAACCGGCCCCTGCACCCCGAACTCTTTGCCGAATTCGGGCGCGAGCGTAATGAGAATGCCCACCAGAAACCACAGCGGTGCGCCCAGCAGCAGGCAGCGCAGGTACTTGCCCAGCCGGGCACCGTTGGTGAAAAGGCTCAGGAAGTTGCCTCGCGCCACGTCGGTGCGCTTGGTTTGCTCAAACATGCCCGACTCGAACACGCCCGCCCGCAACGCCAGCAAGGCCAGGCCCAGCCCGCCGCCAATGAAATAGGCATTGCGCCAGCCAAAGGTCTGGCCCACCCAGTAGGCTACCATCGCCCCCGACACCCCTACCCCGGCCACCACCATGGTGCCGTAGCCGCGCTTTTCCTTGGGCAAACTCTCCGATACCAGCGTAATGCCCGCGCCCAGCTCACCGGCCAGGCCCACGCCCGCCAGCAGCCGCAGCCAGCTGTACTGCTCCACGGTTTGCACAAAACCGTTGGCAATATTGGCCAACGAATACAGCAAAATGGAGCCAAACAGCACCGAGAGCCGGCCGCGCTTATCGCCCAGAATGCCCCACAGCATGCCGCCCAGCAGCATTCCCCACATTTGCATACTCAGCAGGTGCAGGCCCTGGTCGGTTACCTGGGCCGGCGTCAGGTGCATTTCCTGCAGGCTGTCCACCCGCACGATGCTGAAAAGTACTAGGTCGTAAATATCCACGAAATAACCCAGCGAGGCTACAAGTACAATGGCGCTGAGGAGGCCGGATTTGGGTTGTTGGTCGGTAAGTGCAGGCGGTTGGGTGGGATGCATAGAAGCGTTAGGAAGCGGATAGTACTGCCAAAGTAGGCAGCAACGCGGGATTTTTGTGAATCACACCACTCTCTGGTCAGCCACTACTGTTGCTGCGCTTCTCTAAAAACGAAACGTAGTTTTGAGTATGAGAGAAAAGAAGATACGCGGCCTACGTCGCCGTTGGCGGCAGCACCAACACCGGGCCACGGTGCCGACAGCCCCCGATTTAGTGGGCCTGGCAAAGTATAAGTACGACTACGTCCAGCTTGGTTTGGCCCCTTGGAGGGTGCATGACCGGCCACCGTTAGCTTTCCGACGTCTGTGGGCCACCCGGCTCTTGTCTGATTTTCAGCAGTGGCAAGCTCAACTAACTGAACATTGCCCTGATGCTTATCTGGCAATTTATCTCTACGACCCTCGATTTGGCAAGTCTATGCTATTCGCCACAAATGATGACAAGCGAATCTATTACAAGCATCGTTCTGCGGAGGACGTGCCACTACCGCTTGAATATCAGACGCTTCCAGGGGCTAACGAGCTATGCTGGACTGCCCACAAGGAACTGGATATTATCACCCCAGAGGATTTTGCGCAATTCCGCTCCTGGTATTCGAAAAAACCGCATTGGAAAACAAAAGATAGTAATGGGGAGGCCATTTTCATCGTCCAAACCGGCTGGGTATGGGTCGGGCAATCCCCTACCCCGCCAGTACGGTAGCCAGCAGCGCATCCACGGCCAGGCCCAGGCGGCGCATATCGAGCCGGGCCAGGGTGTCGCCGGCCCGGTGATACTGCTGGTTGCGGTAAAAAGCCGTATCGGTGAGCAGCAGCGCCGGGTAGCCGAAGTGCCAGTAGTTGAGGTGGTCGGAGAAGTCGATGCCCGGCAGCCAGGCCGGCGCTTTAAAGCGCCTGACGGGCAGCCCGGCGGCCCGCTTATACTGCCGCGCAAACTGCCGCCCCCAGTGCCCGCTGCCACCAAATTTCTGGGCCACCGTCACGTAGTTGCCCCGGCTGCCATACACCCACTTGAGCACCCCCACCGGGTAGTGCTGCGAGCCGGGCCTCTCGTCGTAGTAGCCCAGCATTTCGAGGGCCACCATGCCGCGCACGGCCGCACCCTGCGCCCGCAGCGCCTGCGCGTGGCGGAAGCTGCCCATGTCGGGCGTCCGAAAAAAAGGTGGCTCCTCCAGCGTATAGACTACCAGTTCTACGCGGTAGGGCAGCGCAGGCTGCGAGCCCAGCAGCCGGGCCAGTTCCAGCAAGGCGGCCACGCCGGTGCCGTTGTCGTCGGCCCCCGGTTGGTTGTCGCACACGTCGTAATGTGCCCCAATCACCAGGCGCGGCCCGTTTTCGGGGCCAAATGTGCCGATGACGTTGCGGTACGTCTGCCCGTTCACGGTGTAAGGCTGGGTTTGCACCCGCGCCCCGGCCGCCACCAGGTACCGGCCCAGGCAGGCGGCCACCGAGTCGAGCACGGCCGGGTGCTGGTAGTTGCGCGGCTGCGGCGTACTGGTGAGCCAGCGCAGGTGCTGGCGCAGCCGGGCCGTATCGGCGGTAGCAGGCTGGGCATGGGCGGTGCTGGCGAGGAGCAGGGCGAGGAGCAAACACTTCATAGACCGTAGATTAAACGGATTTAACGAATTTCGCGGATACGCCCGCAAGTGGGCTGACTACCCGAAAAAGGTAATTGCTTAAATAGCAAACAACCAATTTCTAAACAAAGCCATTGTTTACGCAGCAGTTACTTTGAGCCTGTTTAAGGTTTCGGTTTTAGGGTCGTTGTTCCGGTCTGACCGCCCTAGGCGGTCTGACCGGCTGCCGAAAGAACGCGGTTTAGGAGCTTTGCTGACCGCGCCAGCGGCAGCCGGTCAGACCGCCTAGGGTGGTCAGACCGGAACAACGACCCTAAAACCGAAACCTTAAACAGGCTCTTTCTTTGGGCAGTCAGCCCGCTTGCGGGCGTATCCGCGAAATTCGTTAAATCTGCGATTCTGTTAAATCTGCGATGCTTCCCACCCGCCCTATTGCCCCTGCCGACCTCTCCCCTGCCGACTTTTACCAGTACCTGATTGGCGCTGTGGCACCCCGGCCCATTGCTTTTGCCAGCACAGTTTCGGCGGCTGGGGAAGTGAATTTGAGTCCGTTCAGCTTTTTCAACGTGATGAGCATGAGCCCGCCCATCCTGGTGTTTTCGCCCACCAGCCGCGGGCGCGACAACTCCCATAAGGACACCCTAATGAACGTACGCGAAGTACCCGAAGTCGTACTTAATATTTGCGACTACGCGCTGGTAGAGCAGCTTTCGCTCGCTAGCGCTGAGTACCCCGCGGGCGTCGATGAATTCGTGAAAGCGGGCCTTACGGCCGCCGCTTCTACCCACGTGCGCCCGCCCCGCGTGGCTGAGTGCCCGGCGGCCTTCGAATGCGTGGTAGAGCAGATTATCGCCCTCGGCGACGGCCCCGGCCACGGCAACCTGGTGGTGTGCCGGGTGGTGCAGGGGCATTTCCGCGAGGCTATTTTGCTCGATGGCAAGCACGGAATTGACCCGCTGCGGTTCGAGGCCGTATCGCGCCTCGGTGGCGACTGGTACAGCCGCCTGCGCCCCGAAAACTTGTTTGAGGTGGGCCGCCCCAACCGCCGCCTCGGCATCGGGTTCGACGGCCTACCCGCGCACCTGCGCCACAGCGACATTCTCACCGGCAACGACCTCGCCCGCCTCGCCAATGTGGAGCAGGAAGCCTTGCCTACTCTGGAGCAAATAACCGCGATAAAAACTGAGCCGATGGTGGCCTATTTGCTCAATAAGCACCGCGACGACGCGCCGGAGCGGCAAAAACACCTAACCCTGCTGGCCCAGCAGTGGCTGGGTGAGGGCCGGGTGGCGGAGGCGTGGCAGGTGCTGTTGGCGGAGGGGAATTAGCCGAATTCGCGCGAATTGGGCTAATAAACTAGCTGAATTCGCGTAAATTTGGCTAGTCAGCAGTTTGCTTCCCTATATTCTCAACCAACCTATAACCGGTGAAGCTGGCTCAACCTTAGTCTGTTACCGGGTAATAATGTAGGGTACCCGTACTTTGAGGATAGTATCGCCGGTTCGGGTATCGGCGCTGGTTCGGATGGTGCCAGTCCAGTAAGCTGTTACCTGCAGGCGGTTGCCGAGTTTACTCGGGTCGACGGCAAAGCGCACTTCGCCGTGTCCAAATTTATCCACAGGTAACGGCTTACCGTCAACAGTCATTTGCAGTAAGCCTGTTTTTAACGCGGGAGCCAAAAACAAAATAGCGTGGTATTCCGTACCAGCGGCCACTTTATTGGATTCAGCAGCAGCCATCGCTCCGAATGAGTCGTAGATGATATTTCTAACGCAACCTATTCTGCTCGATTCAGCCCGCAAAGCGCTGGATTCCTGAGTTAATATTTTAGCCTCTATTTGCGATAATCCGGCTAGGGTTAAGTCTAAATTGGATTCACCAAAATAAAACTCAGCCAGCTCAGAGGAAGAATAGCTTTTTGCATCTTGGCCAGGAATCAGGTTTAGTTGCTTGAACTCTTTGTTTATAATTCGGAGTGTGTCGCTGTAGTTACTAACCCGAGCTAATAACTTATAAGCCAACCCGTTTTGCTGCTGTCCCAGCATTATCCCAGCTACATCAGTATTTTTATCGTGCGCTGCTTGCTGTTTTATATGTTCCCGAATTTTATACACGTAATCACGAAGCCGTGAAGTAGCCACCTGAATCTGTTGCGTATGGGCAGCTATTTCCTGTCCGATAGCCACCTCTGCAGCCGGAAAACGCAATCTTTGCATCGCAGTAATTATCTGGTCAGCCTCCCGCCCATTTTCAGTAGCGGTTTTTTCATTGGCTGCTTGCAGCGCTTCATTCAGCAACCGGATTTTTGGCAATAATTTCTCCTGGTCAACACGTTGACTACAAGCGCTCATTAAACCGGTAGCAACCAAAAGGATTTGCGTTTTCATACCCGGCTATTACTTCGTCAAATCTAATTCCGCACTGCAATCAGCAACCCCAACTCCTTGTAGCGCATATTAAATTTCTTGCCGATAGCCGCGTTCGTGAGCGAGCCTTTATACACGTACACCCCGGCGCGGAAATGCTCGTTCGTAAACAGCATTTCGTTGATGCCGCCGTTCTGGCTGATTTCCTGGATGATGGGCGTGAAAATATTGCTCAGGGCGTTGGTGGCGGTGCGCGGCACGCGGCTGGCAATGTTGGGCACGCAGTAATGCACTACGTCGTACTTGCGAAAAACGGGCTTAGTGTGGCTGGTCAGCTCGCTCGTTTCGAAGCAGCCGCCCTGGTCAATGCTGATATCGATGATGATGGAGCCGGGGGCCATGCTGGCTACCATATTTTCGGGCACCATGAATGGGATGCGGCCTTCCTCCACGGCTAGCGCGCCGATGACTACGTCGGCCCGGCGGATTTGCTGGCTTAGGGCAAACGTATCCAACGTGCTGGTGTAGAGCTGGGTACCCAGGTTGTGCTTGAGGCGGCGCAGCTTGTAGAGGTGGTTGTCGAACACGCGCACCTCGGCTCCCAGGCCCAGGGCAGCGCGGGCGGCGTACTCGGCCACCGTGCCGGCCCCCAGAATAACGACCTGCGACGGCGGCACCCCCGTGATGCCGCCCAGAATGATGCCCTTGCCCTCGTTGGAGCGGGCCAGGTACTCGGCCGCTACCAGCATCACAGTCGAACCAGCGATTTCGCTCATGGCGCGCACCACCGGGCGGGCCCCGCTCGGGTCTTTTATCAGTTCGAAGCCGATGGCGTTTACTTTTTTACGCGCCAGAGCATTGATAAATTCGGGCGTCATGGTGCCCATTTGCAGGGCCGAAATGAGCGTTTGGCCGGGGCGCAGCAGCTCTATTTCATCCAGCATGGGCGGGGCCACTTTCAGGATAACGTCGGCCTTGTAGACGTCCTCCGTGGAGTAGGCGATGGTGGCTCCCGCTTCGGAATAGTCGTGGTCGGAGTATTTGCTGGGCTCGCCGGCGCCGCTTTCCAGCACGATTTCGTGGCCCTCGTTTACGAGATGCACCACGGCTTCGGGGGTGAGGCCCAGGCGGTTTTCCTGGAGCGAGGTTTCTTTGGGCAGGCCAATAAAGAGCTTGCGCTTGCGTGTTTCCACGGCCAGCATCGACTCCTGGGTGGCAAATGCGCGGCTCGTAGCCAGCGCCTCGAAGCCGGAAGGTAGCTTTTCGGCCATAAGATATTTTCAATTAATAATTAGTAATGAACAATGAGTAAGGACTCTTAAGACTCTTGCCACCTTCGCTTCATTATTAATTACTCATTGCTCATTATTAATTAGTAATTGTCTCGATTCCGGGCCGGTAGTGGTTAGCTCCACCAACACGTAGCTGGGGGGCAAAAGCCCAGCCACGCGGGCCGGCCATTCTACTAAACAAAGATACCCCGAATCGAAGTACTCGGCCGCGCCCAGCTGGGCCGCCTCAGCCTCCGAATCGATGCGGTAGAAATCGAAATGGTATACGGGCCGCCCCCGCCCGTCGCGGTACTCGTTGACGAGGGCAAACGTGGGGCTGCTTACGTCGTCGGCCACGCCCAGCTCGGCGCACAAGGCCCGGATGAGGGTGGTTTTGCCCGCGCCCATTTCGCCCTCGAATGCCACTACCGGTTGCCCGGCTGCGGTCAAGGTGGCGGCCAGCTGCCGGGCGGCGGCAGGCACATCGGCTAGGGTAGGAATGGAAATAGTAAGCATAGATTAATTAGCAAGGTGGTTTGGCGTGGGCCTCTGGCCCGTGACGTAGCTGCCGCAGGCCTCTGGCCTGCGCGTCAGAACAAGTCGTTCGGGTATTGTTCTGGGGTTGCAGGCCAGAGGCCTGCAGCAGCTACGTCACGGGCCAGAGGCCCGCGCCAGACCAATGGATAATTAGTGCATCCGGTCGTCGCGCACGGGCAGATTTATTACGATTTCGCCCTCTATTTTTAATAATTCCTGCAGGCGGCGGTCTACTTCCACCGGGTCGCAATACTCTTTGGCCAAGTCCACGTAGCTCACAAAATGCCCGGCTTCGCTGGCCATCAACTCGTAGTAAAACTGGCTTAGCTCGGGGTCGCGGTCTTGCAGGTGCAGCCACAGCAGCTTGAAGCGCTCGCAGGAGCGCGCCTCGATAAGCGACGACACCAGCAGCTGGTCCAGGAGTTGGCGCTCGCGGGGGCCGCCCTTGCGCACGTGGGCCATGAGTTGCACCACGTATTCGTCGCGGCGGGGGCGGCCCAGCGGCAGCCCCCTTTTGCGCAGTTCCTTCACTACCCGGTCGAAATGCTCCCACTCCTCGGCCACCAGCGCCGTTAGCTCGTCCACGAGACGCTCTTTTTCGGGGTAATGCACGATGAGCGAGATGCCCGTGCTGGCCGCCTTCTGCTCGCAGTAAGCGTGGTCTACCAGTATTTCTTCGAGGTTTTTGCTGGCCAGGTCCACCCAGCGCGGGTCGGTATTGAGCTTAAGCTTGAGAATAGTCTTCATCGCAGATTTAACGGATTTAACGGATTACGCGGATACGCCCGCAAGCGGGCTGACTACCCAAACAACAAAGACAACACAACCTAGAACAATTCGGGTAGTCAGCCCCGCAGGGGCGTATCCGCGAAATCCGTTAAATCCGCGCTTTTAGTTGTAGAAGCGCCAGCGCACCCCAAACTGGAAGCGGCGCGGGTAGCCCGAGTAAAAGGGGGTGGTGAAATAACCGTTGCCGAGCACACCCTGGTTGAGGTAGGCTACTTTGAGGAAAATGGCGGCTGAGCTGATGTCGGCCGCCACAAAGGCATCGGCCACGGCGTAGTTGCGGATGGTGAAACCATCCTGTACATAGAATTGCTGAGTGCTGGGCGAGTAGCCGTAGGCCCGGAATTTACTTTGCGAATACACCTCGCCGCCCACTTGCGCAAAGAGCGCGTGCCCAAACACGCGGTGCTGATAGTACACCCGCGACTCCGTGACGAGGGCCGGAATGCGCAGGCCCTCGCCGTTGCCGCCGGCCGTGTAGGTGGCTTGGTTATCAACGTACACGCTGCCCACCCGAAAGCGGTGCCGGGCAGTGGCAATGAAAAGCTGCTTCTGGGTTTCGGCGAGCTGGTTGGGCCGGCCGGTGGCATCATAGTACACCAGACTGAAAATATTGACGACGCGCAGGCTGGCTTCGAGCGAGTGCTCGGCCAACGCAGGCAGCTTTTGCTGCAGGCGCAACGTCAGCTGCTGGGTTTTGGTGTTGCGCAGCGTGGTATTGGGGGCCGATGTCACGGAGGCATCCTCCAGGTTTTGCCACTGGTAGTGGTTGCCGATAAACTCCTGCTGCGTAAGCGTGGGCGAGTAGGAATTAAGCAGCAGCTCGGCCGATAGCGGCCCGGTGCGGATGCGCCCCTGCAGCCAGTATTCGAGCTGCGAGAAGGAAGGCTTTACCTCACCGGCCACGTCTACGGCGTAGCGGCTGAGGTAGGTGAGGGCCGCCGTGCCGCCCGCAAACAACTGCGTGTAGGTGTGGTCGGCCACAGGCTGTAGTGGCACCACGGCCCCGGCCTGGCCCGTAATGGTCGACCGGCTGGCAAAGTCGGCTTGGCGCACGCGAGTGTAGAGCGTGTAGGCCAACTGGTCGGTGTGCCCGGTGAAGCCGAAGGTATTTTCGAGCTGCCGGTAAGTGGCGCGGTCGTTGGTGGCGGTGCGGTTGCGCAGGGTGGTGGAGTAAAAAAGCAGCGTCGAGCCATCGTACGGAATGGCCGTATCGGTGTAGCCGTTGAACTGCCGCCGCACATCGAGTACGTGGTAGGCGGTGAGGCCGCGCCCGAGCAGCCGGTACGAGTGGAAGAGGTGAAACTGGTCGCGGTCGTCGATGTTGGTGGCCCCCGTCAGGTACACGCGGGCGTCGCCGTAGGTAAAGAGGGTGTCGAGGTCGCCGCCTTTTCTGGCAATCTGGTCGAGCTGTGCTTGGTAGGGCCGGATGCCGCCCTGCTCGTAGGTGCGCTGGCGGCTGGCCGAGTAGTTGGCGAGCAGGTGGTAGCGCCCATCCTCGGTCTGGTAGCGGCCGAAGATGGTAAAGTTGTTGTGCTCCACCAGCGGCTGGGTGCCCGCCGTGGCCAGTATCTGGTTGGAGGCAATACGCTCATAATTAGCCCCGATGCTGAAGTTTTTTTGCAGCGAGCGGGTATAGTTCAGCTCAAACACCTGTTCGCCCGAGGTACTCTGCACGTAGCGAAAAAACGAGTAGGGCGAGCGGCTATCGTAGTACGGCACCTGGCTGGCATCGCGGGTGTTGCGGTCGAATACGTTGCGCCCCGGCCGGGCCCCCAACTGGTAGTTGGGCTGGTAGAGCAGCGGCCGCGAGGCGGTGCCCAGAGCGCCCAGGTCTTGCTGAAACGTAGTGTCGTGCAGCCAGTAACGCGCCTGCGGCCAAGTAGTGAGGGTCGTGTCGATAGGCGTGCCCCGGACGGAATCTCGCAGCACCTCGCCCTCGAAAATGACGCGGGTGGTTTTGGGGCCATACACTACTTTGGTCGAGTCGTCCACAATCTGGGCGCGGCTAGCCAGGGGCAGGCTTAGCAGCAAGCCTAGCAGCCAGTAGAGAGTGGGGTATTTTATAAAAACCATACGGTTTGGGGCCGCTGCAACGATACCCGACGACACCTCACGGGACCCCTTTGGGGCATAGCCCCCTCTCCAAAAAAAGAAGGGGAACTAGTCCTAGTTTTTAGACTAGAATTAGAGACTAGTTCTCCCTCTTTTTGGAGACTCTGCGCTTAAAGCAGATGCAGCTAGGGGGTGAGGTGTCGTTGGGTATCGTTGCAGGGCAACAGCTAATTGCGCAGTAAGATTAGATGCTCCTTCGCCCAGCAACGCCACGCGCACCGGAATCGTGTACACGGGCAGGCCGGCCAAGGCGGTGGCCAGTCCGGGGGCCAGCAGGCGGGTGGCATCCTTTTCGGTGGTAAAAATAGCCTGCCCCGGCTGCCAGTTGCGCCGCACGGCAGCCAGGTCGGCGGCGGAGAAGGTGTGATGGTCGGGAAAAACGAACTCCGCCGCCAGCGTAAAACCACTGGCTACCAAGTGCTCCCGCAACGGCCCTGGCTGCGCGATGCCCGTTAGCAGCAGTGCTGCAGCTGGCGCTTGCGGCACCCCGGCGGCGTGCGCCTCAGCAGTAATGGGCTGGGGCGCAGCGTAGGCGTAGGCCGAAAACAGCACCGGCACCTCCAGCCGAGCGTAGCGCCGCACCTGGGCTATTATGGCAGCCTGTTGCGCGGCCGGCAGGTCGGGGGAGCACTTGGTAATAATCACCACGTCGGCCCGGCGGGCCCCGGCGCGGGTTTCGCGCAGACGGCCCGCCGGCAGCACGTAGTCGGTATAAAAGGGCCGGGCAAACTCGGTGAGCAGGATGTTGAGGGCCGGCCGCACGCGGCGGTGCTGGTAGGCATCGTCGAGCACCACGCACGTAAGCGCCGGGTGCGCCCGTTGCAGCAAGTCGAGGCCGAGCTGGCGGTTTTCAGCCACTGCTACGGGCACGCCCTGCGGCCCGAATTGCTGGAAATACTGCCACGGCTCGTCGCCCACCGTGGCGGCCGAGTCGGCGCTGCCGGCCAGGCGCGGGCCCTTAGTCTGGCGGCCGTAGCCCCGGCTCAGGATGGCGGGGTGCTGGCCCTGGCGCAGCAATTCTTCGACCAGCCAGGCTACGTGGGGCGTTTTGCCGGTGCCGCCTACCCGCAGGTTGCCCACCCCAATAAGCGGCACCCAGCCCAGCCGCGAAGCCCAGTAGCCGTGGTCGTAGAGCCAGTTGCGCACCGCCAGCACCGCCGCGTAGAGCCAGGCCAGCGGCAGCAGGAATAAGTTGGTGCTTGGTGCTTGGTGCTTGGTGCCGGGGAGCATCCAGCAAAGGTCGGCTACCTTGGCGCACAATTTTATGCGCCTGCCCACCGCCCCATGCCCGACTTCCCCACGCGCCTTCTGCAGTTGCTCACTACTTTTCCGCTGCCCGCCCAGGCGCTGCCGCACGAGGTGCAAGTGCGCAATTCCTACCACGACCCGACCGTGCAAGCCATTTTCGCGCAGTTTGCCCAGCGTTTTTACAGCGGCCCCATGCCCCGCGTGGGCATCTTCGGCATCAACCCCGGCCGCTTTGGGGGTGGGCGCACGGGCGTGGCCTTCACCGACCCGGTGGCCCTGGCTACCAACTGCGGCATCGCCCACGAACTGCCCCGGCAGCGCCGCGAGCTGTCGAGCGAGTTCGTGTATCAGTTCATTGAGGCGCTGGGCGGGGCCGGGGAGTTTTACCAGCACTTTTTTCTCAGCGCCATTTACCCGCTGGAGCTAACCTGCGACGGCAAAAACTACAACTACTACGACTCGCCAGCCATCATAAAAGCCCTCTGGCCCGACCTGCGCCACTCCCTCACCACGCAGGTGCAGCAGCTGGGTTTGCGCCGCGACGTGGCCGTGAGCCTGGGCCGCCGCAACGGCGAATTCCTGCGCAAACTCAACGACGAGCTGGGCTTGTTCGGGCGCATCGAGGTGCTCGACCACCCACGCTTCCTGATGCAGTACCGCCGCAAGCTGCTGGCTGAGAACGTGGCGCGGTACGTGGAGGTGCTGGGCGGGCTATTAGAATAAACGCTATGAAACCCTTTCAGCTCTTTTCTACCTAATGCCCAAACCGCTTATTATATTAGGCAGCCATCGCCGGGCCGGCCATACGCGGCAGCTGCTTGACGCCCTCTTTGCCAACCAGCCGGTGCCGGCCATCGACCTGCTGGAGCATGAAATTGCGCCCTACGCCTACTCCGGCACGTACCCAGCCACCGACGCATTTTTACCGCTGATAGCCCAGCTATTAGCGCACGAGCATCTCGTAATGGCTACTCCCGTCTACTGGTATGCCATGAGCGGCCGGCTCAAAAACTTTTTCGACCGCCTGACGGAGTTAGTTACCACCCGCAAGGCGCTGGGCCGGCAGCTGCGCGGCAAAACTCTCCATCTGGTAGCCGTAGGAGCCGATGCTGCCTTGCCCACTGGCTTTACTGTGCCTTTTGCCAGCACTGCGGCCTATTTCGACATGACTTTTGGCAGTGTACTCTACGCCAGTAGCCAAGCCGCCACCTTCCCCGCCGCTACCCCCGAAATATTCCACCAGTTTCGGGAAGCCGTCGGCTACCACCCTATTTAGCGCCTACCACCTATGCCCTCTCTCTCCGACCTCACGCGCCTACTCGAAGCCGCCGCGCCCCTCGCCTACCAGGAAAGCTACGACAATGCCGGGCTGCAATGCGGCCTGCCCGAGGCCGGGATAACCGGCGTGCTCATTGCCCTCGACTGCACCCCGGCCGTGGTGGCCGAAGCCGTACGGCGCGGCTGCAACGTGGTGCTTTGCCACCACCCGGTTATTTTCCGGCCCCTCAAGCGCCTCACCGGCAAAGGCTTAGTGGAGCAAACCATCATGGCCGCTCTCAAAGCCGACGTGGCCATTTACGCGGCTCACACCAACCTCGACAACGTGCGTCAGGGCGTGAACGCCAAGCTGGCCGAAAAGCTGGGCCTGGTAAATACCCGCATTCTGGCCCCGCAAACCGGCACGCTGGCCCGCCTCGCCACCTACGTGCCCAGCGAGCCGCCTGAGGTAGCAAGCCGGGTGCTGGCCGCGCTGTACGCAGCCGGCGCGGGCCAGGTGGGCAACTATAAAGACTGCAGTTTCCAGACGCCGGGCACGGGCAGCTTCACGCCGGGCGCAGGCACTACGCCCACCATCGGGCGCGTTGGGGAAACCGAAACCGTGGCCGAAACCAAGCTGGAGGTGCTGCTGCCGCTGCACCGGCAGGCGGCCGTGCTGGCCGCGCTGCGCCAGGTGCACCCCTACGAAGAGGTTGCCTACGAGCTGGTAAAGCTCGAAAACCAGCACCAGGACGTGGGCGCGGGTATGGTGGGCGAGCTACCCGCGCCGCTCTCCCCTCCTGCTTTTCGCCAGCGGCTGAAAGACGTGCTAGGCGTGCCGGTGGTGCGCCACACGGCTTTCGAGGCCCCCATTAAAAAAGTGGCGCTGTGCGGCGGCGCGGGCTCTTTCCTGACCGGGGCGGCGCTCTCGGCCGGGGCCGATGCCTACGTGACGGCCGACGTGAAGTACCACGAGTTTTTCGCGCCCGAGGGCCGGCTCATGCTCTGCGACGTGGGGCACTTTGAGAGCGAGCAGTTTACGGGCGAGATTTTCCGCGATTTGCTGCTGGCGGCGTTCGGTCGTACTTTTGCGGTCTTATTCGCTGAAACCCCCACGAATCCCGTTCAGTATGACTGCTAACTCTGCCGCTGTGGCAAACCCGGCCGACGCGCCCGTCGCCACCAAGCTCGAAGCCTTGCTCAACCTGCAACGCATTGACTCGCAGCTGGATGAAATCCGGCGGGTACGCGGCGACCTGCCCGAAGAAGTGCGCGACCTCGAAGACGAAATTGCCGGCTACGAGGCCCGCGTGAAGCGCTTCGACGAGGAAATCGGCGGCCTGCAAGACGGCATCAAGCAACGCAAAGCTGCTACCAAAGAAGCCGAAGGCCTCATCAAGCGCTACGAAGAGCAGCAAACCAACGTGCGCAACAACCGCGAATACGAGGCCATTGCCAAGGAAGTAGAGCTGCAGCGCCTCGAAATTCAGATTTCCGACAAGAAAATCAAGGAGGCCCAGTACCTCATCGACCAGCGCAACGGCGAAGCCAACATCACCCGCCAGCGCCTCGATGAGCGCCGCAAGGACCTCGACAACAAGAAAGGCGAGTTGGATAACATCGTGGCCGAAAACGAGGCCGAAGAAAAAACCCTCGTCAAGGAGCGCGAAGGCGCTACCCCGCCCGTAGAAGCCCGCCTGCTGACGGCCTACGACCGCATCCGGGGCAATATGCGCAACGGCCTGGCCGTGGTGCTCGTGCGCCGCGATGCCTGCGGCGGCTGCTTCAACACGGTGCCCCCACAGCGCCAGGCTGACATTATTTCGCACAAGAAAATTATCGTGTGCGAACACTGCGGCCGTATTCTGGCCGACGTGGAAGGCCGTCAGGCCGTAGCTGCGTAAGTTGTGGTCTGATTTTTAAGGAAAAGGAACGGCGTTAGCCGTTCCTTTTTTGTTAGCGGCGGGACCGAATCGTGCCACGACTTTTTTGTCGTGGCACCACTATTCGTTGAACCAAGCGAAGCAATGAGTAGTGGTGCTACGGCAAAAAAGTCGTGGCACCACTCGGCCCCGCCACTAACTTTATTTTTTTGTACAAGTGGCAGAATTTCTCGCTACGGTTCGTAAAGTCTTGGTAGTAAGCACCACTTGCTGGCTGATAACCGCTGCCGCACCCGCTCTGGCCCGGCACCAGGAACCCGAAGCAGCTAGCCAACAACCAACAACCGGAAACCAGAAACCAGACCCCCCCAATGACGCCCTCTCCCCCGGTGCCCGCCGGGCCTATGCCGAGCTGCTGAAGCTGCGCCTCGGGGCCTGCCGCCAGCTGCTGGCCACCGAGCCGGCCCAGGCCCCCGGCGCCCTGCTCGTGGCCGACTGTGCCGACTTCGTAGCCTTGCTCATCTCGCAGGATGCCAGTCGCTACGAGGCTACCGTAGAGGCCCAGTCTGCCCGCCTCGAAACGCTGGATAAAGCCCCCGCCAGCGCCTTGCGTGACTATGCACAGGCCGAAATCCGGCTGCACCTGGCCGTAAGCGAACTGACCTTCGACCACTTATACCGGGGAGCCTGGAACCTGCGCCAGAGCTACGGCATGTTCCAGGCGGCGGCCAAAAAGTATCCGGCCTTTGTGCCGCTGCGCAAAACGCTGGGCGTGTGCCAGTTCGGTATCGGGTCGTTGCCTCAGGGCTACCACTTGTTTTTGAAGCTGGTGGGGCTGGGCGGCAGCGTAGAAGAGGGCCTGCGCAACCTGAACCTGGCCGCCACCCAGGCCAACGACTTCCAGCCGGAGAGCCGCATTATCCTGGCCCTCATCCAGGAAACGTACTACAAGCGGCCCGCCGATGCCCTGACCCTGATGCAGCGCCTGCGCCAGGAGCAGCCCGACAACCTGCTCTTCAACTACCTGTACGTGAGCCTCAACAAGCGCCAGCACTACACCGACGCGGCCCTGACGGCCTACCGCGCCCGCCCCACCGGCGCGGCCTACCTGCCCGTGCCTTACCTCCACCACGTTGCCGCCGACCTGCTGCTCTACCAGGGCAACTACCGCGACTCGGAAGCCGAAAACCTGCAATTTCTGCGCGAGTACCAAGGCCAGCACTACCGTAAGGATGCCGCCTTCAAGCTCTACATCACCGCCTGGCTGAGTGGGCAAACGGCCGCTGCCGAGCGCTACCGCCAGCAAATAAACCTGACCGGCCCGCTTGTGGTGGAAGAAGACATCTACGCCCAGCACTTCTACCACGACGCCCGCCACCTCAACCCCGTGCTCACCCGCGCCCGCTTCCAGACTGATGGCGGCTACTATACGCTGGCCCTGAAAACGTTGCAGGAGTTTCGGCCGCTACCCACCACGCCTCTGCGCGAGCAGCTCGAAGCGCCCTACCGCCGCGCCCGCGTGTGGCAAGGCCTGCTACGCCCCGACTCGGCCCGCGCCGACTACCTGCGGACCTTGCGTCTGGCCACCAGCCAGGGGCAGCCGCCGTATTATTTCGCGCCGCAGTCGGCCCTGCAGCTGGGGTACCTGGCGCAGGCCGCCGGGCAGAAAGCCGCTGCCAAAGCGTATTTTGAGCAAGCTATTGCCTACCCCAAGCACGAATACAAAAACAGCACCGACCAAAAAGCCAAGCTGGCGCTAAAGGAGCTATAGCGCTCAGCTTTAGCTTGGCGCATCGCCGCGTAGCGGCGAATTCGGCACCCCGCCGCCTCAACGGCTGCAAATGCGAGCTTCGCCGCTACGCGGCGATGCACCAAGCTAAAGCTGAGCGCTACTTCCCAATGACCACTCTCTCTCCACTCTCCATTCCGCTCACCGACCTGCCGGCTGACTTCCGCGCCCATGCTTTGCAGTGGGCCGCGCAGCTTGCGCATTGTGCTTATTACGAGCACAATGACTTGCAGGCGCAAGCTCCCGGCACGTTCCGGCGCTGCCTGGCCGTGGCCTCCGCAGCGCCCGGTGCGCCGGAGTCGCTGGCGGCGCTGCCGCAGTACCTGACCCAGTCGCCAACCCAGGCGCCACGCTGCGGCTTCATCACGTATGAGGCCAAAAACGAGGTGGAGGCGCTGAGCAGCCAGAATTTCTCGGGCCTGAGCTGGCCAACGCTGCACTTTTTTATTCCGGAAACCTGGCTGCACTGGCAAGCCGACTGCGTAGAGTTGCACGGTGCCACCGCAGGCGTGCTGGAAGCCATTCTGGCTACTCCCTTACCACTTTCAGCCCCGGCCGCCGTGCCGCCCCTGCAGCCCCGCATGCCCCGCGCCGACTACCTGCAGGCCGTCGAAAGCGTGCGTACCGACATCCTGCATGGGGAAGTGTACGAGCTGAATCTGTGCCAGGAGTTTTACGCCGAAAACGTGGAGTTGGACCCAGTGGCAGCATTTTGGCGACTCAATGAGGCGTCGCCCGCACCGTTTGCGGGTTTCCTGCGCTACCACCACCACTACCTGCTGTGCGCCTCGCCCGAGCGGTTTCTCTCGCAGCAGCAGGGTATACTTACTTCGCAGCCCATCAAAGGCACTGCCCGCCGCCACCCCGACCCGGCTGCCGATGAGCAGCAGCGCCTGGCCCTGCTGCACGACGAAAAAGAGCGCGCCGAAAACCTGATGATAGTGGATTTGGTGCGCAACGACCTCGCCCGCGTGGCCCGCACCGGCTCCGTGCGCGTGCCCGAATTGTTTGGCACCTACGGTTTTAAGCACGTCTGGCAATTGATTTCCACTGTGCAGGCCGAGCTGTTGCCTGGCACCAACTTGGCCGACATCCTGCGGGCCACCTTCCCGATGGGCTCCATGACGGGCGCGCCAAAAATCCGCGCCATGCAGCTTATCGAGCACTACGAGCGCAGCCGGCGCGGCCTCTACAGCGGCAGCTTCGGCTACGCCGGGCCCGGCGGCGACCTGGAGCTGAACGTGGTAATCCGCTCGCTGCAATACCGCGCCGATACGGGTTACCTGAGCTTGCAAGTTGGCTCGGCCATCACCTACGACTCGGTGCCCGCGCTGGAGTACCAGGAGTGCCTGCTCAAAGCGCAGGGTATGTTGGAGGCGCTGGAAACCAGTATTGCGCAGTAGCGCTCAGCTTTAGCTTGGCGCATCGCCGCCGTGCGGCGAATCCGGTACCGCGCCGCTTGCTTCAACGACAGCACCCGCGAGCTTCGCCGCTACGCGGCGATGCGCCAAGCTAAAGCTGAGCGCTACTTCAAAAGTCGCAGTAGTCCTCGGTGCCGCTCATCTGGGCCCAGCGGGCCGAGAGGAATTTGGCGTAGGCCAGCGGCATGAGGCCATAGGCCCCCAGGGCGTAGCCGTCATTGACTTCTACTACCAGGGTGGCCCCGGCAGCGGTAAGGCCCACATCGAGGGAGAAGGCGGCGGGAGCTTCGAGGGCGTAGGTGGCCAGGGCGGCCTCGACTACGGCGGGGTCGAAGTGGGCGCGCCAGTCGCCTTTGTAGGGTCGGGCGTCGAGGATGCGGCCGTAGCGCACGAAGCAGCGCCACTCGGCCACGAACTGCACCGGCTCGGCGCACCATACGGGGGTGTCTTCGTGCTGGTCGCCGCAGCCCATGAGGTCGGCGGGGCGGCGCACGAGCACGCCGGTGAATTTCTTAGCCGCGTGCATGGGCTTCACGAATACCGGCCAGCTTTCGGGGTGGGCGGCCACGGCGTTGATGGTGCTGGGCCACAGCCGCCGGCCCAGAAACGGCAGCAGCGCGGCGGGGTAACCCAGCTCGGCGGGCACGGGCAGGCCCAGCGCCCGCAGGCCGGCGCGCACGGCGGCAATGTGGCCCACCACGACTTCATCGGGCGCGGAGTCGTGCAGGGGCTGCTCGTCGGTGTAGGGCACTATTTCCCAGCCCATTTGCTGGAAGCCGTCCAGGGCCAGGTAATTATTACCGCTCTGGGGCCAGCCGTGGCGGTCGAAGTGGATGTGGGCGCGCATGGGGAGGTTATGATTTAACGAGTATTATTGAGCCGGCAATAAACCGCACAAACCAGCTATTACCCGGCAAAAGCGCTTTAACATGCAAATTAGACAGTCAGTAATAAGGGCGGCTTTAACTGGCGCAGCTTGCTTTTTCCTGTTTACCAGCTACGGACAAACCGGGCCGGAGGCCCTCAATAATTACCGAGCCACTATCAATAAAATAAAAGTGGTTGGATACGATGTGCAGCGCATTGACACTTTTCCAGACGGCACCGTTTGGAATAATCCAGGCCGGGCCGTGCTACAGTGGAATAGCCAGAGCAAAATTGCGGGGGCGTCTTTCTGGGCATCGCGGCTGGATATTGGCGATGGATATTTTTATAACGGCAACGCAGGTTTTGTTTTGGACAACAAGGCTAAAACGTTTGAGCTTGAGGGAAAACCCTACGCCCCCAGCATATTGGGACGGCCAGCAGGCCAGATGGTAATTGAGGAGTTTTTCGACCTCGATTCTACTTACCAAACCGTGACGTACCGTACGACCCCGGCCGGGCCGGTCATTCAACTTCACTACCCCGACCAGCCAAATGTGGACGTGTTCAACCGCAATATCTACCTGTTGCTTGACCCCACCACTAACTTGCCGAGCCAAGTAAGAATAGTACAGCAGCGCGGCGGCCGGTGGACGACGACCAAAACGCTGTCGCACCTGCGGGTAGACGACCCGGCTGATGCGGCCTTTTTCGCCAGCAACTCGTTTCTGACCACCTACACCCCGGTAAAGCCCGCTGCCCCGGTGGCGGCCCCTACCCTGGTGGGCCGGCTGGCTCCTGATTTTCAACTGCCCAGCCTGGCCAAGGTGCCGATGCGCCTGCGCAGCTACCGGGGCAAAGTAGTGCTGCTGGACTTTTGGGAAACCAGCTGTAGCCCCTGCATTGCCGCCATGCCGAAGCTTCAACTGCTGCAGAGGCGCTACCAGGCCAAGGGGCTGGTGGTGGTGGGCGTGCTGCTGGATGCGAAAAGCACCGAACGGGCAGCGGGCATTTTGCAGCGTTAAAAGGCATCTTATTCTAACCTGCTCGGTACGGAAGCGGTGGAAAAAGCGTATCGGGTGACTAGCTTTCCTCGGTATGTGCTGATTGACCGTGCCGGCAAAGTGGCATATGAGGCAGGTGGCGGCAGCGACAAAGAACTGGCAGCAGCCGTGCAGGCGCTGCTGAAGTAACTGTGCTCTAAGTAGTGGTGCATAACTAACCGTACCCTAAAAAAGGTGGTCATGCTGAGCTTGCCGAAGCATCTTGGTCGCGTCATCCAAGTCGTCCAATGATGCGACCAAGATGCTTCGGCAAGCTCAGCATGACGTTCTCTTTGTGCGTTTACTTATGCACGACTGCCCCAGGCCCTACCCTTTTCGCCCGCTTCCCCGTTAAGCCGGGAAGCTGCCGGGCCGGCAGCTTCCCGGTTTTTTCATGTTCCGGTGTTCCCTTTGCTTCGTTCTCCCTTTCCCACTCGTATGGAAGCCCAATTTCTGTTTGCCACCGGCATCGAAAACTCGAACCCTACTATCCAGAACGGCAAAGTGCGCGTGGATGAGCTGGAGAAATGCGGGCACTACAAGTTCTGGCAAAAGGATTTTGATGCGGTAGACGAGCTGGGCATCCGGTTTTTGCGCTACGGGCCGCCCATTCATACCACCTGGCTAGGGGTGGATAAATACGACTGGTCGTTTGCTGATGTCACGTTTCAGGATTTGCACCGGCGCAACATCATGCCCATCGTGGACTTGTGCCACTTCGGGGTGCCCGACTGGTTGGGCAACTTCCAGAACCCGGATTTTCCGAAGCTTTTCGGCGACTACGCCCGCGCATTTGCCGCCCGCTTTCCGTGGGTGCAGCTGTATACGCCGGTAAATGAGATGTACATCTGCGCCGAGTTTTCGGCCCTCTACGGCTGGTGGAACGAGCAGCTGGCCAGCGACCAGGCGTTTGTGACGGCCCTCAAGCTCATCGTGAAAGCCAACGTGCTGGCCATGCAGCGCATTTTGGAGGTGCGGCCCGATGCGCTCTTTATTCAGAGCGAAAGCAGCGAGTATTTCCACGCCGAAAACCCGGCCGCCATCAAGCCCGCCGAGCTGATGAACGCCAAGCGCTTCCTCTCGCTCGACTTGAACTACGGCCGCCGGGTAGACTCCGAGATGTACGAATACCTCATGGACAGCGGCATGACCCGCGAGGAATACCACTTCTTCCTCGACAACAAGCTCAAGCAGCAGTGCATCATGGGCAACGACTATTACCGCACCAACGAGCACCGCGTGCGAGCCGACGGCAGCACCACGGCGGCGGGCGAAATATTTGGCTACCACGTCATTACCACCCAGTACCACGACCGCTACAAGTTGCCCGTGATGCACACCGAAACTAATTTGTGGCAGGGCCCCAACGGCGACGAAGCCGTGCTCTGGCTCTGGAAGGAATGGGCTAACGTGCTGCGCGTGCGCAACGACGGCGTGCCCATCGTGGGCTTCACCTGGTACTCACTCACCGACCAAGTAGATTGGGACACCGCCCTACGCGAAAATAACGGCAACGTGAACCCTCTAGGTCTCTACGACTTAGACCGCAACATCCGGCCCGTGGGCGCGGCCTACAAGCAGCTCATCGCCGACTGGCGCCAGGTGCTGCCCGCCCAAAGCCTGTGTCTGCAAATACCCCTAGTGCTGCCCAGCGAAGCCAACCAGCCCTGGGCCGAGCAGCAAAAAGCCCGCGCCCGCAACCTGCACGCCGACCCCGCCGCCGCCGCCGTAAACGCGCCGCAGCCGGAGGTGCACTGAGCAGGTGTAGGGTAAGCTTTAGCTTGCCAGTAGCGGGTTTCGCAAGTAGTAAGTAGTTTGGCAAAATTGATTTTACAAAAAGAACGTCATGCTGAACGCAGTGAAGCATCTTGGTCGCTTCATCGAACGGCACGGGTGAAGCGACCAAGATGCTTCACTGCGTTCAGCATGACGTTCTTTTTGTAAAATCAATTTTGCCAGACTACTTATTCAACCTGAATACCAAACATTTAATTTACAACTCTTGCTATTGGCAAGCTGAAGCTTACCCTACATCCCATGCGTTTCCAGGATAAAGTTGTCATCATTACGGGCGGGGCCAGCGGCATCGGCCTGGCTATTGCCAAGCGCCTGGCCTCGGAAGGGGCGCGCATTGTGCTCGCCGACATCAACCAGGCGGCCCTTGATACGGCGGGGCCCGAAGTGCAGGCGGCGGGTGCGCCGGATGTGTGGGGCAGCGTGTGCAACGTGGCCGATGAAAACCAGGTGATTGCCACCGTGCAGGGCGCGCTGGCCCGGTACGGCCGCCTCGACGTGATTGTGAACAACGCTGGCCTGATGCAGTTCAAGGCCCTGGAACTGCTCACCGGCGACGACTGGCAGCGCATCCTGGGCGTGGATTTACTCGGCACGTTCTACTTCACCAAGCAGGCGTTTCTGCACATGAAGCCGGGCGGCAACGTCGTGAACGTGGCCAGTATCCACGCCATAGAAACCGAACCGCTGGTAGCGCCCTACGCCGCTGCCAAAGCCGCCGTGCTCTCGCTCACACGCTCCTCCGCTATTGAGGGCAAGCCCAAGGGGCTGCGCGTGAACGCGGTGCTACCGGGCGCCATCGACACGCCCATGCTCTGGGACAACCCCAACGTGAAATCGGGCGTGGAAAAAATTAACCCCGCCGACGTGGGCAAGCCTGAGGACGTAGCCGCCCTCATCGCCTACCTGGCCTCCGACGATGCCGCGTTTGTGCAGGGCGCGGAAGTGCGCGTAGACGGCGGCCGGCTGGATAATCTGTAATCCGTCAGCAGCACTTCATATTTTAGCGCTTATTGCGTCCGGGCCTAAACCCCTGGCGTAGTAAGCGCTATTTTCGTGTCTTTTCTCGTTCGCTTATCGTATGTGTGTAGCTGCATTATTTCGCTGGGGTTGTGCTGGCATCTGCCTGGCGCTGCTGGCAGCACCAAGTTCGGCGGCCGCCCAAGATACTGCGGCATGGACTCGTTTCGATGTACTGAAAAAAGGAGAATACACCTACGGATATAATGATGCGAAGGGCCAGATAAAAATACCCGCTAAATTCGGCGGTTTTACCAACGCCAACCGGTTTCGCCATATTATGGCCGTGAGCGAGGCCGACACTTACCAGCAATATTATTTGCTAAAAAATGGTCGGCAAGTAGGGCGCGACAGTGTATTTATGTTCGATTTTAGTTATGATTGCGAGAGCGAAGGCGCTATTTTATTCCGAGACGCTAAGAAAAACCGGGTGGGTTTTCTTAATACGCAGGGCAAGGTCTTTATTCCGGCCATTTATAATCACGCCACGCCCTTTCACAATGGGGTAGCCATGGCCCTCATCGGGGCCAAACGCACCTGTTGGGGCGGCGGCGACACACTCAGCTGCGAACATTCCGGCTGGACAGGTGGGCGGCGGCGGCTGATAAACCAACGCAACGAAGTGCTGGCCGATTTAGCAACCGCTACCACCAACAGCTTTCGCCTCAACTGGTACTCGCTGCAGCGCAACGCGCCCGCGCCCGATACGGCCACAACCGTTACGCTAACTGGTGCAGGCGGTGAGCGGTACACGTTCACGGAGTACGACCGGGAATTCAAGCAGTGGTTTTTTGGCACGTTTGTGCCAGCCCTGCGGACTAGCAATGCCGAAACAGTGAAGCCGCTCTGCTTTAGCGACCTGGCCGTATCGTCGCGGCCATTTCGAGGGTGGCCTCACTACAGCCGGGCAGCTTTTGTGGCGAAATACCAGCCGGCTTTGCGGGCTAAGCTGGGGGGCTTGCGGCGGGGCGCGCCGGGGGTTGACTTTGGAGCGGGCGACTTGAACACCCTCATTTTCACCAGCCCGGTTTTTCAGCAGTTTCTGACGGATTGCGGCCAGCATTTCGAGGAAAAATACCCGGTTTTTGAAGTGCTGCTGACTTATCCGGCCCGGCCCGCCAACGCGCCTATCGACCACCAGGAGCATTTCGAGTTTATCCGCACGGCCAGCGGCTACCAACTGTTCAGCGTGTCGCTGTAGCACCGGGCGCGGGCGGCGTATTTTGCCGCATGAAGCGTTTTTTACTGGCCCCTGCCCTACTCCTTTCGGCCGTTGCCCTTGCCCAAACAAAGAGCAGTCCCGCCACCTCCGAAAACCTCGTGCAGTATGCTCATCCGCTGGTGGGCACGGCCAAAATGGGCCATACCTATCCGGGGGCCACGGTGCCCTTCGGGGCCGTGCAGCTCTCACCCGATACCGACACCATCAGCTACGAGCAAAACGGCAAGTACAACCCCGACGTGTACCAGTATTGCGCGGGCTACCAGTATAAAGACCCCACCATCGTGGGCTTCAGCCACACCCACTTCAGCGGCACGGGGCATTCCGATTTAGGCGATTTTCTGGTGATGCCCACCACCGGGCCGCTGCAACTCAACCCCGGCACGGCCGATAAGCCGCTGGGCGGCTACCGCTCGGCCTACTCGCACGCCACGGAGGTGGCCGAGCCGGCCTACTACAAAGTGCGGCTGGCCGACCACGACATCCTGGCCGAGCTGACGGCCACCACTCGCGTGGGCATTCACCAGTACACGTTTCCGGCGGCCGACCAAAGCCACATTATCCTGGATTTGATGGCCGGGATTTATAACTACCCCGGCAAGAATACGTGGACGTTCGTGCGGGTCGAAAACGACTCGCTCGTGACCGGCTACCGCCAAACCAACGGCTGGGGCCGCACCCGCACGGTGTATTTTGCGCTCAGCTTTTCGCGGCCCTTCAAGCAATACGGCAGCCGCAATTACGACTCGAAACAAGCCTACCGGGGCTTCTGGGGCCGCTTCGACCAGCAGCACAACTGGCCCGACCTGGCCGGCCACCAGCTGCGGCTACACTTCGACTTCGGGGCCACCACCGCTGGCGAGCAAATCAAGCTCAAACTCGCCCTCTCGCCCGTGAGCACGGCCGGCGCCCTGGCCAACCTGCGGGCCGAAGCGCCCGGCTGGGACTTTGCCGCCTACAAGCGCCAGGGGCAACAGCAGTGGCAGCAGGAGTTGAGCAAAATCACAATTGCCTCGCCGCGCCGGGTCGATAAGGAGAACTTCTACACCGCCATGTACCACGCCTTCACCGGCACCACCATCTACCAGGACACGGACGGCCAGTACCGGGGCCTCGACCAGAACACCCACACCGCCAGCAACTTCACCAACTACACCACCTTCTCGCTCTGGGATACCTACCGGGCGCTGCACCCGCTCTTCAACCTGGTGCAGCCCCAGCGCAACGCCGACATGGTGCAGAGTATGCTGGCGCACTACGACCAAAGCGCCGAGCACATGCTGCCCGTGTGGAGCCATTACGCCAACGAAAACTGGTGCATGATTGGCTACCACGCCGTGCCCGTAGTGTGCGACGCCATCGTGCTCGGCAACGCGCCCTTCGACCAGCAAAAGGCGCTCGATGCCTGCGTAACCACCGCCCGCCAGCGCTGGTACGACGGCCTGGGTTTGTATATGGATACCGGCTACGTGCCCGAAGACAAAAGCGGGGCTTCCGTGTCGAAAACCCTCGAATACGCCTTCGACGACTACTGCATTGCCCAGGCCGCGCAGAAGCTTGGCCGCCAGGATATTGCGCAGGAATTCGGCCGCCGCGCCGCCAACTGGCAAAACGTGTACGACGCCCGCAGCGGCTTCATGCGCCCGCGCCTCGCCGACGGCTCCTTCCGCCCGAAGTTCGACGTGCTCACCACCAGCGACCCCGCCTACATCGAGGGCAACGCCTGGAACTACAGCCTCTACGTGCCGCAGGACCCCGCCGCGCTCATCGCCAAAATGGGGGGCAACGCCCGCTTCGTGCCCCACCTCGACTCGCTCTTCACCATGCAATTGCCCGACAAGTTCTTCGCCGAAACCGAGGACATCACCCGCGACGGCATCATCGGCAACTACGTGCACGGCAACGAGCCCGCCCACCACGCCGCCTACCTCTACAACTGGACCAACCAGCCCGCCAAAACCCAGGCCCGCGTGCGCATGATATTGAGCAAAATGTACCACCCCGGCCCCGACGGCCTCGGCGGCAACGACGACTGCGGCCAGATGAGCGCCTGGTACATCTTCTCGGCGCTGGGCTTTTACCCCGTGGCCCCCGCCTCGGGCGAATACGCCCTCGGCAGCCCCGCCGTGTACGGGGCCGTGCTGCAAGTCGGCCAGGGCAAAACCTTCACCGTAACCGTTAAAAACCAGGGCGATGAGAACGTCTACGTGCAGTCGGCCCGCCTCAACGGGCAGCTGCTGGCGCGGCCGTTTCTGCCGGTGGCGGCGGTGATGAAAGGGGGCACGCTGGAGTTTGTGATGGGCAGCCGAGCGGCGGGACGGTAGCAGTTTATTCAGTCTAACTAATCCTTTTTATGAAGCCAGCTAAAAGTCCGAAAAGATTACCGGAAGCTGAAATTGCGGCTAGGGTCATCAACAACTTCGTGGTGAAACATCGCAAAGCCAGATTCCTCACTATGGTAGCCAAACCCAATAATTCCGGAGGATATGGTTTTGGCGAGCTTGCTCATTTCACGTCTAATTTGGACTTACGGTTTTGCCACAAGATTCCAAGCGGTTCTCAGTACGATGCGTATGTTCTTAAAGAAATACAGTCGCTTACAAGCAGTACCGAGTGCTACATCATGCACGAGAGCCCCGAGCTTGACGGTCAATGGCTAAACCTGGCGGATACTTTAAGCAAAATTCTAGGCCGGAATCTGGGGGCTTTTGTTATCATTGATAACGGGGATATCATCTACTACGAAAGTGAGAATATAAAAGAGCGGTACCTGTGTAAGCTCCCCCAGTAAGTAGGCCAGTCAAAAGTAGAGAGAAGTAGTAACTTTCAACTTTCTCTATTTTTGTACCTCATGAAAAAAAGTCGATTCAG
>JBPBPU010000004.1:0-48024 GCA_050954465.1 Janthinobacterium lividum
TGGCGGCGCGTTTGCCAGCTTGGAAGAAGCCAGGCTGGAAGTGGCCTATTACCTCGACACCTACTTCAACCTCGACCGCCGCCACTCCGCCCTAGGCTACCGCTCGCCCCACCAATTTGAAGCTGACCTCCTGAAACCCCTACCTTAGCTCACTGTCCGCTTTAACTAGACCGTCCCAGTAGCCAGCGGGGCCCCGCTCACGGGCATCGGCCCCGCGCTGGACGTGTATGGCAATTTCACCAACAACAGCAGCACCTTCGTGCCCCCCAGCGTGGTGCGCCTGATGGGCAGCGGGACGCAAATTATTGATGGCAGCAGCCCCACTACGTTCTACAACTTAATTCTCAATAAGCAGGGCAGCGTACAGCTCAACCAGGATATCACCGCGACCTATGCCCTGCGCCTGACCAGTGGCTCGCTAAACGCCGGCATCTCCCACGTAACCCTTGGCCCGGCCGCCACTCTCATCGAAACGCTCAACTACCGGGTTACTGGCTGGGTAGAAACCTCGCGCCCGGTAGCCAGCGGAGCCCGCGAAACGTTTGGCAGCCTGGGCCTGGCCCTCACCCGCGCCGCCGCCTCGGTAGAGCCGGGCACCGTGCGGGTGGTGCGCGTAACGGGCACGGCCCTGGCTGGCACCGGCAGCGTGGCCAATGCCCGTAGCATTCAGCGCTACTACGATATCATTCCGGCTAACAACGCGGGCCTGGACATGACGATGGAGTTTGGCTACCTAGACCAGGAGTTGAACGGGGTGCCGGAAAATAACCTCGTGCTGTTTCGTTCCACTACCGGCACGGGCGGCCCTTGGCAAAACCGGGGCTTCACCAGCCGCGATGCCACCGCCAACACCGTAACCCTTAGCGGCATTTCGGCCTTCTCGGTGTGGACGCTGGGCAACAGCGCTGCCCCGCTCCCAGTGGAGCTGACCGACTTCACCGCCGTGGCCCAGGGCCCCACCGCCGTGCGCCTGGCCTGGCACACGGCCTCCGAGCAGAGCAGCGACTACTTCGCCGTAGAGCGTAGCCCCGACGGGGTAGCCTTTGCCGAAGTAGGGCGGGTAGCAGCGGCCGGCACCTCCACCACGCCCCGCACCTACGGCCTGCTCGATGCCACCCTCCGGCCGCAGCCAGCCTGCTTTACTACCGCCTGCGGCAGGTAGACCTCGACGGCACTGCCCACTATTCACCCGTGCGCTCCGTAGCCATGCCCAACGCCACCGGCCTGGCCCTGTTCCCGAACCCCACCAGCCACCAAACCACCCTCACAGGCGCTACTCCCGGTGCTACGGTGCAGGTGTTGGATGCCCTGGGCCGCCTCGTAGCCACCGCCACCGCCGACCCGGCCGGTGCCGCCCAGCTAGCCTTGCCAACCGGGCTGGCCACCGGGATGTACCTGGTACGCACCGGCCAGCAGACACTGCGCCTGACGGTGGAGTAAAGCGTGGGCTAATGGCCGGTATCCATGCTTAGAGGTAGTCGTAGTAGGCGGAACTCTACTAAAAAGTTTTCGGCGGCTGTAGGGTGCGGGGCTTAGCTGCGCTGTCCTTCGGTTGCCCCCACCCGTCGTTGAACGAACCAGTTATAGTCGTTCAGACGGGCGGGGGCAACCGAAGGACAGCGCAAGTAAGCCCCGCACCCTACAGCCGCCGCTCGGCATAGCCTGAGAATGGGTATCAGAGAACACCAAGGTAAAGTAAGCAAGTGGTTGTCCGTTGCCTGTTCCAGTATCAGCCACAAAAAAAGCGGCATCCTAACCAAGTGGGTCAGGATGCCGCTTTTTTTGTGGGCAAAGGGTGAGCTTGTAGGAGCCAGGCTACTGGCCTTAGCCGCCTAGCTCGCCCAAAATGCGCTTGTAATGGCTACGTGCTCCTTGAAGGTAGCCAGGGCCAGCGTTGCCAGGTGGCGCGTCTGGCTTTCGGCCGGGGTCGTTTTACCAGCGGAGTCAATCTGGCTGGTGGCCAGCGAAAGCTTGGCCGGCCCGATTACTCCTTCGCGGAATTCCTTTCCATTGGCTGCTACGGGAGCGCCGCTATGAGGTGCCGCACCAGCCTCAGTCGCTTCGGCCGGAAACGAGCGAAGCAGGGCAGCTACAATGGGCACGCCCGCACTCAAGGCCAAAGCGGCCGAAACGGACTGCTTTACAAAATCCCGGCGGGGAGTTTTAGGAGTTTGCGCTGAATCTAGACATCAGCAAGATAAAAAGAGAAAAGCTACCGAGGATACGTTAATGAGGAGGCCGCCAGGGTACGAAGGAATTGGGGTGCCGAGCCAGTATCCTGCTAAAAATCAAAGAAAAATACTTTGAAAGGCTAGACTGTCAGCCCGCTGTTCCTGATAAGGATAGCGGTTGAAAAAGTGCAAAATCACGGCACAGCCACAGTCAGGTGTAGAGAGCGGGCAAAGGGTTCATGCAGCAGGCTTTTGCAACCAGCAAGATTATTTAGGGCATTTGGGCAAAATTTTAAAGCAGGCGTATATCCGCCCACTAACTACTTGTTTAAATGTGCGGTATGCCCTGGTTAGGGTGCTACATCAGAGCGCTGATTACGTGTCTTTCTATAAACCTAAATAGGCCGAACCCAAGACAATACCGTAAGTAGGTTTCACAACGCTTGCTCGCCGATAACCTGCTTGTTTTCAAGCAAAATCAGGTGCAGGAAGTAAAGTTGTCCGCGTATTTTCCCACTTACCCCTTTTTCTTTTTTTATGAAGAAATTACTTACCCGGCCTGCTCTCAAAGTAGCGTTAGCTGCTGTCGCCGTGGGCGGCCTGCTTACGTGGAGCGGGCACCACAACTACCTGGAGGCGTCTTCGCACCGCGAGGCCCCGCTCATCGCCGACGACCCGCTCACGGACAACACCGACGTGTACGCCTTCCGCGACCCCAACAACGCCGAGATGATTAACATCATCGCCAACTTCATTCCTTTCCAGCTGCCGCAGGGTGGGCCGAACTACTACCACTTCGGGGAAAACATCCGCTACGAAATCCACATCAAGAACGACGCCACCACCACTGGCGACGACATCACCTACCGCTTCACCTTCACGCGCACCAACGAGGACCCCACTACCCACTTTAATATTCGGCTGGGTAAGGAAAACCTCAAAACGACCTACCTCATGGAGCAGAGCCTCAAGGGGGCCGCGTTCACTACGGTAGTGGCAGCGGGCGTGGTGCCGGCTTATAACGTAGGGCCGCGCGCTATTAGTAGCGCTGTAGGCCTGGGAGCCGCCAACTACGACGCGCTTATCAACAGCGCCATCACCACGGCGGGCGGTGGCAAAGTGTTCTGCGGCCCGGTTGATGACCCGTTCTTCGTCGACATTGGGGCTATCGAAGACCTGGGCGGCGTACGCCCCACGAATGCCCGCGACGGCCTGGCCCGCAAAAACGTAAATACCATTGCGCTGCAAATACCAATTTCGGCTTTGCAGAAAACCGGTAAAACTGGGGCGCAGGCCGCCAACATCCTCGACCCCGACTACGTGATTGGGGTTTGGGCTTCCGCTAGTCGTCCCTCCATCCGCACGCTGGCAGTGCCTGGCACCGGCGGCGCTACCACCGGCGCTCAGACTTTCTCGGGCAACTATGTGCAGGTATCGCGCCTGGGCATGCCGCTCGATAACGAGGTAGTGAACCCGGTAGGCAACAAGGACGAATTCAACGCCCGTACGCCCTACACCGAGAACGCCGCCTTCCAAACCAACTTCGTGAACCCCGAGTTGGCCCTTTATATGGCTGACAACGTGCCCATGAATGGCGCATCTCCCAAGCCTGCCAACCAAACCTACTACGGCGAAAATGTGCCTGGTTTCAAGAACCTACGCATTCAATCGAAGTCGCTGGCCGGCACGGCTGGGTTGCCCGCCGCTGGCTTCGACTTCCGCAACGGAGCTGATGGTCTTTCGGTACTCACCACTGCCCAACGCGCTGGAACGGTATTCGCCGACCCTACCTATGGTCCCATTCTGCTGCAAGCTGGCAAGCCCCGCTCAGTTGACATCTTGCCTATTTTCATGACGGGTGTGCCCAACATGATTCCGTACCAGTTGGCAACCGGCAAAAATGGCAACCCCCTGGCTGCCGGCAAGCCTTTTGTCAACAACTTCCTGCCCGTTATCGGCGATATGCTGCGCCTGAACATGGCCGTGCCGACTACGCCCCGCACCATCAACGGAGCAGCTAACCCTGACTTCAGCTCGGAAGGGTTGCTGTACGCCGCCAAGCTGGGCCTCACCGATGCGCGCTACAACACGACCACTACCCTGCAGATGATTCCGAACATGGACGGCTTCCCCAACGGCCGGCGCCTCGAAGACGATGCCCCCCGCATCGAGCTGCAAACCGTGAGTGGTGTAGTGCTTGCCTCTATCGGCCTGTGGTACGACGACTACGCTGCCGGCGCTACTAACCCCGTGACGACGCAGCTCAACAACGTGCTGAACTTCACGACGGGCGTCGAAAAGAACGATACGCTCCTCAAAGTGAACTTCCCTTACGTGCAGGCTCCCTGGAGCGGTGTCAAGGCGCAGCTTGTAGCCCTGGCACAACGCTCGGCTAGCACTGGCCTGGGCCTAACCCCCGCCCTGGCGGCGGCCACTGCCTACCCCAACCCGTCGAATGGCGCTACCACCCTGCACTTGGAGCTGTCGCAGCCGACCATGCTGACCGTGCAGATTCGGGATGCTGTGGGCCGTCAGGTGGCTACTATCGCTGCCAAGAGCTACCCAGTAGGCACCACCGATATCAAGTGGCAGCCCGACGCTTCAGTAGCGCCCGGCCAGTACATTGCCTCCTTGTACTCCGGTAAAACTCTGGTGCAATCTGTGCATATAGAGCGCCAATAGGTTCGCTTTGTCAAGCTACAAGCTAGCTTGCTGAAGTAGCGCTTACCAAAAAAGCCCCTACCTGGCCAACGCCTGGTGGGGGCTTTTTCGTTGGGCCCCAGCCTCGAGAATGCTTATAATTAGGAGTAATCAGCTGTAATCGGCGCCTCGCGTTATATAGCTGCTCTGCCCTTCGGTTGGTGTTACGCTTTCTCGTTTCTGGCCACCACAAACATTCGGTCGCCAAAGCGGCCGGTGAGCTTATTGAGCCAGTAGGTAGGGTACTGCGTACTGAGCTTGGCGGCCTGCTCCACCACGTTGCCGCCCAAGCGAATATGGGCCGGAGCTTTCACTGGGTTCTGCAAATCCACTACCGAAAAGCCGTTCTGCGCCAGCATCTTGTGGATGGTAGTAGGTGTGAACTCGTAGAGGTGGTAGGGCGGAATATCCATGCGGCGCTGTCGACCCAACAGCCGGTAGGCCGCAAAGCCCAGGCGCATACTTGGCAGGTTGGTAACGCTGGGCAGCGCCAGCACCAGCAGCCCGCCGGGGCCCAGGATGCGCCCAAACTTGCGGATGGCGGCGGCCGGCGACAGCAGATGCTCCAGCACGTCGCCGAGGTAGGCGAGGTCGAACTGGCTTTCGTGGAAGTCTTCGGTGGTTTCGATGTTGCCCGTCACTACCGGCAGGTGCAGCTCGCGGCGGGCGTAGTCGGCGGCGTGGGCGCTTATTTCGAGGCCGTGGGTTTCCCAGCCCAGACTTTGCAGGCTTTTGAGGGTGTAGCCGGGGCCGCAGCCCACCTCCAAGTAGCGGAAGCGCCGGCCAGGGTAGTGCTGCTGCATGTAGGTGGTGAACTTGTCGGGCCGTACCTGGCTTAAATCCATCGCCTTGCCTTCCTCAATAAACGCTTTGTCCTTCTCGGTGCGGTCGTAATTGGGGCGCTCTGTGAAGTACTCTTTGCCGTAGAGCTTTTCCAACTGCACGGGCGTGGGCTGCGGGTCCAGAAAAGCGAGGTCACAACTCAGGCAGCGAGTGCCTTGCAGGCGCTGGCCATCGAAGAGGTAGTAGAAGGGCAGGGGCTCGAAGCGGGTTGCTCCGCACAGGTCGCAGGAGCGGGAGTCAGTTGACATGTAACAGGTGCCATTTAACAGTGCGCCCAGTGGATAGTGAGCAGCAACGGACTTATTTTATCCGTAAAGGTCAGCAAAACAACCCAACCAAGCGCCATAACATTGGTTGATAAAGTATTCCAGTGAACTGCTAAAGGATACCCGTTACATGTTAACTAAAAGAGATGTTGTAGTTATCGGGGCCGGCCCGGTGGGCCTAGCCTGTGCTATCGAGATTCAGCGCCAGGGCCTCACCGTGGCCGTGGTCGACAAGGGCGCGCTCGTGAATTCGCTGGTGGGCTATCCCACCAACATGGAGTTTTTTTCCACGCCCGAGTTGCTCGAAATCGGCGGCCACCCCTTCCCGATGGCCTCCTACAAGCCCCACCGTGAAGACGCCCTCGACTACTACCAGCGCGTGGCCGCCACCGAAAAACTCGACCTGCGCCTCTATGAGCGCGTGACGGGCCTGCGCGGCCTAGTCGGTGATTTTGTAGTCGAAACTGACAAAGGCGAACTACCCACTCGCACCGTAGTGGTGGCTACCGGGTTCTTCGACGTGCCCAACCCGTTGGGCGTACCCGGCGAAAACCTGCCTCACGTAAACCACTACTACAAAGAGCCCTACGCCCACGCCAACCGCGACGTGGTGGTGGTAGGCGCCAAAAACTCCTCGGCCAAAGCCGCCCTGGCACTCGCCCGCGCCGGGGCCCGCGTCACGCTGGTAGTGCGCGGCCCCGCCGTAGCCGAAACCGTGAAATACTGGATTCGCCCCGACCTGCTCAACCGCATTGCCGAAGGCCGCATCCAGGCACATTTCAACACCACTATCACCGCTATCACGCCCGATTCAGTCGAAGTAACCGCCCCCGACGGCCCTCGCTCGCTGCCTGCCACCTACGTGTATGCCCTCACCGGCTACCAGCCCGACTACTCGCTGCTGGTGCAGGCGCTGGCCCTGCCCCTGGATGAAAACGACACCGCCAAGCCGCCCATTTTCGACCCCGCTACCCACGAAACTGCCCGGCCCGGCGTATTCGTGGCGGGCACTGTGTGCGGCGGCCTGGCTACCAGCCGCTGGTTTATCGAGAATGGCCGCCATCACGCGCAGCTTATTGCGGCGGCGCTGGCGGGTACAAAAAAACCCGCCCCTAGTCTGGCATGACCAGCAGGGACGGGGGTTTTTAGTTAGTGTAGGTACTAGAATGATTTGTACGTAACGTCCGTAGTATAGGTGTAGCTGATGGTGGTGCCGCCAACCGTCTGGCTTTGCGTCTGCGTGGCGTAGAGATGCAGTACAGAGCTGCTTAGCTCCTTAATATCGGCCGTAGTACTCACACCCGACTCCGTGACAGTAAGCTTGCTCTCGTCGCTATTGAAGCTCCAGGTACCAGGGGTAGTTTGGGCAGAAGAAGAGTTGCACTTGGTAGCACCTTCGTCATCAACAAGGGTCTTGTCCGTGTTGAACTTGATGAAGTCATCCGCGTCGCAGCTGGCGATGGTGCTGGATGTACTGGTCTGACCATTGATGGTAGTGGTCGTAGTCTGAGCCGAAACGCGCCAGTTTTTGGCCGTCAGCATGTCAGTTTTGGACGCGGTGTTTTCCGAATCCTTTTTGCAGGCGCTGAGCAGCGCAATGCTAGCCAGTAGAAGTGTAGCTTTTTTCATAAAAAAAAGGGTATGATTTACCCAGCAAAGATATTTACTGCTTAGGAATTAAGCCTAACTCTCCCCCGAATATATTTTCTTTTTGGTTTCAACGGCACTTTTGCGCTGCTTCCACCGCATACGAATACCCCGCCGCTGCCCCGCGCCGGAAAAACGCGCAGCCACTGGCCGAGTCGCCGGCCTGCTGCGCCAGCCGACCTAGCAAAAACAGCGTGCGGCCATCCTGCGCATCAGCGGTCAGGGCCAGCTCGTACACGGCGCGGGCTTCCGGATAGCGGCCCAGCCTAACCAGGGCGGCTCCTTCGGCTTGCAGAAAATTTACGGGCACCGCTAGGGCCGCCTGGGCATACTGGCGGTGGCCCTGGTGCAAGTCGGCGAGGGCAGCGTCCGTCTGGTGCAGGTAGAGCAGGCGGTTTTCACCCCGCGCCAGGTAGGCTTCGGCTAGGGTAGTATCGAGAGCGAGGACCTGGCAGTAGGTGCGCTCGGCGGCAGCGAACTGCCGCAGGGCGGCCTGGCACACCCCCAGGCGACACAGCAAATGCGCCTTTTGGGTGGTGGGCAGCGGGGTATCTTCGGCCTGCAGGGCAGCCTCGTAGTCGGCCGTGGCGGCGCGTAGGTTGTGGGCTACATCTTGGTAGAGCTGCCCACGTAGCTGCAGAGCCGGCGCAAAATCGGCGCGCAGGTCGAGTGCTTCGTTTAGTAAGTCCATAGCTAAGGCGTGGTGGCCGTCGGCCAAGGTGCGCTGCGCCTGCTCGTAGTGGTCGGTGGCCGTCACGCGGTCCATTACCACCTTCACCGATAAGCTAAAGAGTACAATGAGAGCCAGCAGCGCGGCCGACAGCAGGTAATCTTGCTTGGTGAAGTGCGCCCGCTGGCGCGGAATGCGCTGGTAGTGGCGCTCGCGGCTGCCCGCCGGCGGGCGAGTGCGCAAGGGGGTGCCAGCGGGGCGAACTACCGTGCCGTACATGCGCGGGTCGACGCGCGGGGACTGGGCAGCGCGGCGCTGCTCTTCGGCCTGGCGGGCAGCGTATTGCAGCTGGTAGTCGTATTGGGCGCGGCGGTCGGGGTCCGAAAGAACCTGGTAGGCCACGGCTACGGCTTTAAACTGCTCCTCGTAGCGTGGGTCGCCGCCGTGCTTGTCGGGGTGGTACTGCGTGGCCAGCCGCCGGTACGCCCGCTTAATGTCGGCGGCCGGGGCCGAGGGCGCTACCTCCAGTATTTGGTAATAGTTCTGACTCACAACCAGTATTTTTTTGCGCCGCCGCTCCTAAAAGGTAGCCCTGCGGGTAGTTTTTTCCGTAAAGAACGCCCTGACCGGCCAGGCAGTTGCTTGCTGTTCGCTCCGTTAACCGTATTTCTCCGCTAAACAATTCCGCCCGTATGGCTTCCCTTACTGACGACAAAACGCCGCGCAACGACAGCCTCATTGGCAACCTGACCGGCTACCTAGATACCCGCATCGACCTCGTGAAGCTCGAAGCGCAAGAGCAGGCAAAAGGTGTTTTCGTGGGCATTGTCCACGGCGTAGCGCTGGGTATCTTAGGCTTCCTGTTCATCTTGTTCGGCTCCTTTTACCTGGGCCTGGCGCTCAACCAAATGCTGAATAGCCCTTCCGCTGGCTTTGGGCTGGTAGCTACGCTGTATCTGGTGCTAGCCGTACTTTTCTTCGTAGGCGTCGATAAAAAAGTATTCCAGGGCGTAGCCAACAAGCTACTCAACAACACCATTTATAAGTCGGACAAGCGCGAGCCAAAAGCCTAGCTGCGATGAAGTGATAGGGCGCTGAGGTGATGAAGTAAGAAAATAGCTGTCCCATCGCCTCCTCACCCCATTACCTCCTCACCTCATTACCAAAACCCCATCACCATTACCATGAGCGAGCCACTTAACCCGCTGTTTGAGGAAGAAAAAGAGTTTCTGGAACGTAAAAAGCTTGAATATGAGCGTGCGTTGCGCGGCGACGTAGAGCACATAAAAGAGCAAAGCGTGCAGGTAGGCAAAATTGCGCTAGCCGGTGCGGGCCTGCTGGGTGGCATCTGGCTGCTGCGTAAGGCATTTGGCCGCCGCAAGCACCCCGAATGGCACCACGAAGAAGAGCACGACGATGCCTTCGGCGGCTTTGGTGAGGATGACTACCCAGAACACGACGGTTACTCTTCGCCCCAAGACAAAAAATGGGGCGCTGCCATGCTCGAAGACGATGACGAGGAAGAGCAATATCAGTACCAGCAAGACCAAGGCAATGACTTTGACGACGATAATGGCCTGAGTGAGTTTCCCGACTTTGAGGCGCATTCGAGCCGCCAGCATGGCAGCGACGCGGCCAGCCCGGCAGCAGGTACTTACCACGCGCACGGCCCCGAAACGGAGCACAACGAAACTGCTGATGGCCGCCCTTTTTGGTCGGCCGAGCACAGCCATCCTAGCGCCAACCTGCCCTACGACGACAGCCGTCGAATGCCCGCTTCCAACAGCTTCGCGGATGCCGACGAGCCCGCTGAAGAAGCCCATTACGTATCAACAAGCAAGAAAAGCTGGGTAGCTCCGGCGCTGTCATCGTTCGTGCAGAGCGAGACTGGGCGCGTCATTATGGCGCAAGCGGCGGCCGTAGCTTTGGCACTCGTTACGAAGGCAGTAAAAGACCTGCTACCCGGTGACGAAGCTGAACCGGCGAAAACTTCCGACCTTGCAGCTTCAACTGCTGCCGGAGCGCACGCTTACGGCCAACCGGCTGCCCCAGCCGCTCCGCAATCCCCCGTTTCGGATGCCAAAGACCCCGACACCGACTCTGCTACCTACCAACCGCTTGCTTGATACCCTGGCCGGGTACCGCCACCAGGGCCGCAAAGCCCTGGCTGTCCTGCTCGACCCCGATGATTTTGCTGCCGACCGTGTGCACCAGCTTCTGGCGCAAACCCGGCAGCACCCCGTTGATTTCTTCTTCGTTGGGGGCAGTCTGGTGCTTACAGAGCATCAGGCTGCCCTCATTGCGTTGCTCAAAGCCGAGGCACCTCAGGTACCGGTGCTGCTTTTCCCCAGCCACGCCCTGCACGTCGACCCCGCTGCCGACGGCATCCTGCTGCTCTCCCTCATCTCGGGGCGCAACCCCGATTTTCTCATTGGCCAGCACGTAGTAGCGGCCCCACGCCTGCGCCAGAGCGGCCTGCAGCTATTGCCCACTGGCTACATGCTGGTCGATAGCGGCCGCCCTACCACTGCCTCTTATATCAGTGGCACTGCGCCGCTGCCCCACGACAAACCTGGCATTGCTGCCTGCACCGCCATGGCCGGCGAGCAGCTGGGCCTACGCCTCATGTACCTCGATGGCGGCAGTGGTGCCCAGTACCCCGTCTCAGCCGCCATGATTCAAGCCGTGCGCGAGGCCGTTGAAGTGCCCCTCATCGTAGGTGGCGGCCTGAACACGGCCGAAAAAATCCGCACTGCTCTAACTGCCGGTGCTGACTTGGTAGTAGTAGGCAACCACCTAGAGCGCAACCCCGGTTTCCTGGCTGATGCCGTATCGCAGATTCAACGGATTTAACGGATACGCTCCTGCGGGGCTGACTACCCGAATTGTTCTGGGTTGGTTGACTTCTTACCATCTTACCAGTCAAGCTGAATATTGGTAATCAACCAGAACAATTCGGGTAGTCAGCCCCGCAGGAGCGTATCCACGTAATGCGTTGAGTCTGCGGTTTTAGATATTCATTGCGGACTCGCGGCGGCGCATTTTGCCAGCCGGGATGCCAAACATCATCTTGAAGCGGCGGCAGAAATAAGCGGTGTCTTTGTAGCCGACTTCCTTGCCGATGTCGCGGATGCTTTTCTTGGTGGTGCGCAGCAGCGAAACTGCTCGCTCCATACGCTGGTACTCAATATAATCCTGTGGATTAATGTTGGTCAGCATCTTGAAGTACTGGCCCACGTAGTCCTCGCTCACGTTGGCCACGCTGGCGAGTACTTTGTTGGAAAGGTCGCCGCTCAGATTCTCCTTGATGAAGTTGAACAAGTCAATCAGGCGCGGGTCCTTGAAGTAGGTGCTGTTGGTAGCTAACTGCTCCACAAACAGGTTGTTGCGCAGAATGTAGCGCACAATTTCTACTACCAGGTTTTCGGTGTAGATGCTGATGAGGCGCTCCCGGCCCGGCAAATCCTGTAGCGACTCCTCCATGGTGCGAATAACCAAGTTGGCCAGCTTGGAATTGCCTTTGATGATGAAGGCCGGCACATCGAGCGAAGCGAAGAAGTTGACCGAGTCGAACACCTTAGCCTCAAACGCAACGAAGCTGTGGCTCTCCTCGGCATCGCCGATGAAGTCGAGCTTCTCGTTGGAAGAGAAAAACCGGTCCTTATTCGTAATTAAGTCGTCGTTGGAAATAACACGGCTGCCGGGTGCTTGCCCGTAGCCAACGCGAGTAGCCCGCCCCCCTGGGATGAAAAGTAGTTCGCCCTCTTCTACTAACTGCTCGTCCTCGCCGAATACAATTTTACCCTGATGCAGCAGAATGAGGTTGTTGCCCACATCATACGCGTTGCGAACGGTGAATGCCTGGCGTAAAACCAGGTTCTTAGCCTTAATATACCGCACTCCCAACGACTCTATGACTTTGTTGTAATCTTCCATGCCTGGTTGCGTAGGTGAAAAGTTATGGACTTATGCAACGCAAAAGTAGCCTGTTACATGATATAATTTTTAAAGAAATTCAAAAAAAATTGGTCAGAAAAAAACCCAGACCGATTTAGCCTGGGTTGAATGCAAAATAAGGCCCTCCGGCTGGTAAAAGCCGCTACTTCAAAAGTTCGCGGGAAATCACTATTTTCTGGATTTCCGAAGTGCCTTCGTAAATCTGAGTAATCTTAGCATCGCGCATAAAGCGCTCCACATGGTACTCTTTTACAAAGCCATAGCCCCCGTGAATCTGGACGGCCTCCACAGCCGAGTCCATAGCTACTTTGGAGGCAAACAGCTTGGCCATGGCCCCACTCTTGGCGTAGTCGACATGGTTATCCTTATCGGCAGCAGCTTGCAGGCACAGCAGGCGGGCAGCGTCGATGTTGGTTGCCATATCGGCCAGCTTGAACTGAATGGCTTGATGCTTAGCTATTTCCACGCCGAAAGCCTTGCGTTCCTTCGCATACTTGATGCTCAACTCTAGCGAGCCGGAGGCAATGCCCAGGGCCTGCGAGGCAATGCCAATACGCCCACCCGCCAGCACCTGCATAGCGAACTTAAAGCCGAAACCATCCTCGCCGATACGGTTTTCCTTAGGCACCTTCACATCATTAAACAGAAGTGAGCAGGTATCGGAGCCCCGAATCCCGAGCTTATTTTCCTTGGGCCCCTGCTGAAAGCCAGGCGTATCCTTGTCTACGATGAGCACGTTGATGCCCCGCGATTTCAACTCGGGGTGCGTCTGGGCAATCACCAAGTACACTGAAGCCGTAGTGCCATTGGTAATCCAGTTTTTGGTGCCGTTGAGCAGGTAGTGGTCGCCCTTGTCTTCGGCAGTGGTGCGCTGCATCGTGGCATCGGAGCCGGCTTCGGGCTCCGAGAGGGCAAAGGCCCCGATAATTTCGCCGCTGGTGAGGCGGGTCAGGTATTTCTGCTTCTGCTCCTCGGTGCCGAATTTTTCCAGGCCCCAGCAAACCAGCGAGTTATTCACTGACATTATCACGGAGCACGAGGCATCGACCTTGGAAATCTCTTCCATGGCCAGCACGTAGCTGATGGTATCAAGGCCCGAGCCGCCATATTCGGGGCTCACCATCATGCCCAGGAAGCCCAACTCGCCCATGCGCTTCACTTGCGCGGTCGGGAATCTCTGGTGCTCATCGCGCTCGATAACGCCTTCCCACAGCTCATTCTGGGCGAAGTCGCGGGCAGCGGCCTGCACGGCCAGCTGCTCTTCGGTTAGGGTAAAGGGGGAGGCGGTGGCCGTTGTCATATCCAGCATGTTAAGGGGAGAGGTGAGGAGGGGTGGGAAGAAGAATGAGGCTGCGAAATTACGCCACCCAGTGGGTTGTAAAACGGAGTGGCATTCCATTATGGCGTGAAGCGTCAAGGCTACTGGTTGCCCGTTGAGTAAACGCGAACTTTGTGCTTTGCACCATAAACGGAGTGTCATTCCGTTTTACAACTCAGCTAATTGCGCCGGTTGCCACCCAGCAGTATCATGCCGTAGTAGAGCAGCGTGGCCAGCGAACTGATGGCCGCTACTACGTAGGTCATGGCCGCCCACCAAAGCGCATCTTTGGCTACGGCGTGCTCATCGGCCGTCACCACCAGGCTGCGGTCCATCCAGGCCAGGGCCCGGCGCGAGGCATCGAACTCGACGGGCAGCGTTATGAACGAAAACAGCGTGGCCAGCGCAAATACGCCCACTGCCAGCCCCAGCGGCAGCAAGCTCACGCGCAGCAAAAAGATGCCTGCTAGCAGCAGCATCGGCATAAAGCGCGACACCGACGAGAGCGCTGGCACCAGCGCCGAGCGCAGCTGCAAAAAGCTGTAGGCGTCGGCATGCTGCACGGCGTGGCCGCACTCGTGGGCCGCCACGGCGGCGGCCGTGGCCGAGCGCCCGTTGTACACGTCGGCGCTCAAATTCACGGTTTTGGTGGTGGGATTGTAGTTGTCGGTAAGCTGGCCTTCGGTGCTGGTAATCTGCACATCGCGGATATTGTGGTCGGCCAGCATCCTGGCCGCGATTTCGCGGCCACTCAGGCCCGAGCGCAAACTCAGCTGGGCATAGTGCTCGAACTTGCTGCGCAAGCGCCGCTGGATAAGCCAGCTAACCCCCGTGAGCAGCAGAAGTAGAAAAAAAACAGGGTTGGTGTGCATGTAAGTAGTTATCAATAAAAATGCGGCGGGCAAAGCTGTTCGCTAGAGTTGACGGGCTTTGGCTACAATACTGGAGGTGCTGTAGCCCGCCACGAGCGGCACGGTGAGTACCTGCCCGCCCCGGTTTAACACCAATTCGTGGCCCACAATTCCGTCGATACTGTAGTCGTCGCCCTTCACCAGAATGTCGGGCTGTACGGCTTCAATAAGCTGCAAAGGCGTGGGCTCGCCGAAGAGCACCACCGCATCCACAAAGGCCAGAGCAGCCAGGATGCGGGCGCGGGATGTTTCATCCTGCAACGGGCGGCCAGGCTTGAGCGCGCTCACCGAGGCGTCAGTATTGAGGCCCACCACCAGCCGCTCGCCGAGGGCGCGGGCCTTTTCGAGGTAGTCGACGTGGCCTAGGTGCAACAAATCGAAGCAGCCATTGGTGAATACGATGCGCTCACCGGCGGCGCGCCAGGCGGTAAGGGCAGCGGGCAACTGGGCGGGAGAGAGAATTTTGTCGGCAGTCATGAGGTTGGAGTGGGGTGCTGGCCGGGCGGTTTTGTGGGTCGCATCTCCATGGCTATTGAAGCCAGCCGAACGGCGCGGGGACGCGATTTACAAAAATCGCGCTACAATGGCTGGTCAGGCTTCATACATTCGTTACGTAACCAACAGTAAGTTTACAGGTTTCCCGGTAAAACCTTCTACCCCGGTATTATGCCCTTTCTCTTTCGTATTAAAACCAAACCCGTGGCCCGGTGGCTGGCGCTGCCGGCGGGGCTCAGCTTGCTGGCACTGGCGGCTTTTCGCGGGCCGACCGACGAAAACCCCATTCGCGTTATTGCGCAGAAGCTGAGCGAGTTCTACACTGCTACCCAGCCCGAAAAGGCCTATCTCTTCCTCGACCGCCCCGCCTACGGCACTGGCGAAACCATCTGGTTCAGCGCTTACGTGGTGGATGCTCTGCACCACCAGCCCGATACCCTGAGCCGGGTGCTGCACGTGGACTTGCTTTCGCCCTCGCGCCGGGTGGTGGCCCGCCGCACCCTGCGCCTGAGCGGCGGCCGGGCCGATGGCGACCTCGCCCTCGAAGACACGCTCAAAGCCGGCACCTACCTGCTGCGGGCTTACACCAGTTGGATGCGCAACGCCGGGCCAGACTTTGTGTACCAGCGGCAGCTGCAGGTATGGCCCGCCGCCCCCGGCCAGCCCGAGGCCGCCGCCACTGCGCCCACTGCCCCGCTTGGTGGGGCTACCACTACCGGGCGGGCCATTGCGGGCACCGGGAGCAAAATCGACGTACAGTTTTTCCCCGAAGGCGGCACGCTCGTGGCTGGCCTCCCGAGCACGGTGGGCTTCAAGGCGCAGGCTCCCAGTGGTCGGGGCGCCACAGTAAGTGGCCAACTGCTGGACGAACAAAATAAGCCGGTAGCCACGTTTGCTTCCCAGCACTTGGGCATGGGCCGGCTTGGCTTCACACCGGCGGCCGGGCAGCATTACCACGCCCACGTGAAGCTGCCCGACGGCAGCAGCGCCGACTACCCGCTGCCCGCCGTGCAGCCCACCGGCTACAGCCTGCGCGTACTGGATAGTGGCGACTCCTACACCATTGAGGCTCGTTACCGGGGCATCCCCAAAGCCCCCATTCCTGGTCCGGCGCTAGTGCTTACGGAGGTGCGCGGCTACATCGTGGGCCTGGCCCCACACCCCATCATCGACGATGGCACGCCCGTAAGCTGGAAGGTAGCCAAGAGTCGTTACCCCACTGGTATCATGCACGTTACGCTGTTTGATGTTCAAAGCAACGCCTTGGCCGAGCGCCTAGCCTTTGTGCAGAATGGCCCAGCGGCGCTACACGTGACCCTCACGCCCGACAAGGCCGTGTACCAGCCCCACGACCCCGTGCACGTGAAGGTGCTGGTGACGGACGCAGCTGGCCAGCCGGTGGCAGCCAACCTGTCGGTGGCAGTGGCCGAAGCGGGCGCGGCCAGCCTCGACCCCGGCGCAGGCAACGTGGCTTCGCACCTGCTGCTCACCTCGGACCTGGCCGGGTACGTGGAAAACCCAGCCTATTATTTCCAGACGCCCACGCCCGAAAGCACCCGTGCCCTCGACGACCTGCTCCTGACCCAGGGCTGGCGGCGCTACGTGTGGAAGCAGGTGCTGGCCCCCACTCCCACGCCCCTGACTTACGCTCCCGAGCGCGACCTTACCCTGGCCGGCCAAGTAACGGGCATGGGCCAGAACGGCCTCGCTAACAGCCAGCTTACGTTTATCCAGTCTAAGCCAGTGCGCAACATACTCACGGCGAGTACCGATGCGCAGGGGCGCTTCCGCTTCACCGGCTTCTCGGGAAAAGATACGTCCGTCGTGACCTTGCAGGCCCGCCGCACGGGTGGGGGCAGCAACGTGGTTATCCGGCCCGATGTGGGGCCGCCCACCAAAGGTGTCCCGTTGCCTCCCCTGCCCCCGCCCCTGCCCGTGGTAACCGATTACCTGCGCCAGAGCCGGCAGCAGCAGGTACAGGAGCGCAACAACCTGCCGCCCGATGCTATCCTGCGCAACGTGCAGCTATCCGACGTGGCCGTAGTGGGCCAGAAAGTGCTGGTGCCCCGCGACGACATGCGCCGCCTCTACGGTGCCGTGGCCAACACATCAATCGATTTTACTCAGATGCCGGCGGCGCAGTCGGGTATGTCAATGCTGCAGATTCTGCAGAGCCGGGTAGCGGGCCTCGCTGTAAGCGGTAACCCCCCTAACATGACTGTGCAGATTCGTAACAGCGGCTCACCCATATTTATTTTGGATGGGCAACGGACGGATATTGATTTCATCAATGCTTTGCCTTCCAATGATATAGAACTGGTTGAAGTATTCAAAGGACCGGAAGCTGCCATTTTCGGCGCGGGGTCTGATGGTGGCGTTATTGCCATTTATACTAAGCGTGGCGACCGCAACTACAAGGGCGACGACCGCAACAATGGCCCCAGTCCTGGCCTGCTGGTGGTGCGGCTGCCGGGCTACTACCAAGCCCGCGAGTTTTACCAGCCCCACTACGGCGCGCCCGTCCTCAACGCCCCCGCTTCCGACCCGCGCCGCGTAACGCTTTACTGGGACCCACAATTGCACACCGGCCCCAATGGTCAAACGGAGTTCTTATTCCATACCGCCGACGGCACCGGCAATTTCCAGATTTCAGTCGAAGGCATCAGCCTCAACGGCGACCCCAGCCGCGGGGCAGTTACGGTGCCGGTAGTGTCGCGCCGCTAAACTGCAGACGTAATAGATACGGCGCTCCGCACCTGACTGCCTGTTATTCAGGTGGTCAGGCGCGGAGCGCCGTATCTGTTTCACTCGTCAAATCCGTTGAATCTGTGGTCTAGCTAGCCTTCCGAAATACTTCGTCTTCGAGGCGCTGAATGCGTGGCTCCTGGTCTTCCAGGCTCTCGGTATTGAGTTGGGTGAGTTGAATTATTTGCCGCTGAGAGGTCGTAACGGCATCAACGCGGGAGCTGGTGTCTTCCATTTTATGCACCATCGCTCGCAATGCCTCCACTGCTACATCGGTGCGGCGGCCCTGCTCCCGGATTTCGGCCAGCATAGCATCCTGGCGCTTCTCGCTTTCAGCGTGCCGGGCATCAGATAGTTTGAGGATGTTGATAATATCACCAATCTGCTCGCCGATGTCATCAAGGCGCTGCTCTTGTCGGTTAATGGCTTCGCCTTGCTGGTTAAGAATTGCGCTGTGCTGGTCTAGCTTGCGCGCCATATCAGCTAACAAGCTCTCTAGCTGGTCAAAACGTTCTTTGTCGTCCATATTGCTACTGCTTTAATACCAGCTAAGGTACACCTAAACCTCGGCCACCACAGCCTCCTCCGCGCCCAGCGTTACGAGTAGCTGCCGGGCCTTGTCCAGGCTCGGAATGTTGTCGAACGTGACTTGCAGTTTGTCTTTCTGGTCTTTCATGCGGGCCGTGCGCGGGTGGGTTTGCACGAAGTTGAGGAGGCGGCCAAACTCCTCGCCCTGGAAGTAGCTCTCGTGGCCCGGCCCGGCGGGCAGGTAGGCGCGCAGCGTGTCGCGCTTGAGGGTGATTTTCTCGAAGCCCAGATTGCTGGCCTGCCAGCGCAGCTTCACCACGTCCACGAGCTGCTGTACCTGCGGCGGCAGCGGCCCGAAGCGGTCGGTGATGCTGGCGACCAGCGTCGCCAGCTCCTCGGGCTTCTGGGCGCGGTCGAGCTTGGCGTAGAGCTGCAACCGCTCCGACACGTTGCCGACGTAGGTGGCGGGGATGAGCACGGGCAAGTCGGTTTCAATCTGGGTTTCGCGCGGGCCGCTGTTGAGGGCCCCGGCGGCCATTTGCAGGCGCTGCTGGCTGGTGCCGGCCGGGCCTTCGCCTAGGAACAGGTCGCGAAACTCGGTTTCCTTCAGCTCCTGCACAGCTTCGTCCAGCACCTGGTGGTAGGCTTCGTAGCCGAGGTCGTTGATGAAGCCCGACTGCTCGCCGCCGAGCAGGTTGCCGGCCCCGCGAATGTCCAAATCGCGCATGGCTACGTTGAAGCCCGCGCCGAGGTCCGAAAACTCTTCCAGGGTGTTGAGGCGCTTGCGGGCGTCGGCGGGCAGGTTGGCTACAGGCGGCGTGAGCAGGTAGCAGTACGCCTTGCGGTTGGAGCGGCCCACCCGGCCCCGCATCTGGTGCAAGTCGCTCAGGCCGGTGAGGTGGGCGCGGTTGATGATGATGGTGTTGGCGTTGGGAATATCGAGGCCGCTTTCGATGATATTGGTGCTCACGAGTACGTCAAATTCGCCCTCCACGAACTTCATCATGCGTTTTTCCAGCTCGTCGCCATCGAGCTGCCCGTGGGCGAAGGTGACGCGGGCGTTGGGCACGAGCCGCACTATCATGGCGGCCATCTCCACGATGTCGCTGATGCGGTTGTGCACGAAAAACGCCTGGCCGCCGCGCTTCAGCTCCCGCGCCACGGCGTCGCGGATGAGGATTTCATCGAACACGTTCAGCTCGGTTTGCACCGGCTGGCGGTTGGGCGGCGGCGTGGCAATTACGCTCAGGTCGCGGGCGCCCATCAGCGAAAAGTGCAAGGTGCGCGGTATCGGGGTGGCCGATAGCGTGAGCGTGTCCACGTTCACCTTCAGCTCCTTGAGCTTGTCCTTGGTTTTCACGCCGAATTTCTGCTCTTCGTCGATGATGAGCAAGCCCAGGTCCTTGAATTGAAGCTTCTTGTTGGTGAGCGCGTGGGTGCCGATGAGGATGTCGGTGCGGCCCGCCGCTACGCGCTCCATGGTCTCCTTTATCTGCTTGGCCGTTTTGAAGCGGTTGATGTACTCCACCGTCACGGGGAAGTTGGCCAGCCGGTCGCGGAAGGTTTTGTAGTGCTGCATGGCCAAGATGGTGGTGGGCACGAGCACCGCTACCTGCTTGCCGTTGGCGGCGGCCTTGAAGGCGGCCCGGATGGCCACCTCCGTCTTGCCGAAGCCCACGTCGCCGCACACGAGCCGGTCCATCGGGTGGGGCTGCTGCATGTCCTGCTTCACGTCTTCGGTCGCCTTGGCCTGGTCGGGGGTGTCCTCCCAAATGAAGCTCGATTCCAGCTCGGCCTGCATAAAGTCGTCTTTGGCAAAGGCGAAGCCGGGCGCGGTTTTGCGCTTGGCGTAGAGGCGAATGAGGTCGGCGGCAATGTCCTTGACCTTCTTCTTGACCGACTTTTTCTTGTTTTCCCACTCCGGCGAGCCCAACTTGCTCATGGTGGGCGGCGTACCCTCAGCCCCGCTGTACTTGGCTATTTTGTGCAGCGCATGGATGCTCACCGTCAACACGTCGTCATCACGGTAAACCAAGCGAATAGCTTCCTGCACGTGGCCGTTTATTTCCACCTGCGTGAGCCCCGCAAACCGCGCAATGCCGTAGTCCTGGTGCGTCACGAAGTCGCCCGGCTGCAAGGTTTTCAGCTCGCGCAGCGTCAGCGCCTTCTTCTTCGAGAACTTGCGCGTTTCCTGCGCCCGGTAGTAGCGCTCAAACAACTGGTGGTCAGTGTACACGGCCAGGCCAAGCTGCTCGTCCACGTAGCCCTCGCGCAGGGCCAGCAGCAGGTGCTGAAACTGCACGTTCGGGTCCAACTCATCGAAAATCGTGCGCAGCCGGTCGGCTTGCCGCACCGAGTCGGCCGCGATAATGGTGGTGAAGTCGCGGACTTTGTTCTCGCGGATGTTCTTGAGCAGCCGCTCGAAATCCTTGTTGAAGCTGGGCTGCGGCTTGGCCGTAAACTGGAATTCTTGCGCGTTCTTGAAGTAAAACCGCTTGCCAAACTCTACGATGGCGAAGTCGTCCAGGCATTTTTTCAAGCTCTTGCCGTTCTCGAACAAGTCGGCCGGCTTCGACACAATCTGCATGCCGCCGGCCTCGCTCAGCATGCGCTGAAAATTGGCTTCCGACTTGTCGAACAGCTCCGTCACCACGTCCAGCGTCTGGCGCACATCCTTGAGCCACAGGCAGCTGGTGGGCGGCAAAAACTCCAGAAACGACTCGCGCCGCTCCTGCAACAGCTTGGTTTGCACGTTCGGAATGATGCTCACGCTGGTTCGCGGCTCCACCGAAAGCTGGGTTTCGGGGTTGAACGTGCGGATACTCTCAATCTCGTCGCCAAACAGTTCCAGCCGGTAGGGCAACTCGTTGGCGTAGCTAAACACGTCTACGATGCCGCCGCGCACTGCGTACTGCCCCGCTTCGTACACGAAGTCGCTTTTCTCGAAGTCGTACTGCGCCAGCAGCTCACCCAGGAAATTCACGTCGAGCTTGTCGCCCACCTTGGCCGAAAACGTGTTCTGCACCAGGCTCTGGCGGTTGATGACTTTCTCGCTCAGCGCCTCGGGGTAGCTCACAATGAGCGGGGCCGCGCCCGCCTGCCGGCTGGCATTGAGCTGGTTGAGCACCTCGGCCCGCATGAGCACGTTGGCGTTTTCCGTCTCATCGAACTCATACGGCCGCTTATAGGAGCTAGGGAACAGCAGCGCCTCCGGCCCCTCGGGCAGCAGGTGGCGCAGGTCGGCCATAAAGAGCGCGGCCTCGTCCTTGTCGTGCAGCACAAACACGTTGGGGTGGTCGTAGTGCGCGGCGGCGGCCGCTACCACAGCATCCTGCGAGCCCACGAGGCCGCGCAGCTGTATCCGCAACGCGCCGCCCCGCGCCGCGCCATCGGCCGGGCGCTTGGGGGCGGTGGGCGTGGCCGCGCCGAGGAGGCGGGCGGCCAGGGTCTGAACCTCGGCGTCGAGGCGATATAAACGAAGAAAATCAGCTACTTGCATAGGATAATTCTATCAATCGGCTAAAAAACGGCCAGCCCGGCCGGGGCTTATTCCGGTCGGGCGAGGCGCAGAGATAATACAGTAGCGGAGCGGCGAAGGTTTCTTACCCCAGCCGCTTCTCATAGCAAAAGAACCGCAGCCCCGGCCGAAATGCCAGCGCGATTTCGCCCGCAAAGCGGTAGCCCAGCTTCGGAAACAGCCGCTGCGTAGCCACATTCTCCGAGTTGGTATCTACGCGCAAGGTGCGCAGGCCTACCGCCCGTGCCTCGTGCTCGGCTTGCGCCAACAGGGCCTGGGCCACGCCCTGGCCTTGCGCGGCCGGGGCCACGGCCAGCCGGTGCGTTACCAGCGCCGGCTCAGTGGCATCCCAGTCGGCCTGGGCGTACTCGGCATCCTGGTCTTGAGTGAGAGCAGCCACGCCAGCTAGCTGGCCACGCAGCTCAGCTACCCAGAGGTGGTTTTGGGCAATATCGCGCTCGAAAACGGCCGCGTTGGGGTAGTCGGCTCTCCATTGCTGGTTGCCGCTGGCTTGCATCAGGGGCACCACTTGCCGCACCAGCGCCAAGATGGCGGGCAGGTCGGCGTGGGTAGCGCGGCGGAGGAGCATAGGCTGTAGCACGAACTTTCAGTCCGTGCGTGAACGAAGTAGCGCAGACTTTGTAGTTCGCGCCTGAACAACTTTGAACGAAAGCTCTACTTGAAACTGAGTTAAAGATTGAACAAAGGTCGTTCAAACGTGGATTACAAAGTCCGCGCTACCTCGTTCACGCACGGACTGAAAGTTCGTGCTACGTTGCGCTACGCCGTTTGCACAAACTTCTTGATGTCGCCGCTGGCGATGTAGGACTTGCCATCGGGGGCCGTGTTTACGTGCTCTACCACGAAGAGCGTGTGCTCGTCGCGGATGCCGCGGGGGAAGCGCATGTTCCAGTCGGGGTCGAAGCCGTCGCTCACCACCCGCGCCCGCAGCTTGCTGCCGTCCTTCACACACTGAATGAGGATGCCGCTGCCGATGGTGTCGGTTTCCTCCAGGTCGGCCAGGGTGGCGGGGGTGCGCACGGCGCGGGGGGCGGCGCTGCTGCTACTACGGCTGCGCGAGGTCCCGGAGCCGTGGTGGCCCCCAGCTAGTGGGTCGGTTTCGCCGGGGCGCACCAGGCGCGTGATAGTGCCTTTGGCGCGGTAGAAGGTGCCGTCGAGGCTGCGCTCCAGCTCGTCGGCCACGTAGTGCGCGCCCTCGGCCCGAATAGCACGCGGAAACTGGATGTTGAGGTCGTCGTAGCCCGGCGATACCACCCGCACTCGCAGCTTGCCGCCTTCGCGGAAGCAGGCCAGCTCTACGCCGGTGCCGGGCTCGGCCACTACGGGCAGGGCGTGGGCGGCCTGGTCTACGCTCACGCCCCGGCCGGCCAGGTCGGTGCGGGCGCGTCGGCCCTGGAAAGCCTGGTCGCGCAGCTCCTTGCGGCTCTCGTTGTCGAGGTGGCGGCTGGCAATGCGCTGGGCGTAGTGGTTTAGCTGGTCGATTTCTTCGGCTATCTCGAAGTGCTCGTGCAGGCCCTGGGCCGTGAGAGCAGCCACGAGTTGGTGCAGCAGCGTTTCGGCTTCCTGGTGCTGGCCGGCGTCGGCCATATCCACGGCGTGCTCTTTGTCGCGGGCAATGCGCAGGCGGGCTAGTTCCAGCAGCACGCCGCCATCGCTGGCCGCCGCCACGGCGTCGATGCTGGCTGCGGTGGCTTGCACCGTGTATTCGCCCGTCAGCTGCTCGATGCGGCCTTCCCGAATGGCATCGGCGCGGTAGGCTACGTGCAGCAGCGGGTGGCTGCCCGCCGGTAGGGCGGGCAACTTGAGCTGCAGGCCTAGCAGCTTGTCTTCATTCTCGTACACGTCGCCCAGGTTTAGCAGCAGGCGGCCCTCGGGCTGCGGCTCGGTGCGGGCTAGGCTCAGCACGTCGGCGATGGTGGCTTGCCCGATGGGTGTGAGCGTTACCGTCAGGTTTTGGGCGGCAATGGACTTGAGGCTATCCAGCTCGATACCGAACACGTCGGCGGCATCATCGAGGCTTTGGATGAAGTAGAAGTTGCCCCCGGCGGCCCGCGCCATGCCGATAAGCAAGTCTTCCTCAAACTGCTGGCCGAAGCCCAGGGTCGTCGTCGTGATGCCTTCTTCGGCCTTTTTGCCGGCCGTGCTGGTGAGCACCGCCGCATTGGTAATGCCCGCGTTGGCTTGCCCGTCGGTGAGCAGTAGCACGCGGTTTACGTGCTGGTCAGTCTTGTACTTGGCCACCAGCTCACAGCCGCGCAGCCAGCCCCCGCTCAGATTCGTGATGCCTCCGGCCCGTACACCCTGCACAATGGCTTTAATAGCCTCCTTATCGGTCACGAGCTGGGCGTCGAGAAGGGTATCCACCTTGTCGTCGTACACCACAATGCTGAGCCGGTCCTCGGCTGTGAGTCGGTCTACAAAGTTAGCGGCGGCCTGCAGAGCATAGCGCAGAGGCACCCCCGCCATGCTGCCGCTACGGTCGATTACCAGGGCCACGTTGAGCGGGCGGCGGTGCGGGTTGGCTACATCTTCCCGAAAGCTCAGGAGCAGGCTGGTGGTATCGGCCAGGTTTTCGAGAATAACCGGCGTGGCAGGTTGCTGGGTGACTTGCATGGAAGAGGTGTTGGGTATTTACTGAATAATCGGCAGAGTAGAGTAGAACGGAGTGGCACTCCGTTCTGGCGCAAAGCGCCAAGCTCGCGCTTGCTATAAATGAAACAAGCCGCCTTGCCACTGGCGCGGCAGAACGGAGTGCCACTCCGTTCTACTCTACGTCTCCATAAGGGGCTGGTAATCCTGCTCGTTCTCGAAGCCAGCGAGCCAGGCGGCGGCGCGGCGGCAGGTGCGAATGTGGGGCGGCACCCGCAGCACGTAGCTATGCGCCGTGGAGGGGCAGCGCACCCGCAGGGCTACCACCGGTTCGTCGTCGGTGAGCGGGATAGAAAGTAGCTGCCGCTCACCTCCAGCGTCACGGTCGCGGTCGATGATGAGGCCGCCTACTTCCTCGATGAAGCGGTCGAGGCCGAAGCGTTCGAGCAGTACCCGGCGGCGCGTCACGTTGCGCACGTTCAGGATTTCCACGGCTTTCAGGTCTTCGGGGCGGAAGGCCGTGCGCTCGTCTACCGGCGTGCCCTGCCACTGAATGTTTACGCGCAAGCCACTAGGCAGGGCCGTGAGGCCGCTGCCCGCTACCTCGACCCAGCCGGTGAGGTGCAGGCCCGCTGGCAGCGTGCTAAGCAGCGGGCAATTGGCTACGTCCAGGGTGCGGGTGGTAAGGCGCTCGGGCAGGTGGCGTAGGCGAGGGTTACCGCTCAGACTCAGGTGGTCGCGCACCAGCCAATCGCCGGTTAGCTCGCGCACGCCAGTGCGGGCAGCCTGCACCGTGGTAGCCCGCAGGCGCTCGGGAAATAGCTCCAAGTTGGGGCAGTCGTTTACGTCCAAATGGGTGCATTCGAGCAGGCGGGGCAGCTCGCGCAAGCGGGCCAGGCCACTCAGGCGCAGCGGCCCACTTACTACCAGCTCATCGGGCACTTGGCCTGCCAGTAGCAGCGCCCGTGCCTGCTCAGAGGTGGCGCGCACTACCCCGTTGGCCGGCGCTATAGGCCGCAGCGCAGCGCCCGGCAAAGAGCCGGTAGCATACGGCGCAACTGGCTCGGCGGCCTGGGTAGGGGCGGGCCGGCGCAGCTGCCGCCCTTTGGAGTTGATGCTGAACATGAGCGGCTGCCTAGTCGAGTACCGTCCGAATAGCGGTGGGCGTGTATTCGCGCTGTTGCCACACACGGTACACGCCCGCTGGCAGCTCGATGGGCCGGTGCTCCTCATGCACCAGCGTAGCCGTGGGGGCCGACACCAGTAGGTACAGCTCGCGGCCATGCACGTAGAGGCTGGCCGCGCCCGCCTCGCGGATGCGGTGCGTGTGGCCGGTGTGCTCGCCATGCGCCAGCACGAGGCCGGGGCGGGCCGTAGCACCAGCCGGCAGGGCCGCTACGGCGGAAACAAGTACATCGCCGTGGCGATACAAAGCGCGGGCACTAGTCATGGGTTTTTTGCTAAAAGGGTGCAAGTTAGCTTACGAAGCTGTTGCCGGAAAGTTAGGCATTCGGCTAAGTTTTGCCAAAAATAAAGGCAAAATGTTTTTCAGCCAATTATTTTAGTAAAAAGAAAGCGGCACGAAAAAAGGTGGCCCGTTGCTGGGCCACCTTTTATAGTTGAGCAGGCAATTTTGTGCTCTACACGCTACTGCACCCAAGCAAGAGTTATCCCCGCCGCAACACCTCGGCCGCCTCTTTGGCGAAATACGTGAGGATGGCATCGGCCCCGGCGCGCTTGATACTGAGTAGCACTTCGAGCATGGTGCGCTCGCCGTCGACCCAGCCGTTTTGGGCAGCGGCTTTTACCATGGCGTACTCGCCACTTACGTTGTAGGCTGTTACGGGCAGGGTGGTGCGGTCTTTTACTTCCCGGATAACGTCTAAGTAGCTAAGGGCGGGCTTTATCATCACCATGTCGGCGCCTTCGGCTTCGTCGAGGGCCAACTCGCGCAGGGCTTCGCGGCGGTTGGCGGGGTTCATCTGGTAGCTTTTCTTGTCGCCGCGCTTGGGGGCCGAGTCCAGCGCGTCGCGGAAGGGGCCGTAGAAAGCCGAAGCGTACTTGGCCGTATAGCTCATGATGCTGACGTGCGAGAAGGCGTTGCTATCGAGCACCTCACGTATCCAGGCTACGCGGCCGTCCATCATGTCGCTCGGGCCGATGATGTCGGCCCCGGCGCGGGCCTGGGCCAGGGCCATCTGGCCCAGAATTTCGAGCGAGGCATCGTTAAGGATTTCGCCCGATTCGGCATCCACGAAGCCATCGTGCCCGTCGCTGCTGTAGGGGTCCATCGCCACATCAGTCATCAGCACCACGTCGGGGAACTGCCGCTTGATATCAGCCACTGCCTTGAGATACAGGCCATTCATGTTGGTCGATTCGCGGGCTAACGGGTCTTTGAGGGCATCGTTGATGGCCGGAAACGGCGCAAAAGCCCGAATGCCCAGCTCCACGCACCGGCCGATTTCGTCCACTACCCGGTCGGCAGTAAAGCGCACGATGCCGGGCATGGATTTCACTTCCAGCGTCTGGTTCTGGCCTTCCATGAGGAAGAGCGGGTAAATGAAATCGTGGGCGGTGAGGCGGGTTTCCTGCACCATATCGCGGATTACCTGCGACTTGCGGTTGCGGCGGGGCCGGTGCGTGGGGATGATAGGCATAAGTTAAATTGGTAAGCGGTTAAGGCTGCTTTAACCAAATAGCTAAGGAAAAGATTTTGCAGCCAGTATCCAGATGTAGCTGCCCAAGCGCCAAGCCAACTATAGGGGTTTAAGGACGGTTCACAGGGGAACAGGCCGGTCGGACAAAGAATTTGTAATAAGATAGAGAATAAATAAAGCGAGTATAAATACTATAAATAGACCCGCCGATATTATCGCAACTCCCAGCGCGACGCTTAGAAAGCTTCCGTAGAAAGCGGGAAATAAGTGAATCGCTAGAAAAATTACCGCGACCATGCCGGCTACAAATGCCAGCATAGCTAGCAATCCGAGAATGGCATACCAGACACTATGCTTCTTATCATCGTTGGGCGAAGCCGCAGCCGGCTGCCGAAGCCGCCTCAATAGCTTCACGGCAGCTACCAGACGAGCTACCCGCAGTCTGTGCTTGCTTACTAAAGCCTCCCGGTTTCCGGTTGGTCGGGCAGTGGCTTTCGGGGCGGTGCCGCCAGCCACGGGCATCGGGGCAGGGCAATTGTTACTGGCTCTTTTGAGAATAATAACGGCTTCGCTATCGGGCCTGGGCAGTTCCGCTGGCTGGTACCCCAGAAGTGGTGGCGGCTCAGATGCTCGGGTAGCTACGACCGCCCGCTCGCTCCGACACCCGGCCAGCAGCGGCAGTATGAACAAGAAGCACCAGCAACGCATAAACAGCGGGAGAAAGCTACAGCCGAAAGCTACTTCTTCTTATGGCCACTCAGCAGCTTAAACAACAACCCTATTACCAGCAGCCCCGCCACAGCCAGGCCCACGCCGCCCAGAAAGCTCACCCCTGGAATAAGGCTCACCAGTGCGCCCAGGCCCGCCAGTAGCGCTAGTACCACCACAATAGCGAACACCCCAATGCCCTCCAGCCCGCTTTCGGCCGCGCCATGCGTGGTGTGGGGCCGCCGCAGTAAGCGGGCCAGCTGCCGGGGCCGGGCCGTCGTCGGCCAGGGCGAAGCAGTTGGTACCATCGGCCCGGCCGTAGCAACGGGGCTGACCACGCGCGAGGCATGCCGCTGCCGGCCCAGTTGCGCCACTGGTTGCACAGGTAGCTTGAGGCTGACGGTGGCCGCCGACAGCGCGGCTGGTTCGGCCTCGGGGGCAACTGGGGCCGGCGCTACGGCCACTGCCGAGGCGGCGGGCGGGGCCTGCAAGGCTAGTTGTTCGCTTCGGCAGCCGGCCAGCAGTAGAGCGGGCAGCAGCAGGTAGGGTTTTTTCATAGCGCCTTATACTCAAAAAGCGCGGATAACGTCGGTGATGATGCCACACGCCTCGCGTAATTGCGCCTCCGTAATCACCAGCGGCGGCGCAAAGCGAATGATGTCGCCGTGCGTGGGCTTGGCCAGCAGGCCGCGCTCCATGAGGCTCACGCATACGTCCCAGGCGGTGCGGCCATCGGGCGTGGGCTTAATAACCACGGCGTTGAGCAGGCCCCGGCCGCGCACCAGTTCCACTGTGTCGGGGCATTCCTGGTGCAGCTTTTGCATTTCAGCCCGAAAAATCTCGCCCAGGCGGAAGGCGTTATCGGCTAGTTGCTCGTCCAGCAGTACATCCAGGGCCGCTTGCATGACGGCGCAGGCCAGCGGGTTGCCCCCAAACGTGGAGCCGTGCTGGCCGGGCTGAATGGTGAGCATGATGGCATCATTGGCCAACACAGCCGACACGGGCAGCACGCCGCCGCTCAGGGCTTTGCCCAGGATGAGGATGTCGCCGCGCACGCCCTCGTAGTCGGTGGCCAGCAGCTTGCCGGTACGGCCCAGGCCGGTCTGGATTTCGTCGGTAATAAGCAATACTTTGTGCTGGCGGCACAGGGAGGCGGCACTGGCCAGGTAGCCCTCGCCGGGCACCACCACACCCGCCTCGCCCTGGATGGGCTCGACCAGGAAGCCGCACACGTGCGGGTCGCGCAGGGCCTCGGCCAGCGCCGCCAGGTCGTCGTAGGGCACTACCTGGTAGCCGGGCATGTAGGGCCCGAAGCCGCCCGTGCTGTCGCCATCGGTGCTGAAGGAGATGATGCCCGTAGTGCGCCCGTGGAAATTGTGCTCGGCCACGATAATACGGGCCTGGTTGGGGGCAATGCCTTTTTCCTGGTAGCCCCATTTGCGGGCCAGCTTGAGGGCGGTTTCCACGGCCTCGGCCCCGGAGTTCATCAGCAGTGCTTTCTGGTAGCCAAACAGCTCGCAGAGCTGCTTTTCGGCCGCGCCCAGCCGGTCGTTGAAAAACGCCCGCGAGGTGAGGGTGAGCTTTTGCGCCTGCTCGGTAAGCGCCCCGATAATACGCGGATGGCAGTGGCCCTGGTTTACGGCCGAGTAGGCAGAAAGGAAATCGTAATACTGCTGGCCGGCCACATCCCAGAGATGCACGCCCAGGCCCCGGTTCAGCACCACGGGCAGCGGGTGGTAGTTGTGAGCACCGTACTGGTCTTCGAGCTGCATTAGCTGCTCGGCTTGGCTGGTGGCGAGTTGGGTGGGACTAGACATAAGAGGGTAAGGAAAGAGAGTGGAGGAAATCTAACGACTATCGGCGTCGAGGAGTTTGCCGATGTAGTTGCCCTCTTCCGTGCCATCGGGGCGGCTGATGGTCCAGTCGAACACCACCGCTTCTGAAAAGGTAATGAGCTGGTTTTGCTGAAAGGTTTTTACGTTTCCTAGCTCGTTGGCAATCAGGCCGCTCACCTGTTTATCCTGCCATTGCCTGACGCGCACGAATACTTGCTCGAAGCTCCCATCAGGGTCGGTCAGGCAGGTAGTAACGAAGAAGACCTGGCCATCGGGTAGCCCCTGTAGAAAACGGCGCTTAGCCTGCGGCAGGCTAGCCTGGCCCTGCTTTATCGCCGGGGCAATGTGGCGTTTAAAAGCTGCCAGGGCGGCAGAGGCTTCAGCCGGAGTGGCGACCACCGACACGGGCCGGTCGGCCGGCGCGGTAGGAGCCAGCGGAGCGTCGTTGGTCGGTGGCTGCTTCTGAGCCATTACCGGCAAGCTGAGCAGTAAGGTAAGGCCGATAAGGAGGTAGTTATACTTCATGGCAGGTTTTGGGTGGGTTGGCCGAAAGCAATAGAAGCGGGCTGCCGTAGTGCTTCCTATTCCATTGCCCAAAGATGCAACTAAATCCCAGCCGGTATTTTTGTTGCTCTATGCCTTCCGCCGACCCACGCCTTACCGCCCAGCCTCTGCAATCCGGCGACTTCTACTACACGCCCGAAGGCTACCTGGTTTTCACCGAGCAGTACCACCGCCGCCGGGGCACCTGCTGCGGTAGCGGCTGCCGCCACTGTCCCTGGCGCAAAACGAAATAGCGCAATTTCTGTAAATCGCGTCCCCGCACCAGTCGCGTAGACTTAATGGCGCGAGGACGCGATTTGCAGAAATCGCGCTATTTCGTTTTGCGACGACTACTCCTTCACCAGTCGCGCCGTGGCTACCTGGCTGCCGCTGCTGGCTTGCAGCACATACAGGCCCACGGTAGCAGGCAGGGGCAGAGTTACTTGTTCGCCGTCGACCTGAGGCCGAACTTGCTGGGTTAGCAGCAGGGCACCCAGCGTGTTATATAGCCGCAGGGTGACAGGCTGGCCGGCCGCGCCATAGATTTCTACCACTGCCTGGGCGCCGGGTACGGGGTTTTCGCGAGGCAGCACCTGCAGGCCGCTCCCGGTAGCGCGCGCCGTAGCCGTAGCCGTAGCCAGCAGGCCGCACGAGGTGGGCACATCCGTCGACCAGTCGCTGGTGCTCATGCTCACGAAGTTGCCGGTGTGACCGTGGCCTGTTACGTCGGTAGTGGCCAGGGCCGGCGACTCGTTGCAGCGCCAGTAAGCTTCGAGGTTGGCGGTGCTGCCGGCGCTACACGCGCTGGCTGCTACTTCGGCGGCCGTGCGGGCGCGGGTCCACACACGCACCTCATCGAGGCGGCCATCGAAGGAGCGCGAGGCGGCGTAATTGCGGCCCAGGGTGAAGGCAGCGTTGGCAACCACGCTGCCAGTAGCTGACTGGCTGGCGTTGAGCACTCCGTTGATGTAGAGCTTCATGGTAGTACCATCGTAGGTGGCGGCCAGATGCGTCCAAACCCCCGCCGTAAGCAGGCCTGGCGTGTTTGCAGGCGTGCTGGTCGACGCCACCTTATAGGTAGTGCCCCCCAGTTGTAGCACAAACTGCACTTGGTTGCCCAGCAAGCTGCCGTCGCCGAGGCGCAGCAGGGCCGTGTTGGCGCCACCATCCTCCATGCCCATGAGGCTGGAGATGTAAGGCGATGTTGTTTTGAACGAATTGGGCTTCACCCAGCACTCGTAGGAGAGGGCCGCGCCGCTTAGGTTTAGCACGCCGCAGTCTACGTACTTGCTCGACCCATCAAAGCTGAGCGAGGTGTTGCTGCCGACGGGTGGGGCCGTATTCACGGTGATGTAGGCGGTGCGGGTGAGCACGTCCTGCGTAGTGCCGTTCGAGGCCGTGAGCGTCACACTGTAGGTGCCGGCTGCCGCATAAGTCACGGTGGGGTGAATAGCGGTGCTGGTGCTGGGTGTAGCGCCCGGCATGGTCCAGACGTAGCTCGTAGCGTTGGTCGAGGAGTTGGCGAAGGTCACGCTCTGGCCGGTGAGCACGGTAGTAGCGGTAGCGGTAAAATTGGCTTTCGGAGCTACTACGGCGGCTGTGCCATTGTAGAGCGCCATTTTGCCTAGGTTAAAGCGGTAGGTGGCTACGGCCATAGCCGAGGTAGCCTGCACCCCAATGATAGCCAATTCGCGGGTAGCGTAGGCGCTCAGCGACAGAGTTTTGGTAGTCCACAGGGTATCCGTTACGGCGGGCACGTCGAGGTACACGGGAGCGGCGAGGTTGTCGCTGAAGTACAGCGCCAGCTTGGTGCTGCTGGCCCCGGCCGCCGCCCCTTTATAAATAAGGTCGAGGCTGGTAGTGGCCGTAATGGGCAGCTTGGTTTGGTAGAGCTTAACAGTAGTAGCAGCCCCGGCGGCGAGCGAGCCGGCCAGCTTGATGCTGGTGCCGCCGTACCAGGCCCGGCTGAAGTCGAAGCCCGCGCTCACGGTGGTGGCGCCAGTTTTGGCCCACTGCCACGAGGGCATAATAGCCTGCTTGGCCATGTCGGTCCAGGGCTTGGCCGTAGCCGTGCCGTTGGTGGCGAATATCTTGCCCTGGCCCACGCAGAAATTGGTTTCGAAGGGCAGGCTCGTCACGGCGCAGCGCACCGGCTGGTAGTAGCCAAAACCCTTCCAGTTGGTGCTGGCGTCGGTAGTCGTGATGTCGAGGTCGTCGCCCGAAAACAGCCGCTGCTCGGTGCTGTAAAACGAGGCGTAGTCGGCCGGGTTGGAGTTGAAATTGGTGTAGCCGCCGTTGTAGGTGATGTTGGGCGCAAACACGGCCAGCGAGGTCAGTGGAGAAGTTAAGTTGCCACCGCTGTAATAGTTGTCCATCCAGCCGGTGTTGGGGGTGCCCTGGTAGTTATAGAAGCTAAACAGGCGCTGAGGATTACGGCCGGGCCAGATGTCGGCACCGGTATACACGTCGTAGGGGCTACGGCCTATTGCGTTAGCGTTGCTAGCCGAAACGCTCAGGGCCTGCGAACCAATCCAGAAGTAGTTGATGAAGATGGCGTCGCTTACGCGAGTGGCACCCTCTTGCAGCAGCGGGGCGTTGTTAGCGCTCAGATAGTTCTGGTACGAAACGGCCCCACTGGGTATCATGGAGTCGTACCAGTGGATTTCCATGCCCGCCGGCTTAATGGTTTGGAGCTGCTTAAGCAAATTGCGCAGCTCGGTAGCCTGGGCCGTAGTCAGTGTCGATTCCTCGTTGAAAAACCAGCCATCGAAGCCGTAATAATTAGCTACGTCCACCAGTTTCTGTGCGCCGATGTAGTTGCCGCTGGCATCTTTCTGGATGAGCGTAACAAAACCCGGCGCGTCGGTAAATACGGTACCAATAATCTTCACCCCGTTGCGGTGAGACGCCTCCACCCAGGGCCGGCACGGGATGCCAATCGGGCTGGCAAACCACGTCAGCACATCAATGTACTGCCAGTGCGTGAAGTTGTAGAGGTTGAACTGCGGCTGCTCGTTAATATAGCCTACGAAGTTGTTCATGCCATCGGGGCACCAGTTCACCTTCGAGCTGAAGCTCTGGGCGGGGTTGAGCTGCGAGGCCAGCGCGTTCTGGCGGGTAGCCAGCGGCACGGTGCTACGGTTGTCGGGCATGGAGGTGGGGCCGGTGCTCGTCCAGGCCATCAGTTGGGCCGGGGTGAGGGTGGTGTACTGGGCGGCCGGCTCAATCTGGGCCTGCGCGGCCAGTGGCCCGGTCAGCAGGGCCAGTAAAAACGTCCACAGTCGGAAGTCAAGCTGCTTCATAGATAGAAGAAAAGATTAAGCCCCCAAGATACGGCTCGTACCGATAATGTGCTGTACCGGGTGGGGTCTTAAAAAGGAATGAGCCAGGGGCTTACCACTTCATTTTCAAAGAATTTGGTAGTTGGCCGTATTTTTCCGATATTTGCGGCCCGTTTCGGAATAGCATCATCTAACCCTTCGATATCATGGCCCGAGTTTGTGATTTGACCGGCAAGCGTACCCGCGTGGGTAACAACGTGTCGCACGCCAACAACAAGACCAAGCGCAAGTTCTACCCCAACCTGCAGAAAAAGCGCTTCTACATCCCCGAGCAAGACGCCTGGGTAACGCTGCGCGTAGCGGCTTCCACCATCCGCACCATCAACAAGAACGGCATCATGGCCACCTTGAAGAAGGCTAAGGAGCAGGGCTTTATCGTGTATTAGTCTGGTGCTATCCAGCACTTCGGCCCGCCGGTTGCTGCGTAGGAGTTAGTTGCTACCGGAGCCACGCCTAGTATCCGGCGGTGGCTCAAGTGGCTACTGGCTTGGGCACGTAGCAGTCAGGCCGACAAGGGTTTGCGTTTTCTCCGAAAACGCCGTACCTTTGCCCTCCTTAAAAACCGAAAAATTAACCCCCCTCCCGTCGCGATGGCCAAGAAAGGAAACCGGGTGCAGGTTATCATGGAATGCACCGAGCATAAAAACTCGGGTATGCCGGGCACCTCGCGCTACATCACTACCAAGAACCGCAAGAATACCCCCGAGCGCATCGAGCTGAAGAAATTCAACCCGATTCTGCGCAAAATGACTGTTCACAAAGAAATTAAGTAACCCTGAGCCATGGCTAAGAAAGTAGTAGCAACGCTGAAAACCGCTACCGGCAAAGACTGGGCGAAAATTATTCGGGCCGTGCGCTCGGAGAAAACCGGGGCCTATACCTTCAAAGAAGAAATGGTGCCCGTTGATAAAGTTCAGGACGCCCTGGCTGGCAAATAACCCCGCCAGTTACCGTTACAACGAAAAAAGTCCCACCTTCGTGGGACTTTTTTCGTTGTAAAACCAAGCTCCAGCTTGGTGAGTCGTCCGCGCCGATAGCGACGTTTGAGCGTTAGTGTTCGGGTATGTTCAACGACCTCACCAAGCTGGAGCTTGGTGTTACTTTTTTCGTATGGGACTTTTCGATTTTTTTAAGAGAGACAAGGAAAGCAAAGAGCAGCAGCAAGCCCTCGATGAAGGCTTGCAGAAAACGAAAACCAGCTTTTTCGACCAGCTCAGCAAAGCAGTAGTAGGCAAAAGCACGGTAGACGAATCCGTACTTGACGACCTCGAAACCCTGCTCGTGCATGCTGACGTCGGCATCGATACCACGGTTAAGGTCATCGACCGCATCGAAAAGCGCGTGGCCCGCGACAAGTACGTGAGTACGAATGAACTGGACCGCATCCTGCGCGAAGAGATTGTGGGCCTGCTCGATGCTCACGGCGACAGCACCGGCTCGCGGGCCGTGCTGGACCGCCCCGACAGCCCCGGCCATCCCTTCGTGATAATGGTGGTGGGCGTGAACGGCGTGGGCAAAACCACTACTATTGGCAAGCTGGCCCACCGCTTCCACTCGGCAGGCAAAAAGGTAGTGCTAGGCGCAGCCGATACCTTCCGCGCCGCCGCCGTCGACCAGCTCATTGTGTGGGGGCAGCGTGTGGGCGTGCCCGTGGTAAGCCACGGCATGAACACCGACCCCGCCTCGGTAGCCTACGACGCCGTGAAAAAAGGCGTCGAAACGGGTGCCGATGTAGTTATCATCGACACTGCCGGCCGCCTGCACAACAAGGTGAACCTGATGAATGAGCTAAGCAAAATCAAGCGCGTGATGCAGAAAGTTATCCCCGAAGCCCCCCACGAGGTGCTACTGGTGCTCGATGGCAGCACCGGCCAGAATGCGTTTCTGCAAGCCAAAGAGTTTACCCGCGCCACCGAGGTATCAGCCTTGGCCATCACCAAGCTCGACGGTACGGCCAAGGGTGGGGTGGTTATCGGCATCTCCGACCAGTTCAGCATCCCGGTGCGCTACATCGGGGTGGGGGAGAAGATGACGGATTTGCAGCTTTTCGACCGGCATACGTTCGTGAACTCGCTGTTTAAAAAATAACACCTGCTCTCGCAAACTACCGTCGGCCGTCGGGCGTTTGGGCGAACAAGTACTTTACCGTTTGCTATGCGTTATCTCACTATTGGGCTACTGGCCAGCGGTTTGCTGGCTGGCTGCAATTCCGGCTCAGGGTCGGATACCTCTACTACAATCCCCTCCGTGCCGGTAAATGTGCAACTCGACTTGCTCGACCAGCAAAACAAAGCCCTGCGCTTCGATGGCGGCGTAGTTACTATTGCAGCCGGCAGCGCCAATGGCCAGGGTGGAATAAAAGGCATTTACGTAGTGCGCCAAAACGCCACCACGTATTCCGCTTTTGAGCGCAACTGTCCTTATCAGCCCGCTGCCTCCTGCGCCACTGTAACGCTTGACCCTAGCTCCAGGCTGTTCTTTAAAGACGACTGCTGCGGCTCGCAGTTCAACCTGCAAGGCATGGTAACGGCTGGCCCCGCCCCGCGCGCCCTGCGCCAGTATAGCACTAACCTAAGTGGCAGCTTGCTCACCATTACTAACTAGGAGAAAAAAGTAGCCAAAACTTGGCCAAGTGCTTGTTTTTCTGAAACAGCCTTGCCTATCTTTGCAGCCCGAAAGCGCCGGTTTCGGATAGAAAAAGCTTCCTTAGCTCAGCCGGTTAGAGCATCTGACTGTTAATCAGAGGGTCCCTGGTTCGAGCCCAGGAGGGAGCGCTATTACTAGACTCTACCCGCCCCAAAAGGGCGGGTATTGTTGTTTCTAAGCCACTTACGAGCACTTCTGAGACCGTGAAGTGCTATGAAGTGCTAAGAAGTGAAGGTAAAAACCGACCGGAAAACCAGCCGAAAAACCGAACAAGCTCCCGCCCCATGTTTGCCCCTGCGGCCTACAAGCGCAAAATTGCCGTAACCTTCAAACTGCGCCTCGACAATAAAAACCGCAAGGGGCTTTGCGCGGTGCGCGCCATCGTGCGCTGGCATGGGCAAGAGTTTTTGTTTTCCACCGGCGAAATGGTGCCGCCCACCCGGCCGGGGCGTGGGGGCAAGGTAGAGGAACTCTGGACGGATAGCGGCTGGGTGCAGCGCGGCAACGACCAAGCAGCGCACATCAACGCCCGACTAGCGGCGTGGGAATTGAAAATCGAGACGGCCTTCTACAAGCTCTTCGACGTGGCTCCGTTTTCGCCGGTGCCCAAAGCGGAACTACTAGCTGAGCTGTTCCCGGCCGGTACCACCGAGGCGGGCGGCAAGCCGGCGCAGCTGCGCACGTTCCGGGAGGTGCTGGGCGAATGGAAGAAGCTGCACCGCAATCTCGACTCCGACAGCTTGCGCAAGTACGACCAGATGGCCACGATGATGGAGAAGTGGCGGCCGGCGCTACGGCCGGCGGCCGTCACGCAGGCCGTGGCCCTGGAATACGTGCAGCACCTACTCGACCAACAGAAGAGCGACGCTACGATTAAGATTCACCTGCGCGGTATCAAGTTCTGCTTCGAGGTGCTGGGCCTGCCCACGCAGCACAAGTGGCTGGAATACTCGGCCAAGAACGCGCCGCAGCTCGACCTCGAACTCTCCGAGCTGTGGGCGCTGCTCGCCTGGCGGCCCGACACGGCCGCCCATCGCGTGGAACGGGACCGCTGGGTGTTTCAGCTGCTCTGTGGCCGGCGCTACGAGGACATGTCCCTGCTCGACCCCCGGCAGCGGATACCGTTGCACCTGACAGACGGCAGCGTAGTGCCGGCGCTCAACCACGCACAGGGCAAAACCACCTCCGACACGGTGGTCCCGTTGCCGCCCTTGGCCGTGCGCCTCGGCGAGCGCTACGACTGGCAATTTCCGGCAGCTACCAACCAGGAGCGCAACCTGCTCATCAAGGAGGTGGCGCGGCTGGCTGGCCTCACCCGGGAGTTCGACGAGCGCACCATCAGCGGGGGCAAGGTCATCAGCAAGTGGCGGCCGGTGTGGCAGGTCATCGCCTCCCACACGGCCCGGCATACGGGTGCCACGTTAATAAAGCAGGCCAGTGGGGGCAACAAGGCTTTGGCCAAGCTGCTGCTCGGGCACGCGGATGAAGACGTGACGGACGTGTACGCAAAGGACCACGCCCGGCAACTGGCACCGGCACTGCTAGAGGCGTGGGAGAAGGTGCTAGGGCAGTGGTACGATGCGGAGTTGCCAGTGGAACGGTAGCTTTTGCCCTTATTACCCCCGCCCGTGCTTATACCGCTGGTTCACCAGGTGCGTCCACGTATCCCCCGACCTCCTCCACCGCTGCAATTCCCCTTCGGCCACTCGTAGCTGCTCCTGCTCCTGAATAGCCTTACGCACCTGGCGCAGCTCAGCCAGCACCTGCCCATTGGAGCGCTCAAACGCCGCCTGGGCCTCGGCCTGCCGGGCAGCCGCCCCCTGGCGCAGCCGCACCGTCTGCCGCTCCATATCGGCTTGCTGCGCCCGCTGCATGATGCGGCCCTCGGCCAGCTCATTCTGCCGCAGGATGGTGCGCGTCTCGGGCGCGGTGTACACCCGGTCGCCGGCTGCCAGGTAACCTACGCTGGGCTTTTCCACGAGCCGGAAGCCCGTGCGCTCCTGGCCCACGAGTTCAGGGCCGCGCTCGCCGAGGTGGGCGAATTCGGCGGGGCCGTTTTTCCGACCTACGAAGTAGGCAGGCAGGGGCTTGCTGAGCACTAGGGCCTCCTGTATCAGCCCATTTGCGAGCGCAATAGCCGAAAACGGCAAGCCGAAAGTGAGCGGCGACTCAGCAAACGCCTTCGCTACGGCCACAGCGGTCTGCACCGCAATCGTAAACACGGCCGCGTCCCGGTCGGCCTTGGCTTTCTCGTAGTTGAGGCGCTTTACTTCCTTCGCGTGGTTTGCCTCAATCTGGGTTTTGAGTGCCGTATTGTCGCCGGCCGTCTTCAGGGACGTTTCGTAAGCCGCCTGCTCATCTTGAATTTGCGTGTCGAGCGCGTTCTGCCGGAACTGCGTGTAGTAACTGTCGAGGGTGAGCAGGGTGTTGGCGGTTTTTTCGGCAATGGCTTTGCGCTTATCAGCCAGCCGTTGGGCAGTTGCTAGCTTTAGCTCGGCTGCCTTCCGGTCTTGCTGATTATCTGCTATATGGAAGGCATCACGCAGTTCTACCGTCTTATCAATCGCCTTTTTACGAATGTCGAATAGCGCATCTTCGTACTGCTGACGCTTGATTTTACCTTCTGCAAACTGTAGCGTAACAGCCGTCATTTCGCGCACGGCCGCTCCTTCAACGGCCGTTAGGGATTCCTCGTAGGTCTTACCCGCAATTTTAAGCGGGCCATAAATGGCGTCCGAAGCCTTTTTAAGCGTCTGCGCGCTTAATTCTGCCACCTTGAATTCAAGCGGCTTTTCGACTAGCTTTTTCTGCAAATCAGTATTTATTTGCTGAGTTTGCCGCCCTTCCTGTCGGAGTATCTCAGCGCGCCGGGCTGCGTACTGTGCCTGAATATCGGCCAGTTCCGCCTCGGAAATCTTCTTCTTGCTGCTCTCCCGAATGCGTTGGTTGTCGGCCTCCACGAGCTTCTCGGCCGACTCTGCCCGCGCAATTTTAATGCGTATGGCGGCCCCGTTGCGCTCGTACTGGGTGAGTAGCTCCTGCGTTCCCCCGACACTCTGGCGCAACCCCTCTCCATTAATCTGCTCATCCGCGAACAGCTTGAATTGCTCGGCCTGGTTTTCTTTCACAGCATCAATGCGCTTCTGGTTGTCGCTCAACTCATCCCGCAACTGCGAGACGCGATTTTTAGCCCGTTCCTGGGATGCCCGGTCCAGGCGTTCTTCCGCATCGGCGGCGGTATCGGCGGCATCGGCCCCGTCCTGCGTCGCCTTAGTAACAGGAGGCTCCAACTTCGCTAGCGCGGCCAGGATGTTCGCCCGGATGCGCTGCTGCTCGGCTAGGTCTTTCTGCGCATCAATGAGGTTTTGAGCATTCTGCCCCCGGTCGCCCACTTGTGGGCCACGGTTCAGGATAGCTTGAGCCTGGGCCACCTTCTGGGCGGCTTGGTCTACGTAGTCGGTGTACGTAACCAAGTTGTCTCGCAGGCCCTGCGCAAGGTTTTCGGCGTCCTCCTTTCGCTTGTCGATGCCTGCCTGAATCTGCTTTACGTCATCGGTGCCTAGTTTCTGACGCACCTGTTGGAATTCTAATTCTTGCGCCCCGCTGCGCTCCTGCACCTTACTCAATTCCTGATAGCTAACAAGCAGCGCTTGCTGGCTATCAACTTGCTTAAGGTCAGCCTGAATCTTTGCCACCTGTGCCACCGTGAAATCTTCAAGCGGCTTTTGAGTCAGCCCAAGTTTGTCCTTGATGTAGCCGATGCCATCGCCGATTAGCTGGAAAGGCAGCAGGGTTGTTTTGTAGGCATCTGCTTCTAAGTCAACCAAAAACTTCAGAAAGCTGCCCCCTGCTCCACTGCTAAAGAAGTTGCTAAACTGATTCTTGAGCTTATCCACGCTGCCGCCCAGCGTATCCGTATTGATGGCCGCTTCAGCAGCCAAGGAGGTGGCATCGCGCAGTTGGTCGTTGGCCGTTTTCTGCCGCTCGGCAAACAAGTCCGTGTTCTGGGCCAGCGTGATGATGGCGCTTTTCGCCTCGCCGCTTTTGAGCTTGAGCGTATCGAGTTCCTTGCTCAGGGCCGTGGTCGTTTGCCCACCGGCATTGAGCCCTTTGAGAAACAGCTGAATGGCCGCGTTAAAATCGGTGTTAACCAGGTGCGTAAATTCCTTGAGCGTCAGCGACGGGTCGGCTTTGCGCGCAATTTCGAACGACTCCTTGGTTTTGCTGCTCAGCGTCGAGAAGAGCCGGTTGAGCGACGTGCCCGCTACCTCTGCCGTGCTGCCCATCTCCTGGAGCACGGCTGCGTAGGCCAGCACGTTTTTGAGGCCCACACCCGACTGCGCCGCCACGGCTCCGACGCGCAGGGCCACATCGGTGAGGAAGGGCGCAGTTGCTGCTCCGTCAGCCCCAATTTGGTTTACCGCGCTACCGATGGCCAGAATGTTCTGCGCCGCATCCGGCCCCAACTCCTTGCGAAACACGCCGCTGATTTTGCCGAGCACCGTCGCAATCTCCTCGGCCCCACCGGCGAAGTCGTTGCCGAGGGCCTGTACAGCCGTGTCAATGGCTTTCGTAAATTCCAATAGGTCGCCCTTGGCGATACCTAGCTGCCCGCCTACGCTGGCAATTTTAAGGAGCCCCTGCAGGGAGGTCGGTGTATCAAGTGCCTTGAGGCTTTCAGCCAGGCGCTCCGCCTCGTCGGCCGTGAGTCCGGTCGTTTTGCGCACCTCGGCCAGGTCCCGGCTGTATTGCACGTTAGCCTCGAGCACGGCCTTAATGCCTTGCAGCAGTGCCTGCAGGCCCACGGTGCTCACGGCTAGGCCGATGGCGAATTGTTGCAACCCCGCCTTGCTGAAACCCAACTGCGAGGTAAGCCCGCTGGTAGAGTCGGCCGTTTTGGTAGTAGCTACTGCTGTCTCGTCAATCTTCTTTTTAGTGGACTCAATCTGAAAGCCGATTTTACGGAATGCCTCCGATTCGCGGCCCCCGGCCAGGGCCACCGCCTCTTGCTCCTTTTCCAGCCGTACCAGGCTGTTGGTGAGTGGCTGGATGGCGGCCGTGGTGCTGGTGATGCTGGCCTCGGCTTGCTCGTAGCTCAGGCCCATTTGCGCGGCGCTCTTCTGCGCGGCGGTCTGAAAACCGGATATCTTTATCTGTTGCCGGTTGTACTCCTCCGTGCCCTGCGTCAGGCTGGCCTGCGCAGCGCGGGCCTTGGCCAGCTCCTGCACGAGGCCCGTGAACCCAGACTTATAGTTGCCGACGTTACGGCCGAAAATCAGGATGTTTTCATCGAAGCTTTTAAGGCTCTCCGTGTTGGCCGCAATCTGCTTCTGCAACTTCTGCGCCTCGGCCCCACCTCCCTCAATGCCCCCACCCAGCGCTTTGAGGGAGGCAATGAGTTTCTTATTTTCCAAGTCTAACGCATCGTAGGAGCCCCGCGCTGCGGTGAGTTCGGAGTTCGTGCCCCGTAGCGCCGCCGAGAGTTGGGTAGTCTCGGTTTTGGCCTGCTTAATCGCGGCGGCAGCCTTGTCGATGCGGGCCGTGTCGGCGGCGGCGTAGGCTTCGCGCAACTCGTTTTGCAGGGCGCGGAAAGCACTCGTGGCCTGTTTGGTAGCATCCTGCACGACGTTCTGGGCGGCTGCTTGGGCCGCGAGCACCTTTTCAAGCCGCTGGCGCTCCTGCACCAGCTTCATGGCCTCGGCCGTGAGGGCCGCCATGCCGGCGCGCTCCTTCTCGTTGAGCAGGTTGATGCTAGTGGCCTGCTCACGCAGGCCGACACTTTGGGCCGAGATGCCCGCCAGCACGGCTTTCACCCGCTCGCCATCGGCGTCGAGGTTTTTAGCGAACGCTTTGTAGTTGCGGCTCAACCCTTGGATGGCGGTCGTAAAGTCTTTTAACTCGTTGGCGCCGGGACCAAGTGGGTCGAAGAAATCGGCGAATTTGATAGGGTTTTCTGCCATGTTATTCTGCCTGACTATTTTTTGCCGTGAGGTGCGCAACGGCTGCGTGAAAATCAAAAACTGAAAGCTCCTGCGGACGCGGGTACCCCTGCCCGGCCAGCGCCGCGCATAGGGCTCCGAAGCGCTGCCGTCCTTGTGTCAGGACATTGCGGCTGTCCCCGTCGTCAAATATTTCGGGCGGGTTTTGGTCAAGCAGCCAGTTATTCACATCGGTTACTACTTCCAAATGCTGGGTTTCACCGGCAACTCCGAAGTCGCACAACGCCAGCAGTCGTTTCTGCTGCTGCTGGTAGTGCAGCAGTGCCTCGGAATCGGCCCCGTTAAATCGCGAAGGGAAATGGGCTACGAGTCCCTCCGCAACTGCTTTTTTGCAGTAGCCACCTCCTGCTCTACCTGGCCCTGGGTCAAGCCCCATTCGCTCAGCTGGCTAATTAAGCGCCGCAACCCCTCCTCGCTGCGGTCAGTCCACGGCTGGCCATCGACCTGCGCTACGAGGCAGCCAAAGGCCATCTGCTTTGGATTCAAGCGGTCTAACGTGTCCGCATAGGCGTAGTGTAGCAACGCTAGCGCGTCACCTGCTTCAGCGTTGCGGCCCGCTGCTAGCAAGGCAGCCGTGCCGGCAAAGTGCCGCTCAATAGCTGCCGCCCCGCTGCCGATGCCTGAATCGCGCACGAGCCAATGCTCAAACCACGAATGGTCTTCAGCGGATAGCTCGAAAATCGAGCCATAGAGGAAGAGAGAGTGCCCGCTAGGTAAGTTGAGAAGCCGCATAGGACAGCGAAGATACCGAGAACGCCCTTATAGTAGTTACTTTACGTACTATTAGCGCATTTTCCATGCTTGCCACCACGAACGGCCCTCAGTTTCGCTATACCCTCAGTTCCGACCTGCTGGGCACCAAACGGCTGCGCTATGAGCCTACGGGCTGGGAAGATGGCATTGGTGTGAATCTGCACCGGGACACGAAGACCCACGGAGTTGCTACGGAATTTTCTTCGCAACTCGGCTATGTGAAGGACGGGAAAGCCTACTTGCTGCGCGCCTACCAGGCGGCTGGAGTGGAAGCCGATGTGCGCCAGCTTATTGAGCAGTATGACCCCAACGCCTTCGTTTGGCAACCTTATTCTCAAGGCCGTGTGAACTTTACAGCCGCTGAATTTACCGCACAGCAGGCCAAGGTCAATGTAGAGCAGCAGGGCTGGCTGCAAAAGTTTCTGAGCCGTGATTCGGTAGGCGTAGACTTGTTGGGCGCCACCTCCGTGAGCGGCAGCACAGGCCCGGCGGCCACGCCGCAGGTAGTGCAACTGCACTCACGGGCCGTATTCCAGCGCTACGCCGCCTCCCAAAAACAGGCCGTGACGACGAGCGGGCAGATGTTTGGGGGCGACAGCGACCCGAGCCACGAGCAGGTACTCTACTTCGGCTTTGACACGCCCGAAGTCAACCAGTTGGGCCTTGGGGCTGTGGCCGGCGGGTGGGTGGCCAGCGACGCGTACACGGCCGTGTCCATTTTCACGGCTCCGGCCGATGGCCAGTACGTGGTAGACCTAGCCCTCTTCGCTGACATAGAAGCTTCGGTGCCGTCCGGGTCTTTCGTGCGCAAGTTTCACCAGGTGGAGGCGCTCTGCCACTTCCGCGTCAACGGCGACCCAAGCACGGCCACGAAGCTGCAAGCCGACATCTCGCAACACGTCAACGGCCACTATCAGGGCAGCATCGTTGTGCCGCCGCGCACCTTCCCCCTCACCTTGGCCAAGGGCGACAACCTCTACCTCTACGCCGACTACTACCTGCACGAGTTGGACGGCACCAGCCTCGACCAATACCAGGCCACCATTTCCGCTACACTCAAGCCCGGCTCCTACCTGCGTATCGAGTCTACCACTACCACGGCCGCTACCCCGACTACGGGCCTGCTGCTGTACGAGGCGTTCGAGCGGCTCACGCAGGCCCTCACCGACGAAGTAGACGTGTTTCGCTCCGATTTTTTCGGCCGCACCGACCTGGGCTACGCCGTCGACGGGCCCGGTGCGCTGACGCTGCTCACCGGCGGCTTTCAGGTGCGCGGCTTCCCGCTCCTTGCCGACCCTGCCCCGGCGGCAGGCGCGCCCGACCCGCGCAAGTCGCTCACTAGCTCGTGGCAGGAACTCTTCGACTCCTGCGCGGCCGTGTGGGGCCTGGGTTGCGGGCTGGAGTGGGCCCTGGGCAAAAACGGCCGCCCCGTGCAGGTGCTGCGCGTGGAGCCGCTAGCCTACTGGTACCCCGCCGACGTGGTAGTGGACCTGACGGACGCCGGCCCCGTGACCGACGCGCTCAAGGTGGATGCCGCCGCACATTACCAGGTGGTGGAGCTGGGCTACGACAAGTGGCAGGCCCAGCAGGCCAATGGCCTTGACGAGTACAACGCCGGCCGCCAGTGGACGACGCCGCTCACGGTGGTGAAAAACACCTACTCGGCCAAGAGCAAGCTCAGCGCCTCGGGCATCCTGCTCGAAACCACCCGCCGCGACCGCTACGACGCTACGGCCACGCAGGACACGGGCCAGGATGCCACGGGGTTTCTCGTGTGCCTGCTGCGCACGGCCACCGGCTTCGAAACCGAGCGCAACCAGAAGGCGCTGCTGCTCACCGGCGTGCTCTCCCCGAATACGGTGTATAACCTGCGCCTTTCACCGGCCCGGATGCTGCGCCACCACGGAGCCGCGCTGCGGGCGGGCCTGCTGGCCACGCCCAGCGCCCAAGTACGCTTCACCTCGGGCGAGGGCAACGTGACGATGCGCAGCCAGCTCACAGGCGAGACGGCGACCCTGGCCGAAAACGACGACGTGGCTGTGGCTGACTTGGCGGCCCCGCTGTGGCGGGCTGAGCAGGTAACGTTTCGGGCTCCCGTGCGCCGGGCTCAGCTGCAGGCCCTGCTGGCCCGGCCTACGGGCCGGGTGCGCTACCTCAACTCCCAGGCCCAGGCGTGTGAGGGCTGGGTGCTCGATTTCAAACACGAAGCCAAGGACGAGCAGGCCGACTTCACCCTTTTACCCTGCGCTTAATCTATGACTGGTAGCAATAACAGCCTCGCCCCCGCCATTCTTCAACTCCAATCCACTTGTTCGGTGCCGGGTGGCCAGAGTCTCATCACCTTCACCTGCGACAAGCGAACAGGGGCCGTTCACTGCACCTTGCAGCTCACCGACCAGGCTAGCGGCTCCGTTATCTGGAGTGATGGCTTCGGCACAGGGTACGCCAAGTTCTTTACCCTCACCGGGGCACCCGATGGCACCTACACGCTGACGGTTACTGCAGGAGGCGACCAGACCAGCTGCACTATCGTGGTAGCCTGCGGGAACGGGGCCGCCGCGCCGCTCACCGCCACCGTGGCGCACACCGACGAAACAGCCGCCTACAGCGACGGGACCATTGAGTTTACCACCGCTGGCGGAGGCGACCCGCTGTACTTGGAAGTCGTGGAGTTGAACCTGATTCGGCAAACCACTGCTGGCACGCCCGAAACCTTCCGCAACCTGCCCCCCGGCACCTACACAACCCGCGTAACAGACTCGAGCCTGCCAACGCAGCTTGTGCTGGATAGCGTGACGATTGCCGCGTATAGCCTCGGCGGCTGCACCGACAAGCTGGCCACCAACTACGATGCGGCCGCGACCGTGGAAAATGGCTCCTGCGTGTACACCCCACCGGCCCTGCCGGACTTCTTTGCCGTGCCACTGCTGCAGACCCTGCGCTTCGTGGTACGTGGGGGCGGCAGCACGGCCGATGAGGTACTGTTTTGCGAGCAGGCCCGGCCCGGCATCCAGGTGCGGCCGTTGTTTTACCAGTCGGTAGAGAATACCGACACCGTGCGCGTACAGGTGCTCACCTCTTCCGGGACCGTAACGGCTACCATCTCGCACCACGGCGGCAGTGCGGTGGGCCCACCCGTAACCCTGCAGCAGGTACTCACGCTCGAAGGCCCGGCAGCCCCGCTAGGCGTAGTGCTCAGCCTCGACCCAGCTACCGGCACTACCCGCCTCTCGGCCGCCGCGGGCGGCAGCTTGCCGGCCAGCCTGCTCGGGGCGGCCCGCCTCACCCTGGCCGGGGCTGCCTCGGGCACGTGGCGCATCACCCAGGCCGTACCCGGCACCGTGTTGCACCTGCCCGATTACGTAATAGTCAACCGGCCCTGGGCAGCCCCGGCAGCTGGCGCGCTCACCGCTACGTGGCGCATCACAGGCGCGGGCTTTAACGTCTGGGAAGCCGATTTGCCCGTGGCAGCCCTCAGCGAGGGCTATTACCAGGTGCAACTGCGGGCGGTGAATCCCAGCGGCCCCGACAGCGTGGCCGACTCGGAGCCACTCCACGTGCGGGCCGTTCACCCCCACACGCTGGCCATCGACTATACCAACGCCGACAACTGCTTTGGCCTCGTGTTTTCTACGGGCCTCATGCCTCGGCTACGGGTGCCCGGCACGTTTTTCCGGCAAAAAAACGGCGGCACCGAAAGTGCGTACCGCGATTCGGGCGGCCGGCTCACGGTGCTCAGCTCCACGGCTCAGCGCCTGCTTCAACTCGAAACCTACGCCCTGCCGCCCTGGCTGCATGAGAAACTCTACCTGGCCTGTCGCCTCGACTACCTGCGGGTAGAAGGCGTGCGCTGTCAAACCGACCAAGCGTATGAGGTGAGCGAGGAGCGCACCTACGCCCTTTCGGCGGGCCGCGTGGCCTTGGAACAGGTGCAGTGGCTGGGTGCAGGCAATGGCAACGATGCGGGCGTGGATGGGCTGGGCAACGTGCTCGAATTACACGATGGGCAGTATCTGCTACTGCGCGGGAAATAAGACAACGGAAATTCGGCTACTTAGTAGTTACTTTACATACTACTTAATCGAATTCCATGAGCCGTGCTGTCCGCAATTTCACACGTTGGCCGTTGGGCACGCCGCTGCCCGCAGCGGCGCTGCTCTGGTTTTACGACCCAAAAACGGATGATGAGTACAGCTTTGTGCCCGGCCAGCTGGGTGCACAGGGTGGTAGTAATGCACAGGTGCTGTTGCTCGTTGATGCTAGTGGGCCGACAGGCTTGGCAGCAGCTAAAAAGGCCGATTTCGGCGCTCTGTACGAGATAACGGGCGACTGGAATGCGGGCGCGAACGTCGGCGTATCGGTTGTCGTGGTGGGGCTGCCGGACGGCTCATTTGCCGACTCAGGACTGCTACTACTGGCCGGGGGCGGCTCGCAGATGGTGGACGTAGACGTAGCCGCCGGCACCTATGCGGCCGCTGCCACGGGCGGCGCTACCCTCGACCCCGGCACGGTGCTGCACTTCAACCAGCCCCTGACGCTACACCCGACCATCAGCACCGGCTCCTTCTCCGTGGACACGAGCGCGATGATACCGGGCTCGGAAGAGTCCATTGTGCTCGGCCCTGGGGCCACGCTGCCCACGACGGCTGACACCACGGTGGGCGGCGTGACGACGCCCGCCGCCCTCGACCCGACCATCTTCCACACCACCAGCCCCGCCCCACAAGCGGGCCGGGTGCTTGAATACCTGTTCCGCGTGGGCTACGATGGGCAGCACGTGGAGTACCTCGTTACCGACATCACGCCATGAGCCTGTTTTTCATGCGCCGCCGCGAAGCGCCGGCCACGCTCACGCAGCAGGACTTGTTTGCCTTCTACCAGCCCGGCGGGTTTGTGGTGGATACTACTACCAACCAAGTGACGGGCTGGCGCAACGAGGTCGATGGCCGCGTGCTGGCTGGTGGGGGCAGCTACACGCCGAGCAACGCCGACTTCAACCACCAGCCCACCGTGGCGCTCAGCCGGGGCGTGTCGGCCTACTTCGACGGGCTGGTAGTGCCAGCTAGTCCGGGCCTCAGTATTACGCTCGTCAGCAAGGTGGCCGCCAACGCAGCGGATGATTTCTGGTGGAACCTCAACACCACCAACGGCCTGCTCGACC
>JBPBPU010000012.1:0-45974 GCA_050954465.1 Janthinobacterium lividum
AGTTGGTGGTGCAGCAGTTGGTGGTGCAGCAGTTGGTGGTGCAGCAGTTGGTGGTGCAGCAGTTGGTGGTGCAGCAGTTGGTGGTGCAGCAGTTGGTGTCGCACGAGAAGCTGTACCTGCTGCGCAACGCCACAACGGGCGCCACCCGCGTGCTGGCCGGCAGCGCGAATCTCTCCGAGCGAGGGTTTGGCGGGGTGCAGAACGAGGGCTTCTACTGCTTCGACAACGACGAGTTGGGCTTGGGCAACCAAGGAGGCGGCCTACCTCGCCATCCGGGAGCGGTCAGCCGTGCCGGTAGCTGCCGAAGCCTTCACTACCACCCGGCTCGACCCGGAGCACCTGCCCTTTTTCAACCCGGCGCGGGCCTCGGCCGCCAACGGCCTACCCACTGTCTACGTGCTCGACCCCGGCCCACCCGGCCCACTCGTTATCGAGAAGTTCCTGGGCCAGCGCCCGCCCAAGGTGCTGACGGAAGTGGCGGCCCAGTTCCTGCTCAGCAAAACCAACGCCGTGCGCATCGACCGCAAAAGCGCGGCCGAAGGCATTCGCTACGTCAAATCCAACCAGCGCACCCCCGACACCAACCACCAGGAAACCGTGACCGTGGACTGGCGCACCGCCCGCGTTACCCGGGCGGGCCAACCCTGGGAGCTGGAAGTAGCCGACGCCGAAGTAGTCCACGATGCGGCCATTCTGGTGGAATACTTTGCCGGTTACCAGCAGTTTCACGGCAACACGGGCAAGCTGGCCCGCGACTACTTCACCTTCCTCTGCTGGCTCTACCTAAGCCCTTTCCTGTGCGACCTGCGCAACGAAGCTGCCCGCACAGGCTTCATCTACGACTACCCGGTATTCGGCATCCTCTACGGGCGCAGCAACTGCGGCAAGTCCGAGCTGATTCAGCTGCTGCTCAACTCTATGTTTGGGCTCAATGGCTTTTTGGAGAAAGAGTGGTTCACCAAATCCAAAATCGCAGGTCTGCGGGCGCAAAACCTGCGCTACCCGCTGGCCTTTGACGACTTGGATGCCACCCGCTTCACGTCGCACGCCGCTGCGCTCATCAAGGAAGACTACCTGGCCGGCGAGTACCCGGCCGTGGTGCTGTCGATGAATCAGGAAAAGGACAGATTTGAAACCGAGATTCGCAAGCGCTGCCTGGTACTCTATACCGACGCCTCGCTGCCCGACCATACCGGGGCGAGTCGCACCCTGGCCCGGCAGGTCATGCTATCGCCGCTACCTGCTGCGCACCTGCGAGAAGCTGCAGACCGAAGGCTTTCCCACGGATATCCTCACGTTTTCCAGCGAGATTGTAGTGGCGCTGTTTCGGGAAAGCCTGCCCCCGGCTACTGCCCTGCCGGTGTGGTGCAGCCCGTGTTCGCTCGACGAGTACACCCGGGGCAATCACGATAAGGGGCGCGCCGAGCTGCTCGAAATCATGCGCCACAACCCCACTGCCTGGCAACTCAGCGGCTCACGTGCCGTGCTGCTCATGGAGCCCGTTACCCTACGCAAGCTGCGGAAGGATATTCCGGACTACCTGCTCAGCAACAGCCGCCAGGGCGACCGGCTGGTGTTCAAAAAGGAAGAGCTGGAAGACTTCCTGGAAGTGCCCCTTAGTCAGAAAGCAACCTGGTGGCGGCGCGTTTTCGGCACTGCCTGACCGGATGGCAAGCCGCCTGGTGCGGTAGTTAACAGTCGCCGAATACTTCGGATAGTAGCTTACGCATCGCTTCGGTTTCAGGAGTGTCGGGATTCGCACGGTGGTGGCAACCCCATCTACCCAAACAGTTTGGGTATAGGGCTCTGTCTCATTTACCAACCGGTAGATGCGCTCGGCTTCCGAATTGCCAGGTGCGATGCGGTACAGGAAGTTGTACATCAGCCGCCATTGCTGGTCGCCGGGCAAAGAGGGCAGTTGGTTGATAATCATTCTGGCCTCGTGCGAGTGGGCAACAAGACCATTCACCAGATACTTAATATCAGTGAGTTTGCGCACCTTGCGCGTGTACCTGCGGTACTTAATCTTGGTTTTAGGCATTGCTGCAGATTGAAAATGCTGGTTGACCTGGCAGGCTGTCCTGACACCAGTCCGCACCTGAGATTGGCTTGCCTAGGTACGAAATATTTTCGCATGGATAAGTATGTTATACCAAGACACCCTCAAAACCGGAGTGAGTTTGCCGCCGTGAAAAATCCGGCCGGCATAGCAGCTTTTGGCTTGCATCTGAGGCAGCTGCGCGAAGGGCGTGGCCTCAGCCAACAAGCCTTGGCCGATAGCGCTGACCTGGCTAAACTTACCATCCAGCGCATCGAGCACGCCAAAGGAGCCCCGACCCTGGACGTACTCATTTCGCTAGCCCACGCCCTGGAATTGCCCTTGCGAGAACTGGTGGATTTTGTAGCGCCACCTACTCCGTTGTCAGGGCTATAGAAATCACTCTAAGCGGAGCCTTGAAATCGCCCCGCTTTAAGCCTGCTGGGTGCCTTCAGTAGTACCAGATATAGCCCTGCGTCACTCGTTATAGCACTACTACCGTAGCCTGCACGTCGATTCTGAATTTATACTGCCTGAAAAACCGCAGGTTTAATTCATTGTCAATCTCCTGAAAATGCCGGTGGCGGCGGTTGCAGGCAAACGCTTTTTTGTGTTTGTAGCGGCTGGCGTCGTGGCTTTCGAGGAAGAACTGAATGGTTGACTCCAACTGCTCGATGGCACCAGGAATCCAGCCGCTAGCCTCCTCTTTCAGCTCGATGAAATATAAGTGCTGGTCGGAGGTCAGCATGCCGTCGCAGCGGCCCCGGCCGCGGTATTCATTGTTTTGCAGCAGGCATTTATCGACGGCAGTGAAGACCAGTTCCAGCGCCTTGTCGTTGTGTATGGTGGCAATCCACTTATCGGGGTTCGCGGTGTCGGTGTAGGCTTCCGGCCGCGAGTCGTCGTCCAGTAGGCCAAAGCGCGTCGCCCGCGTGGCGGGCTCCTGGCATTTGCCGCTCAGAAAATCAAGGCTCATAGCTCTTCCTCCAGGGCTAATAAGGCATCAAAGAGATGGTTGCCTTTACGCAGTGTATCGTTGAGGTAGTTCTGGTCGGTCGGAATGCCCTCGTAGGTTGCCAGGCGCTTGATGCTCCCGTCGCTTTCATTTAGTTGATACACTACCACGTCATCGTCGGCCACCATCGCCTCGGTGGGCAGAATGTCATTCAGCTTGGGCAGCAGCAAGTGGCGCTTTGCCTGCACTATCTTTTCGTGCAGTGAGTGGGCCTGAATGGCAATACTTAAGTAGTTGATGATGAAAGGACTATGGGTTGTAATAACGAGCTTATTGCCCGCGCTTAGGTTATTGGCTTCCAGCAGGCTACGCAACATAGCCCACTGCGAAAGCGGAAACAGGTTCTGCTCCGGCTCCTCCACAATATTGATGAAGGCCGTTTTGTTGAACCTGGCCGACAGCGCCGACAGTGCTAACTGCTTCTGCTCGTCGCTGAGGTTATCGTTGCGCCAGATATCCGCTACTCCTTTGCGGAAGCGGCTTTGCTCCTCGCTGCTCATGGGCTCGCGGGCATCGGCCTGCTGCTGGGCTTGCACCGAAGCCGCCAGGTAGCGCGTCACCAGGTACAGGGGCACCAGCGACTGAAAGCCGCTCGACGCATCCGGGAGCTTCACCTTGTAGTGCGCACCCTTTACATTGACCACATCGTTCAACTTGTCGTATTCCACCGCTGCCGCCTCGTTGAGCGGGAGTTTTACAGACTCTTTCAGCTCATTTTTGGCATTATCAAATTCGGTGAGAAACTCCTTTAGCGAGTCCGAAGACAGCTTTAGCTCGCGGGGCGTGCGCACGTAGGAAATGAAGTTCCGTTCCGCCGGCACATACATTATCTGGGGCAGCGCGTAAGCCGCGTGCGGTTTTTCGCTAATACTCAGGCCCCCTTTCTCGTATTTGATAGCGTAGGCTTCCCCATCGTATTCAATAACTGCGGCCGTTATCGCTTCACGCTGGAAGTAGCTTTCCAGCCGATGGTAACTCAGGAAATGGTTTTTCAGCTTATTCTTGCGCTCAAACCATTTGCTGTCATAGTCGCCTCTGACCAGCGCCTTCTCCATCCAGGTAAACGTCGATATGAGCTTGGCAACCGTGCTTTTGCCCGAACCCTGGTTACCGATAAATACCGTTACCTTCTTGATATCCAGCCAGCCATCCTCGACCTGATTACCTTCCCGAATTGGACCAAAGTGCTTTATTCGAATTCTGCTCATGTTCTGGAGGCGGGCAAGGAGGCTTAGCCTAGGCATGCAAGTTAGGGGGCATTAGAGGGGTAGCCCAATAACAGGACGAAAACAACGCTGGAACTACCGCTAAAATTAGTAATTTACCCGGCAAGCTCTTGGCGATAGCACTTCACACTAGCGCGGCTAATACCGGTGAGCGTGACAATCTCGGCCACGGACAACCCTTTCGCCAAGGCCTTCGCCACCTTGGCCAAGTTTTCCGCATTGCGCCCAGCGGGTCGGCCCATATGCTTGCCCTGCTGCTTGGCCAGTTCAATACCCGCCAGACTCTTCTCCCGGTTGTTCTCGCGCTCGTACTGTTTGAAGGAGGAGAACACGCCAATAATCATCTTGCCCGTCGGCGTGCGCGAGTCAATGCCCAGGTCCAGCGCCCGAAAGTGCACGCCGCGGCGGTTGAACTCCTCCACCAGCTGAATCGTGTGCACCGTGTTGCGCCCCAGCCGCGCCAGCCGGTTCACCACCACCACATCGCCCTCCCGTACGGCCGCCAGCAGCTCGTCGAGTGCCAGGCTCCGGGTGCGCGTGCCCGAGACCTTCTCCTGAAAGATGCGCGAACACCCCGCCCGGGTCAGGTCTTCCAGCTGGGTATCAAGGTTTTGGTCGGTGGCCGAAACGCGGGCGTAACCTAAAGTATGTTGCATGGCTCAGTAAGTATAGCTCACAAAATTACGGGCTAAAAACTTTCAGAACCCACTTCCTGACCCGCTAAAATGCGGCATTTGTTCACTTGGTTGGGGTAGGGGCTAGGGGCAGGGTAAACGCATTAAAATTGGAGGCATTTTTCTTGGTACTCGTCAGATAACGCACAGCGATTCATTTTCCGATTTAAGCTTATTGTTTCCGGTTGTGCTTGCAGTAAATTGAGGACAAACTTGCGGATTACCGCGCAATTAGCTGCCGCATGGCCCGCCCGCTTGCGGCACGCATCTTCCCCAAAAACAACATCCAACACCCAATGCAGGCGGTTTTCAACTCCCCAATGACGCCGCACGTAGCCCTGAAAAACGGCCGCGCTCGCCAGCCGGCTGCTCAGGTAATACCGCGTTTCGCTTTGCACGTTTTCCGTGCCGACAACCAGGCGCGTGGCTTTGACTTCGACCAGCGTGTGCAGCCTGTGCCAGTCGGCCCCGCGCAGCTGCGCGGGCAACACGCTCGCCGGCAAGACCCGGCAGGTGCGCGTTTCATGCCGGCCGTGGACGGGCTTCTCCGGCGTAGCGAACGCCACGTCGGCTACGGGCACCTGGGCCGCTTCGTCAGCCGTGAAGGCCTCCCTGACAGCGGTTTGCAGTGCGGCTTGGTTGCCCTTCAGGGCCAGCAGGTAATCGGCTCCGGCCGCCGTGATGGCCTGGGTGACGCTTTTCTGGCAGCCGATGGCGTCCATCGTGAGCAGGCAGCCGCGCACGTCGAGCAACGCCAACAAGTCGGGCAGGGCTGTGATTTCGTTGGCCTTGTCCGGCGTCTGATACTGGCCCAGACACAGGCCCGCTTCGTCGCACCAGGCGTGGAGCAAGTGCACGGCCGACACGCCGCCTTCCGCCCGGGGGTCTGCTGCTGGCGGGCCGTAGCCGAGCGGCGCAGGCGTTTGCCGTCGAGGCAAATCTGGGCCCCGTCCGGCAGCACCAGGCCCCGCCCCGTCCAGTCAATGAAACATTTCTCGAACGCACGCGGCGCGAGCCGACTCATCACCCTATTTAAGGTGTCGTGCGAGGCAATGCCTTGTTTAAAAGGCAGATAAGTCTGCAACCAAGCCAGTTTGGCTTCCCCAAAATCCGCGATTTCTTCCCACCCCGTGTAGCCGCTTACCCCCGCGCTCACGCTAACCAAGAGAATCTCCAGCAGCGGGTATTGCCGCCGCCGAGCGATGCGCGGGTCGGGCAAAGTAGCAAAGTCAGTCAACAACGATGCAAAATTCAAATCAGTCATACCCGAAATTTACGCCGCCAATTTTAATGCGTTTACCCTGGGGGGAGGGGGGTATCGGCAAGGTGCACCTTTCAGCGTAGGACTTAGGTCCTCAATTTGTTTGTTTTTATCGGACCACCTCCCCATCATCGCTCGCTACTCTTCTGGCACGGTTATGCCTTATTACCCCTATGCAGGCTGCTATTCTGGCTAACATCGCGCGGCATATCATGCTGACTCCCGCCGAGCAGACGGTGTTCATTTCTTTCCTGCTCCCCGCTCAGGTTCCACGGTTTGCGTATGTGCTGCGGGCCGGGGAGCCGAGCCGGTATCTCACGTTTGTGGGGCGCGGCTGCGTGCGCATGTTTGCCACCGATGCCCTGGGCCGGGAGGCGGTCCTCTCGTTTGCCTGGGAGGGCTGGTGGTGTGGCGGGGCGGCCAGCACGGTGCCGGGCGGCCCCGCTACCGTGTCCATCCAGGCCCTGGAAACCACCGACGTGTGGCACCTGGGCTTTGCGCAGCTCGAGCAGCTCTGCCAGCAAGTGCCGGCGTTTGAGCATTTCTTTCGGGTTTTGTTCCGGCAGGGCTTTCTCCATGAGCAGCGCCGCCTCCAGGCCTTGCTCCAGGAGTCGGCGCCGGAGCGCTACGCGCGCTTTTGCCGGCGGTACCCGCGGCTAAGTCAGCGGGTGGCGCTCAAATACATTGCTTCTTACTTGGGCATGACCCCCGAATTTCTCAGTGCGTTGCGAAAAAAGGACAGTCCCAGCTGATTTCTTAAGGTAGCTTAAGGAACGCGGGCGGGCGCAGGCCGTGCTTTGCCTCCGCAAGCAGCCCCGTTGCCGGCCTGCCCCACTTTTCTCAGGTGGGTAGCTCGCAGCGATAGGCTGAAAGCCACTTTAACGTATGCCAGCGCCTGCCGCCCAGTCTTTCCAGCCCCTACCCCCCTGCCTACTAGCCAACGAAGCTGGTGGCAGGCCACGCCGCCACTTTCTCCAGCTGGCGACCCTGGCCAGCAGCAGCCTTTTCGCCTGGCCCCTGGTAGCTCACCCCTTTTTCCCTCCCCATCCGATGCCCACTACCCGCACCCGCACCATCCAGGCCTACACGGCGGCCTGGAATGAAGTATCCGCTGAGAAGCTGCGGCACTTACTCCCGCACTGCTGGACGCCTACGTCCAGGTACCAGGACCCCAACGTGGCGGATGCCCAGGGCCCGGAAGCGCTGATTGCCATTATTACGGGCATGCACCAGCAGCTGCCAGGCGTGCGCATGCTGCTGGCGAGTGAGCTGGATACCCACCACCAGGTGGGCCGCTTTCACTGGCTCCAGCAGCGGCCCGACGGCACCGCTATCGAGGGCACCGACTTCGTGGAGTTCAACGAGGCCGGCTTACTCGTGCGCGTGGTCGGGTTTTTCGGCAAGCTCGACAGCCTTAAACCCTGAGGTTGTCCCACCGACCAGTTCGGAAGCTGAAAGGCGGAAGGTATTACCCAACTAGCGGATGCTCGCTACAACGGGGCGAACAAAGACGCTAGAAAGCGAGCGCGGCCCTTTACGGCCCGTTTTTGGGAGCCAAGCGCCCGCTGCTCCGGGCGGCCCGCACGCTTACAGCGCCGCGTATTTCTTCGGTTTCAGGCCGAGGTGCTGCGCAAATACCCGCGCAAAATGGCTCAGGTTGGTAAACCCCACTTGGTAGCCCACCTCCGAAACCGTCAGGCGCTTCTCTTTCAACAGGCGGGCGGCTTCCTGCATGCGCAGGGTCTGGTAGTAGGCAAACACGCTTTTGCCGAAGGTCTGCCGGAACAATTTGCGCAGCTTAGGCTCGCTCATGTGGGCCGCTTTGGCCAGGGCCGCCACGTTGGGCGCTTCCGCTAGGGACGACTGCAAGCGCAGTTTGATGGCGTAGATAGCCTGGAGGTCGGCCAGGTGCACTTTGCCGGGCGGGATAGCCTCGCGCTGGAGCAGCAGGGCCACCGTATGGCAGAGCAGCTCGTCGCATTTGAGCTTGCAGTAGGGGCTGGCCAGGCTCTCCGGCACGGGTGGCGGCAGCAAGTCGCGGGCGGTTTTGATAATTTCGAGGGAGCTGCCCGTTTCAAACGCGAAGGGGTCGCTGGTGGCCAGCAGGCTGGCCACCAGCGGGTGGTCCAGCTCCCCGAACAGCCGCCGCAGGTAGGGCCGGGCCACGGCAATGGTCACGCTGTTGAACAGGGTGTTGGCCGGCATGTCGAGGACCGAGGAGGCCGCGTGCGGGCAGATAAGCACGCTGGCCGGCTCGGCCAGGACCGGGACCGGTAGCGAGGGCTGGGCGAGCGGGGGGAAAACACCCCGCAGCAGAAACACTACTTCTTCCGGCCGCTCGGCTAGGTCGGTGGTTTCCACCTGCACCGCCTCGTGCAGGTAATAGTGCCGCACCATCATGCGCAGCTCATTGCCCCAGGCAAAGCCAGTAATGTACCCGCCACCCTTGCTGGCCGGGATGTCGATAAAGCGCCCCCGCACGGTGGCCCCGAGGGCCTGGGCCAATTGCAGGGCAATACCGGAGCCGGTATCGGTGACGGCTATTTTCATTCGCGACTATTTTTAAAGCAATCCGGGCTATTTACTCCCTGAAAGTAGCCGGAATTTTGCAGTGTCAACCGGGGGTAAGCTTCGCTGCGGCAAGCTGGCCCGGCGGTTGCCATTTACTTCCCTATCCAACGCACTACGGCTGGTCAGCTAGTGACCACGGTAGCTTACGGCCACACGTGATGAAAGAGTCAGCAACACCCTTGCAGCATCAGCCCGCTTATATCATCAGAATGCGGGCCAAGCCCGGGCTTGGGGCTAAATTGTTCGAACTAGCCACTAGGGGGATGCACAAGTCGGGTGCCTCCAACCGCTTTATTATCCTGCGCGAGGATGAGGACCCGGATGTGCTGTGGAACGTCGAGGTCTTCCGCTCGGAGGCGGCGAAGGCGAGCTATGAAACCAGCGCCCTGGCCGACGAGCTGCGGGACGAGATTATCGACCTGCTAGCCGAAGCGCCCCTGCGCATTGCCGCGCATCCCTACGCCGCCGCTCCTGTAGCTGAGTAAGCGGCGGGTTTGCAAATGTCTGCTGCGTGGCAAGGTATCAAAAGTTCTTCTAAAACAGGCTTGTCCTTACCCAAATCTTGCTAGAAAGCGCTGGCCGGTAGGCCAGAGCTTTTTTTGAGGTGCTACCAGTCAACCAGTTGCGCTGCCAGCTGGACGCCTTCTACGAGCAGACGCAAGCTGCGGCGTCCGCGCCAGAGCGCCTGCCAGCCCGGCGGGCCATCCCCCGTGCGCCCCAGGTGCCCACCGAGCGCGGCCAAGGCCAGGTAGACCTCGCGTACCGTGCCCAGCGGGCGGCGAAGCTGCGCCCGTAGCACCCGTAATTCGGTCGGGGTCAGCCCATCCGCTTCCGACGGTAAGTCCGGCTCGAACCGGCTTTTCTCGCGCATGGCTGCTAGTGCGCTTCGGCCAGGGCCTTGGCGGCCAGGGCCACTTCGGCAGCGGTTTTCTTACGGGTGCGCAGCAGGTAGGTCAGGGGCAGGGCCAGGGCGAAAAACAGGCCCACCAGCCGGAACGTGTCGAGATAGGCGAGCAGGTAGGCTTGCTTATCCACCATCCGGTCCAGCATCTGATACCCCTGCTGCACCGAGTTGCCCAGGTGCCGGAGCCGGTCCGTGAGCAGCGGATTGCCGGGGTCGAGGTGGGCCACCAGGTCGGCGCGATGTTGGGCGTAGGCGCGGGCCACGTAGGTGTTGGCCAGCGCGATGCCGAAGGCCCCGCCCAGCTGCCGAATCATGTTGTTGAGGGCAATGGCGGCCGGAAAATCTTGCGGCGTGAGGCCGGCCAGGGCCTGGTTAATCAGCGGCAGCTGCAACAGCGACACGCCCACGACGCGCAGCACCTGCGCGGGGTAGAAATCCCAGGGGCCTGCCTGCCCGTTGAACGTGCCGCTGTAAAAGCCAAAAACACTGAAGATGGCGAACCCCGCGACGATGTAGTACAGGGGCGAATCGCCGGCCGACAAGCGCCGGCCGATGAGTGGAAACAGGGGCAGGCAGGTGAGCGTGGGCCAGAGCAGCGACTCGCCCGTTATGGTGGGCGAAAAGCCGTTGACGCGCTGCACCAGCACCGGGTACACGAACACGGAGGTGTACAGGCCCAGCCCGGCCACGAAGCTGAACAGGGTCGTCACGCCCAGCGTGCCCCGGCCCAGCAGGCGCAGGTTCACGACGGGGTGCGCCGCCGTGAGCTGCCGCCACACGAAGCCCCCTAGGCCCACTACCGCCAGAATGGTGCACCAGCGGATGGCCGCGTCCTCAAACCAGTCGTCGGTCTGGCCTTTTTCCAGCACGTACTGCAAGGCCCCCACGCCCACCGCCAGCAGCCCAATGCCCAGGTAGTCAATCACCAGCTGGCTTTTGCGCTGGCCCTCGCCCGGCTTTTGGGCAATGAAGAAGAACGTGAGCAGCGCGGCGGCAATGCCCACCGGCACGTTGACGTAGAAGATGTACGACCAGTGGTAGTTGTCCACGATGAGGCCGCCCAGCCAGGGCCCCAGCGTGGGCCCCACGATGATGCCCATGCCAAAAATGCCCGCCGCCACGCCGCGCTGCTTGGGGGGAAAGGCGTCGAAGAGAATCGCCTGCGACACGGACAGCAGGGCCCCGCCGGCTAGCCCCTGCACAAAGCGCCAGCCCACCAGCTCGACCAGGTGCGTCGAGCTGGCGCAGCCGTAGGAGGCGATGGTAAACAGGATGATGGAGGTGAGGTAATAGGTTTTGCGCCCAAAATATTCGGCCAGAAACCCGGTGAGGGGAATAATGATGACGTTGGCAATGGCGTAGGATGTGATTACCCACGCCACATCCTCAATGGTGGCCCCGATGGCCCCGGCCACCTGCGTGAGGGCCACGTTGACGATGGTGACGTCGAGCAGCTCCATCACCGCCGCCGAAATGGTGGTGATGATAATAATGAGCCGTAAAAAGCCGGTGGGCGTAGCCACCGCAGGCAGGGCAGGAGACATCAAGAGTAGCTAAAAAACAAGTAATTAAGAAGCTGGCTACCAGGCGCAGCAGGTATCCCCCGCGAGGGTGGCCAGCAGGCCCGGTTGCTGCGGCCAGCACCCCAGCTGCTGCTGCGGGTGCTGGCCGGCGGCCGGCCGGGCGGGTTCGGCAAAGGGGGCCAGCCCGCCGAAATGGCCGGCCGCCGTCGCCGCTGACTGGCTGACCACTGGCAGGTAGAGGCGGCGGCCGATGGCTTCGGCCACCGCCCGGGCAGCTACGCCTGCTTCCGCCACCGCGTGCCACCGGGCACCTAGGGCCGGGGGGTGCTCCAGTACCAGCCGTAGCAGCCGGGCCGCATCGCGCCGGTGCACGGCCGGCCAGTAGCCGCCGCCTTCCGGATAGGCCGCTACGCCGGTGGCGCGGGCCAATTGGCAGAGCGCCGCCACGAATTCCCCTCCCCCCTCGCCGTGTACGGCGGGGGGCAGCCGGACCACCGATACCCGCACCCCAGCCGTGGCCACCGCCGCGGCCGCCTGCTCCGTGGCTCCCCAGGGCGGCGGCCCGTCCGGGGGCAACCAGTCGTCTTCCCGAACCAGCCGGCCCGGTGCCGCAGTACCGAGGGCGGAGGTGACGACCAAGGGCCGGTCGGAGCCCGCTAGGATGGCCCCAAATGACTTAATAACCCGCCAATTGGCGGCCCCCGTCGCCTCCCCGGGGGCCGCACCGGGCGAGCCGGCGAGGTGCAGAACGGCATCGGCCGCCTCCACCCCCCGCCGCCAGCTGTCGCGGTCCGCCAGGTCGCCCCGGTGCACCTCGGCCCCCACCGCAAACAGCGCTTGGCCTGTCGTCTCGGAACAGGCCAGGCCGAGCACCTGGTGGCCCGCGCCGAGTAATTCTTGCACCGCCGCGGCGCCCATGAAACTCGTCGCCCCGGTAACGAAAACACGCATGCCAGGGGCGTCAAAAGGTGGGAAGACATACCACGCGCCGCTCGGGTGCCGACTGCTGGCTACCAGCCCCTAGGCAGGGGGGTAGGAGCCGCTGCTGGCAGCAGCTCCGGGTGACTTGGAAAGGGGGGGGTGGGGAAGGCATAGGGTGCTGCTTGGAAAGGATACAAAGGTCCCCTCCACCCGCAACCGGACCCAATGGCGTTCAAACCAATGTGTACGAAATTCAAACCTGTGGCAGCCCTAGGGCTGATTTCCCATCAGGGAGGCCCGCAGCGCTAAAGGCGTCTGCCCGGTGTGCTTCTTGAAGAAGTTATTGAAGTTGGTGGGGTGCTCAAAGCCCAGGCCGTAGGCGATTTCGGCCGTATTCCAGCTGGTGTGTTGCAGCAGGGCCTTGGCTTCGGCCACGAGGCGCGTCGCGATGTGGGCCGTGGTCGTTTGGCCCGTGAGCTGGCGCACGGCCCGGTTGAGGTGGTTGACGTGCACCGAGAGGTGGGCCGCAAAGTCGCTGGCGGCGCGCAGCCGCAGGGCGCGGTCGGGCGAGTCAATGGGGAACTGCCGCTCCAGCAGGTCGAAGAACAAGGCCACGACCCGCCCCGCGCCCGGCGGGTGCTGGTAGTAGGTGGCCCGCGGCTGCAATTTCAAGGCTTCGTGCAGCACAATGTGGACGTAGGAGCGTAGCAGGTCCTGCTTATGCTCATAGCCGCCCTCCAACTCCTTCAGCATCTGCCGAAACAGGTAGCTCAAATCAGCATATTGGGCTTCATCCAGAAAAAATACGGGGTTGCTGTCGAGTTGAAACAGCGGCGACTGCTGTAGGCTCGCCGTGCGATTCGCCCCGAGCAAAAAATCCTCCGCAAACAGGCAGAGGTAGCCGCCCTGCTCCTGCGAAATGGCTTGCCACGCATACGGAATCAGGGGGTTGGAAAAGACCAGGGCGGGCCGGTCAATCAGCACGCCCCGGTGGGCGTAGTCAAACCGGCTGGTGCCCGTGAGCAGGGAAATCTTGTAGAAGTCCCGGCGGTTGAACGTGGGCACTTTGTTGCGCAGCAAGGCCCGGTCGTACAAGTTGAAGCGCCCAGCCTGGACCGCCTTGGGCGACCAGGTGGCATAATCGAGGGCGGGGTGGTCGAACGACTGGTCAGCCGGCAGAAGGTCTTGCATGAGACAAAGCTACCAAAATCAAACACGGTAGTGCCTCGGACGCCGGTGCGCCCGCGCCCAACCGGCCGCCCGTGTAGCCCAACGCCACGCTCGACGAGCTGCGGTACCTGGTGGCTAGCGGCGAACCGGCGTTGGAATGCCCCATAGGCTGGCAGGGGTTGTACGCGCTGGATTGGTTGAGGTAGTCGGGTCTAAACGGACACCGGGGGCCACCGCCTACGACCATAGTAGCCTCAAAAGCCTTATGAAGAATAGCTCGTTGATTTTTCCAAGTCACTAGGTAACCATTGGTTGAAATGCTCGTCGCTTACCATCACTGCGCAACCCCACCCATTTCTGCGCACGATGGTAGCCTCGGCTATTTCGCGTGGTATGTCGACGCGCTGTCTGCTCGCAGCTGTTATTCCCCGTGCATGCCCTCTTATCTTACTGTGTCCGCTGCCCGCTCAGCCCGGTTCTGGGCGGCCCGTCGTCATATTCTCCAAACGATTGCCAGCATTGGTACAGCGGCTGCCGTTGCGCGTCACTACGCTTGTACAGGGCCTCGGCCACCTGCTGCTGCTGGTACTACACGGCAGCTACTGGCGCACTGCCTGGGCCTGCCCCGGCTATGGCCGGAGCCGGCCGTGGCCGCTGCCGAGCCCATTCGGCACTGGCTGCTGCTGCCCACCGTGGACGTCTTAGCCGTCGTCGTAACCTCACTGCTGCGCCAGGGCATGAGCCGCCAGCGCTTGCAGGAACTGCTGAAGGGGCGTTACCAGCAGCCGGAAGCGGAAAACCGCGTTTTTCTCTTCGTCGATTTGAAGGATTCGACGCACCTGGCGAAGACCTTAGGCAATGACCAGTACAGACGCCTGGTGCGTGACTTTTTTCGCGACGTAAGCCCGGCCATTGCAGCGACCCGCGGCGAAGTGTACCAGTACGTGGGCGATGAAGTAGTCGTCACCTGGCCCTCGGCTACGGGGTTGACGTTCGCCAACTGCCTGCATTGCTTTTTTGCGATGCAATGCGCCATTGGTGAGCGGCACGCGGCCTACCAGCGTGCCTACGGCGTGGTCCCCTCATTCAAGGCGGGGGCCCGTGGGGGCCAGGTGACGACGGTGCTGGTAGGAACGCAGCACCCAGGCCCAGTGCAATGCGCTGGGCAGCCGATTCCTCCTCTCTGCCGCGTTGCGCCGCCAGCTGGGCGACCAGCCGGAAGTTCAGCTTACTGCCCTGGGCGGGCAAACGCTGCGTGGAAAAGCCGGCGCAACGGACCTCTTCGATGTGCAGCTCTACCCGCCTGTTTTGGCTTAACGAGGTGGCCGTGCTCCGGCATCCGGAGCGAGCTGCTGGCCGTTATGCTCCCGGGCTGCCCAGGCTTCGCACCGGTCTTTGTTAGCACTCCGCCCTGGATAGGGTTTGCAAGGCGGTCAGGGTCTGGCCAAACTGCTTTTTGAACGCGTAAGAAAAGTGCGACAACGTTTCGAACCCCAATTCCAGGTAAATGTCGGACGGGCGTTTGTTCTGTTGGGTGATGAGAAAACGGGCTTGTGCTAAGCGTTGTTTTTGCAGCCATTTTTCGGGCGTGGTGCTGAAAATTTTCGCAAAATCACGCTTAAACGATGACAAGCTCCGGCCCGTTAGCTTCGCAAATTGCGTTAAGGGGACATTGTAGGAAAAATGCCGGTGCATGTAGGCCTCTAAATCGATTTTGTGGGGCTCGCTGAAGTCAAACAAAAAGTTTTTCAAGGCCGGGTCGCGCAGCAATAACGCCATCACTTCGGTGGTTTTGGCTTGGGCTAAAATCGGGGTTAGCTTTTCGGGTTGGTCGAAATACGGCAGCAGCGAAGCAAAATAGCCGTTCAGGAACGCGTCCTTTTCGACGAGCGAAACCGGTTCGCCCACATAAACGCCGTCGGCTTTTACGTGGTGTTCCGTGCTGTATTCCCTCAGCGTTTCCTGCTCCAGGAACACCGTAATCGTCGCAAACGGCTTTTGCCCGTCGGGCTTCTTGACTACTTTCAGTAATTGATTTCGCTTCACCAAACACAACGACCCGGTCGGATAGGTGATAACACTTTTGTCCGTATAATGGTCGGCACTGCCCGAGGTGATGATGCCAATATAGTTTTCATACACAAAGGGGTCGTGGCCAAAAGGCGTTTCGTCGTGGCACGTATACAGCAGGACGTTGCGGGTCTGGTGCGCTTGGTACATGGGAGCTAAGGAGGCCGGGAGGTTACAGCAGGACGTGGTGAATGGGCTGAATAGGCGCTGGCAACTCCGTTTCGCCCAGTTGCTGCAGCAAGTCGATTTCAATGGTGCGGCTCAGGGCCAGCATGGGCACGTCGTTGGAGAGGCCTTCGAACGGGTTTTCCGAATAGTCGCCGACCAATTCCATGAGCACATATACCCAGCTAATTAACACCACAAACGGGACTGCCACCCAAATGCCGCTCTCGCCCATTTTGCTAAATTCGGAGAAAAACCCGAACGGGAGCATGCCGATGAAGATGCCGACCATCATAAAGCCAACGCTGGCAAATTGACGCGGGAACGGCGTGTTCTTAATCCGTTCAGCCTGGCCCTGGTGCTCGTAGAACTCGTTGAGGATGGCTTGCAAGGCCAGGTGCTCGATGTCGCCGACCTGGCCGGCTTGCCGCAGGCGCGCCAGCTGCTGGGATTGCCGGTCGAGGAGTTGGGCGGCCGCGTTGTGGTGGGTCGGCAGCGCGGCCCGTTCCGCCGCCGACAGATACCGGTGCAACCGCTCCTGGGTGCTGTCTTCGCCGAATAGCCCCAGGCCAATTTTTCGCAGCTTTCGCCGGGCGTCCTGCCCATACAGGCTGGGCTGGCTGACGTGCTCCCACGCCGTGGGGGCCAGCAATTGCTGCCGCAGCAGGTAGAGCCAGGCAATTTGCCGGTAAACCAGCGCCCGCTTGGCCGAGGCCAGGCCTTCTGCGGTGGTGGTCCCGTCGGCCGCCGGCACCACCAAGGCATTGAGGTTGGACCCCCACCTGCGCGCACTGGTGACGATGCCGCCCCAAATGGTACGGGCTTCCCAGAGCCGGTCGTAGGCCTGGTTGTTTTTGAAGCCCACGTAAAACGTGACGGCCGTGCCCAGCAAGGAAAGCGGCAGCCAGGGGAGGCTAAACCGGTGCAACCCGGTGTAGCGGTAGAGCCCCGCGACCAGCAGCGTATAAGGAATCAGCCACGCCAAATGCCGGCCCGAATTAAAGAAGGCCGTTTCCGTCAGGCTGTAGTTTTTCTTGATGTACATGCGGGGAATGGCCTATGGGGTAAGCGGGCGGGAAGGTTGCGCGGGTTGCCTGGCGATGAAGTGGCCTTATTTCATTTGGCTCATTAGCATGCGGTCGAACCATTTATCCGACAAAATCCTGCGTAAAAACAACATCGGCTTGGCCATGTAGCCGCCACTGTAGCGGGTTTTCGGGCTTTTGGCCTCGATGCCGGTTTTAATCAGTTTCGCTATCACAATCGGCTCGGGCACATTGCCGGCCACTTTTTCAAAGGATTTTTTGAACGCCGCTACCAACCCGGCGTAGGCAGTCTGGCCCGACACGCGCAGCAAACTTTCCACTGCAATGTTGCCCCATTCGGATTTGGTGCCGCCCGGTTGAATCACGATGACGCTCACCCCGAAGGACTGAACTTCCAAGCGCATGGCATCGCTCAACGCCTCCAGCGCAAATTTGCTGGCGTGGTACCACCCGCCCAGCGGCGACGCAATTTTGCCGCCCACCGACGAGATGTTGACAATCTTGCCGTAGTGGTTTTCGCGCATTTTCGGCAGCACTAATTGCGCTAAGCGCATGGCCCCGAATACGTTTACTTCCAGCTGGTATTTGGCATCCGACAGCGCCACGTCTTCAATCGCCCCGTAGGAACCGAAGCCGGCGTTGTTGACCAGAATATCAATGCTGCCGGCTTCTTGGAAAATCTGTTCCACGCAGGCCGTGATGCTCTCGTCCTGGGTCACGTCCAGCGCCACCGGCTTGATGCCGTAGCTTTTCAGCTCTTGCATCTTTTCTACTCGACGGGCTGCCCCATACACCGTGTAGCCGCTTTGGGCTAAATAAATAGCGGTTGCTTTGCCAATCCCTGCGGAAGCACCCGTAACCAGCACTGTCTTTTGCATGATTTCCTGCGATTAATACGATGCAAAATTAGCGTAGGCCTAAAAGCGCGGGTTTCGTGAAACGTCCAAAGAATTGTCGTGAAACGTCCATGTTAGGAACGACAAGCGGTTGCTACGAAATGTCGTCAACCAACCAGGAAAAGCCTTGCTACTAGGCGCTGAGTCGCCGGGCCCCGGTTACTTAGTGAAGATGCGGTAGCTCAAGGCGAGGCGAAAGGTCAGGCCCTTTTCAAGTTCCGGGCTGATGGGCGTGGGTTCCGTCCCCAAGACAAAGAAGTCCACGTTGTCGGCTTTGTCGTTCTCCTGGAAAACCTCCAGGTTGCGGATGAGCGAGTAGCCTACTTTGGCCCGCCAGGCCAGGCTGGGTTTGATGTTATACTCGGCAAACTGAGGTGGTCGGGTGCCAGTGGACACGAAGCTAAGGCAGGTTGTTAAAGCGGTAGAGGAGTTCAGTTTCGAGCGGGGTGCAGTAGCCTATCGCCGAGTGCAGGCGCTGGGTGTTTGGGGTGGTCTAGCTGTAGCGGACAGCGAGCCAAGGCAGGTACTGCAGCAGGTCGGCCTCTACTGGAGGAGGGGAGCGGTAGCCTAGGGCAGCGTGGCGGCGGCCAAGCTTGAAGTAGGTGCCGAGGTAGTAGACCACTCCAGCCGGGCTTCTTCCCAACTGGTAAACACGCCGCCGTGGGGTAGCAACTCTCTAAAAACCTATTTGCAAACTGCGTATGGCCAGTAGCCAATGTGGCCTGGCGTAAAAAGGCAGGTTGACAGGCGCCGTTGCCCTGGCCGGTGGCCGGCTGGTAGCGGCGGGCGCGGGCTAAGCCGTATTTTTGCCCCGTTCCCGTTGCTGCCCCGCGCTCCGCCGGCCTACTGCCCGGCGGTAGCTTGCTGGCCGGGCCTATTGCCGATGCATGACTTGCTGCTAGCCGCTATTCGCCACTTCATTGCCCTGGCCCCGGCCGAGGAAGCCCTGCTTCGGCAGTGGTTCGTGCCCGAAACCGTGCCCAAGGGCGGCTACTTCCTGCGGCCCGGCGAGGTGAGCCGTAAAATCGGCTTCGTGCGCCAAGGCGTGGTGCACTACTTCCAGGGCGGCGACGGCCAGGAGCTGACGTATTACTTCGGCCGCGAGCGGGAGTTCATCGGCGACTACGCTAGCTTTCTGGCGGCCCAGCCGGCCACCCACGGCATCCAGGCCCTGGAGGAAGCCCACCTGCTGACCATCTCCCACGACAACCTCCAGCGGCTCTACCGCGAGGTGCGGGAAGGCGAGCGCTTCGGCCGCCTCGTGGCCGAGGCCCTGTTCGTGGACGTGCTGCGCCAGCTCACCTCGTTCTACGAGGACTCACCCGCGCAGCGCTACGCCCGCTTCGTGGCCACCTACCCCGACCTGGTGCAGCGCGTGCCGCAGTACTACATCGCCTCCTACGTGGGGGTTAAGCCGCAGTCGCTGAGCCGGATTCGGGGCCGGGCGGCCGCGTAGCCCGCGTCGCATTTATGCACCTGGGTGCATGACTGAGGGGTTGGGGCGGCCGGACCTTTGTGCTGTACCAAACCCCCTCCTCTGCTATGCGTCGTACCCTCTCTCGCAGCCTGAGTCTGCTCCTCGGCCTCGGTATGCTTTTTATCGGCCTGCGCTTTTTGCTGACCCCCCGCGCGGGGGGCGAAGGCTTCGGCGTGTTCCTGCCCCCGGCCGATGTGAATTACGCTTTTCACTATGCCAAGGGTGTCCGCGACGTGTTCTCGGGCCTGCTCCTGGTCGCGTTCGCCGGGCTGGGCTACGACCGGGCCCTGGCCTGGGTGCTGCTGCTGGGCGCGCTCATTCCCGGCGTAGACCTGAGCATCGTGCGGGCCCAGCCCACTGCCTCGCTGGCCCTGGAACTGCCTCATATCATGGCCATTGGCCTGCTGCTGGGCCTGGCGGCCTCCTTCTTCACCCTGCCCCGCCTGGCTAGCCCGGCGGGCCTTCAGCGCCCGGCGCCGCTCGCCCGGCAAGCCGTATGAGCGCCGGGTGGTCGGCCGGGCTGGTGGCCCTGGCTTTGCTCAGCACCGGGTGGCGTCGCGGCGGAAGGCAATGGTATAATTCTGCTTTTTGCCCCGGCGTGGGGGCGGGTCGATTTCGCTCATACTAGAACTTACTGGTGTAAAGCTATAGCTGGACGAGACACTCGATGGCGTCCTACGGAGTGCATTTTTGCGAGGTGCGGGTGCACGCCACCACCCGGCAGGTGCACGTGACACGGATGGTATCGGCCTTCGATTGCGGGCGGATTATAAATCCCAGAACGGCCCGCTCCCAGATTATGGGCACCATCGTCATGGGCATCGGCATGGCCCTGTTGGAAGAAGCAGCCTACGACGAAGGCTCCGGCCGGCTGATGACCCCGGACCTGGCCGAATACCACGTGCCGGTCAATGCCGACATCCCCGCCCTGGAGGTGCATTTTCTGGGCATCCCCGACCCGCACGCTCCGCTCGGGGCCAAAACGGTGGGCGAAATCGGGATTACCGGCGTGGCGGCGGCCGTAGCCAATGCCGTGTACCACGCCACGGGCATCCGAGTGCGCGACCTGCCCATTACGGTTGATAAGCTGCTCTAGGCGCAAGCTGCCGCTAACGCTGGGAACCTACTACTCCGGCCAAGCGCTGCCCACAGTGTGCTGGCGGGGCGCGGCAGGCTGGGTGAGCGGGGCCACTACGACCAGCTCGCCCGCCACGTGCAGGACCGGCGCGGGTGCTTCGGCGGGCTGCTTCTCGCCCAAACTCGCCAGCGAGGCGTTGGCTTTGACGAACGCGGAGTCGACGGCTTGCGGGCGGCCGGTGACCAGGCCAGCGGCTACGCACTGGGCGAGGACGTGGTCAAACAAGTGCTCGAAGACGGTGGCCGGAAAGAACTGGCAGGTACGGCTAATGGGTCGAGCGCCACGGCAGGTCCTCGTCCACCTCGTAGCCCAGAAAGTAAAGAATAATCATACAAGCCACTGTTACGCACCTGGCGCGGGGCTCTGCCCCGTGCCGACTACTCGCCGGCCGCTTGCCGGCACGGGGAGGGCGAAATCGGTTGGAAAATCGTTCTGGTACGCAGGCCAGCGGCCGGCAAGCAGTCGGCACGGGGCAGAGCCCCGCGCCAGGTGGGCAACAACACCTACTTACTCGCCTGCGCCAGCGCGGGCGCCTGCGAGAGCGCGTGCAACTTCTCCGCCAGTTCCTGGGCGGCCAGGGCGCAGGCGGTTTCTATCTTGGAGAACAAGGACAGTAGGCTGGTCATTGTTTCCTGGCTGGCTCCGTCGCCCACCGAAATCAGGCTGACGGCCATGGTCTGGATGGACTTGGTGATATCCTCAAATTCCGAGTTCATGCCCATCGTGGCAAAGGTGGGGATGAGGGAATGGGTGGCGCGTTTGAGCGAAATCCAGTCCTTTTCGGCAATGGCCTGCTTCATGGTTTGCACCAGCTGCGGTATTTCCTGCAAATACAGGCCAATCATTTCGGCCATGCGGGCGTCGCTCTTGGTTATCCGTTTCAGGTAGTCGAAGTTGACGCAGGTCAGGGGGTGCGTTGGCAGGTCGTCGGTGGCCGACGCGGGGGCCGTTTCGTCGGCGCTGGCCTGCTTGAGGTACTTGATGATTTTGCTGTAGAGCAGCTTGTCATCGATGGGCTTCGAGATGTAGTCGTTCATGCCCACGGCCTTGCATTTTTCCACGTCCACCGTCGTCACGTCGGCCGTGAGGGCGATGATGGGCACGGTCAGGTGCAGCTCGTTGCGGATGTATTCGGTGGCCTCAAACCCGTTCATCACGGGCATCTGCAAGTCCATGAGCACGATGTCGTAGCGGGTGGCGCGGAGCTTTTCCAGGGCTATTTTGCCGTTGCCGGCCACGTCCATCTCGAAGCCGAAGTCCTCTAGCAACGTCTTCATCAGTAGCTGGTTGAGGGCAATGTCTTCCACCACCAGAATCTTCACGTCCTGGAAGCCGGTTTCCCGCTCGATGGTCAGGCCCGATTCGGCGTCGGCTTTTTCGGTGGTCTTGCCAAAGCTCAGAATAAAGCTGAACGTGGAGCCCACGCCCACGCGGCTTTTCACGTTGATGGTGCCGCCTTGCGGCTCTACCAGGTTTTTGACGATGGCCAGCCCCAGCCCCGTGCCGCCGTACAGCCGGCTGGTGCCGCTGGTAGCCTGCTGGAAGTCGTCGAAAACGGTGCCCAGCTTGTCTTCCTCGATGCCGATGCCGGTGTCGGTGACGGCAAATTCGAGGATGACGCGCTCCTTGTCCTGCACCAGCATCCGCACGCCCACCGTGATAGTGCCCTCGCTCGTAAACTTGACGGCGTTGCTCACCAGGTTGAGAATAACCTGGTGCAGCCGCACCGGGTCGCCCACGAGCACCTCCGGAATTTTGGTGTCGTAGTCCATCACCAGCGTCAGGTTTTTTTCCTGAATCTTGGTTTCGAACAAGTGCACCATCGCCGCCACCGACGCCGAAAGCTTGAACGGAATCTGCTCGAACGTCATCTTGCCCGCGTCCACCTTGGCCAAATCCAGGATGTCGTTGATGAGCACAATCAGCGTGTCGCCGCTGAGCTTGATGGCCGTCAGGTATTCCTTTTGCTTGTCGGTCAGCTCCGTCTTCAGCACCACCTTCGTGAAGCCGATAATGGCGTTCATGGGCGTGCGAATTTCGTGGCTCATATTGCTGAGAAACTGCTGCTTGGCTTTCACCGCATTCTCGGCAATGCCGGTCGCGCTCTCGGCTTTGGCCTGCGCCTCCACGGCCAGCACGGTGGCGCGCTCGGCTGCAAACTTGGCCTCAATCAGCTCCGTGGCAATGCGCTTCTGGTCGGTCACGTCGCGGGCCACAATCACCACGCCCAGCACCTTGCCCTCGTCGTTCTTGTACACCGAGCCGTTGAAGAGCACGTCGGTGAGCTTGCCGGCCTTGTGGCGCAGCGTGAGGGGCGAATCGGCCACCGTGCCCTTGGCAAACACCTCCTGGTACACCTCCCGCGCCATCTGCGGGTCGGTGAAGTACACGAAGAAATCGGAGCCAATGAGCTGCGTGCGGTCCATGCCCGTGATGTTGACCGTGGCCTGGTTCATGTCCGTAATCTTCCCCTCCGGGCTGATGGTCACCAGCGGGTCGCGGCTGGCCTCAATCAGCCCCCGGGCGTAGTTGGCCACGCGCAGCTCGGCCGCCCGCTTCACCTTCTCGTCGTTTTGAAACGCCAGCTCCTTGTTGGCAATAACCAGCTCGGCCGCCCGCTTTTCCTTCTCGTCGTTCTGAAACGCCAACTCGATGTTGGCAATACTCAGCTCCTGCGCCCGCTTTTCCTTTTCATCATTCTGAAACGCCAGCTCCGCATTCGCCACAATTAATTCCTGCGCCCGCTTCTCCTTTTCATCATTCTGAAAGGCCAGCTCCTTATTGGCAATGCTCAGTTCGGCCGCCCGCTTCTCTTTCTCGTCATTCTGAAACGCCAGCTCGGTATTCGCCACGCTCAGCTCCTGCGCGCGCTTCTCCTTCTCATTATTCTGAAACGCCAGCTCCGTGTTGGCTACACTCAGCTCCTGCGCCCGCTTTTCCTTCTCATCGTTCTGAAACGCCAACTCTTTGTTCGCAATACCCAGTTCGGCGGCCCGCTTTTCCTTCTCGTCGTTTTGAAAGGCCAGCTCCTCGTTAGCAATGCCCAATTCTGCCGCCCGCTTCTCCTTTTCGTTGTTCTGAAAGGCCAGCTCCTCATTGGCGATACTCAACTCGGCCGCCCGCTTTTCCTTCTCGTCGTTCTGGAACGCCAGCTCGGTGTTGGCCACGTTCAGCTCCTGCGCCCGCTTCTCTTTTTCGTCGTTCTGAAAGGCCAATTCCTCGTTGGCAATGCTTAGCTCGTCGGCCCGCTTTTCCTTTTCGTTGTGTTGGAAAGCGAGTTCTTTGTTGGCAATGCCCAGCTCGGTGGCCCAGTTTTTTTCGGCTACTTCCCGGGCCACTATCACCGCGCCTACTACCGCGCCCTGGTCGTCCCTATTTACAGAGCCATCGAAGAGTACCTCCGTCAGCACCCCGTTGGTATGGCGCAACGTGAAGGGTACGTTGCTGACCGCGCCATCGGCTACCACTGCCCGGTAGGCCGCGCGCACTAGCTCCGGCTCGGTGAAAAAGGCGAAAAAATCCGACCCCACCAGCGTGTCGCGCTCCACGCCCGTCAGCGTCACCGTGGCCTCGTTCGTGTCGAGGATGTGCCCTTCCAGGTTCACGGTGACTAATGAATCCTGGCTGGCCTCGATGAGCTGCCGGTATTTTTTTTCGCTTTCCTTCATGGTGGGGCACCGGCCGGGCAGGCAAGCGTAAACGTGATGATAAAGAGGGGGTGAGGCGGCCTGGGAAGCAGCCAGGCATCTTACGTAGTAAAGAGTGCCTGGAATGGAAATAATTCAAAAAACAGCTCGGGCTCAGGATTCTCATCGAATTGATTGTCATGCAAAAAACTGCGCACCCACCAGCGCATGGCCTAGCCCTGGTACTAGTGCGTCTCGCCCGACTCGTAGCGCAGGGTTGGTGCAAGTATGTGGTGCTGGAAGGCCACCTGGTGCTTACGAATCCAGGCCTGTTTGCCCAGCACCACGTCGCGGATGGTTTGCACCGTCGTGCGCAAGGGTGAGGCCAATGCGCAGGGCGATACCAACTGCGTAACATCGTTCCTCAATCATCTGCCTTGGCTTGCTATCCGTACTAGCTAAATTACCCCAGCCGCTGCCTGGCAGCACTTGCCAGGGATACTACCCGCCAGCTTACGCCCTAACTTACCACTACTCTATGCGCGCTTGGTTACTATCGCTGCTGCTGCCTCTAAGCGCCTGCACCCCGCAGGGCAGCGACGGTGGGCCGACCGGCCGGCCACTACTCAGCCCGGTGAAGCTCCGCGGTTTCGGCTCGCGCGTGGCGGTCGGGGCGGGCCTGGTGGTCGTTATCCGCGCCGATGGCACCCTCTGGGCCTGGGGCGATAACCGCGACGGAGAACTCGGCACCGGACCCGACATCGCTTTATACGTGGGGGCCATTGCCCCGGTGCAGGTCAGTACCGCCACCGACTGGGTGGCGGTGTCGGCCGGCCGGTTCCACTCGCTGGCGCGCCGAGCCGATGGCTCGCTCTGGAGCTGGGGCGACAACAACAGCGCCCAACTCGGCAACGCACCCTGGCCTGGCCCCGACACGGCGTGGTACAACGTACCCCGGCGGGTAGGGCCAGCCGCTGCCCGGTGGGCCGGCTGTGCGGGTGGGGCACCATGACCCTGGCCGTGCGCGCCGACGGCACGCTTTACTCATGGGGTGCCAACGATGACGACCAGTTGGGGCGGCCGGGCTTAACCCAAACCTTGGTAAGGGACTCAACTGGGGTGTACCCGCACCCGCAGCCGGTGCAGCCCGCCGCCACCCTGGTGGCGCGTGGCGGCGGGCTGGGGCTTTGGCGCGGGCATCCGCCAGGATGGCTTGCTCTGGGTCTGGGGCAGGGATAGTAGTCTGACCTGCATCAAACAGCCGCGCGACACCACCTGGGTGAAGCTGGCTGCCGGCAGCAGCCACTGCCTGGCCCTGCGCCGCGACGGCTCGCTCTGGGCCTGGGGCAACAATGGCTTCGGCCAGCTGGGCACCGGCAACACCGACTTCCCCGCGTTCGGCCAGTTTGTGCGGGTGGGCAGCGGGCAGCAATGGCGCGACATCGCCGCCGGGCGCGATACGTCGGTGGGGCTGCAGGTGGATGGTAGCTTCTGGCTGTGGGGCGAAAACGGGATGGCGCGGCCCAGCCAGAACGCGCCAGAGCCAGCGCCTCAGCTACGGCCGACCCGGGTGGTATTTCCGCCCGCGCCCGGTGGCAACCGGGCGGCTTTTTAATAGGCTCCGGCGCAGGCAGAGGAGCAGCTACCTTCTCTACCTTTTCGGAGGAGTACCCGGCCGCGCAAAAGGCCGCGCTAAACGTGGCTATCCAACCCACCCGCCCCCCGCTGCGCCCCCGCGTAGCGGACCGTAAGCCGGGGCCTGGCCTCAGCGGATGGCGTGTAGCTTTGGGTTCTGCTTTCAACGCCAAGTTAGCTATGACGACTCCGGCCCCTGGTATCCGCCCCCCTAACCCTTACCTCGCCCTGGGCGACGAATTCACTAGCGGCATCGGCATCACGGCGGCCGAGCGCTGGCCAGTGCAGCTAGCCACTATGTTGCGCGAATACAACGTGGGCCTGGCCGACCCCGAATTTATTGCCAGTCACGGCTGGACTACTTCCGACCTGCAACAGGCCCTCACCAAAAGCGGCAACCACCGCACCGACTACGAGTTCGTGTCGCTCCTCATCGGCCTCAACAACCAGTACCAGCGCAACAGCCTCGCTTTTTACGACCTCGAGTTCCGCGAGTTGCTGGCCGCCGCCCAACACTATGCGGGCGACCGGGCCTACCGGGTGCTGGTACTCAGCATCCCCGACTGGAGCTTTACCCCCCTCGCCGCAGGCGAGGACCGCGCCCACATCGGCCACGCGATTGATGAGTTCAACTACGTGGCCCGCCGCGCGTGCGAGCAAGCAGCTATTGCCTTTATCAATATCACGCCCCTCACGCGCGCCATCGGCACTGACCCCACCCAACTAGTGGCCAATGGCCCCTACTACTCGGGTGAGCAGCTGCGTCGCTGGGTAGAGGCCGCGTTCCCGACCGCCTTTAGTTTGCTGCGCAACGACAGCCGGTATACCGGTGCTACGCACTAGGCTGCCCGGCCAAGGGCCAGCGGTTGCCAGCGGGCCAGCTTTATTGGCGAGGAGGAAGGTAGTCAAGGCAGAATGGACAGCAATAGCCCGTATTTTTGGTTCCGAAAGGTGTAGTGGCTGTTGCAGAACTCGACGCGCCACCGCCAAGCAAGGCTTCTACGAGCTAAAGCAAGCGAACAAGGCCATTTAAACAATCTTCTATCTAGGCTTAGCAGCTAGCTGGCCCTGTTTGCTTGAGGGCTGATGAGTTCTGCAACAGCCACCACACCTTTCTTATACTCCTCATGAGCTGATTCTGCCTTGTTCAATCAGACTACTCAGGCAGCTCAGTAAACGGGGCTTACCACTGTGCGGGCAGCACAGTAGTAAGCCCCGTTTGCAGTAGGTAGAAATTAAACTATTCTACCACTAACTGCGCGGTGTGGGCCCCGGCTTGCACCGCGTACACGCCCGGCGCCAGCCCGGCCGGCAGGCGCAGCTGCGCCGTGCCCGCCGCGTCGGCCGCTGCCGTAGCCACTACCCGGCCCAGGGCATCGAGCACCCGCACCAGCGTGCCCGGCGCGGCCCCGGTGAGCGTGGCCCCCGTGCGGGCCGGGTTCGGATACAAGCTCAGCCCAGCCGCCGCGCCGCTCAGCGCCACGCTACGCACGGGCGAGTAAGCGGCCGTGCCATCCTGGTCTACCTGCCGCAGGCGGTAGTAGAGCGTGGTAGCGCCGGCCGACAGGCTGGCATCCAGCAGGCCGTAGGTGCGGGCCGTGAGGCTGGTGCCGGCCGCCGCCACCTGGCCGATGTTGCCGAAGCTCACGCCATCCGCGCTGCGCTCCACCTCGAAGCGGGCGCTGTTGGTTTCGCTGGCCGTCGTCCAGGCTAGCTGCACGGCGGCCGAGCCCTGGGCCTGGGCCGTGAAGGCCGTCAGCGTCACGGGCAGCGGGGCGGCGCCGGTGGCTTGCTCGTAGCGGGTCAGGTTGCCGGCGGCGTCGCCTACCAGCAGGTCGTAGCGGCCGTTGCCGTCGAGGTCGGTGATGGCGGGGGCGCCGTAGTAGGCGCCCACCGGGGCCGTGCCGTTGGTGGTGAGCAGGCTGCCGCCCCCAAAGACGGCGCTGCCCGCGCTGGCTTGCTCGTAGTGATGCACGTTCTGGGTGTCGGTGCCCACCAGCAGGTCGAGCAGGCCGTTGCCATCGAGGTCCGTCAGCACGGGGTGGGCATAGCTGCCGGTGTTCAGGGCCGCGCCCCCGGTGGTGGTGAGCGCCCCCAGGTCGGTGAAGGTGAGCGCGCGCGGGCCGGTTTGCTCGAAGCGCTCCACGTAGCCGCTGAAGTTGCCCACCAGCAGGTCGAGCAGACCGTTGCCATCGAGGTCGGCCACCACGGGGGCGGCGGCCCCGCTGCCGGCCACGTCCAGGGCGGTGGTGCCATCGGCGGCCCGCAGCCGGCCCTGGTCGGTGAAGGAAGCCAGGCCCGCGCCCGACTGCGCGAAGCGGCGCACGTTGCCGCCCGCACCCACCAGCAGGTCGAGCAGGCCGTCGCCGTCGAGGTCCGTGACGGTGGGCGCGCCGGAGGCCACCCCGAGGTTGACGCCGCTGGGGAAAGTCAGATTAGTAGCGCTGCCGAAGCTGGTAGCTCCCACCGCCGTTTGCTCGTAGCGCAGCAGCTGGCCGCCGTTGCTGCCCAGCAGCATGTCGAGCCGGCCGTTGCCGTCGAGGTCCGTTACAGTAGGCGTAATGTAGGTTTGGCCGGTGCTCAGGCCGCTGGCCGTGCCGTTGAGCGGGGCGGCGGGCAGCAGCAGCGCCGCCGAGGGCTGCGTCACGGCGAAGGGTGCGGCGCTCGTGGCCGAGGCCGTGAGCGTGCTCAGGGTGAAGCGCTGGCGCACGGCCGCCGCCGGCACCGTGAAGGTGAGCGAGGTGGCCGAAACCACCGTGAAGGCCACCGGCTGGCCGCCCAGGCGCACGCCCGTCACGCCGGCCAGGTTGGTGCCCGTGACCGTGACCACGGTACTGGCCGGCCCGGTTTTGGGGGTGAAGTCGCTGATAGTGGGCAGCACGTCCGGCTCGTTGAGCAGCACGCTCACCGTGTTGCTGTCTTCGTTGGCGGCCAGCAAATCCAGGTCGCCGTCGTTGTCCACGTCGGCCAGGGTCAGGGTTTGGGGGTGGGTGCCCACGGGCAGGGTACCGCCGGTGGCCGGGGCGGCAAAGATGCCGCTGCCGTTGTTGAGCAGCAGGCTCACCGTGCCGGCGGCGTAGTTGGTGGTGGCCAGGTCGAGGTCGCCGTCGGCGTCCACGTCGCCCAGCGTCACGCTGCTCGGGGTGTTGCCCACGGCGGGGTTGCCGGCGGCCGCAAAGGCGCCGGTGCCGTCGCCCAGGTAAATGCCCACGGTGTTGTTGCCGGTGTTGGCCGTCACGAAGTCCAGCAAGTGGTCGCCGTTCACGTCGCCCACCACTATCGTTTGGGGCGTACCGCTCAGCGCCACGTTGGGGCCGGTGGTGGCAAACGTGCCGTCGCTGTTACCCAGCCGCACCCCCACGGTACTGCCATCGTGGTTGGTGGCCAGCAAGTCCAGGGCGCCATCGCCGTTCACATCGCCTACCGCCACGCTATACAGGTAGGCGCCGTTGCCAGGGGGCGACGCCGGTACGTTCTGACCGCTGCTAAACGTGCCACTCCCGTTGTTGAGCGACACGCTTACGGTAAAATAGCCGTAATTGGCCGTGAGTAGGTCCAGGTCGCCGTCACCGTCCACGTCACCCGTTGTAACGTCCTGCGGATTGTCAGCCACAGTCACGCTGCGGCCGTTGCTGAAGCTACCCGTGTTGGAGCCCGTAGCATCGCCCCCGTTCAGGAAGACACTCACGGTAGTACCAGGTGTGCCGCCATTCATATCCCCCGTATTGGCCACGGCAACGTCGAGGTCGCCGTCGCCGTCCACGTCGCCCAGCACGAGGCCCTGCGGGTAGTCGCCTACGGTGAGGCTCTGGCCGGTGGCGGCAAACGCCCCGCCCCCGGTGCCCAGGCGCACGCTCACCGTGCCGGGGCTGGCGTTGTTGGCCGTCAGCAGGTCGGGCAGGTTGTCGCCGTTCACGTCGCCCACCACCACGCTGTGGGCCTTGGTGCCGGCCGGCACGGCGCTGCCCGGCCGGAAGCGGCCCTTGCCCGTGCCGCCCACGGCGGCCGTAAACTGCGCCACCAGCGGCCGGCCCAGCGTGGCCCCGTTGGTGCTGGTAGCCGCCGTAGTAATGGTGCTGGCTACTACCTCGCCGGGCGCGAAACCCGCGCCGGCGGGCGGCGTGTAGGTAAGCGTACTGCCGCTTACGACGGCCGCGCCCGTGCGCCCGCCGCGCTGGTTGCCAAACACGCGCAGCACCGGGGCCGGGCTGCTGGCCAGCGGCATGTTGAAGGTAGCCACCACGCTGCTGCCCACCGCTACCCCGCCCGCATTGGCGGCAGGGCTGAGGCTGGTAACGTTGAGCGACTGCGCCTGCACGTAGCGCTGCACGGTACCAAAGACGTTGCCCACCAGCAGGTCGAGCCGGCCGTCGCCGTCCAGGTCCGTTACCACGGGGGCCAGAGAATTATAGTTGTTCACCCCGCTTAGCCCCAGGTTGCCCCGGCTGGTGAAGGTGCCGCTACCCGCCGCGTCCTGCTCGTAGCGGGCGACGGTGCTGCCAGCAGCGGCAACGTTGCCCACCAGCAGGTCGAGGCGGCCGTTGCCCTCTAGGTCCGTCACGGTAGGGGCCGCGTTGGCTAGCACGTTAATACCGCTCAGCACTACCCCGGCCCCGAAGCTGACGGCGTTGGGGGCCGTCTGCTCGAAGCGCGTGAGGTGGCCGTTATGGTCGCCCACTAACAGGTCGAGGCGGCCGTTGCTATCCAGGTCGGTTGCGGCGGGGGTTGCTGCCCCGCCGGCCACGCTCACGCCGCTTAGCAGGCCCAGGTCGGCGAAGGTTACGGTGCCGGGGTTGGTTTGCTCATAGCGGCGCACGTTGCCATTGGTAGTACCTACTAGTAAGTCGAGGCGGCCGTTGCCGTCCAGGTCGGTTACGGCCGGGGCCGCCAACGCCACGCCGCTACTGGCAGGCACCTGAATAACGGTGCCGCTGCCATCGGTCAGGTTGCCCAGGTCGGTGAGGGTGGTGGCCGCGGCGCTGGGCTGCTCATAGCGGTGCAGGTAGCCATCATAAGTGCCCAGCAGCAGGTCGAGGCGGCCGTTGCCGTCCAGGTCGGTGAGCACGGGCTTAGCTGAGCCATTGACGCCCGCGTTAATGTCGGCGGCCGGGGCGCTGCCATACTTGCTTTGCAGGTTGCCCGCACTTGTGAAGGTGCCCGCCGTGCTAGCCCGCGTCACGGCAAAGGCGCTGGCCGTGAACGCCACGCCACCGGGCGTGGTCACGCTGATTTTCTGCGTCGAAGCCAGCCGGGGCACCGTTACGGTGAGGGTGGTGCCGGCCGCGTTCACGCTGAAGATGGAAGCCGAAAGCTCGCCGAAGCGCACGCTGCGGAGGTTGCTCAGGTTAGTGCCCGTTAGGGTTGCGGTGGTGCCCACGGCCCCGTTCTTGGGGGTGAAGTCGGTGATGATGGGCGCGGGGAAGGTAGTGGTGTTCAGCAGCACCCCAACCGAGCCAGGCGTGTTATAGCTATAGCCCGAATTGGCCGTGACCAAGTCGGGCTTGCCGTCGCCGTTCAGGTCGGCGGCGGCAATGCCCTGCGGATACGTGTTGTTGCCCAAGGCGAAGTCAGTTACCGCCTGAAAGGTGCCGTTGCCGTTGCCCAGCAACACCCCGGCCTGGCCGCTGCTTTTATAGTTGGCGGTAAGCAGGTCGGGCTTGCCGTCGCCGTTCACGTCGGCCACGGCCACGTCGTACACGTTGCCGCCACTGGTGCCGGGGTAGCTCACCGCCGGTTGGAAGGTGCCATTCCCGTTGCCCACTAGCACCCCGGCCGAGTTGGTGCCGAAGTTGGCCGTCAGCAGGTCGGGCTGGCCGTCGGCGTTCACGTCGGCTACGGCCAGGTTGCGGGGGTTGCTGCTGCTGTTGCCGAGGTAGAGGCTGGTTATGGCCTGAAACGTGCCGTTGCCGTTGCCCAGCAGTACGCCCACCGAGGCCGTGCCCGAGTTGGCCGTGAGCAAGTCCGGTTTGCCGTCACCGTTCACGTCGGCCACGGCAATGCCCTGCGGGGTGCTGCCGCTGCCAGTGGGGTAGCTCACTACCGGCTGAAACGTGCCGTTGCCGTTACCAAGCAGCACCCCGGCCGAGCTGGATGCGGCCTGCAAGGGGCTGGTATTGGCCGTGAGCAGGTCGGGCAGCCCGTCGCCGTTCACGTCGGCCACGGCAATGCCCTGGGGCCGGCTGCCGGTAGCATAGTTCACCGCCGCCTGAAAGGTGCCGTTGCCATTGCCCAGCAGCACGCTGGCCTGGTCCTGGCCCACGTTGCCGGCGAGCAGGTCGAGCTTGCCATCACCGTTCACGTCGGCCACCGCCAGGGCCACGGGGTTGCTGAGGCTGCTGCCGCCGGGGTAGGTGGCGGCCGCCTGAAATGTACCGTTGCCGTTGCCCAGCAGCACCCCAAACGTATTGCTGCCCGGGTTGGCCGTGAGCAGGTCGGGCTTGCCGTCGCCGTTCACGTCGGCCACCACTACATCGTAGGGGTTGTCGCCGCCGGAAGAGTAGGTAACGGCGGCGGCAAACGTCGGGGCCTGCCCCCAGGCCGCGCCCGCCGAAACCAGCAGCCAGCCCGCCACGGCCGCCAGCCGGCGGCTATTGCCGCCGAAGCGGCTACGCACACAAGTTGTATTCATAAACCAAGAGCGGCTGCCAGCCGCCAGCGAGCGAGAAGGATAAGTTTGTTGGATAGGTGCAAAGAGACGCCCCGCCCACCCGCCCCGCAAGGCCCGCGCCTCCCCTAAACAGGGGAGGCGGCCCGGTTTTTTTCGGGGCCGCGCCTCCCCTGTTTAGGGGAGGCGCCGGGCTTTTTCCGGCCCCCGGCCCGCCCCGACCTTTGCCCCCGCATGAGTCCCCCCTACCGCCTTGCCCTGGTCGAAGACGACCCCGCCGTGCGCGAGCTGCTCCACGGCTACCTCTGCCGCCAGCCCGAGTTCGAGTGCGTACTCGTGGCCGAGAGCGCCGAAGCCCTGCTCGCCTGGCTGCCCGATGCCGTGCTGCCCCCGCAGCTCGTGCTGCTCGACATTCACTTGCCCGGCCTCAGCGGCATCGAGGTGCTGCCGCAGGTGCGCCGGCTGGCCCCCGAGGCCGAGGTGGTGATGCAAACCGTGTTCGAGGACACCGACAACATCTACGAGGCCCTGCGCCGGGGCGCCAGCGGCTACCTGCTCAAGAGCACCCCGCTGCCCGCCATCAAGGCCGCCCTGCTCGACGTGGCCCAGGGCGGGGCACCCATGAGCCGGGCCGTGGCCCGCAAGGTGCTCGGCCACTTCCAGCCCAGCCCCCTCACCCAGCCCGGCCTCCTCACCGAGCGCGAGCGCGCCGTGGTGCAGCACCTGGTGGACGGCCTCAGCGAAAAGCTGGTGGCGGCCAAGCTCCAGATGACGGTGCAAACCGTGCATTCCCACGTCAAGAGCATCTACCGCAAGCTGCAAGTCAACAGCCGTAGCGAGCTGCTGGGCCGCATGAGGTAGTAGCGCGGCAATAGCGCGGACTTTAGCTTCGCTGACCTTCGGTTGTAGTCCGCGAATAGCATCGTCAGCCTGCCCCTCTCCATCGCGGACTGAAAGTCCGCGCTACTGCCCCCGCCGCCTCCCCTGTTTAGGGGAGGCGCGGGCCTTGCGGGCGCTCGCGGCGGGGGTGTCCTTTGTGGCTTATCTGGTTTGTTTCACCAACCGGGCTGGCAGCAGCCCCCTTCTCGCATGACTACCATGACTACTGCTACTTCTGGCCGCATCGGCCAGCCTGGCCCCCGGCGGCCGGCCCGTTTGCTCTCCCGCCTGGCCCGGCCGCTGGCCGCGCTCGGGCTGCTGCTGGCCACGGCCGGCGCCGCCCAGGCCCAAACCACCACCTACGCCTACACCAGCGCCGCCCAAACCTACGTGGTGCCAGTCGGCGTGACGCAGCTGCGGGTAACAGCTATCGGCGCGGGCGGCGGCGCGGGCTACCAACAAACCAACGCCTCGTATGGAGCGCAGGTACAGGCTACCGTGGCCGTAACGCCTAATGAAATCCTAACCATCCAGGTGGGTGGCCAGGGTAGCGTGGGCTCCCTTGCCCTTTCTGGTAATGCGGGCGGCTACAACGGCGGGGGCACCGGATATGCAGGTGGCGGTGGCGGCGGCGCCACTGACCTGCGACGCGCGGCTCCTCGCACTGATGACTACCTGGCTGCCCGCAACGCACTTGTGGTGGCTGGGGGCGGTGGGGGTGGCTCCCGTTCAGGACCTGTGGGAGGAAGTGGAGGGGTTCCTAATGGCAGCGCTGGCGCAGGGAACCCGTCTAGCCAAGGAGCTACGCAGTCGCAACCAGGTGGTAATACGGCAGGTGGGCAAGCTGGCACTACCAGTACGGGAGGAGCAGGGGATACACCTTCTGTTTATGGCAGTGGGGGCGGCGGCGGCTACTACGGCGGCGGGGGAAGCGGCGGCAGCAGCGGCGGCGGCGGCGGCTCGTCGTTCGTGACGAGCACGGGCATCAGCATCAGCTACAGCGTGGCTATCACGGCCGGCGATGGGGCGCTGGTAATTACGCCCGTGCAGCCGGCCGGCACCACGGCCGTGGCCTTCGCCTTTGCCGGCGCGGCCACCCAAACCTACGTGGTGCCCACCGGCGTCACGACCCTGCAAGTAGTAGCCACCGGCGCGGGTGGGGGCCAGGGCTATAGCAGTAGTAGCAATGCGGGGGGCTACGGGGCGCAGGTGCAAGCCACCGTGCCCGTAACACCGGGCGAAGTGCTAACCGTAGTAGTCGGCGGCCGGGTAGCTGGTATAGCTACCGGTAGCAATGCAGGTGGCTTCAATGGTGGCGGCAGCAGCAATGGTGGCGGCGGGGGCGGTGGGGCCACCGACCTGCGGCGCATGTATAGTGCCAGTGCCAATACGGGCGACTACCTCGCCAGCCGCAACGCGCTGGTAGTAGCAGGTGGTGGTGGTGGTGGTGAATCCTACAGTACTAGAACCAGCGGCGGCGGAAACGGGGGAATTCCAGCGGGCAGTAGCGGGATGGGGCAGTCGACCGGCCAAGGGGCTACCCAGCAAGCGGCTGGTACCAATGGGGGCGGCGGCAGCACCTCGGGAAATATGAACATAGGTGGGAACGGCGACGGCTATTTCCACGGGGGCGGCGGCGGGGGCGGCTACTATGGCGGCGGCGGCGGCGAGGGCAGCGGGGGCGGCGGCTCGTCGTTTGTGACGAGCGCGGGAACCAACGTCAGCTACAGCGTGGCCCCCACGGCCGACAACGGGGCGCTGGTGCTTACGCCTCTCTATGCGCCTACCCTCACCAGCCTCAGTCCCGGCAGCGGGCCCATCGGCGCCACCATTACGCTCACGGGCACTAATATGGCTGGCGCCACGGCCGTAAGCTTCAACGGCACGGCCGCCACCTTCAGCGTCATCAACGCTTCCACCCTCACGGCCACCGTGCCAGCCGGCGCTACCACCGGCCTCGTCACCGTCACCACGCCTGGCGGCACCACGGGCGGGCAGCTCTTCACCGTCGTCACCGATTTGGTCGTCAGCACCCCCGGCCAAAGCATTGTGGGCGGCACCTACAACACCATTACCGTGCTGAGCGGGGGCACGGGCACGCTGGCCGGCAACGTGAGCGTGACCACCAGCACCAGCGTCAGCGACGGCGGCACCCTCAACGACGGCTGCTTTGTGCTCAGCGGGCCGGGCAGCTTCACGCTGGCGGCGGGCGGCACCCTGGGCATCTGCGCGCAGGCCGGCATCAGCAGCAGCGGGGCCACGGGCGCCATCCAGACCACGGGGGGCCGTTCGTTCTCCACCGATGCCAGCTACGTGTACAATGCCACCGCCCTTCAGAACACGGGTACGGGCCTGCCCACGCAGGTGCGCAACCTCACTACCACCGCGCCTGCCGGCCAGCCCCTCTTCCTCAGCGCCCGCACCAGCGTGGCCCAGGTACTGACGGTGGGCGCTGCCGACCTAGTACTCAACGGCAACGCCCTCACGCTGCTGAGCAGCGCCAGCGGCACGGCCCTGGTGGTGAACAGCGGCGCGGGCACGGTGCAGGGCACCGTGACCGTGCAGCGCTCCATCGACCCGACCCTGAACCCCGGCGCGGGCTACCGCCACTACAGCGCCCCGGTGAGCAACACGACCCTTGCCGACCTCGCCACGAGCGGCTACAGCCCGGAAATCAGCCAGGCCACCACCTACAACGGCAGCGCCACGCCGGGCACCACCACGCCCTTCCCCACCTTGTTTGCCTACGACCAAAGCCGCCTGGCGAGTGTGACGAACAACTACTCGGCCTTCGACAAAGGCTTCGTGGTGCCCACCACCCTCACGGCCGCCATGAGCGTGGGCAAGGGCTACGTAGCCCAGATTGGGGCCGCCCAGCTCGTCGACTTCGTGGGCACGGCCACCAGCGGCGACCAAACCACCCTCACCTTCCCGCGCAACGCCGTGGGCACGGCAGGCGACGGGGCCGCGGGCTGGCAGCTGGTAGGCAACCCCTACCCGGCCCCGCTCGACTACTCGCTGGTAGCCCCGGCCGACCGCCAGAACCTGGACGCGGCCATGTATGTGGTGCAAAGCACGGGGCAATACGCGGGCGGCTACCGCACCTACGTGAACGGGCAAAGCACCACGGCCACCAACAACCCGCTCATTGCCAGCAGCCAGGGCTTCTGGGTGCGTGTGAGCGCGGGCCAGACTAGCGGCAGCCTCACCTTCCGCAACGCCCAGCGCGTGACGACTTACACCAGCCAGGCCGCCTTCCAGCGCAGCACCCCCGACCCGCGCCCCGCCCTGCGCCTGGCCCTCACCGGTGCCGGCCTCGCCGATGCCTGGGTCGCTTACGCCGAGGCCGGGGCCACCCCCGCCTTCGACGGGCAGTACGACGCCGGCAAGCTGCCCAACTCTACGGGCCTGAACCTGAGCAGCGTGGCCGGGGCCGAGAATCTGGCCATCGACGGCCGCGCCGCCTTCGCGGCCGCCACGGTGCTGCCGCTGGCCGTAGGCGTGCCCGCCGCCGGCACCTACACCCTCACGGCCGAGGCGCTGAGCAACCTGCCCGCCGGCCTCGACGCCTACTTGCTTGACGCCCAAACCGGCCAGACTGTGAGGCTGAGCGTGGGCACAAGCTATCCCTTCAGCGTGAGCACCACCCAGGCGCAGGCCCTGGTGCTGGGCCGCTTCTCGCTCGTGTTCCGCCCCAGCAGCGCCCTGGCCGCTGCTCCGTCCCTGCTGGCCGAGAGCGTGAGCGTCTACCCCAACCCGGCCCACGGCCGCTTCGTGGTGGCCGTGCCCGCCGTGGCCGGCGCCAGCCAGGTGCAGGCCGAGCTGCTCAACGCCCTGGGCCAGGTGGTGCGCCGCCAGTCGGCCCCGCTGCCGGCTGCCGGGGCCCTGCTCCCGGTGGCTACCGACGGCCTGGCCGAGGGCGTCTACACCCTGCGCCTGACGGCCGGGTCCAGCACCTTGGCCAAGCGCGTCGTTATCCGGTAAGTAGTTTCCATCGAGCCCGCCCCACCCTGGGGCGGGCTCTTTCTCAGCTTTGCGCATGAACAAGCTTTTTCTCACGGCCGCCCTCGGGCTCGCCCTCACCAGTCTGGCCCAGGCACAAGCGCCCGGCACCACGGGCCCCACGCCGCAGGCCACCACCGTGCCCCTCGATGGCGGCGCATCGCTGCTGCTGGCCTCGGGGTTGGCTTACGGGCTGCGGCGCCTGCACCGTGCGCGCCGGTAGTTTCTCGGCGTCGTGTCGCCCTCCGTGGCTCACCTCACCCCCACCACCACCTTCACCTCCCAGCCCCCGCCGCTGGCCGGCCCGGCCATGAGCTGCCCGCCCAGGGCCGCCGCCCGCTGCTGCATACTGCGCAGGCCCATGCCCCCAGTGCGAGCGGGCCGGCCGCTGGGCTGCCCGTCGTCGGCCACGGTCAGGGTGAGGGTGCGGCCGTCGCGGCGCAGGGCCAGGCGCAGCTCGGTGGCGCCCTGGGCGTGGCGCACGGCGTTGGTAATGGCTTCTTTGGCCAGCAAATAAAGGTGCTGGCGCAGCTGCGGGGGTAGGGGAGTGGCGTCGGGCAGGCCGGCCACGTCGAGGCTCGTGCGCAGGCCCGCCGGCTCGGCGCTCTGGTCGAGGTGGTCGCGCAGGCGGTCGAGCAGCGCGCCCACGGTGTCGGCCCCGGCGTCGATGCTCCACACCACGTCGCGCATGGTGGCCAGGGCCGAGCGGCTGTCGGCCAGCAGGGCGGCCACAGCGGGGTCGGGGGCGGCGGGGTCGGCGCTGGTTTCGTGCAGCAATTCGGCGCGCATGCTCACGCGGGTGAGCAGGGCACCCACCTCGTCGTGCAGGTCGGCGGCGATGCGGGTACGCAGGCGGGCCTCGCGTAGGGCGCGCCTACTGCGCAGCTGCTGCAGGGCTGCGCCGGCCAGCACCAGCACCAGCGCCCCGCCCAGCAGCGCGGCCGGGTGCTGCCACCAGGGCCGCCCCACCGTGAGGGCCACGCGCACGGGGGCCGTGCGCCGGCCGTCGGCGGCCTGGCCCCACAGCTCCAGCTCGTAGGTGCCGGGAGCCAGCCCGCGCAGGCGCAGCTGGTGCCCGGTGGGCCGCACCACCCCCGAGTCGCGGGCCCCAGCCCGCAGGCGGTAGTAAAAGTGCTGGTGGTCGGGAGCCCGAAAATCGGTCAGGGCCAGGTCGAAGCCGCCCCCAGCGTGGGAGCCGGCCAGGCGCAGGGGCGGGGGCGCGGCCCCGGCCGGCAGCCACTGCGCGGCGCTGTCGCCCAGGGCCCGGGCCGTGAGCAGCAGCCGGGGCGCGGGGCTGGCCGCCGCCGGGCGGGCCGCCGGCAGTACCCGCACCACGCCCCCGATGCCGCCGAAGTAAAGCGTCCCATCGCGGTCGCGGAAGGCCGCCTGCTGGTTGAGCTCCGGCTCGGCCAGCCCATCGGCGGGGCCGAGCACCATGAGCTGGTCGAGGGCCGGGGCGTAGCGCACCAGCCCGGCGTAGGTGCCGGCCCACAGCGTGCCGCCGGGGCCGGGCAGCAGCGTGGCCACCGGCACGTCGGGCATTCCCTGGGCGGGGCCAAGCTGCCGCACCACGCCCCGGCCGGGTACCAGCGCCAGCAGCCCGGCCGCCCGGGTGCCCACCCACACCTGCCCGCCCGGCTGCCCGGCCAGCACGCAGAGCAGGTCGGCCACGGGCAGGCGGCGGGTGGGGTCGGTTTCGGCGGGGCCGTAGTGGCGCAGCGCGTCGGTGGCGGGGTCGAAGGCGTAGAGGCCCTGGCTGGTGGCCAGCCAGAGCGTACCGGCCGCGTCCTCGCTGAGGCTGCGCACCTCGCAGCGGTGCAGCGGCCAGGCGGCATCGGTGGTGCGGTAGCGGCGCACACGGTGGGCGGCTTCGTCGAGCTGGTAGAGCCCGCTGCCCCCGCCCCAGAGGCGGCCCGCCCGGTCCTGGTACACGGTGCGGCCCCGTATCTGGGTCGAAACCGGGGTGCCGGGTGCCGGGGCCCACTCCTGTACTTCGCTCGTGCGCAAGTCCAGCTCGCCAAAGCCGTTTTCTTCGAGCGCGAACAGCACCCGCCCGGCGCGGGTGGTGAGCAGGTGGTAAAACGAATAGGGCCAGGGCTTGCCCGCCTGGTGCACCGGCAGCGCCCGCAGGGGGGCCTGCGGACTATCGGCGGCCTGGGTGCGCGTGTCTACGAGCAGGCGGCCATCGGGCAGGCGGGTGATGCCGCGGGTGCTGGGGTTGGGCTGGGGCCGGGCTTCAGGCAGCTGCTGCACCAGCTGGGGCGGTCCCTGCCGGAAGCTGCCGCGCCAGCCAAAGGTGCTGGCCCAAAGCAGCCCCATCCGGTCGCGGCTCAGCTCGTACAGACGGTCGGGGCGGCGGGCCGGGCCGGGGCCGCCCGCCCGGGCCAGCGGCGTGCTCGCAACCTGGGGGGCAGCGGGGCCGGCCGGCCAGCGCAGCGTAAAATGCCGCCCGCCGGCCAGCCACTCGGCCGGCCGGCCGCCGGCATCGCGCAGCAGCCCGAAGCGGGGCTCATAGGGGCCGCGCGGCAGCCAGCGCTGCCGCGCGCGCAGCTGCCCCGTCAGGGTATCCAGCTCGAACAAGGCGGTGGCGCTGAGCAGCAGCCGGGGCCGGGTGCCGGGCAGGGGCACTACGTACTCGGCGGGGCGCGGGTAGCGGTGGTGCAGCTGGCCCTGGGCCGTGTACACCAGCAGTGGCCCGGCTGTCACCCAAACCTCGCCAGTGGGGCCGGGGGCAAAGGCCAGCACGGCCTCGCCCCCGGTAGGCGAGGCAACGGGCGCAGCGCCCGGCCGGGGCGGGTGGCCGGGGTCGAAGCTCAGCACCCGGCCCCGACCGTAGCCCACCCAGAGGCGGCCGGTGCGCGCATCGAGCCAGAGGGCGCGCACGGTGGGACTTTCGGTGGGGGCCGTGGGCAGGGGCACGGGCGTGAGCTGCCCGGTGGCAGGGGCCAGCCAGGCCAGGCCCGTGCTACTGCCCACCCAGAGCCGCCCGCCCCGGTCTACGGCCAGCCGCACGTAGCCGGTGGGGGCAGCTACGGGGCCGCGCACAAGCTGGGCCAGGGGTACGGCCGCGTAGCCGTCGTAGCGGCGCACCCCGTCGTCGGTAGCGGCCCAGAGGTAGCCGGTGGAGTCGGGCACCAGCTGGTGAATGAGCAGGGTGCTGAGCACTGGGTCGGCTTGCCAGGGAGTGGGGGTGGAGGACTGCCCCCATGCCAGCGGTGCCGGGAGCAGTATCCCAGCCAGCAGCCAAAGGTGCCGCCCCCTGGCAACCCAGCGTCGGCCAGCACCTAGCAGGCCCGAGTATGTCATAGCTGCAGCGGAACACTCCGGTGGGAAAGGATAAGGCGGACTTCCCCCGGAAATGAAAGGCGAAAGTAGCAGCTTGCGGAGCGAATCACCCTCCTTCGGTTGGTACTGCGGTCTGCTGGTCCATTCTGAAAGAGGTTAGGTAGGCAGCCTGCTGCCATCTTTACGCTTAACGAGCTTGGCCCTTCGCTACCCGCACCGTCCACCTGGTATCCGAAAGGCACACCTTTCGGAACCTAGGTTTATATCGGCTATCTAGCAGATTTAGCTACACTTACGACTTATAGAGACTGCCTTTTAGAGCCTCAAGAAGGTAGCTCAGTGGCAGGCAAGGCTGGGATGGGTGAGTAGCGCGCAACGAATGGCAAATAAGGAAGTCTATAACCTATACTAACTGTCTCTTCGGTTGCCTGCCCGCTGGCTTGCTGCCCAGCTACCACTGCTTAAGGAGGTTCTTATTGGCTGCTTTTACAGCGGACGGTTCTAGCTGGTGGAAGCGCTTTTTCCAGCCATTTTCGACCAACCCTCCGACCACTAGTTGTTCGCCAGACGGCGCGAGTTGCCTAGCGGCTCGCCTACTTCCCGGTACTGCCCCTTTCCTTTTGCAAGCAGCCGATTTCCTGCAACCAGAGCCGTACCTGCCGTGGCCACTCGGCGACGGCCCCTTCCGTGGCAGTACGCAGACCAAAGCCGTGACCCACCCCAGCATAAATGTGCAGCTCGGCGGGCACCTGTCGCTGCTGGTACTTCAAATAAAGCTGGGCCATGCCCTGGTCGATATCGGGGCGGTCCAGGTAGCCGCCAGCGATGAACACCGGCGGCGCGTGTCGGCTCACTGCCAGGCGGCCACTGTTCCCCGGATACAGGAGCACTTGGAAAGCCGGCCGGTCGCTTAGCCGGTCTACCGGGTCGGGCGCGTGCGGAGTGGGAGAGGTAAAGCGCATGGCGGCCAGGCCGGCCAGCTCACCGCCTGCGGAAAAGCCTAATACCCCGACCTTGGCTGTATCGAGTTGCCACTCGGCGGCGCGGCTTTTGACCAGGCGCAGCGCCCGCTGCACATCCCCCAATTCGTCCTGGTCCACGGTGTAGGGCGACTGGGCTTCGCGGGCGAGGCGGTACTTGACCACGAACGCGGCAACGCCGTGCGCGGCAAACCAGGCGGCCGGGTTATCGCCCTCGTGGCTGAGCCAGAGTTCGCGGTGGCCTCCCCCCGGCAGGATGAGCACGGCTACCCCGGTGGCGGCGGCGGCCGGGGGCAAAAAGGGCGTCAGCGTGGGCTGCGGCACATGGGTTACGACCCGCTCGCCCTGGTCTGTGCGGTAGCTGGCCTCCGGCGTGACCGGCGCTTTTGGGCCAGGTGCCCCGTGGGGCCAGAGCAGGATTTCGGGCGCGCTGGCCCCAACGGCAACCGCTGGAGTCCCGGCGACTTTTCTCGGAGCGCCCTGCTTACTGACCTGGCCGCAGGCGGCGGGGGGCGCAGCGGGACTACCGCCCAGGTGGGTGGCCAGCCCCAGCAGGGCGGCAAGGGCAGCAAAGCGGCGAAAGGGGCGCATGGGTAGCAGGCAGGTAAGCGGCGAGAGGAGCCCCGAAGCTACGGGAGCCACTGCCTACCCGTCGTAGCGTGGCTGCCGGAGCTACCGCGCAGTTGGTTGCCCCGCAGCAGGCTCTTGCCCGGTCTCGCTTAACTGGACGGCCCGGTTGCTGGCTCTGCCTGGGTCGGCGCAACAGCTTTTACCGCTTGCCAACGTTCGGTCGGCCACTGCGCTCCCCACCCGTGTTAGGCGGGGCTACCGAACGTGGTCACACGTCCAGGAGCTTCGTTCAGGTCAGGTCAGAGCGAGCTATCCGTAGTATATAAGGACTGGTAAGAGAAGCCGGTCGGCTCTCGCTCATTTTGGGCCACTCACGGCTTGCTTCTAGGGATTCTACTGCCACGCCTTACAAGCCAAGTTTTTGGGCGGCGTTGTGCTGGCGGATATTGTCGAGGCGGGTGTAGCGGCGAATCATGTCGGTCGTCTTGTGCTTGGTCTGGTTCATGACTTCGGCATCATCGGCCCCGTTGAGCTTGGCAATGGTCACGAAGGAAGCCCGTAAGGAGTGGGCCGTATAAGGAGCCCCTAAGCGCAGCTGCACAATCTCATTCAGGCTAAAGGTGCTCAGCCGACGACAGCTCAGGCGCTGGCCCTTGTGGAAAGACAAAAATAATGGCCCGCTGGTGCGCCCGTGCTCCTGCAGCACCTGTAGCCACTCCTTGACCGCGCGCACCGGGCAACTACGCCGGTCGGGCGCAAAGAAGATGGCCTTCTCCTCGGCTTCACCTTTCTGATTGGTTTTGCTCCTGGGCAGCTCTACCACCAGCCCGTCGTCGTCGAAGCGCAGGTGCGCCAGGTCCAGGCTGGCGAGTTCGTCGCGGCGAAACGCGCCGGCCAGCCCCAGCAGGAGTAGCGCCCGGTCGCGCACCCCGTCCGGCCGCGCCGTCTCGATGCCCTGCACCACGCGCTTGAAGTAGGCCAGCGTAAAGGCCGGCGCCTGCTTTTGCTTGACGCCTTTCTCGCGGCTGATACCTTCGAGCAGGGTCTTGAACTGGCGCTCGTCGGTGGGGGTCGGGAATCCGGCCAGCTGATGGGCCTTGCTCACGGACGCGCAGTGGCGCTGGATAGTGGCCACCTTTTTACCGGCTTCGGCGAGCGAGGTCACGAAAGCTGCCATCGTTAATACGTCCGCCGGTAAAGAATCCCGGCCGTGCACTTGGCACCACGTAGTGAAGCGTCGCCAGTCGCCGGCGTAGGCGCGCTGGGTATTGGCCGCGCCTTGCTGCCCCGTGTTCACGTAGCGGGCCCCCGCTGCGGCGTAGTCGTCAATGTGCCGAGCCGGGCCGAGAGCCTGGGAGTCGGCCCGGCTGGGGAGGGTTTCCATAGAGCGGCGGAGAGTACGGGGTGAGTTTACCGGAAACGGGTAACGGGTAGGGACGTGCAAAAGTACGAGTGAATTACCCTCGATAAGTAAGGATTATCGAGGGTAATCAGTAGAAAAAACAACCAAAAGCATTTTTGTGCAATAATAGTAGTAAAGTACCAAGAGCGGCCTGTAAAATGAAATTCATAGGATACCGTTCGTAGCTCCGCTTCCTGAGCGTGACTGACACTTAAGACTTGTCGGTAGTAAGTAACAAAGGATGCATTCCTGTGAAAAAGTGGCCTGTTTGAGAAGGTTACCTGCCTGATGCCGGAGTCTCTGCTCGCTGGAGAGTTCCCCAGTGGAAAATCTTACTTATCGGAAGTAAACTATCCGCATGTTTTCTACTGCGTTTTGACTGGTTGACTACTGATTGAGGACCCGGTGCAATAATTGACAACTCCGCCCGCTGACTTGCTGTGGTCGTTGTCAGGAAGAATACCTACATTAGCCGAATTAGTTAAAATGATTGCTGGGTTGTTTCTTTGGGGACTCAATCCCTTTTCTTTTCCCTTATGGCAATTGACCTCGCCCAATTACAACAAGTTCTCGACAGTGCGCAGCAAGCGGATGCTTTCAAAGCTGACGTGAAACGTGCATTACGTAGAGTATCTACTTTACTAAGCAATCTACAGGCTGCGGTAAATGAAACTGAAAGCCTTTTAGCTTCCGATTACACGCCCAGCAAGAAAGAGCGTAAAGCATCCATTACTGCGCAATCAAGTAATTCCGATGAAGAGGCTCCGTATGGCCGGAAAAAAGATGGTACGCCAAAAGTCAAACCCGGCCGGATTAAAAACTAGCATTACTTTTTAAAGAAAAAACCCTTCCATGAGAGGGTTTTTTCTTTTAGAAATGGTTTACCTAATTAATCCCTCACTAATTGCAAAGGGCATCAATTGCACTTGAATAAGACAAAGATAAGAGTATATAAGCGAAGCACGAGAGTTTCATGTATTTTTAAGGGCAGTTTTTACGGGTTTTATTACAAACTACATGAGTTTGTAGTAGGAAAAGCACAGGCTCTAAGCCTCTACGAAAACCATTATTAAGCATGGAGTGTGAAGACAAGGGCCAGAAAGCTCATTTTGGCCGCGTTGCCAAAGCCCGTGAGGCAAGCGTGGCGGCCTTGGTGCGCCTGTTTCTGCTGGATGAGGGGAGGCGACTGGGTATCTCGTAATTTGCAATAACTATTATTAACTAAATCATGGAATTCATTTGCCTTACCTGCGGAACCCTGAACTCTAATTCGGAACTTGTTTGTGACAAGTGCCATACGCCGCTGGACAAAGCTGTTTATGAAAATCTTATGCACTATTGCGAAAAGGCTTATCGGTATGACTACGATTATCGTGTGTCCTACGAAGAACAATTAAAGAAAATAGAGTCTATCAGGTCCAAGGATTCGCTCATTTCTCCTACTGATACTCAGCAGTAGCTTGTAGTGGCTATATTAGGTGGGCTCATTGGAAATGGCTCGTATTATATCGTTTCTGAAGTAATTAAGAATTTACTACAGAAATTAAAGGCAAATTCAAAACACCCGTTCGGCCAAAATAAAAGAATAATAGAAATACTTTCCAATACCGAAAAGAGGCAGGAACTCATAAAGTACATAGCTGATTATTATGGTGGAGTGCAGCTTGACGAACAAGAGGTGCAGGCATCCATTGATGAAGAAGTGTGGGCTGATATTTATGGCGACATGTACGCTGAGATGTTCGTGAACAGCATAAATAATGGCGTAAAACCTTCTAAAGAAGAGTATCTTAGGGTGTTTCGTGATGCTAAAAAGAAGGCAGAAGAGGTGAGACAACAGAAACCAAGTATGGCGGAGCTTAGCAAGCTTTTCATGAATCTGAGCCAGAAGCCATTAGATAATGAACACAATGGGGATGATAGCAGTAGTTCTGCTCTAGAGCAAAGCCCTAGCAAGTAACTGAGTTTCTCCTATGGCCAGTAGCGCGGAAAAGAAGAAGCCCGGCCGGATGGCTCGTGCTTACCCAAATCTTTTTCCGACTTTGCCAGGGTAACGCTAAGGCCCCTTTTTTGCTGATTAACCCCATTTGGAAAGCAGCAAATCAGCTATGCAACCTCACGAAAACGCCCTTCCAGCCACATGGCCTGAAGGGCGTTTGAGTTTTGGGTAGGGACAAGCCGGATGGTCGGGCTTTTCTGTGTTGACACCAGAACTAATCATAAAGGCAGCGAACAATCTCATTACCGAAAGGCATTATTCCACCGAAAGACATAGAATAAGTACCCGTCTCTAATTAGTTTATGTTAAATTCAGAGAAGTTTATTTTCCACAAATTGCCTACTTGTGCTAAGCATCGATTAACCGCGTAGAAAAGCATGTCTTTGGTAGCGTAATCGGCTGGGTCAAGCTGCTCTTTTTTCAATTTGCGCCAGAGGGTTTCCGCAATATTGAGATGTGGAGAATAAGTAGGCAGGTAAAATAGGTATAATCCTCGGTCTTGCCAAAAGGGTATCTGCTGCTGGATAAGATGAGCTTTGTGCATGCTCGCATTATCTAGTACAATTACCGTTGGTTTTCGTAGTTGAAAGGATAATTCTTCTAATTGGGTAAAGATGAAATTCGCATTAATATTCCTTTCTGTCGTTACCCAATGCGTTTGATTGCTTCGGCTAATAAGGCCCCACATGTTGATTTTATAGCCCTTTTCAACCGGCACGAAAACGTCTTCTTCCGGAAATTGCCAGCCATAAGGAACATAGCCGTTACTGCACACATGGCTTTCATCTCCATAGAATAAATCCACGAAGCCTTGTTGGCAAAGCTTCTCTAATTCAGCTAGTTGCTCTACTTTTAGAGCGTATACTTCTGGGGAGGGCTTTCCTTTACAACGTTTTC
>JBPBPU010000016.1:0-44876 GCA_050954465.1 Janthinobacterium lividum
TGGTGATTACGGCCATCTATCCGCACGGCAACATTCGCGGGGGAGGGCAGCTCTACGTCAATGGGGTCCACGCCCCGCTGGCCGACGTGGGCAACAGTATGCTGGACGAACGCCCCGCCAGCGGCACCTTCTTTCTCGGAGCCGGGCCGCAAGGCACCGCCTACGCCAGCAATTACAGCTTCCAGGGAGACATCGCCGCCTGCGCCATTCACCGGCGGGTGCTCACGCCGGCCGAGGCAATTGGCCAGAGCAACTACTTTTTCCACCGCTTTCATTCGTAATCGCTATGTTTTCTGAAACCGACAACAGCCCGGTCGAGGTCATCATTGGCCGCCGCCAGTACCACGACAGCATTTTTGTGGCCAAGGCCCGCCTGGTCGATTTTAGCTTCAGCCTCAACCGCAAAGGGGAGTGCTCGGTGCTGATTAACACGGAGGTAGTACTCTGCTCGCTCCAACTCGACGCCCCCGACGAGTGCGGCCCGGAGCTGGTAGATGCCAACTTCAAGCCCAAGCCCGTGCCGCTCGTGGCTGACAACAGCACGATTGTCACGGCTGACTTTTCGCGGCCCGATGGCCACGGCGAAATAATTGGGATTCGCTACGTGAACCCGGCCACCGATACGGACTGGCTAGCCCTGGTGAAGCGGTGCCAGGAATCCGACAACAAGTATGCCCTGCAAGGCGATTATTTCAAGGAGGTAGGCAGCAAGTACCCCGTCATTGTCCTCTCGCTGGTGCGCGATTATATGCTCCAGGCCGTCAAAATGGGCAAATACGCCGCATGATAGAGCTATCCCACCAGGCCACCCTCAACGCCCTATCGGGCGTGGGGGTGGCCTTCGTGCTGCTGCTGGCCTGCGTGGCCTACCGCAGCTGGCCCCGGCGTAAGTAGCCCCGCGCCCTGTCCTTTCCGCCGGCCGGGGCAGCCAGGAATTTCGCATCGTTCAATTCCTGCTCGATGCGTCCCAACTTTCGTTTTGCCTCCGCGCTGCTGCGCGACTACTGGCTCATTGAGGCCACGGCCGCCGCGTCCCAGCTGCCGCTCGTGCAGGCTCTGCTCGACCAGGCCCAGCTGCACCGCGACGACGACAACGGCGCCGAGGAGGCCCGCCAGCTTGACCCGCTCTTCGGCTGCTTCGCCGTGCAGCTCAGCGCCGATGGTGCCCCGCAACAGTACAAGAGCTTCGACGAGGCCCCGGCCGGCTCAACGGCCGTACTCAGCATCGACGGCCCCATCCTGAAGGATGATTTCTGCGACGTGGGCATGAACACCAAGGCCCAGCAGATTCGCACGGCCTACGCTCACCCCAACATCACGGCGATTGCCATTAAGCTCGACACGCCGGGCGGCCAGAGCAACGCGCCGGCCCTGGCGGCCGACGCCATCCGCGAGGCCCGCGCCGCCGGCGTGCCCGTCATCGGCTGGGTAGACCACGGTATGGCCGCGAGCGCCGGCTACTGGATAGGAGCCGCTTGCACCGAGTTGTGGCTGAGCCAGCCCACCGACCAGGTGGGCAGCATCGGCGCGTACCAGCGCGTGCGCAAAAACGGCGACACCCAGGTGCTCGAAGTGTACGCCCCCCAATCCAAGCAAAAGAACCTGCCCCAGCGCAAAGCCGCCACCGGCGACACGTCGCTGCTGGAGGCCGAGCTGAGCGACCTCGTGGACGAGTTCACCGCCAGCGTGCAGGCCGACCGCGGCGACAAGCTCAATGCCGCCGGCGACCACTTCGAGGGCGGCCTCTTCATGGGCAAAAAAGCCGTTGCGGCCGGCCTGGCCGACGGCATCTGCTCGTTCGCGCAGGCCGTGACCCGCGTGCAGGAACTCGCCGCTGAAGCCGCGGCCACCGGCAGCGCCAGCGCCGGCCAGGTAGCCCCCCCTAGTTTTTCCTCTGACCCCTTAACCCCCTCTCTTACCGTGAAATACGCATTGCTTTGCGCCCTGCTGGGTGCGGCCACCGGCCTCGTTGTAGACAAAGACAAAGGCTCGTTCCTGAACGAGGCGCAGCTCGACACCCTCGAAGCGGCCTTGGCTGCCCAGGCTGCGAAGGATACCGAGTTGAGCACGGCCCGCACCGAGCTGGCCACCGCCAACACCACCCTGGCCACGACTACGACCGAGCTGACCGACACCAAGGGCAAGCTGGCCACGGCCGAGAAAACGCTCACCACCTACGCCGGCGTGCCGGCCAAAGGTGCTGAGGCCCCGACCCAGACCGGCCAGGACCGCGAAACCCCCGACACGTCGGCCGACGACGTGGACCCCTTCCTGGCCCAGGTGCTCGCCTACAAGAAGGACGCGGGCATCCCCAACAAGGTCGCCTAGCCTCGACTGCCCCCGCCAAAAAGGCCCCCTACTCGCATTTCTCACCTTTCTTTTTCTGCCTTTCCTCATGTACGATATCACGAAACTGCTCGGCTTCGCCGGCACGAACCAAAAACCGCTCATCACCCGGCTCGTGAACGGGCTTCAGGTGGTGCAGGACTGCACCCTGCGCCCCAACATCAAGAGCAAAACCAACGTGACCAAGCTGCTCGTCGATGGCGACGTGAAGCCCTACGATGGCGTGCGCGACACCATCGCGAGCGTGAGCTACGAGCCACGCACGCTGGAGGTGTTCGTCGGCCAGTACGACGTGAACATCGACACCGTGAAGGCCCGCGAGACGTGGATGGCCGAAGTGATGAAGCCCGGCGTAAACCCGGCCGACATTCCCTTCGAGTCGCAGACGTGGCAGGCCGTGATGGATGATTTTGCCAGCAAAATCAACGACAACACGGTGTGGAACGGCCGCCGCGACGCGACCAAGAAGACGGCCTCAGCCCTGGCCACTGGCTTCGGCAACATCATCAAGGACGAAATCCAGGGCCTCAAGCTCACGCCGTTCGTCACTGGCTCGATGCTCACCGACACGGTAGCCAAAATCGAGGGCATCTACAAGTCGCAGCCCACCAAGTTCCGCCGGCTCAAGCAGTTCGCCTACTGCGCCTACAACGTGTACGACGCCTATTGCGAGGACTACGCCGCCAAATTCGGCACGCAGCCCATCTACAACCAGTTCCAGCAGCTGGTGATTCGCCACAGCGAGGGCAACTGCATCCTGAAGCCGGTGACGTGGATGGCGGGCTCGGAGCGCGTGATTATCACGCCCCAGAGCAACATGCTCGTGGGTTCGGACCTGCTCAGCGACGGCGAGCGCATCCTGACCAACCCCAAGCTCTACGGCTTGGAAGCCGGCATCCTGATGCCCATTGGTTTCCAAATCGAAGACCTGGAGAAGGTGGCCGTCAACGACCACGCCTAGCGCCCGGTAGGCTCCAAACGCATTTTCTCACCCGCGACCCCGGCGCTGCTCTTGCTTGAGCAGCGCCGGCTAGTCGTACCAACCATCTCAACCCCGTGGACGCTAATCAAATTACCCTGGAGGAAGCCATCGAGAAGCTGGCGGCTACTGAAGCCCAGGCCGAGCAACTCGAAAAAGACCTGGCCACTGAGCGCGACGCCCGCGGCAAGGCCGAGCAGCAGCTGCGCGACGCCAACACCCTCACCCAGCAGCTGACCGCTGAGCGCAATACCAGCCGCTCGGAGCTGGTGGACGCCAACAAGCTCATCGACCAGCTCACCGAGCAGGTCGGCGAAGTGGTGGAAACGGTGCCCACCGCGACGCTGGGCACCGCCAAAGACGCCAAAACCTACCGCATCGTGGTACCCCAGTTCCGGCTGGCCGGCCACGAGGGCATCGTGAAGGCGACTGAGGTAAAGAGCAACAGCGCCGTGCTCAAAGCCCTGGTCGATGCCGGCTCGCCGGTGCTGGAGCTGGTGCAGGCCAAGTAGCCCGAGCGTGAGATGAAGCCGGCGCACTTGGTGCGCCGGCTCCATCTCACTACCAGCTGCGAAACCAAAGGAAGTAAATCAATTTCAACTATTTAGTTTTCAATCCAATGTCGATTGTACTGGACGACCTCACATTTGAGGAAGGCGAAATCAACATGGGCGGCACGGCTGGCAAGGTGTACGCCATCCCAGCCTCGAAGGTGAAGTCCATCGCGGCCCCGGCCGCGGGCACGATGACTGTGCCCGCCGCCGGCGTCGTGTTCGAGACGGGCGAGAAGTGCGCCGAAATCTACACCACGGCCGACACGGGCGAGGTGAAGGACCAGGAAGTGGGCGATAAGGACAGCGGCTCGTTTGAGACGAACGCCGAGTTCTGGACGCCCAAGGTTTCCGATAAGGTGCTGGCATTGAAGTCGAAGTTTGCCAACGGTGGCTTCATCCTCTTCATGAAGGACAGCAACGGCACCTGGCGCATCATCGGCAGCAAGGACCACCCGGCCTACCGCGTACCGAAGGAAATCACCACGGGCAAAGCACCCAAGGATAAGAATGGGGCGAGCTTCGCCTTCGTGGCGGCCAGTGCGACGCCTGCTCTCATCTTCGGAGGCACGGAGGTGGAGTTGCTCACGCCTGGCCCGTAGGGCTGGCGGGTTTTTTATGGGAAGTACCACACTCAGCGCCCGGCCTTTGGTCGGGCGCTGTTTCGTTTGGCTCCTTCGTGTGCATAGGTGGCTATTTCAGGGGGCGTTGCAACATGTAAATCGTGTAGTAGGAATTTATCGAGTTAAACCCTATCACTTCCCAGCCCCGGCTGCTCAAGTAATCTAGTACCAGGGTTTCGGAGTCCAGCGCTTTCACTTTAGCAGCTTCTTCGGCCAACTGGGTATCGGTCAGTGGCGTTAGTTTGGATTCTTCCCCATAGTGCATTTCACTATCAGCCGTATTGCCAGGACTTCCCCCGCCTCGTAGTCTCACGGTAAGTCGGCAGAACTGCTTAGGCTGGCTGTTCGTGGTGGTTGTGGCCTGGGCAAAGGCGGGAACAGTGGCCGCCGAGAGCAGCAGCGAGACAAGGAGGTGCTTGAGCATGAGGGGAAAGGGATGATTGGGCCGCAAAGCTACTGTCAGCTGCAAATCCTGTCCTTTCGCCTGCAATTGCAGAGGTGGAGCTTTGTTCCATGTCGCAAACAACTGCACTCCACACCTGGCTAGCCGGCGAGCAGGACTTCGCCCAGGGCTTGGAACTGTACGCCCAGCACCCGCAGGCCAGGCCCGCCCTGGTGGCGCTCATGCGCCGAGGCGGCCCTGGGTCGTTCACCACGCGCCAGCTGGTGCAGGAGCTGGAACGCCTGGCTGCGGCTGAGCAGCCGGCCGACCAGGTGCGTGAGCTGCCGGCGACCGAGCAGCCGGCCGACGTGGCCCCCGCGACGGCTGAGCAGCTGCCGGCCGATGTGCAGGCCCTCGTGGCAGAGCGCAACCAACTCTTCAAAGAGGCCAGCCACCTGCAAGGTACCCTGCGCCTGCTGCCCAGCGACGAGGACCGCAAGCAGGCTGCCCGCACCATCAAAAAGAACTTTCGGCGCATCGACGAAATCTGGGATGCGTTGGCCTACCGCGAAAAGCACGGTGCCCTGCCGCCCGTCGTGGATTCGGTACTAGTTGACAACGACCCCGCCGCCTGGACCAAGCGCCGCAACACCCTGCGCACCTACCTCAGCTCGCAGCGCGGCACCCCGGATAAACGCGCCGCCTGGTCGGCCGAGGTAGCGGAGCTGGAAAGGAGGCTCAAGCCATGAGCCCCCTCTTCTCGACCCAGGAGCTGGCCCGGCCTGCGTCCGAGCGCGGCCCCATGCGCCCCACGGCCCTCTCCTTGCTGCTGCCACCTGCCCTCTACCTGCTCAGCAAGGGGCGCCAGGCCCTGCGCCAGCATGTCGGCCGGCTGGAGCCCGACAAGCTGACCCACTACGCCACCGGCGGGCGGTGGAGTGCCCACGAGCTGCTGCAATTCATCCTGGAGCACACCGGCCCGGCCCGCGTCAGTATTTCGACGTGGACCATCACCGAGGCCCCGGTGCGGGCCTTGCTGGCCCTGCGCGAGGCCGGGCTCATCACCGAGCTGGACCTGCTCTTCGACCACCGCATCAAAACCCGCTGCCCCAAGGCCGTGCAGCTCGTGGCCGCCCTGGGTGCGCGGGTCCATCTGGCCAAGTGCCACGCCAAGGTGACGGTAGTGGAAAACGACGAGTGGGCCGTGACCGTGCTCACCAGCCAGAACTACACCCGCAACCCGCGCATCGAGGCGGGGGTGATTTTCACCGACCGCGCCAGCGCCGATTTTCACCGCAGCTGGATGGCGGCACAGATTCAAGGAAATCAACCATTTATCTAATGACAGCAGAACAAACAACTGAAGTAGAGCGCCTGGCCGGATTGATGTTTTCGGCGCACGAAGTCGGCCTCATTACCGGCCTCGACTCGTTGAACATCGACGACGCCTTTGAGCTGGCCATGCTGCGCGGCCGGCTGCGCGAGGAAGCCGAGGTGCGCAAATCCGTTTTCGAGCTGGCCAAGGCCGGCAGCGCCCCGGCGCAGACCCTGGCCACCCAACTCATTAACCAGGCCCGCGTGGCCGCTGCCGGCGCATGAAACAGCTCAATACCCACTCCGACGTGGACGCCATCGAGGCGTACCTGGCCGGCCGCGAAGCCTCGCTCTCGCCGGCGCTCGAAGCCAAACTCAAGCGCCTGGAGGTGGCCCGCGACCTGCTGGCCAAGTACGGCAGCCGGCGCGTGGTCGTCGGCAAGCTCCAGCGCCTGGGCAAGTACACCGAAATGGGCGCCAGTAGCCAGCGCACGGCCTACCGCGACGTGGAGGACGCCTTCGAGATTTTCAAGCCCACGGCCCGCAACTCGCAGGACTTCTACGTGGACCGGGTGCTGGAAATGGCCTTTGAAACCCGCGAGAAGGCCCTGGCTGCCGGCGACCTGCGGGCCGCTGCCGCCAGCGACAAGAACATCATCACCATCATCGAGAAGTTCATGGGCGACAAGGAGATGATTGACTGGAGCAAGGTGCAGCCCCCGCGCATCTTGGTCGGCTTCATGCCCGAGCTGCTCAACGTGCCGCTGCCAAAAGACCTTGATGCACAGGTGAAAGCCTTGCTCAAGGCCAAGCAAAACAAGAACCTCACCATTCACGACGCCGAAGAGGCGCAAGTAGTCGAATGATAGCCGAACAAGAGCAAGACGAGCTACTCAAGCTCCACTACAACAAGCCGCAGCTGCTGGTCCATCTAATTATGGCCCAGGTGATAGTCTGCGTCTGGGGCCGGCGCACGGGCAAGACTGAAGGCCCAATGGCTGACTTTACCCTGCGTAACGTTCACGCCATGCCGCGCAGCAACGGGTTTTTGGTAGGTACGACCTACGAGCAGCTGCTCACCCGCACGCTGCCCCCACTCGTGGCAGCCTGGGCCAAGCAGGGCTACTACCAGGACGTGCATTATTGGATTCGTAAGTTTCCGCCCGCGCAGCTGAAGGTGCCCAAGGCGTACCGCACGCCCCTCAAAGCCGACCACTATATCCAGTGGTACAACGGCTCGGGCATCTACCTGGTGAGTCAGGACCGCCCGGGCACCATCAACGGCGTCTCGACCCAGTGGGGCGCTGGCGATGAGGCCAAGTTCCTAAACGTGAACAAGCTGCGCGAGGAAACGCTGCTCACGCTCTCGGGCTGCGCGGAGCACTTCGCGCACCTGAGCTGCTACCTGAGCCTGATGTTTTGCTCGGATATGCCCACCACCAGCCGCGGCACCTGGCTGCTCGACTACGAGGCGCAGATGGACAAGGAGGCCGTGCAGGCCATCCTGCTGGTGCAGCAGCTGCGCCACCAGCTGCTGGGCGAGTTGGAGGATACGACGCTCAGCCCGAAGAAGCGGGCCAAGCACGAGGCCCGGGTGGCCGAGCTGGACGAGTACCTGACCGAGCTGCGCAAAGACCTGGTGTATTACTCCGAGGCCACCACGCTCGACAACATCCACGCCCTGGGCCTGGCCCCGATTAAGCAGTTCAAGCGCACCCTCAACGAGGTGGTATTCAATTCGTCGGTGTTGAATAAGAAGGTGCTGAAGGTGGAAAACGGCTTCTACTCGCTGCTCAGCGAGGACTCTCACGCCTACGATGCCACCAACTACGACTACCTCGACCGCCTGCACATCGACTACACCAACCCCGCTGAAGCCGACTCGCGCTGGGATTCGGACGTCAACCCGCTGGAGCCGCTCGACGTGGCCCTCGACTACAACAACGCCATCAACAGCCTGGTCGTTGGCCAGGAGCGCGGCCAGGCGTACAACTGCGTCAATTCGCTGTTCGTGCTCGGTAGTGATGGGCTGCTGCTGCGCGACGTGGTAAAGAAGTTCTGCGCCTACTACAAGTACCACCAGAACAAGGTGGTAAACTACTTCTACGACCACACGGCCGTCGCTCGCAGCCCCACTACCAATATGAGCTTTGCCGACGAGGTGATGCAGGAGTTCCGCGCCCAGAGCTGGATTGTCGTCGAACGCTATATCGGCCAGAGCAGCAGCCACCACAGCCGCTACTACTTCTGGGGTATGCTCTTCAAGGGCGACTCGCGCCTGCCCCGGTGGGGCTACAACCGCACCCGCTTCGCGCAGGCCGCTGCTTCGATGCAACAGGCCCCAGTGAAGCGCATCGGCGAGTTCTTCAAGAAGGATAAGGCCAGTGAGCGTAGTAACTCGGGCGTACCCCCTGAGCAGGCCACCCACCTGAGCGAGGCAACTGATACCCTGCTGTGGGGCCGCCTGCGCTCGCGCATCGGCAACTCGGGCGGTGATGCTTTCGTGGACACCGCTTGGGGCTAGTAGTCGGGCGATGCCTACGGCCCGGGCTGTCCGGGCTCCGCTTCGCTCCGGCCCTTTGGGCTCCCCCTACCATCCCTATCGCGGATACGGCCGTTGGCCCCAGCTGCAGCTGAGAAAAAATCAGCTGCTGTTGGGGCCAACTCGTGTCAGGTGTGCCCGCTGCACCCGGCTGCCCTGGTGCAATTCTGCAACGATTGATAAGGCATTTTGCCCCATTGCAGGCCGAAGAAAAATCGGCCTGCAATGGGGCAAAATAGCGTGTAGGGGACGCCCGCGCCCGGCCGCGCCGCTTGCACCCCTAGCACAAGCTATTACAGCCTCTCTGTGAGGCCCTTACGCCTGCCGGTGCCTTGCCCTTGCCGCCCTACCGATAGGCCCGTAAAGGGCTGTTTCTGAGCTAAATAGAGCCTATTCTAGTGCCCCCGGTGCCCCCTCATATATCGCTCAAAACGGGGCCTGCAATTGCAGCCGCTTGATAGCGCGTGACGTGGGCTCCGCCGGGATGGCTGGCGAAAAACCGCCAGCCAATACGTTGTAACTACTTGATAATCAGCAACATTAATTTTAATATTTGGCAAAAATAAGCGCATCTTAATGCACATAAATCGGCGCACTTGTCGTATCTTTGATATGTCAAAAGGCCCAGAGACAGACACTTACCCACTTTAATCCCTTACTTTTTTTGTCATGCGTAAGAGCATCAAAACCCTGAAAGCTGCCGCCCAAGCCGAGCAGAACACCCCCGCCGCCGCTGCAATTATGACGGTTGCGCCCATCAACCAGGACGCCGCCCAGCCCACCGACCAGGCCGCCGCCCCGGTGGACGAAGCCGAGCAGCCCAGCCCGCTAAGTGTCGCCACCGACCAGCCCACCCACCAGGAGCCGGCCCCGGCTGCCGAGAAGCCCGCCGCCCTCTTTACGCCGCTGCTGGCCCCACAGGCCCCGCGTCCGATGGACGAACTTTTAGAAATTGTCAGCAAGGCCAAGAGCACCACCGACCGGCTAAACGGCCTCAAGACCACCAGCGAGAAGCTGAGCGGCTTTTCGGTAGGCCGCGAAGGCTTTACTGACCGCCTGACCCTGCGCGATGGCGACGGCAACGAGTGGAACACCACGCAAAGCGTCATTATTCAGGAAGTACTTAGCCTGGTGCGTGACCGGCTGCGCACGGCTATCGGCGGCACCGAGGCCGAACTGCGCCAACTGCTGCAAGCCGCCGCCTAAAACGAAGCGGGGGCCGGCGCTACGAACGCCGGCCCCCAAGGTTTCGCAACCCAACTAGACCCCAAATATAATGGATATTACTAAAGCCACGACGCGCCAGGAGCGCGGCGCCTGCTTCCACACGCATATGCACGCCGTAGCGGCTGCCCTGGATGGGTTCGTGTACAAGCCTTTGATAGAGGCAGAACCCGTTGACTGGCTCGCTTCCGGTGAGTTGATAAGCGGCAAGGAGCGCACCACGTTGTACGTGACCCTGCACCTGGGCGACTACAACGAGAAAACTCCGTACCGGGCCGACTGCTGCGGCGTGTACCCGCGCACGGCCAAAGGCGAGAACTACCCCAATTGCGGCGACCCCCGCCCAAACATCAAGTTCCAGCTGACGCGGCCCGCCGCGCAGATTGCCGGCGACATTCAGCGCCGACTACTGCCCGACTACAAAACGTTTTTTGCGCAGGTGGCCCGCTGGGTGCAGGTTAAAGACACCGCCGCCGCCACGCTCGCCGCCACGCTCGATGTGCTGAAGGAGGCCGGCTTCACCTTCCCCAAAGACAGCAACGAGGGCCAAATGCTATTTGCGCGGGGCGAAAAGTTGGAGTACCCCCGTCCCAGCGTCTACGTCTACGGCAATTCGGTGGACCTCAAATTGAAAAATCTGACCCCCGCAAAGGTGCTGGCCGTGCTCGAAGTGTTGGACCTAACCCCCGCCCCGGCTTATGTCTAGCACCGCCCGACGCTTGAAAGTAGCCACGTTTTACCGTGCGCTACATCCTAATCTGCGCACTACGGCGCAGCTCATCCTGTGCGGCAACTGGCTGGCTGCGGCAGGATTCACCCCCGGCACGGTGGCCGTGGTGGAGGTTGCCCCCGGCCAGCTCACCATTACCCCGGCAAGCAATGGCTAAGCGCAAGGAACCCACCGAGGAACAGCGCGAACGCGCCCGCAATCTACGCGCCCAACTGTGTGCCGACAGCGCCCTGGCCCGGCAACTCATAGAGATGGGCGAGGCCGACAGCGTAAACGAAGCCCTGATAGAGTTTTACACCGATGAGGTAAACGAAGAATTTAACACCTTCGGCCAGTGGCTAAAGCTCGGGATGGCTGTAAAAAAAGGGGAGCACTGCCGCTTCCCCGTTTGGGGGGAGCCAGTAGACCGGGCCAAGCCGGGCACCGAGGCCCAGCCCACGCCCACGGTGCAGGCCGGAGCCGAGGCCGAAGACGACGCCACCAAATTCTGGCCTATCTGCAAGCTCTTTAGCAACGCCCAGGTAGAAGCCAAAACGCCGAGATAGGCCCACCACGAGGCTAAAACCGGGCTAAAAACCACCTTCCAGCACTGCGGGAGGGTGGTTTCGGCGCGTGTGAACTACTTTCTTTTTTTTCCAAAAAAAAGAAAGTAGCAAAGAAAAAAAAGGAGCGACCTCCCCGCCAGCTAGTGGGGCTGACTCGGCCAGGGCGCCCGTAGCCCCTCGATGGCATGGGCCAGGCCCGCTACTGTTTCAACTGAGAGGCCCCGCTTCCCGCGAGTGCCATTTATGTAATCGTGGAGGGTGCGTTGGTTGATGCCGGCCGCATCGGCAATCCCTTTCAGGTTCAGCATCGGCAATCGTTCGCGCAGGAAGTGGAGGACAAGTTCTTCGGTCATAGTTAGTCGGGTTACTACCTCAAAGATACGCATAATGCGCCGAATTAAGCGCGTTATACCCTGTCCTTTCACCAGGTAGCCGGCACGCTGAATTTCGGGGCATGATTCAGCTAAAAGATGCGCTGCACCACCTGGAGCACCCGGCCCGCGACCGCCAGGGCCACCCGGTACCGGCTCACATCGAGTTCGTGACCTGCGACGAAACCAAGGACACCGGCGGCGAGCTGGTCAGCCTCGACGCCGTGGTACTGGCTAAGCTCGCTCGCCCTTCAGCAGCCGGCCGCCAGGCCCCGCGCACGAGCACCAAGCCGGCCAACCAGTTCGACAACGGCACGCGCAATTTCCTGCTTGTCACCAGCCAGGAGATACGCAAGGTCTGCGTCCGGCTCATCACCCAGTTCAACCACGAAACCGTCGTCTACTAATGGAAGCCGAAATCATCGAGCTGCCCGGATTCGACGCAGCCTACGTGCCCGCCCTGAGCCTGGTGGCCTCCATCACCAAAGACATGCCCCGCGCCCCTGCCGCGCCCGCCGTCAAAGTCACCGGCGACGTGGCTGAGGCCGGCAAATTCGCTAAGTGGGGCACCGACAACAAGCTGCCCTTCACCCTGCTCGACGCGGTGAACGCCAACGCCGTGCTCAAGCAGGCCATCTACTGGAAAAGCAACGCCGTCATCTCGGGGGGCCTGGCCTACGGCAACATCGTTATCGACCCGACTACCGGCCGCGAGAGCTTGCAGCGCGTCATCGACCCACTGGTGGAGTCGTTCCTGCGCAAGAGCAACGTGCTGCGCTACCTGCGCGAGGCGTCACTGGAGTTCTACAAGTTCTGGAACGTGTGGCCCGAGCTGGTGCTCAGCAACGACCGCAAATCCATCGCCTCCATTTCGTGCCACGAGTCGGCGCACTGCCGCTGGGGCCTGCAAAACGCCAAAGGGCTGATTGATACCTGCTACATCAACGCGCAGTGGGACAATGGGGGCAAGTGGGACGCGCCCGAAACCGTGACGCTGCCCGTCATCGACGTCTACTACGACCCAGTGACGACCGTGCGCAGCCAGCCCACGCTGGCCTCGTTCATCTATCCTATTGCCGGCACCAGCTCGGGCAAGACCTACTACCAGGACGCGCCCTGGCACGCCCTGCCCGACCAGGGCTGGCTCGACGTGGCCAACAGCATCGCCAAATACAAGAAGGCGATTCTGAAAAACTCGATGCACGTCAAGTACCAGCTCGAAATTCATGAGTGGTGGTTCCAGGCAAAGTACAAGGATTGGGACGAAAAGCCCGCGCTGAAGGCGCAGCGGATGCAAACCGAGTTGAGCACCTTCAACACGAAGATGAAAGGGGAGGATGGGGCCGGTAACTCCCTCATCAACATGAAGAAGACGCTAGATGGCAAGGAATACTCGGGCTGGAGCATCACGGCTATTCCCGACCTGATGAAGGACGAGAAGTACCTGGGCGACAGCCAGGAGGCCGACAGTCACATCTTCTTCGCCCTGGGCCTCGACGCCACCCTCATCGGCACCGTGCCCGGCAAGGGCATGGGGGCCGGCTCAGGAAGCGACAAGCGCGTGGCCATGAACATCGCCACCGCCAACGCCAAGGCCGAGCAAGACATCCTGCTGGAGCCGCTCAACTTCATTTTTGAATATAACGGCTTCGTCAACCCAGCCACCGGCCTGCCCTACACCATCTGGTTCAAAAACTACTGGGTTACGACGCTCGACACGGGCAAGGAAACCAGCGCAAAACCCACCCCCCAGTAACATGAGCACGTTTTTCAAAACCGAAGCGGAGCTGCGGGAATACCTGCCCCTCACGGCTGGCTTCAAGCTGGTTGACTTCCAGACCCACTTGCTGCGGGCACAGACCCGCTACCTGCGCGAGGCCCTGGGCCTGGCCCAGCTCAACGACCTGGCCACGGCCTACGATGCCGGCAGCCTGGCCCTTGAGCAGCAGACGCTACTCGCCGCCGTGCGCCTGCCGCTGGCTTCCTTCGCCGCGGCCTACTACGGCCCCGGCGCCGGCGTGCAGCTCGGGGCCACCGGCCCGGTGCAGAGCACCGGCAACACCATCAAGCCCGCCAGTGCGTCGGCCGTGGCCACGATGAGCACCTCGCTCACCGACCAGGGCTTCGAGGCCCTGGAGGCCCTGCTCGAATTGCTCGAAGACAACCGGGCCGACTACCCGCTCTGGGCTAACTCGGCCGCCTGCACCGTGCTGCACGGGCAGTTCCTGGCCACGGCCAGGGAGTTCGACCAGTACGTGTTCATCGACCGTTCGCGCCAGAAGTTCCTCTCGCTTCAGCCCACCATCCGCGACGTCGAGCGCCTGGCCATCCGCCCGATGCTGGGCACCGCTCTGGTAACTGAGCTGCGCAGCCAACTCACGTCTGGCACCGTCACGGCCCTTAACGAGGAGCTGCTGAGCTACGTGCGGCCGGCCGTGGCTAACCTGGCCCTCAAAGACGACGAGGACCGCCAGGCCACCGGCAACGCCTACCTGGAGGAGCTCCGGGCCTTCCTCTACGAGCGAGCCGACGACTTCCCCCTGTTCAAATCTTCCACCGCCTACCAGCCCGACGTTGCCGTGCAACTGCAACAGGACACGGCTTGGGGCTTTCACGCCGCCTTTTAAGATGCAGAACGCTAACCACGACGTGATGCTCTCGCTCGTCATCAGCGGAGCCTCCTTTCTGCTCATTCTGGTGGGCTGGTTCCTGGTGCGCACCCTCAAGCAAGTGGAGGATGCCATCCAGGCTGGCAAGGCCGAAACTGCCGCCCTGCGCACGGAGCTGGGCACTGTCACCACCAACCTGAAGGACTACGCCGGCAAGGTGGACCGCCAGCACGAGGAGCTAACTGCCCTCAAAAAAGCCTACGCCACCCTGGAGCGTGCCTTCAACGCGCTGGACAAGTGGCTTTACGGCCAGGCTGCACAGAATAAGCTGCCCATACCGCCCGATTTTCGGGCAACAACCCCCGAATAATCACCCTTTTACCCCTTTTTTCTGCTTATGCGTGCCTTTCTCAACGACCGCAACCCCCACGAGCTGGCCTGGTACCAACTGCTCTACGGGTGGTTCTTACGCCACAACGAGCTACATCTGGCCGTGCTCATCGCCCTGGCTTGGTATCCCATCCAGTGCGTGATGGCCTGGTACTTCCCCGACGCGGCCCCACTCAGTAGCACGCAGCTGCACAAGGTGCTGCTCACGGCCGAAGTCTTCGCCTTCGCCCACGGCTTTCTCTGGTTGGGCCTGCGCTTCAACCTGCCCATCATCCCGCGCTGGCTGCGCCGGAGTTTCACCCCCACCTTTTTATCTCTGACCCCGTGGCAAAAAATGCAATTCTTCGCCTTTTTGTGGTCGGCCTACTTGCTCTGCTTTGCCATCATGTGGCATGGAGCCAGCCAGGCCGCCTAGTTCCCCCGACCGCTACCCAGCAGGCCAACGCCCGGCGCATCCTGGCCTGGGAAGCCTCGCAGCTCTATGTCCGAGAGCACGGCTACAACCGCGGCCCCGAAGTGGAGAGCTACCAGCGCACCACCGGCAACCACGCCGGCGAGGAGTGGTGCGGCTCGTTCCAGGCCACGGCCAACGCCCGCTGCGCCTTGCCCTTCCCGGCCGCGGCCGGCGGGGCTCGGTACTGGTTCCTGCTCACGAGCCCGCGCACGTTCTTTTTGCAAGGCGTGCGCGGTAGCCCCGCTGACATCCAGCCGGGCCACCGGGTAGGCTTCTACAACCCGGCCGCCAAGCGCATCGGCCACATCGGCTGCGTGGAGGCCCGCGCCCGCAATGGCTTCGTAACCATTGAGGGCAACACGGGCCGCCTGGCTAACGCCGGCGTGCATCGCCTCAGCCGGGGCCGGGGCGAAATCTACGCCGCCGCTAACTGGAGCTATTGATGAAGCTGCTGCTCATCCGCCTGGTGGCCCTGCTCGCCGCCGTGGGGCTGTACCTGCTCACCAGCTGCACCACGGCTCGAGCGCCCCAGCCGGCCCCGCTGCCCGTTCCTGACTACGCCCTGGTGCGCCGCCTCGACTCGCTCACCGCCGCCCGCTGCACCGAGCGGGCGGCCTTATTTAGACCCTGATATGCGCTACTTGCTTTTTTGCTTGCTGCTGGCCCTGCTCACCAGCTGCGCCCACGGTGATGAGCTGGCCGACGTGCTGAGCCAACCTGTTGATTCCACGATGCAGCGCCAGGTCACTGCCGCCCGCCTGGCGGCCGGCCAGCTGAGCACCGGCCGGGTGAAATTCAACGGCCCGGTAGTGCTGCAATTTGGCGGTACTGGCAACACGGCCACGGCCACCGACGCCCACAAGGCCAAGGCGCCGGTAGCTGCTGCACCTGGTGCGGTGGCCACCGCGACGCGCACCCAGGGCGGCCCGCCCTGGTACGTGTACGTGGTGCTGGTACTGGTCGGTGCCCTGGGCGGGGCCTGGCTGCGCGGTAGGTTTTCCTTTCTCAATTTCTTGAAATGATACACCTCAACTTCTCCTATTACTGGCTGCTGCTACCCTTGGCTATTATCCTCTTATTGTGGATTATGCGCGTGGCCAGTAAGGATACAGGCAACGTCGCGTACGCCGGCGGCATCGCTACCCTCTTTGCGATGGTGCTCGCGGTAGTCATATTCCTAGTGGCCCTCACGGTCCTGCTTCTCATCGACAAGTTCACCGCATGAACCACGCTACTGTCGGCCGGCGCACCTTCGAGGTGGCCGGCCGCTTCGCTGAGCTGAAGCCGCGCCAGCTCGTGGCCATCGTTGGCCTGCTGCACGCGCAGCTGCCCGTGCTGGAGCTGCGCCTGCGCCTGACCCTGGTGCTGCTCGACGTGCGCCGGCGGCCCTGGTTGTTTTGGCAGCTGCGGCGCATGAGTGCCGAGTCGCGCCACGAGCTGACGGCCCTGGCCGCGTTCTGTCTCCGGGAGCCCCGCCTGACGAAGCAGCTGCTGCCGGTGCTGCGCGTACCTGGTACGCTCACCCGCCTGCACGGCCCAGCCGATGCCTTCAGCAACCTCACCTTTGCCGAGTTCATCCAGGCCGAGGGGTACTTCGCCGCTTACCAGCGCGAGCGCGACGTGCGCCACCTCGACCAGCTCGTGGCCACGCTCTACCGCCCCGCCGGTGGCCGCAACCCCGACGACCGCCGCCAGCCCTTCGCCCCGTGCGAAGTGGCCGGCCGGCTGCGGGCCGTGGCCCGGCTGCCGCTGGCCACGCGCCTAACCGTGCAGCTCTGGTACGGCTCCTGCCGCACAGCCTGGGTGCGCAAGTACGAGGGCACCATCTTCACCGTTCCCGACCAGCAGCAGCCGGCTGCGGCCAAGGCACCCGACCCCCGCGAGACGTGGCGCGACATTCTGGCCGAGCGGGCCGGCTCGCCGGTGCAGTACGACGAGTACGGGCGCCAGGTGCTGCCCAACGTCTTTTTTGACCTCGACCTGCGCATCCGTCGGCGCCTGGCTGAGCAGGAAGCCATCCGAAACGCTCGTTAATCTTACCTTAAAAGTTAAGCCGTGACCTTCACCGCCATCAAAAAGCAGGCTGCTACCCTCACTCAGGGCCTCAAAGACGTGAAGCCGGGCAGCCCAGAATACGCCCAGTTGGCCGCCCGATACCAGTTGGTGCAGGCCACGCTAGGAAGCTTACGTTTAACTATCGCCACCCTAAAGTTTCAGCCGTGACCTTCACTGCCTACTCTAACTACTTCGAGGACTTGGCCACGCGCCTGCGCGACGTGGCGCACACGCCCGCGGCCCCCAAGTTCTGCCGGTTCAACATCGAGGAGATTCTCGCCGGCTTGGCGCACGGCATCGACCCGAGCACGCCCTGCCTGCTGCTGGAGAGCTTCGAGGGCCGCCTCAGCGAGGAGGGCGACAACGTGATGGACAACCAGGACGGGGCCTTCCTGATTATGAAGTATTGCGCGTTGGAGGACTTCGCCGCGCAGAATGCCATCATCGACCAGGCCAAAAGCATCGGGCTCAAAATTGTGGCCCGCCTACGCCACGATGCCCGCCAGGGCCTGGGCCTGCTCCACTTCGACCGCAACTCGGTGGGATACGAAAAGGTCGGCCCTGTCTTCGGCGACTGCTACGGCTACCGCTTCACCTTCAGTTTCTTCAACCCTTTGAGTCTGCGCGTTGACCCCGCCGACTGGCTCTAACCCATGAGCACTATCCAAGACTCGGCCGTGCAGGAAGTCTACGCCCTGGTGGCTGACTGGGCCAGGCGCAACGACAAAATTCTGCGCGACCAGCTTAAGAAGCTGGGCGTGGGCGTGAGCGAGGAGCTGTTCCAGGCCATCAGCAGCAAAACCTACGAGCTGGCCGCCGCGGAGGTCGGCATGGATTTATCCTTCCTCACCTACGGCCGCTTCCGCGACATGGGCGTGGGCCGCGGCTCCCGCGACGAGGCCCGCGACCTGAGCATCGGCGGCATCATCCACAAAGTCGAGAGCCAGGACACCAACGGGCGTCTCATTCGCCGCGAGCGCGGCGCTGGGGGCCGCTTCAAAAAAGGGAAGGAGCAGCCCAAGGGCCGCAAGCCGGCCAAGTGGTACAGCCGGGCCTTCTACGGCCGACTAACTGCCCTTCAAGGCGCCATTTCGGGTAAGACCGTGGAGCAGGCCATCCGGGCCGTACAGGCGGCTGGTGAGTAAGCCCCGCGCAAGGCTGGACAGCAGCTGAGAAAAACAGCTGCTGTCCAGGCTTGCCCGTAGCTAGGAGGCTGCTGAAGCAGCCCGGCCCCGGCCTTTACCCTGTCCTTTCCCCGCCCTGCACCGACGCGGAATTTCGGGGCATGAGCGTCAAAAAAGATGAAGTCCAAGTCACCGTCGTAGTCGATGGAAAACAGGGCATTTCGGAGCTAGGCAAGCTCGAAATGGAAGCCAACGACCTGCGCCACACCATGCAGGGGCTGAAAAAAGACAGCCAGGAATACACCCAGGCTGCTGCGCAATACCAGCAGGTGAAAGCCTCAATGGCCGAGTTGCGCGAGCAAATCGGGCTGGCGGGCCTGACCATGAAGCAGATGCGGGCCTACGCCCGCGAGTTGCAAACTGAGCTCGACACCACGGCCACCCGTGGCACCGAACGCTTCGATGAGTTGAAGGGCAAGCTCCAGGAGGTAAACGGGGCCATCGCCAAGCAGCGAGCCGAAGTCGCCGGCACTTCGTCGTTCTGGAGCAAAATCAGCACGGAAATCAAGCAGTTCGGGATGTTGGCCGTCGGGGCGCTGGGCTTTCAGTTCGTCACCGACCAAATCACTAATCTCATTGCCAAGGGCAGCAAGCTCAGCGATGAGTTGTCCGACGTGCAGAAGACTACCGGCATGACAGCGGCTGAGGTGCGCCAGCTCAATTCGGACCTGAGCAAGCTCGACACCCGCACCCCTACCAGCGAGTTGCGCAAAATCGCCGCTGGGGCTGGAGCGCTGGGCATCGCCAAAGAGGACGTGCTGGCCTTCACGGCCGCCACCGATAAGCTCGTCGTGAGCCTGGGCGACGAGTTCGAGGGTGGAGCTGAGGAAATTACGAAGGTGATGGGCGGCCTGCGCAACATCTTCGCCGACGTCAAGAGCGCCAACATTTCGGAGGACATGCTCCACATCGGTAACGCCATCAACCAACTCGGGGCCGCTGGAGCCGCCACCGGGCCGGTAGTGGCCGACCTGGCCAACCGCATCGGGGGCGTCGGCATCACGATGGGCCTCACCTCGGGCCAGGTGCTGGGCCTCTCGGCTACGCTCCAGGAGTTGAACGTGAGCACCGAGCGCGGGGGCACGGCCACCGTCAAAATTCTGCAAGCGATGGCGGCTGAACCGGCTAAATTCGCCAAGGTCGCGGGCCTGAGTACCAAAGAGTTCACCAACTTGGTGAATAACGACCTCTACGGTGCCCTGGTGAAGGTAACGGAGGGCGCTGCCAAAAGTGGCAACCAAGCCACGGCTTTGGCCAAGGTGCTGAGCACGCTGGGAGTGGATGGTGCCGGCGCATCGGAGGTTATGGCCAAGTTGGGCACCAACACTGAACTGCTTGACCAGAAGGTGAAGCTGGCCAGCACCTCGCTGGGTCAGACTAACTCCATTATGAGCGAGTTCGCCACCAAAAACGACAACCTGGCCGGCAAAATTGAAAAGCTCACCAAGTACTTGAGCGGCGCTTTCACCAACTCCAAGTTCAACGACGCGCTGGAGAGCATGGTGAGTGGGCTCACGAAGCTGCTCGGGCTGACGGATGAGGTAAAGGAACTGACTGCGAGTTGGGAACGCCAACGCGATGCGGTAGCTGGCCTACATCAGAACGTGGAGCCACTCCTAGCGCGGTACGACCAACTCAAAGCCAGTACCAGCACTACCGCTGAAGAGCAGCAGGAACTGAAAAAGGTGATTGAAGAGATAGGCGAAGCCCTGCCGCAGGCCGTGACGCAGTTTGACAACTACGGCGTCGCGATGGAGATTAGCCGCGACAAAACCCGTCAACTCATTCAGGAGCAGGAGGCCATGTTGCAGTACGTCAACAAGGACGCCATTAAAAAGCAGTTAGATGAACTCGAAAAATTGCACCAGAAACACACGCAGTTGAAGGCCCAGATGGAACTAGGAGGCAAGGCCGTCAGCACACAGGTAGAGTACGGAGACGGCAAGTTTCGCAAGGAAACTGATTGGCAGACATACTCACAAGAGGAGTTGAACAAGATGCGAGCCGAACTCAAGCAGTTGATGAAGGACATCACGGGTGCCGAAGCAAACGTCGCCAAACTGAGTGGCAAACAAACTCAAGCTGAGCAGCAGGCAGCGGAAGCAGCAAAAAATGGGCTGAAAAAGCTCAAAGATGTTAGCGACACGCAGCTGGGTATTCTCGAAGACCTTGACACCCAAATCAAGGCCCTGCGCGAGAAGCAGCTGCACGAAGCCACGGAGGCCGGCATCCGGGCCGATGAGGCCGAAATCAAACGCCTGGAAAAGAAACGGACGGACTTGTTGGGCACGACCAAGGCCACGCACGACAAATTGCGTGAACAGGCCCTCAAGGGCCTGCACGACCTGCAAGCCCTGGCGATGGGCGAGGAAGCCAAGCTGCGCGACGTGGACGCCGACAAAAACCAGCAGGCTATCAACCAGCTGCAAAGCCACTACGATAAGCTGATTCAAAAGGCCCTGGAATTTTCCAAAAACAGCAAGCTCACCGAGCAGGAGCGCCGCGATGCCCTGGCCACCATCGACCTGCTGGCCGACGAGCGCGAGGAGGCCACGGCGAACCTCAAAAAACAGCAGGCGGAGAAGCGGGCCGCTGAAGACCTCAAATTCGAGAACGAGCACGCCCTGGCTCGGGCGAACCTGCGCATCCTGCTGGCCAAGCGGGAGGAGAAAACTAACCCTGAAGAATATAAAAACGCGCTTATTGCCAAAATTGAGCTGGAGCGCGACATCGAGCTGCAAAACACCAAACTCACCGAAGACCAGCGCCAGCTGATTATCAAAGAATCGGAGGATAAAATCCAGGGCATCAAAATTTCCAGCCTCGACAAGCAGAAGGCGCAGGAAAAGAAGGTGCAGGACGAAATCCGCAAGTACCAGCAGCAGATGCTCAATACATTGGTGACTATGTTTAACCGAGCTGATAGCCAGGAATTAAACGCGCTGACCAAGAAAAAAGACCGCAAGCTTGCCTTGCTGGAGCAGCAGAAAACTCAGGGCCTCATCACGGCTGAGCAGTACGAGGCCCAAAAATCGGGCATCGAAACGGAGTACGAGAACAAGTCGGCGACCCTCAAAAAAGACCAGTTCCAGAAGCAGCAGGCGGCCGACGTCATCAAGGCCATTATCGACGGCATCATGGCCGCGCAGGCTGCCTTGGCTGAAATAGCCATCAATCCCGCCGCTGCTGCCCTGCTGCCCTGGATTGAAGCCACCACCGCCATGAATGTGGCCGCCATCATCGCCCAGCCCGTGCCCGAGTTCCGCGATGGCGGCTTCACGGCCAACGGCTTCACGGGCCTGGATTATCAGAACCTAAGCCAAAGCGCCGGCGGGATGCTGCCCGGTGGTCCGTTCCTGGCCACCGTCAACGAAGTCGGGCCGGAATACTTCGTGCCCCATCACTTGCTCCAGCAGCCGGCCGTGGCCCGCTCGGTGGAAATCATCGAGGCCATCCGCACCGGCCAGCCCGGCTTCATCCAGGGCGGCTACACCGCCTCGGCTGCCCCGGCCGCGCTGGCCAGCCCCGGCCCCAGTAGCGCCGGGGCACTCGACCAGGCCACGGCCCTGCGCCTGGCCGTGGCCACCGAGCAGCTCGTGGCCCAGCTGGCCAACCCCTTGCCGGTGCGGGCCTATATGGTTTACAAAGACGTGACCGACGCCGGCCAGCAACTCACCACCCTGCAACAAGACGCCTCCTTTTAACTATGCTAGTTGAACTCATCACCACCTGGACGGCCGTAGGCAACGGGGCCTTTGGCGGCACGGCCACCGGCACCGGCATCGCCTTCGATACCACTACCCACCAGGTCGTGCCGTTTTACGGCTCGAAAACCCTCGCCCTGCTCGACCCCGTGCCCCCCAACGCGCACCTGAGCGCCGGCGCGTTCCTCTGGTTCGAGTGCGACCCCAACTTCACCGAAACGCAGTGGTACTTCGATGGCATCAACGACGTGTACACGGCCACCGTGCCCAACAGTGGCTCGTGCGGCTGGACGCCGCCCCCGCCGCCGGCCCCCGTCTGTGCCCTCCAGCTCACGCTGGCTGTCGTCGGCGGCGATACGCTCGTGGCCACCACCACCGGGGCCTACGGGGCCGTGCGCTTCAGCCTCGACAGTGGCTCGACCACCCAGGCCAGCAATACGTTCGGCCCGCTCGTAGCAGGTACCTACACCGTGACGGCCTACGACGGTGGGGTGAGTGGCTGCCAGGCCAGTGCCCAACGCACGCTCACTGCCGGCGTGCCCTGGATACTGCCCACGGCTACCCAGCTGCCTGCGGTGGGCTTTTCGCGCAACCCGCTCAGCTTCGTGGCGCAGGCCACCCAGCCCGGGCGTGCCCTGCTCATGGAGCTGTGGGTGGAAACCGCCCACGGCACGGCCCACTTCGAGCGCCAGGTGCAGCGCGTGCGCCCCACCGACGCCGCCCGCCAAACCCTGGTGCAGGTGCAGGAGCAGCTGCACAGCCTGCTCACGCCCGAGCGCCCCGACATACAGCAGCCCCTGGGCTTGCACCAGCTTACCAGCCCCATCCGCCGCTACTACGCCACCGTGGCCGAGGTGCAGCCGGCCACCGGCCGCCCTGGCCCCCTCGTGAAACTTCCCACCGCGACGGTGCTGCGCGGGGGCCTGGGCTGGGCACCCGCCCGCGCCGGCACGTTCTTCAGCCCCCTGCCCGCCGACTGGCTCAGCTGGCGGCCAGCTACCGAGCACGTCGTCGGCCCCACGCACGTCGCTCTGCTGGCCGCCCTGGTGCCGGCCGGCAACCTGAGCTGTACCCTGCGCGTGCGCTGCTACGACCGCGGGGCCGCGACGCCTACGCACACGCTAACCTACGTGCTGGGCCTCGCCGTGGCCGTGGCGCCGGGAGCCGTGGACACGCCCGCCCTGGTGCAAGCCCAGGTACCGGCTGGCGGCTTGCCGGCTGGTACCTACCGCTTCGACGTGACGCTGCTCGTGGGCGGCAGCGCCCAAACCAGCGCGTGCCGGTTTCGCCTCGATACGGGGCGCACCCGCCGCCAGTATATTTTTCTTAACTCGCTGGGGCAGTGGGATACGCTCAGCTGCGCCGGCCCGCTCACCAGCAAGGGAAGTGTCGAGCGCACCGTGGCCACCCGCCTGATGGCGCCCGACTACGACCCGCAGGACGGCCCCGACGCCGTGGTGGCCGTTACCCTCGACACGAAGCTGAGCGTGAGCACCGGGCTGCTGAGCCCGGGCGAGTTGGAATACCTGCGCGAGCTGCTGCTGAGCACCGACGTGTACGAGGTGGCCGGCCCGCAGCTGCGCAAAATTCGGCTCACCACCAAAGACTTCCTCGATTACCAGGACAACGCCGGGGCGGATGGCCTGGCCTTCGAGTACACCTATTGCTTCGACACGACTTACTACGATAATGCTCGCCTTACGCACCTTTGAGGGCCTGGCCCTGGACTTGACGCCCGGCACCACTATCAGCCTGGAGCAAAACAACCCGCTGCTGGCCGACGCCGGCGACAACGGCTCCTATACCCTGCCCTTCACCGTGCCGCGCTCGCCGGCCAACCAGCAGGCGCTCGGCTTCCCCGAGTTGCTCGACAACGTGCGCGGCCAGGCCCGCCGCCTGGAACAGGTAAGCCTCTTCGACGACGGCCGATACCTGCTCAGCGGCACGCTTACGCTGCTGCGCATCACGCCCACGAGCTACGAGCTGAGCCTGCTGCTCGGCATCTCGGCCGTGATGGCCAAGCTCAAGGCCGTCAAGCTGCGCGAGCTGGTGCTCGGTGGCCCGCGGGTGATGGTGGCCAGTATCTCGCCGCTGAGCTTCCCCTATTACCTGCGGGCGCACATGCTCGACGTGGTAGCCAACCCCACGCAGTACGATTATATATTTGCCCCCGTCAGCAACTGCGACGCGCTGGCCGACTGGGAAGACGGGGTGCCGCGCCATCCCAATTTTAACTGCTGGCTGCCGGCCGGCGGCACGCTGGGCAACTCGCAGGAGGGCTTTATTCTACATACCGGCAGTTTCGCCCCTGGGGCGGGAGCCGTGGGCGGCACGCTGGGCTTTCCGGGCTTCTTTGCGCAGTTCGCCCAGGTGTGCGTACCCTTCCCCCGCCTGGCCTACGTGGTGCGTACCATGCTGCACGAGCTGCGCATCCCCTTCGAGGAGGATGTCTTCGACGCCGAAATGGAGCAGCTCTATATCATCGGCAACCACCTGGCGCACGACCGCCGCTCGCTCAGCGACCGCGACGGGTACGCGCCGCTGGCCGGCGACGACGGCACGTTTAGCCTGGCCCAGGTGCTGCCCGAGATGACGTGCGCGGAGCTGCTGCGCAAGCTGGCCGATACCTTCTACCTGGATATGTCGGTTGGCCCGGATGGGCTGCTGCGCCTGCGCCGCACCGGCCCGCAGCTGGCGCTGCCCCCCGTTGTGCAGCTCACGCGCCAGGCGGTGCCCGGCTTCAAGGTAGACCTGAACGAGGAAACGGGCCTGACTACCACCTACCACACTGGCGACGATAAAATAGCCGGCATCTACTACCAGCTGCCCGACCCGATGCAGGTGGCCGCGGCCGTGCCCACCGTGGCCGACCTGCCCGCGACGCCCGGCGTGACGCACGAGGTGCGCCTGGTGCAGGCCGAAAACAGCTATTACCAGCACGACGGCACGCAGTGGAAGTTTTTCAGCCAGAACCTGCCCGACGTGCAGCTAGGCCCCGTGACGGATAACCCCACCACCGTCGAGCAGGGCATCGACCTGCTGCTGGAGCTGGAGCTGCCGCCGCTGGTCGTGCTGCCCATCCCCGGCGTGGTAGTGCCCACCACTACGCCGGCTACGCCCGTTACTTACCCAGCCGTTTCGCCCGAAATCCTGCGCGTGCCGACGTTTGGTGCCCGCTCCTACGCGCCGAGTCTCAACTGCCTGGACCGGAGCACGGCCCTGCGCCTGGCCTTCTATCGCGGCCTTCAGCCCTACAAGGACGCTACCATGCCCGGCAGCTACCCCATGCTCACGGCGGGAACTACCAACCTACAAGGCACTGTGCTGGGGAGCTACTCGCTGCGCCTGGCCGGCGAGGAGGGCACGGTGGCCAGGTGGGGCCAGGCGCTGCTGGCGCTTCGGGCGAACCCGCAGACCGTGACCTGGCCGGTGTGGCTGAGCGAGGAACAGTTCTACCACCTCGACACGGCCCGCAAGGTGGACATCGACGGCCTGCACTTCGTGGTGCGCAAAATCAGTCTCACCTTTCCCCTGCGCCAGCCGGCCGAGTTGGAGCTGGTGCTCGCGCCGCCGGCGTTTAGCCCGGTGTAGAGTGCTGAACCGGCATTCGAAAAACCTATCAGAAAAAGGCCCCAAAAACCTGCGTTTTCGGGGCCTTTGGCGTGGGGTGGAAAGTTGTTCGGAAAACAGTAGTTTTGCGAACATTTCATAAGCACAGCATTTCTGGCCCGTGCGTTAGTAATTCAACATTTCAGATGAAGTTTAGCGAATTCGACTTGCAAGAGGGTAATCATTTCATGGCGGTGGAATACTACGCCTTGATGATGAACCGAACATTTATGGTATTACTGACGCCTACGCACCTGGTAGGAGTGAAGGTGAACGGGATGTTAAGCGTGGAGGGTGGCAAAGACCCCTTGACTAGGGCCGTCACTCGGGCGTTGGCTGTACAGGACGTAAATAATCCTTATGCCTACGGTCGGGAGAGTTACCTCAAGGAAGTGGATAGCCTAGACCTGAACGGCGCGGAAATACTTAAGAAAAGCGGCGGTAATTTCCGCATTGCTTATGAGGATATTGCGTCAGTGAAATATGACTCCAGCAAGAAGTGGGGGATGGGGCCGTATCCGCACGATGGTAAAATCTACGTGACGACGAAAGCAGGACAGAAAAAAGAACTCATCGTAATTGGCCAACAAGACGGGGCCGCTATTGCGCAGGCGATTCAGAAAAAAATGGTCTAATCGGTATGACCGCCGCCCTTTACGCCCGCGTCAGCACCAAAGACAAGGGCCAAACCAACGACAACCAGTTGCGCGAGTTGCGGGCCTTTGCCGAGCGGTTGGGCTATTCCATCTATCAGGAGTACTGCGACCAGGAAAGCGGGGGCACCGCCGAGCGGCCGCAGTTTCAGCAGCTCTTCCAGGATGCCCACCAGCGGCGCTTCGAGGTGGTGCTGTTCTGGAGCCTCGACCGCTTCAGCCGCGAGGGCGTGACGGAAACGCTCAACCACCTGCAGCGGCTCACGGCGGCCGGGGTGCAGTTCAAGAGCTTCACCGAGCAGTACCTCGACAGCACAGGGATGTTTCGGGAAGCCATCATCGGCTTTCTGGCCGCCATCGCCAAGCAGGAGCGCGTGCGCTTCTCCGAGCGCATCAAGGCCGGGCAGGCCCGCAGCTCCAAGCAGCCCGGCCGCCCGGCCCTGGGCGAGGACGTGGTGGCCGAGCTGCGCCGGCTAAGAGGGGAGGGGCTCAGCTTTGGAAAGATTCAGGCGGCTACCGGGGTGCCGGTGGCGACGATGCACAAGTACCTGGTAGACTAAAAAGTGCGAGCAGAAATTTCACTAAAAAGAGCCCTAGCCTATCTGGTTGGGGCTCTTTTTGATATATGAACAAAAATTCTGTACAAAGAAGTTGTCCAATGTTACTCATAACTGCTAAGTTTACATCCCATTGCATCTCAAATAGATTCCTAGTGAATATGTCAGTTACAATATACAAATGCTTTATTGCATCGCCTGGTGATACTCAAGCCGAGAGAGAGGCTTGTGACAAAGTCTTCGCAGAGATTAATAAGACTGCTGGGCATAATGGGGACTTTAGAATAGAATCGTGGAAATGGGAAAATGATGCTCGTCCAAGTTTTGGCATTGATGGTCAAGACGTGGTTAACAAACAGGTTGGCCAGGACTACCAGCTTTTTATTGGTATAATGTATAAGCGCTTTGGTAGCCCTACCTCACGTGCAGAATCTGGTACCGAAGAAGAGTTTAATATAGCTTATGAAAAGCACAAAAGAAAGGAGGATGTTGAAATTATGATGTATTTCAATGATGCGCCTGTAAATCCCAGAGGCATAGATTTGGGACAGTTGGAGAAGGTTAACCAGTTTAAGGACAGGGTCACGGATTTAGGTGGCCTATACTGTGAGTATAATGGCGTTGATGACTTTGCCGAAAAGCTAAGAGGCCATTTATATTCTTTTTTTCGTGAAAAAAAAAGCCTAGACCAAACTGAATTCGCGCAGACCAACAAGTTAGAAGAGGCGCTAAAGAATTCTGTACAAGGAATTCTGCACAAGAGACTGGATGATGCGCTTCATAATTACTCCAAACAACCAATAATATGGATTGACCCTGTTTTGAGTAAGTCTAATGATATATCAAACAACCCAGAAAAAAATTATTCGAATAAGATTGATGTAGATGCTTTTGTGTCTAATGCCAAGTCTACGATAATAAAGTCTCCTCCGCAATTTGGTCTGACATGCTTGGCTCACTACCTAGTTGACCAAGCATGGAAAAAAGATAAATTATGGCTTTATATAGATGCTGCTAAAGCAAAGCCCCACTCTATTGTCAAATCCGTCCAGAATGAAGTGCGTAGCCTAGGGCTGCCTGTAGATTATCCAGTAGAATGCATCGTATTAGATTCCTGCACTGAACATGATGAGGTTTTTACAAAGAAGGCAAATGCACTAACAGATGCGTTTCCTGATAAACCTTTGATTATAATGTTCTCAACAGGCGAGAGTATTTTTCAAGGCGAGCAGAGTAGTGGAAAACTTAAGGGCAAATTTCATTATTTGCATTTATTAGCTTTACCAAAGGCTCAAATAAGGAAAATGGTGTCAGCTTATAACAAGCAGGCAAGAATTGCTGAAGAAGATAAGCTGTTATCTAAAGTTGTATTGGATTTAAGCGTATTAAATATACATAGAACTCCCTTGAATTGTCTGACACTTTTGAAAGCATCAGAAGGGAATTTCGATGAGAGTCCGGTCAATAGAACTAGAATGTTGGAACTTGTTCTAACGGTTTTATTTGATATGGATAATGTTCCCAATTATAAGACAAAGCCAGATTTAAAAGATTGTGAGTATGTGCTTGGTCGGTTCTGTGAGGGAATGATTAGAAAGGAAGCCTATAATTTTACTCGCATGGGCTTTTTAAAAGAACTGAGAGAATTCTGTAATGAGAAACTGATAGAGGTGGACGTTGATGTTATGTTCGATGTGTTAGAATCGAATTCTATCATAATGCAAATGACACACGAACTGTTTTGCTTTAGATTTTCCTATTGGATTTATTATTTCGCGGCAAAAAGAATGCATAATGACCCTGCTTTTGCAGAGTTTATTCTCACTAATGAAAAGTACTTGACGCTTTCAGAGCTTATCGAGTTTTACACAGGAGTGGACAGGAATAGAAACGACGCTTTATTGGTTCTCACAAAAAACATTGCAGAACTACGCTCAATAGTCTCGGAAAAGGTAGGGTTGCCTAGTGATATGAATCCATACCACCTTGCAAAATGGAATCCTACAGAGGATTCTATAATAAAAATCCAGAAAGAAATAGGAGAGGACGTAATAAGTTCTCAACTACCTGACGAGGTTAAAGACCAGTATGATGATAATTCGTATGACCAGTCAAAGCCTTATAATCAGGCTGTGCAAACTGTAATGCGAGATTATTATTTGCTAGCTTTAATGAATCAAATATCCTCTTGTTGCAGAGCGTTACGCAATAGTGATTTCGCTGACGCAGACCTCAAGCGTGGCCTTTTCAAGGAAATAGTAAAAGGCTGGGAAGAAATGTGCAAAGTCCTATTAGCACTATCGCCTATACTGGCTAGTAAAGGTTACGCAAACGTTGGGGGCGCCGGTTTTCTACTAGCTAACGGTCAGGATGATACTTTTGAGAATAAGTTATATGGCTTAATTGAAGCAATGCCAACTAACGTTGTAAGATTTTTTAAGGATGACCTATCATCCGATAAGATAGGCCCACTCATTTATGACCAAATCAACAACGAGACTAGTGATATTCGAAAGCATCATATAGTTATATTTTTAATAACTGAGCGTCCTAGTGGTTGGAAGAATCAGGTTGAAAAATATATTATTTCAATACATAAGAATTCATTCTATCTTTATGACACGCTTGAAGTATTGCGGGTGCAGTGCAAATATTCTTTTGTGGATGAAAATGTGTTAAGAGAATTTGATTATCTAATTAGAATGTGTCTAGCAAAACACCAATATGGTGAGAAAAAGCCCGGATTGGATAAGCTCAAAAAAATACCAGCTAGTATGCTGCCAAAGCGGGACTTGAGTGAGGAAAATGATGGAAGAATGTTTTAAGACGCAGTATTTCTAGGAGCCCGGCCACCCCAGCCGGGCTTTCCCATACCCCAATCCCCACCCATGAAACACCTGCTACTCCTGCCACTGCTGGCCCTGGTGACCTTAACCAGTTGCAACGAGATGGATAACAACAAGTACAATGATGCCCGCAAGGCCGCTGAGAAAAGCAAACTGGTAGACAACCGGCTGGGCTTCGGGTTGCAAACGGATATGACGGGTGGAACTGCTGAAGCTAAAGCAATTGCTATGCGCGGCACTTCCGAAATGTCAATTACTCTGCCCATTGGCTCGAAACTAACAGCTTATACAGTTGAGCCTGAATTTGCTCGTGATACACTGGCAGAAGTAGATGTGACTTTCCTCCAAATTACTAAATCAGAGCTTGAATCCTTGCAGGAAATGCTTGTGCGGCGCTATAGCCAACCAGGCTTCAAGCATCATGACAGTGTCCACGAGGATGCAATCAGCTGGTTCAATGGTCCTGTTGAAATCGAATTAACTCACACTGAGATTCTTGAGAAGAATCTGGTGATTCTCTATTACCGAGACTTGCGGCGTAGAGATGCCTACCTGGAAGAGTTCGGGAAGAAGTTTGAGGAGGAGCAACGAGAGGAAGCCAAAAAACAGAATGCCGAGGCTCAAAAGCTATAGTCCACCTAATAAAGAAGCCCAGCCATCCGGCCGGGCTTTTCCATTTCCGCACTACTGGCGCTACTTAACATCCAGCCTCCGCCCCTCATCCAGCAGTAGCAGGCGCACCAGGGCTGCCATGCTCACCCCACGAGCTTTAGCTATGCGGCCAAAGTGAGCCTTTTGCTTTTCGTCTTCACACTCAATACTGAGCAGTACTCGCTTTGGGGGTTTGGCGCCTGCATTTTCCATGTGGCAAATGTACGTAATTGCGAATGACTGTGAGAAAGACGTAGCATGAATTGCAAAAAGCTAGCTTTTTGCAATTCATGCTTATATTTGTCCCGCTCAAGTAGAGCAGCCTAATCCGTAGTAAGCAAAAAGAGGCCACCCCCGGCAAGGGGTGACCTCCGATATAGCACCTGGTTGCACAGGTACTACGGTTGGGTTCTTGTAAACCTTACCCCAAAATTACATGCAAACCCATGTAACCGGGCACCCCCCGCTTGGCGAGCTACGCCAGGCCCTGCTCGCCGTGTGCAGCGGCAACCCGCTCTTCTCGCCCCAAGAGCAGCTCCAGGCCAACCACCAGGCCCACGAGCACGACGACCCCCAGGCCCTGGCCGAGTGGCTGGCCGCCCTGCGCTACGAGGCCGCCCGCCGTGCCCGCGTGGCCGAGCTGCGCCAGCGCGTGCAGCAGCCCGCCGTCTGCACCGACTGGGTAGACCAGATGGCCGAGCTGGGCGAGGTGCTGGCCGTGCGCGCCGCCTGGCGCCCGGCCGACAGCCAGGAGCTGTACCGCGACCTGATGCGCTCCGACGATGCCGCCTTCCGGGTGCGCGTGCTGGGCGAGGCCTACCTGGGCCTGCTCGAACAGGGTGGTTTCATGCGCTGCAAGCTGCTCAACTAGCCCCGACCCATGAAAGCGACCTACTTCCGCTACGTCGGCCCCATCGCGGGGCTGGCCGAGGCCGTGCGCCAGCAGCGCCTTCTTGCTCTCTCCACCCTCACCCGCCGCTAAATGGAACCCCAAGACCCGCATTTCGTGGCCCTCATGCAGCAGCTGCGCGAGAAATTCCAGCCCGCCGCCTCGCTTGAGGAGGCTGGGCTCAAGCTCACTACCCTGCAAGTGTACGAGCGCCTGCAGGCGTTCTATCCCAGCGATACCTACTCGCCCACCACCGTCTACCTGGCCTTGCAGCAGGCGGGGTACACCTACGACGACCCGTTTCAGGATATGGGCTACGTCTGGCTCTTTAAGTAGCCCCCAACAGAAAGCCCAGCCGATTGGCTGGGCTTTTTCAGTTAAGTTAGCAGGAATATTCTGTGCTAATTAGTGTTGTGTAGTGTTCTATGGTGTCGTGTAATGTTGTGCAGTGTCAGAATGTGCTAAACTTACCCTAGCTTTGTAGCGTAGATTTTATCACAGGTAATAAAAAGTAAGGGGCCGAGCCTTCCGGCCCGGCCCCTTACCGCCTCTTACAAGTAGTGGACAGCCGCCGAGAGGGCACCGCCGCTAATTGCAAGCCCGACGAGCCACTTGATTAGCTCTTCGGACAGCCGGAGGTCAAGTCGCAACTTGGCCCCCGTTTTCACACGCTTAGTTCTCATATCAGGGAGAATTAGGTGTTCTTACCACCTTCTTCTTAAAGCCCCGACCGTTCGTACCGGCCGGGGCTTTTCCTTTTCCAAGGATGCCGAGGCGAGGTGATTTAACCGTGCGCTGTAAAGGTACCGGGTATGAGTTACAGCTTCCTAACCTGACTAGAAATTTGGAATTTCAAAAAAGACCCGTTGATTTTTAGGTAAGTAATTGCAGATTAGATAGCTATCAGGTTCCCCCTTGGTAGCTTTTTTCGGGGTGTGTAACCTGGAAAACATCGAAAATGTGGAAAACTTTTCTGTTTTTTACCTGCTTTGTACTGCTTCCAGCATCTGGATGGCCGCCCGCTTCATGTCGTCATCGACGTGCACGTACTTCATGGTGGTCTGGATGTTCTCGTGGTCCAGTAGCTTCTGCAGCACTTCGACCTTGCCCCCGAGCCGGATGAAGTTGGTGGCGAAGGTTTCGCGGCCGACGTGGTGGTGCAGGTGGGTGCTCACGCCGAGCTGTTGGGCCAGGCGTTGCAGCACCCGGTTCGAGTACTGGTCGGCGTAGTCGTAGAAGCCCGGTAGCTCGTTCTCGCGCCGGGCGTCTTCCAGGTAGCCCAGCGCCCGGCTGGTAAGCGGCAGCATCATGTCGCGCAGCTTCTTGGAATAGGTCTTCTTGATGCGAAACGTCATTTCCCGACCGCTAAACGTGGCCTGGTCCACGGCCTTGAGGTCGCTCAGGCGCAGGCTGGAGTAGCAGCTGAAGAGAAACTTCTGCAGCACCCGCCGCTCCACCGAGCAGGGCACGCACGCGGCGTAGTGCTTTTCGAGCACCGCCAGCTCAGCCGGCGGCAGGGCCTTCCAGCTACCCCGCACCGACTTGTTTTGAAAGTCCTGATAGGGGTCCTCAAACTTGATTTTTGCCTTGCGAGCCAGGGCCAGGTAGGCCTTCACCGTTTTGTGGCGGCCCCACCAGGTGTTGGGGCTCTTCGACTGCTGCTGCACGAAGGCGTGAAACTCCTCCACGAACTGCGGGCACAAGCTATAAAAGGGTATCGGGTCGCGGAAGGCCCGCAGTAGCCGCAAGGTGCTCTGGTGGCTGATGTGGGTAGTTTCGGCAATCTGCTTGCGCTTGAGCCGCTGGGCCAGCTTCTTTTGAAAGAAGGCCAGGAAGTCGGTTTTGCTCGATGCCGAATTATAGTCCTCCAGAAACGCCTCCACCGTGAGCGGCTTCTTGCTGAGCCGGTACTGCACCAGCACCTCGTTGGCCCGCCCGAGCGCCTGGCCGATGAGCAAATTGTAGTCGGCCGCCCGCTTGGCCAGCGCATCCTCCTCGATGGCGATGCCCACCACGGCCCGGGCCTGCGCGAGCACCGCCCGGTAATTTTTGGGCCGCCCGGCCGCCGGCAGCGAGGCCACGCAGATTCCTTTGCTTTCGTCGAACAGCTCGGGCCACCAGCTGATGCCGAGCCCGATGGGGCAGAGCGCCCGGTTGATGATAACCTGCAGGCGCAGTAGGCAAGTGCCGTCTTGCCTGGGCGGTTTGCGCAGCACAATTTTGGCCGAATAATTCATTGGGTAAACAATGGGTAAACGCCGAAATGCCAAATGCCCGAAAACGACCTTCCCCAGCAAGCTGGAAAGGCCATTTTCGGGCTATTCAGTGGCATTATTTTATGCCTAGGTTGTCCGACCAGGGCTCGAACCTGGACTTTCTTGAATCAAAATCAAGCGTGTTGCCAGTTACACCATCGGACAGATTCCCGGTGGCGAAGTGCCGTTCGGGGCTGCAAATGTACGACCGGAATAATACGAGGCAAGAGTAACCGACAACTTTTTTCAAAAAAGTAGGGCGCCAAGGCTAGCCAACCGCTACGGGCCGGGGACCGCCAGGGTCGCGGACGGGCTTTGAAAAGCCCCGTTTGAGGCGTACTTTTGCACCCTCAAAATCGTACTAACTCAGTAAAATAAACACAAATGGCGAATACGGGCAAAATCACCCAGGTTATCGGCCCCGTGGTGGACGTGAGCTTCGCGGGCGAGGGCGACCTTCCGAGCATCTATGATGCGATGGAAGTGACCAAAGACAACGGCCAGGTAGTGATGCTGGAATGCCAGCAGCACCTGGGCGAAGACCGGGTCCGCACCATTGCCATGGACTCGACCGAAGGCATGACCCGCGGCGCAGAGGTTCGCAGCCTCGGCCACGCCATCACCATGCCCACTGGCGATGGCGTGAAAGGCCGCCTCTTCAACGTTATTGGCCAGGCTATCGACGGCATTCCGCAGCCTGTAAGCACTGGTGGCTTGCCTATTCACCGCAATGCCCCAGCCTTCGAAGAGCTGGCGACTTCGTCGGAAGTATTCTTCACTGGTATTAAAGTAATCGACTTGCTCGCTCCATATGTGAAGGGCGGCAAAATCGGCCTCTTCGGGGGAGCTGGCGTGGGTAAAACCGTGCTCATCCAAGAGCTTATTAACAACGTGGCCAAGGCCTACTCGGGCTTGTCGGTGTTTGCCGGCGTGGGCGAGCGCACCCGCGAGGGCAACGACTTGCTGCGTGAATTCATTGAGGCCAACATCATCCGCTACGGCGATGCTTTCAAGCACTCGATGGAAGAAGGCGGCTGGGACTTGAGTAAGGTAGATATGGCCGAGATGGAGAAGTCGCAGGCTACCCTCGTGTTCGGGCAAATGAACGAGCCTCCCGGAGCCCGCGCCCGTGTGGCCCTCTCGGGCCTCACTATCGCCGAAAGCTTCCGCGATGGCGACGGCACCGGTGCTGGCCGTGACATTCTGTTCTTTATCGACAACATCTTCCGCTTCACCCAGGCGGGCTCCGAGGTATCGGCGTTGCTCGGCCGGATGCCCTCAGCCGTGGGCTACCAGCCCACGCTGGCTACCGAAATGGGTGCCATGCAGGAGCGCATCACGAGCACCAAGCGCGGTTCTATTACGTCGGTTCAGGCCGTGTATGTGCCCGCCGATGACTTGACCGACCCGGCCCCGGCCAACACGTTTGCCCACTTGGATGCCACGACGGTACTGAGTCGCAAAATCGCCGAGCTAGGTATCTACCCCGCCGTTGACCCGCTCGACTCCACTTCGCGCATCCTCGACGCCACCATCCTCGGGGCTGAGCATTACAACACCGCCCAGCGCGTGAAGGAGATTCTACAGCGCTACAAGGAGCTGCAGGACATCATCGCTATCCTGGGCATGGACGAACTGAGCGAGGAAGACAAGCAGACTGTAAACCGCGCCCGCCGCGTGCAGCGCTTCCTCTCGCAGCCCTTCTTCGTGGCCGAGCAGTTCACTGGCCTGCAAGGCGTGCTCGTTGATATTAAAGACACCATCAAAGGCTTCAACGAAATCATCGACGGCAAGTACGACCACCTGCCCGAGTCGTCCTTCAACCTAGTGGGCAATATCGAAGATGCCGTAGCCAAAGGCGAGCGCCTGATTGCGGAAGCTAAATAAAGGAGTGAATAGGTAAATGAGCGATTGAGTGAATAAGGCTGTAAAGCATCACTCTTAGTCGACCGCTCATTCACCCATTCACTTATTCACTCATCTACTGTGTATGCATCTAGAAATCATCACCCCCGACCGGAAAGTATTTGAGGGCGAAGTGACGTCGGCGCGGTTTCCGGGCTCCGATGGCTCGTTTGAAGTGCTCAATAACCACGCCCCGTTGATTTCGGCTCTGGCCGCTGGCGACGTGGTGCTGAACGGCGGCGGCGCAGGCACGTTTCACGTGAGTGGCGGCGTGGTGGAAGTGCTGCAAAACAGTGTTATCGTGCTGGCCGAGTCGGCTTCGGCTTAATATACTGCAAGTAAAAACTGAAAATGCCCGTACTGGCTTCGGCTGGCGCGGGCATTTTTGCGTTCAAGGCACATGAAAACCAGGTGAGGTGCTACGTTGCTTTGGTGCAGCAATTTGCGGGCAGTAAAACAGAGTGGTACTCCGTTCTAGCGCGGAGTGCCATTGCGGCTGCTTTCTCCTTAACCAGTTTCCTTACCGCTAATGCAGCCGCGCGGAGTGCCACTTTGTGCTATAACCTAACTCCCTACTTATGCGCTACTTTACGTTAGTCTGGCTAGGATTGGCCGTGGGGCTGCTCCTGAGTTTTGGCCCTGCCCCAGGCTTTCGGGCTCGCTACCGGGCGCTGATGCTCCAGCACAAAACAAAAGAGGCCGCCGCCGTGGTAGCCCAGTGGGAAAAGGCCCAGCCGCAAGACCTCGACTTGTACGTGGCCAAGTTCAACCTTATTCTGAGCGATACCAGTGTGCTGGCGCTTTCGACCAAGCCGGCCGGTGGGGGAGAGTTCAGCATTCAGGACCCTAAAACGGGCCAGGAAGTGGGCAGTATCGGCGAGGGCGGCTATAATCCTCTGAGAGTAAAGCAGGCGATGACGGAGCTGCGCAAAGGACTGGCGCTGGCCCCCAACCGGCTTGACATCCGCTTTGGGCTAGCCAAGGCAGCCGAAATGTTGGGTGATGCGCCCCAGCAATACCAGATTTTGAGTGAGGCGCTAGCCTGGCGGCAGTCGGCCCAGGGCCAGCCCTGGCGCTGGCGCGACGGCGCGGCTCTGCCCGCGCCGGAAGCCGATTTTATAGCGAGAAGCCTCGAAGAATATATGGTGCCCTACTGGCAGAGCGGCACCACCGAAGGCTACCAGCGTGGGCTGGCGTTGAGCGAGCTGCTGCTTAAATACTACTCCAACAGCCCACTGGGCTACTTCAACAAGGGCAATTATTACGCCTTCACCCAGCAGGATGCGGAGGCCTATAAATGGTTTGCCCAAGCCGACCAGCGTAACCCCAACGACCCGCAAAACCTCAACAACCTGGTGCGTATCAGCCTCAACCTGAAAAATAAAACAGCATCCCAGGCCTACCTCACGCGGCTGTGCAAGTACGCCGAACTGAAACAGGAATGCCAGCAGTACACCACCGAATTACAAAAGCTATAATCAACTGTAACCTCAACTTATGCCCAGCTCCACCGAAACCAATATTTACTCGCCCCGCCAGCGCTTCCTGCTACTCATCGTCACGATTGTGGTGCTGGGGCTGCTGTCCTTTTACGGCTTATTGCAGTACTTGACGGCCTTTCTGGGCGCGGGCATCCTGTATGTGGTGCTGCGGCCGTGGTTTACGGCCCTGGTGCATAAGCGCCACTGGAACCGCACCCTCGTAACAGTGCTGTTGCTGCTGTTTGCCATCATCGTGCTGGTGATTCCCTTCTTCGCCCTCTCCTCCCTACTCATCGACCGGGTGACGGAGCTAGCCAAGCACCCCGACCAGATTCTGGCCGCCGTGCAGAGTGTGCAGCGCAAAGTAGGCATGCAGGTAACGCAGGAAAACCAGGTGCGCCAACTCTTGCAGCAGGGCGCGGCGCGGGTCAGCCAATGGATTCCGACCCTGGCCAGCAGCGTGCTCAGCGTCATCGTTATTATCGGCCTGATGCTCTTCACCATGTACTACCTTTTCATGCAGGAGGAGGCTTTTCTGGCCGGCGTACACCGCTACCTGCCCTTCCGCGAAAAAACGATGGACGAGTTGAGCGAGTCGCTCAAAAATAACGTGAATGCCAACGTACTGGGCCAGGGCATAGTAGCCCTGGTGCAGGGCCTGCTCACGGGGGCCACGCTATGGGTATTTGGGGTGCCCGAGTGGCCGTTCTGGACGGTAATAGCCTTTTTTATGGCCTTTATTCCGGTATTGGGCACCCCACTGGTATGGGGCCCGGCCGCCATCTACCAGTTTGCGCAGGGGCACACCAACCAGGGCATCGGCATCTTGGTGGTGGGTGTCGTCGTCATCATCAACATTGATAACCTGCTGCGCATCTGGATGGGCAAGTACATGGGCGACATTCACCCCTGGGTTACGCTGGTGGGCCTCACGCTGGGCGTCGATATTTTCGGCATCGTGGGCCTGGTTATCGGACCGCTGCTGCTCTCGTATTTCATTGTGCTGATGAAGGTTTTTGCCCGCGAAAATATGCTCATGCAACACCTCATGCCTGAGCAAAACGCAGCCTCTCAAGTAGAGCTGGTAGAGGATATGGCCCGCCAGGCGCTGGAAAATGCCCGCGAAATCCGGCGGGAAGAGTAGGTGACGAATCCCGCTAACAAATTGTTTGTCAGCTTAATGGATTGTATTGCAAAGGTGACATGACGCAGGCAGATGCCCAAGAAATTCGTAAGTTGACGGGCACAAAAATTGTGAGCGTTAAGGGTGACTTCCCCACATTTGTTTTTGATAATGACGCCACTCTTCGGGTAGAGTGTCCGTGGAGACTGGTCTTAAATGAGGAGTATATACTTGTTGGAGAGGTCGATTTTCAAGGAGAATTTACCCGCGAGGAGGGCATGAAAATCCTTTCGCATAATATTTTGGCTAAGCGTGTACTACACGTCGAGTTTGGCAAAGGAGTGCCCGATTTGCGGGTGTTAGTGGAAGGAGGGCTAAGCTTGGATATTTTCGTACACAGCGCGCTGTACGAAAGCTGGCATCTGCACATCGGGCAAAAACATTTCAGTGTAATCCCAGGAGGAGAGTTATCAGTATTCACATACTGACAGCTGCCTTTAAGAATACGGCTATAATCGCCAATAAGTCAAGTTCAGGCATCAAACTGGGCCAAGCTGCATCTTTGCGATGCAGCAGGTGCGTTAATTAACTGGAGTTTCTATAAGAACAGGACTGTGGAACAAAGTAACGTTGTGCTTCAGTGCTTTCTTAGTTAAAAAGCTGCCTGGCTTTCTCAGATGAATAACATCCACCCCAAAGTCACCCCGATATACCAAACCTCGGTTTTTAAGTTTGCCTCGCTGGCCGAGCTGGAGGAATACTACACTACCCCCGACCACGGCGGGCGCTACGGCTACTCCCGCGCCGAGCACCCCAACTCCGACGAGTTGGTGGCTGAAGTAGCCCGGCTGGAAGGGGCCAGCGGCGGGGGGGTAGCCACTGGCGCGGGCCTGGCCGGGCTGCTGGCGGCCGTGCTGGCTACCTGCCAGGCCGGCGACCACATCCTATGCCCCGCCGAGCTGTACGGCGGCTCGGTAGTGCTGCTGTCCAGTGAGTTGGCCCGGCTGGGTATTGCCACGAGCTACGTGCCGCTGGCCGACCTCTACGACCTGGCCCGCCACCGCCAGCCCACCACCCGGCTGGTACTGGCCGAAGTGCTTAGCAACCCGTTGCTGACCGTGCTCGACGGCCCCCGCCTGGCCCGCGCCTGCCAGGAGCAGGGCCTGTTGCTGCTCATCGACTCGTCGTTTACCACGCCCATGCTCACCCAGCCGCTAAGCTGGGGCGCCGACCTGGTGTGGCACTCGGCTACTAAGTATCTGGCCGGCCACTCCGACGTAACGGCTGGCGTAGTCGTGGCCCGCGACCCCGCCCTGGGCCGGCGCCTGCGCCAGGTAGCCACCAACATCGGCCTCATGCTGGCCCCGCTCGATAGCTGGCTGGCCGTGCGCGGCCTGCGCACCCTGCGCCTGCGCCTGCGCCAGCACTCGGAAAATGCCCTGGCGGTGGCGCAGTTTCTAGCCGGGCACCCGGCAGTGGCAGCAGTATTTTATCCGGGCTTGCCCAGTGCCCCGGGCCACGCACTGGCCTCGGCGCAGCTGCTAAACGGTTGGTACGGTGGGATGCTCTCGGTGCGCCTCGCCGACGACACGGTGGCCGCCGCTGACCGGTTTATTCAACGGAGCCAGTTGTTTCCGCTGGCGCCTTCACTGGCGGGGGTGGCCTCGTCGTGCTCGTACCCGGCTGCCACTTCGCACCGGGGCATTACGGCGGCGCAGCGGCAGGCGCTGGGCATCACGCCGGGCGTGCTGCGGCTGAGCGTGGGCATCGAGGAGCCAGCAGAGTTGCTGGCCGATTTGGCGCAGGCGCTGGGGTAGGGGCGGGGTATTGCGTGCTCGTACTGCCCGTAAAAAGCAGCAGAACATGGGCTAAAGCAGCTATTGCTAAAGTCTGATTCCATTGAGGTTAACGGACTGATTATACTTGTTTTAATAGGTAGAGAGGCGGGGTTTCGGAGTCGGTAAATAGCAAATTTCGCTCTTGCCAACGCTTGGTAATTGCCGTAGTTCGCAGTGGCAAAGCCGCAGTATGTCTGCTGCCGGCTCGTCAGCCCCCTCTTTTGCTATGGCTACTGTTCACAACCGCCTGCCGCTGCCGCTCAAGCTTGCCCTTACAGCTTTTGTGGTGGTGCTGGTGCCGGTGTATTACTACAATTACGGCCCCACCAACTTTCTATATTTCTGCGATATTTCGCTGCTGCTCTGCCTCATCGGCCTCTGGACGGAGCACCCGCTGCCCGCCTCCATGGCAACGGTGGGCATTCTGGTGCCGCAGATTCTATGGTGCGCCGATTTTTTGGGCGAGCTGCTGGGTGTGCGCCTCGTGGGCCTCACGGGCTATATGTTCGAGGCCAACCACTCGCTGTTTTTGCGGGGGCTCTCGTTTTTCCACGGCTGGCTACCCTTCCTGCTGCTCTTTATGGTGAAGCGCCTTGGCTACGACCGCCGCGCCCTCTGGGCCTGGACGGGGCTGGGCTGGAGCTTGTGCCTGATAGCGTTTTTCTTTTTGCCGCCCGCTGGCACTATCCTCGCCGACCCCAAAATTCCGGTCAATGTTAATTACGTGTTTGGCTTCAACGATGCCCAGGCCCAAACCTGGCTGCCCGCCCCGGTGTACCTGGTGGGCTGGATGCTGGCGCTGTTCGTGGTTTTTTACCTGCCCACGCATTTGGTGCTTCGGCGGCTATTCAGCCGCGTAGCCCCAGCAGCTACCGAGCCACAGACCGTCGGCAACGACCCACTAAGCCCCTGGCCAGCCAGCCAACCCGCGTAGCAGCCAGCGGAAGCGTACCTTGCGCCTGCGCTATGAAAAACCCGCCCATCTACGTGGAAGCCCGCATTTGCTGCCCCCTGGAGGCGCTGTGGGCGCACACCCAGCAGCCCGAGCTACACCAGCAGTGGGACCTGCGCTTCACGGAAATAACGTACCTGCCCCGGCCCTCAGAAACCGAGCCCCAGCAGTTTCTCTACGCCACGCGCATCGGCTTTGGGCTAGGGGTGGCGGGGCGCGGGGAAAGCCTGGGTACTAAAGACAACAATGGAGAGCGCACTTCTGTGCTCAAGTTTTGGTCGGACGAGTGGGTGTCGCTCATCCGCGAGGGGGCCGGCTACTGGAAATATGTGCCAACGGCCCAGGGCCTGCGGTTTTTTACGCGCTACGACTACCAGACGCGGGGCGGCTGGCTGGGGCAGTGGCTCGATAGGCTGGCGTTTCGGCCGCTCATTGGCTGGGCCACCGCCTGGAGCTTCGACTGCCTGCGCCTCTGGCTCGAAACCGGGCAGCGGCCCGCCGTATCGCGGCGGCTGGCCCTGGCCGACTGGCTCTTGCGGGCTACGCTGGGTGCCGTGTGGGTGTACCAGGGAGTCGTGCCCAAGCTGTTATTTCCGGATACCGGCGAGCTGAGGATTCTGCAAGGAGCTGGTTTTTCGGCCCCGGCGGCCCACCACGTAGCCTCGGCCGTGGGGGTGGGCGAAATCCTGTTTGGGCTGCTGTTCTGGCTGCTGCCGGCCCGGCGGCTGCGGCCAGTATACTGGCTGCACCTACTGGGGCTGCTGGTGCTGGGGGCGGGCGCACTCTTCAGCCAGCCAGCCGTATTCGTAGCGCCCTTTAACCCGCTGACCCTCAACGTGGCGCTTATGGCTATGGCCGCTGCGCAGCTACTCATGCCGCCCGAGCTACTGCCCAGCGCTGCCCGCTGCTTGCGCCAGCCGCCGAAATAAGGTAGTTAGACTACAAAAGCCTTTTTTAAGGCTTTTGTAGTCGCACACTGCGCTGAAATTCGCTTTAACCCTTGCTCCATTCATGCCTTCCATCTACCAGCAGCAGCTTGGGGCCGATTTTCAGCGGCTGCACCCGCGCATTCAGGAGCGGCTGAGTGTGAGCAGCGAGCAGGCGCGGGCCTTTGTGGGCGAGGGGGTGATGGAGCGGGTGTGGCACGCGCCTTTGTTTACGGCGCCCTTCCTACGCCTGGGTTTGGCCCGGCAAATAACGTTTCCCGAAACCGGCGAAAACGTGCCGTTTCGCATCGAAAACTACGCGTACCGCGACCCGCTGGGCCGCGAAACCGTTACCTGGATTCGGCGCTTCTTCTTTCCGCGCCACACCCGCTGTTTCGATGCCACAATGGTGCGTAGCCTCAGCCGCGGTTGCATCATCGACTACCTGGGCACGCACCAGCATGTGGTGGTGGATATCGCGCTGTCGGTGACGGCACAGGGCGGCCTGCGACTACACGCCGGGCAGCAGCGCCTACACACGGGGCGGCTCAGCCTGCGCCTGCCCCACCTGCTGGCCACCCTGGCCGACGTGGAGGAGTGGTACGACGACGAGGCGGCCTGCTATCGCATTCAAGTGGAAGTACGCAACCCAATGGTCGGCAAGCTGTTTGGATATTACGGCTCGTTTAAGGGAAGCTGGCGAGCAGTGGCGGCGGCCGACATTCCGGCCTACGCGCTACCGCTCCACTACGAAAGCCGGGAGTAATGGCGCAGAAGTACTAATACGCTGTTCAGGAAGTTTGCTGGTAGTTTGCCCGGCGCTTTAGCGCTAGGGTAGTAGTCGGTTTTTTACCTGGGCTTTAGCCCTTACTGGTACCAATTGGCACAGGGGCTAAAGCCCGGAGAAAAATCAATATCAATAACCCGGCACTGAAGCGCCGGGCAAACTAACCGGTGACTTCCTGAACAGCGTACTAGTAACAAAAAAGAACGTTCTTTCGAGCTTGCTCCTCCTTGACACCTACATAATTTAATCAGCACCGCTATGGAGTTGAAACTAACACCTGCTCAGCGCCGCATCGAGCTGGCCCGGCCCTGGGTATTGCTGGCTGCTTACGTAGCCTTGGCCCTGCTGGGCTGGTGGTGGCTGGCTGTGCCGCTGGTGGTGCTGGTGTGCCTGGCGGCTTTTGTGCAAATGCACGACGCCATGCACAACGCTCTGGGTTTGAGCAAAACGGCCAATAAACGGGTGCTCACCCTCAGCGGCCTGCTGATTCTGAAAAGTGGCCACGGCTTGCAGGTGACGCACCTGCGCCACCACGGCCGCTGCCTCACCGAGGCTGACCCCGAGGGCGCGCCCGCCACCTGGAGCTTTGGACGGGTGCTGTGGCAGGGGCCGTGGCATACCCTCATGCTGCGCCGCGAGGCCCTGCGCATCGCCCCCAATACCAAGCAGATACAACTCCTCGAAACCGGCGCTACCCTGCTGCTACTGCTGGGTTTTAGCGGCCTCTATTGGCTCACCGGCTCGCTGGTAGGGCTAGTGTACTGGGGCGGGGCGTTTTTTATGAGCGCGACTATGCCCATCTGGGCGTCCTATATTCCGCACCACGTTTCGTCGCGCAACCCGGTGGCCCGCACCGCCGCCGCGCTGGCGCAGGCCTGGACGCCCATTACGGCCTCATTCGCGTTTCACCACCTGCACCACCACTACCCCCGCGTGCCCACCGCCCTGCTCTACCGGGCCGCCACCGAGCTTCCCCCGCCCCCCGAGGAAGCGCACCAGCACCACTAGGTTCGCGCCGCCAAGAACCGCCGTGCGCCGACCTTTGCCCCCATGCACACCCTTGAAGACCTACGGGCTGGCCGCCTCGCCGGCCTGCGCCGCCTCGACTTGTCGGCGGGCCTCACCGATTTTCCCCCGGAAATATTCGCCCTCGCCGACTCGCTCGAAATCCTAAATCTGTCAGGCAATAAGCTCACGGCCTTGCCCGCCGACCTGCCCCAGCTCCATCGGCTGCACACCCTCTTCTGCTCGAATAATGCGTTTACGGCCGTGCCGGAGGTGCTCGGCCAGTGCCCACAGCTGCAGATGGTCGGCTTCAAAGCCAACCAAATTCGGGTGCTGCCCGCCGCAGCCTTGCCGCCTAGGCTACGCTGGCTCATCCTCACCGACAACGAGCTTGAGCACCTGCCCAACGAAATAGGCCGTTGCACCCAGCTCCAAAAGCTCATGCTGGCCGGCAACCAGCTCACCAGCCTACCCACGTCTTTGGCCAGTTGTACCCAGCTGGCATTGCTACGCCTGGCCGCCAACCAGCTCTCCAGCCTGCCGCCGTGGCTGCTGGAACTTCCTCAATTGGCCTGGCTGGCGTATGCGGGCAATCCGCTGGCCGCTTCGGCTGAAGCGGCACCCGGCACCTACTCGCCGCTGCCAGCCGTGCCGTGGGAGGAGCTGGTAGTGCAGGAGCAATTGGGCGAAGGAGCCTCGGGAGTTATTTACCGGGCCACCTGGCAGCGGCCAGCCGCCTCCTCTGCTACCGACGTAGCCGTGAAGCTTTTCAAAGGGGCCATTACCAGCGACGGCCTGCCACACTGCGAAATGCTGGCCTGCTTACGCGCCGGCCAGCACCCAAACCTGGTAGCAGTAGAAGGCAAAATAAGCCAGCACCCAGCCGAAGCCGAGGGCCTGGTACTGGCGCTTATTGCCCCCGAGTTTAGTAATATGGCTGGGCCGCCCAGCTTGGCCTCTTGTACTCGCGATGTGTACGCGCCCGGCACCGCCTACAGCCCGGCGGCGGCCGTGCGGATAGCCCACGGTATTGCCTCGGCGGTGGCGCACCTGCACCACCAGGGCATTTTGCACGGCGACTTGTACGCCCATAATATGTTGAACACCAGCGCTGGCAACTGCCTGCTGACTGATTTTGGCGCTGCCAGTTTCTTCGAGCCGGCTACTGCCGAAGCCCTGGCCCTGCAACGCCTGGAAGCCCGCGCCTTTGGCTGCTTGCTGGAGGAATTGCTGGCCCATTGCCCGGTCGCTACCGAGGCAACGGTGGCGCTGGCGGCGTTGCAACAGCGCTGCCTGGGGCCGGTGGCCGGGCGGCCGTCGTTTGCAGAGATAGCGCCGGAAATAGCGCGGTTTTTATAGGCGCGAGCAGTAAAACGTGGTGGTGCCACGACTTTTT